>NZ_JARAZV010000028.1:0-134379 GCF_033795085.1 Streptomyces sp. AK08-02
AGTGGCCCGACGAACTCCCACTCGGCATCGGACAGTTCATGGCGACGTATCACCCCACCATGATCCACTACTCAAGATCTTTTGAAGACACCGCCTAGGGGCGCGAGGAACTGCGCGACAAGCCCCCACGGACCGGCAGCCGAAGAACCCGCCGGGGCCTGCTGGGGGCGCGAGGAACTGCGCGACAAGCCCCCACGGACCGGCAGCCGAGGAACCCGCCGGGGCCTGCTGGGGGCGCGAGGAACTGCGCGACAAGCCCCCACGGACCGGCAGCCGAAGAACCCGCCCAACCAGCGGAGCTCACCGCACGGGATGCCCCACCAGCATCGCCGGCGCCCCCGCCACCCGAGTGAGAAAAACCGTCGCGGAGTTGGCCCCCCGAGGCTTCACCATCCTGCGGAGCTCCTCGGGCTCGACCGCCGACCCCCGCTTCTTCACGGTCAGCGCCCCGACCTCCCGCTCCCGCAGCAGAGCCTTCAACTTCTTCACTCCGAAAGGCAGTTGATCGGTGATCTCATAGGCGGAGGCGTACGGAGTGTCCCGCAGCTCATCCGCCGTCACATAGGCGATCGTCTCGTCGACGAGCCCTCCGCCGACCTCCTCGGCCACCTCCGCCACCAGATGCGACCGGATGACGGCACCGTCGGGTTCGTACAAGTACCGCCCCACCGGGCGTACTTGAGGATCCGGCAGCCCCCGCCCGACCAGAACGCGCGGCCCGGGCAGCAGAGTTGCCCGGACGGCCCCGGGCTCGGTCCCGAACCACAGCACCGCTTCCTTCACATCACCGCCGTCCGAGATCCACTCGGCCCCGGCGTCGGCGGGAATCGCCTCGTGCGGCACACCGGGAGCGATCTTCAGCGCGGCCAGCGGAGCCTTCCTGGCCGCTCCCACGGCCCACGAGAGCGGCGGTGAGTACGCCTCGGGGTCGAAGATCCTCCCGCGCCCCCCGCGCCGAGCGGGATCGACGAACACCGCGTCGTACGCCGTCGTGTCGACATCGGTGACATCCGCCTCCCGTACCTCCACGAGATCCCCGATGCCCAGCGCGTCGACGTTCGCGCGCGCGACGGCGGCCGTGAGCGGATCCCGGTCCACGGCGAGGACCCGGATGCCGGCCCGGGCGAGCGCGAGCGCGTCGCCGCCGATCCCGCAGCACAGGTCGGCGACCGAGGTCATGCCCAACTCCGCGAACCGCCCCGCCCGGTAGGCGGCCACGCTCGCCCGGGTCGACTGCTCGACCCCGTTGGGCGTGAAGAACATCCGCCCGGCGTCCTCGGCGCCGAACTTCGCCACCGCCCGCTGCCGCAGGCGCTCCTGTCCGAGCGCCGCCGAGACCAGCTCGGCGGGGTGCTCGCGGCGCAGCCGGGTGGCGACGGCCAGCTCACGGGCCGGCTCGGTACCGCGCACCTCGTCGAGGAGGGCGCGGCCCACCGGGGTGAGCAGGGCGGCGAAGGCGGAGAGGGGTGCGGCGAGGTCGTTCACCGGGTCATTGTGGGCCAGCCGGTGGACGACGTGCCTCCGGCGGCGGTGTCGGCCGCGATCCGGGGTCCCGCGCTGGGAAGATCCGGCACCATGCGAACGGTAGGACAAAATGACAAAAAGCGGTCAGTGGCCCGTGCCGGGATCGTCGCGCTCGCCATGGCCGCACTCGCCTCGGGCTGCGCGGAAGGAGCCGCCCCGCCGAAGAGCAGCCGCCCCGCCCCGGGCCAGGAACTGCGCCTGAACGCACCCCCGGCGCGCGCCCTCGACGCGTATGCCCGGAACCTGGGCCGCTCCCACGCGGCCCGGGTCGCCGCAGCGAAGCGGTGGGGCCTGAGCGCGCCCCCGCTGACCGCCCCCGCGCCCCCCACCCGCAGGGCGAGGCCCACGACCCGCAAGGGCTTCGAGGTCGACGACCACGAGAAGCGCGGCCTGCCGCCTGTCTTCACCACGATCCCCACCCGCGACAAGGTCGTCTTCCTCACCATCGACGACGGCGCCGAGAAGGACCCGGCGTTCCTGCGGATGATGAGCGAACTGAAGATCCCGTACACCGCCTTCCTCAGCGACTACCTGGTCAAGGAGGACTACGGCTACTTCAGGAAGATGCGCGACCGGGGTGTCGTACTCAACAACCACACCCTCCGTCACCGCTATCTGCCCGCTCTCTCCTACGAGAGCCAGAAGGCCGAGATCTGCGGCATGCAGGACGTGATCACCAAGCGCTACGGCACCCGCCCCGCCCTCTTCCGCCCGCCGTACGGCAACTACGACGAGGACAGTCTGCGCGCGGCGAAGTCGTGCGGCGTGAAGTACGTCCCGCTGTGGAACGAGGAGGTCTTCGCCGACCACTGGGAGTACCGGGAAGGGGACCGGGACCTCCACCCCGGGGACATCGTCCTCAGCCACTTCCGCGGCGAGGACGACGGGAAGGGCACGATGCCCGACATGGTCCGCCGCTTCATGAAGCTCGTCACCGCCAAGGGATACGCGGTGGCCCGTCTGGAGGACTACCTGTGACCGCGCGCCCACTGGCCGCCGCACTCGCCGCCGCGCTCCTGGCGGCGACGGCCACCGGCTGCGCCCAGTCCGTGGACCCCATCGAACGCCTGGGCAGAAGAGCGGCCCAGGCGGCCCACCACAGCCGCACACACTCCTCCTCGACCACCGACGCGCAGGCATACCGCCGCTGGGGCCTGTCGTCCCCCGTGCGCCTGGCCCCGCCCCCGTCCACGCACCCTCGCAGGATCCGCGCGGCCGGCCCCGGCCTCCCCCCGGTCGTCGACCGGGTCCCGACCCACGACAAGGTCGTCTTCCTCACCTACGACGACGGCGCCGAACGCGACCCCCGCTTCGTCGACCTGGTCCGCGAACTGCGCCTCCCGGTCAGCATGTTCCTCACGGCGCGTGTCGTGGGCCCGGGCTACGCCCACTTCGCCCGCCTGCGAGAGGTCGGCGCGAGCGTCCAGAACCACACCGTGGACCACCAGTCCCTACGGGGCCTGCCGTACGCCGGCCAGCGCGCCGAGATCTGCGGCCAGCAGGACAGACTCCGCGAACGGTTCGGCCTCCGCCCCCGCCTCTTCCGCCCGCCCTACGGCACCTACGACACGACCACTCTGAGAGCGGCCTCGGACTGCGGGGCCTCGGCGGTGGTGCGGTGGACCCCGGGGGAGGAGCCGCTCGGCCCGGGCACCATCGCCCTGGTGGGCCCGGACGACGACCTGAACGGCCCGCCCCTGGTCGAACGGACGGTGCGACTCCTCCAGGAGATGGAGCGGAAAGGCCTGAGCGTGGGCCGCCTGGAGGACTATCTCTGACCAGACTCCTCAGCCCGTCCGGCGTCTGAGGACGAGCGCGTCCGGCGCGACCACGGGGGCCTGGGGCCGGAGCCCCCGGAAACCGGCGCCCACACCCACCAACAGCACCTCACCGGAACCCACGATCACCGACCCCCCGCCCGCCGAACCGTCGGCGACATTGGCACTCCGCTTGACCGAGTGCTAATCGCAGTCATAGTCTCAGTTCTGGCACTCCCCCCTGGAGAGTGCCAACAGCGACGGGCAGGTCCGGCACCCGCGACGACGGATCGACCTGGTCGCCACCTCAGACAGTTAACCCCGTGAGATCTCCGAAGGGGGAGGTCGGATCGTGACGACCACCAGCTCCAAGGTTGCCATCAAGCCGCTCGAGGACCGCATTGTGGTCCAGCCGCTCGAAGCCGAGCAGACCACGGCCTCTGGCCTGGTCATCCCGGACACCGCCAAGGAGAAGCCCCAGGAGGGCGTCGTCCTGGCAGTGGGCCCGGGCCGCTTCGAGAACGGCGAGCGCCTGCCGCTCGACGTGAAGACCGGCGACATCGTGCTGTACAGCAAGTACGGCGGCACCGAAGTGAAGTACAACGGCGAGGAGTACCTCGTCCTCTCGGCTCGCGACGTGCTCGCGATCGTCGAGAAGTAATTCACCCGGATTCATCAGCATTACCAGCACTGCAGTGAACTGCGCCCCTGGCCCCCGCGACTCTCAACAAGCCGGGTGCTGGGGGCGCAGTTCGTTTCACCCACATTTCCGAGAGGGCTGAACCGCTCCCATGGCGAAGATCCTGAAGTTCGACGAGGACGCCCGTCGCGCCCTTGAGCGCGGCGTCAACAAGCTTGCCGACACGGTGAAGGTGACGATCGGCCCCAAGGGCCGCAACGTCGTCATCGACAAGAAGTTCGGCGCTCCCACCATCACCAACGACGGCGTCACCATCGCCCGCGAGGTCGAGCTCGACGACCCGTTCGAGAACCTCGGCGCCCAGCTGGTGAAGGAGGTGGCGACCAAGACCAACGACATCGCGGGTGACGGTACGACCACCGCCACCGTGCTGGCCCAGGCGCTCGTCCGCGAGGGCCTGAAGAACGTCGCCGCCGGCGCCTCCCCGGCCGCCCTGAAGAAGGGCATCGACGCGGCGGTCAAGGCTGTGTCCGAGGAACTCCTCGCGACCGCCCGCCCGATCGAGGAGAAGTCCGACATCGCCGCCGTGGCCGCGCTCTCCGCGCAGGACACGCAGGTCGGCGAGCTCATCGCCGAGGCGATGGACAAGGTCGGCAAGGACGGTGTCATCACCGTCGAGGAGTCCAACACCTTCGGTCTGGAGCTCGACTTCACCGAGGGCATGGCCTTCGACAAGGGCTACCTGTCCCCGTACATGGTGTCCGACCAGGAGCGTATGGAGGCCGTCCTCGACGACCCGTACATCCTGATCCACCAGGGCAAGATCGCCTCCATCCAGGACCTGCTGCCGCTGCTGGAGAAGGTCATCCAGACCAACTCCTCCAAGCCGCTGCTGATCATCGCCGAGGACGTCGAGGGCGAGGCCCTGTCGACCCTGGTCGTGAACAAGATCCGCGGCACCTTCAACGCGGTCGCGGTCAAGGCCCCCGGCTTCGGTGACCGTCGCAAGGCGATGCTCGGCGACATGGCCGCGCTCACCGGCGCCGAGGTCATCGCCGAGGAGGTCGGCCTCAAGCTCGACCAGGTCGGCCTCGACGTGCTGGGCACCGCCCGCCGCGTCACCATCTCGAAGGACGACACGGTCATCGTCGACGGTGGCGGCGACAAGGGCGCTGTGGCCGGTCGCGTCAACCAGATCAAGGCCGAGATCGAGAACACGGACTCCGACTGGGACCGCGAGAAGCTCCAGGAGCGCCTCGCGAAGCTGGCCGGCGGCGTGTGCGTGATCAAGGTCGGCGCCGCCACCGAGGTGGAGCTGAAGGAGAAGAAGCACCGTCTCGAGGACGCGATCTCCGCGACCCGCGCCGCGGTCGAGGAGGGCATCGTCTCCGGCGGTGGCTCCGCGCTCGTCCACGCCGTGAAGATCCTCGAAGGCAACCTCGGCAAGACCGGCGACGAGGCGACGGGTGTCGCGGTAGTCCGCAAGGCCGCCGTCGAGCCGCTGCGCTGGATCGCCGAGAACGCCGGCCTGGAGGGTTACGTCATCACCTCCAAGGTCGCCGAGCTCGACAAGGGCCAGGGCTTCAACGCCGCCACCGGCGAGTACGGCGACCTGGTCAAGTCCGGTGTCATCGACCCGGTCAAGGTCACCCGCTCCGCCCTGGAGAACGCGGCCTCGATCGCCTCCCTCCTCCTCACGACCGAGACCCTGGTCGTCGAGAAGAAGGAAGAGGAAGAGGCCGCCGCGGCCGGCGGCCACGGCCACTCCCACTGAGCCAACAGCTCACGCGGCACGAAGAAACCCCCCGTTCCTGGCTGGAACGGGGGGTTTCTCCCTTCGCGGGCGGTCCGATGCCCCCTACTGCTCCATGGAGTCCAGCACTCCGAGCTGCCCCATCAGCCCCAGCCGGTCGTACTCCCACCAGCCCTCGACGATCTTCCCGTCAGTGTCGAACCGGTGAATGGTCGTGCCGGTCATCGAGACATGTCTGCCACTGCTGGGAATCCCGAGGAAGTCGCCGCGCTGGGTCCCGTTCCACGTCCAGCGGGTGCAGACCCGGTCGCCCTGGGCGATCTGGTCGTGCACGGTGAACGCGAAGTCGAATCCCTCACGCCACATCTGCATCTCGCGCCGGGCCGCGTCCAGCCCGATGACATCCTGCTCGTTGGACGGGTCGTGGTCGTGGTAGCTCTCCACGAACAGGTCGTTGAGCGAAGGCAGTTCACCCCTGGTGGCGATCACCTCGAAGAACCGCCGCGAGGAGTCCGCGCACAACTGCTCGTCCCGCACCACGTCCAGATCCGTGAACGTCGGCATCTCGTCGCACAGGGCGACCATCTCCCGGAAGATCCGGTCCGTCTCCGGAAGATTCGAGTTCCGCATCGCCTCCTCGTACGACGGGAACTCCACGATCTCGACGAAGTGCGACGAGTCCGAGAGATCCTTGCCGAGCATCGTGTGCGTCGCGGACCTCTTCCCCTTGGTCTGCTCGACCCAGGTGTCCATCAGCCGGTTCATCTCGTCGAACCGACTGGTCTTGCAGTCAATCAGCTGTACGAACGTCATGGCGCCGCCTCCGGCCCCCCTGGGTCCGGTACCTCACTCCATACTCCCACCGGAGCCGCGGCGCCACCTCTCGCACCAGGACCCGTAAAGAGATCACTGAGATCACTGAGGCCCGTACTTCCGTCCCGTCTTCGACGAGATCCCGCCGAGCAGTGCCCGCGGCGTCACCTTCACCACGCCCATCAGCGCCTTGTAGCGCGGGTCCGGGATCGACAGCGACTTACCCCGGGCCAGATCGGCGAGCGCCGCCGCGACCAGCTTGTCCGCGTCCAGCCACATCCAGTTCGGGATGTTGTCCGTCCCCATCCCGGCCCGCTCGTGGAACTCCGTACGCACGAAACCGGGAGCCAGCGCCATCAGCCGCACCCCGCTCCCCGCCAGATCCTTCGCCGCCCCCTGCGTGAACTGCACGACCCACGCCTTCGACGCCCCGTACGTACCGCGCGGCACGAACGCGGCGACGGACGCCACATTGACGACACCCCCGCGCCTCCGCTCCCGCATGGCCTCGGCCGCGGCACTGGTCAGCCGCAGCACCGCCTCGCAGTGCACCTTGAGCATCCGCAGCTCGTCCGCCATCGAGACGTCGAGATAGCGGCCCTTGTTGCCGAAGCCGGCGTTGTTGACCAACAGGTCGACGGGGTTCTTGCGGTCCCCGAGACGTGCGGCCACCGCCTCGATGCCGGCGTCCGTCGCGAGGTCGGCGCTCAGCACCTCCGCCTCGATGCCGTGCCGGTCGTGCAGTTCGGTCGCCTGCTCGCCGAGCCGCTTGGCGTCGCGCGCCACCAGGACGAGGTTGTGGCCGTCGGCCGCCAGTCGTCGCGCGAACGCGGCGCCGATACCCGCGGTGGATCCCGTAATCAAAGCCGTTGTCATGGCGCAAGATTAGTGACCCGGGCTGTGCCCGTCCGCCCCCTGCACGCTCCCTCCCGATCGTGAAGTCCCCGCCAGGACACTCCGGGTAATCCCTTGTCAGCGGCCGTGCCCCACCTGCGAGTCAGCCGTACTTCCTCACATACGAGGCGGCTGCCGTCGCCGCCTCCGAATGCAGCGCCGCACCGGCCGTGAGCAGCCGTGGCAGCAGAGTCCGCTCGGTCGTCAGGGCCCGGAAGTACAGGGCGACCGTCACCTCGTGATCCGGCCGGTGCACGATGTCGACCGGGTCGCCCGCCCGTATCTCGCCCGGCTCGATCACCCGTAGATAGGCGCCCGGCGCACCCCGCTCCGTGAACCGCCGCACCCACCTTTTCTCACCCAGATGGCCCTGAAAGGTCGCACAGGGGATGCGTCCGCTGGTGACCTCCAGGACCAGCTCGGACCCGATCCGCCAGCGCTCGCCGATCAGCGCGCCGGACACGTCCAGGCCCCGCGTGGTGAGGTTCTCGCCGAACATCCCGTCGCGCAGCGGGCGGCCCAGCTCGCGTTCCCATGCGTCGAGATCCTCGCGCGCGACCGCGTACACCGCCTGTTCGTCGCCGCCGTGGTGCTGCTTCGAGCACACCGCGTCTCCGGCCAGACCGCTGCCGCCGATCCCCTTGGGCCCGGGCGCCGCCACCCGCACCGGCCCGTCCACCGGCCGTTTGTCGATGCCGGTGCCCTGCGGATGGTCCGTGTACGGCACGGACTGCGCACGACCCACGTTCACGGACAACACCTTCATCACCACTCTCGCCCCCGCACTCGCCGTTTCACCCATCGCATTCATGACCACGACCACACGCTAAGTCACTCATCCCCAAAGTGTCGACGCATTATTCTCCACAGAATCAAAGGATCACTTATGATCGAGAAATGATCGAAGCCCGTCATCTCCGTGTCCTGCGCGCCGTGGCCGCCACCGGCTCCTTCTCGGCGGCGGGCCGCGAACTGGGCTGCACCCAGCCCGCCGTGAGCCAGCAGATGAAGGCACTGGAAGCCTCGGTCGGTACCCCACTGCTCATCCGCAGCGGGCGCGAGATGCGCCTGACCCAGGCGGGCGAGGCCCTCGTGCGACACGCGGCGGGCATCCTCTCGGGCCTCACGGCGGCGGAGGAGGAGGTCGCGGCGATCGCCGGACTGCGGGCGGGCCGGGTCCGGCTGGTCTCCTTCCCCAGCGGCAGCTCCACCCTCGTCCCGACGGCCCTCGCCGCCCTGCGCGCCGCTCACCCCGGCACCCGGGTCTCCCTGGAGGAGGCCGAACCCCCGCACTCGGTCGAACTGCTGCGCGAGGGCGACTGCGACGTGGCGCTCGCTTTCCGTTACGAGGGAGCGGCCGGCGCCGGTGAGTGGGACGACCTGGTGGTCCGCCCCCTTCTCACCGACCGGCTCGTCGGCCTCGTACCCGAAGGGCACCGGTTGTCCCGCGCCGAGTCCGTCGCCCTGACCGAACTCGCCGCCGAGTCCTGGATCGCCGGCTGCCCGCGCTGCCGGGGCCAGCTGGTCGAGGCATGCGAGGGCGCGGGTTTCACCCCGCGCATCGACTTCGCGACCGACGACTACCCCGCGGTGGTCGGTCTGGTGGGCGCGGGTCTGGGCGTGGCGGTCCTGCCCCGGCTCGCCGTCGAGTCCGTACGGCCGCGGGGTGCGCGCATCGTGACGCTGGAACCGGCGGTCCGGCGGGAGATCGTCGCGCTGACCCTGCCCGATCTGGCACAGGTGCCGGCGGTCGCGGCGACGCTGGACCAACTCGCGCGGGCGGCGGACCGGGTCTGAGCGGGTGGGCACGCGTGCGCGTGCTCATGCGGGCCGCACCGAGAGAAACGTTCCTTCAGTTGTTCGAGTCGAGGTCCCCGCCACCGGCCGACGCCGACACCAGCCGGTTGCGGGCCCGTCCCATCAGCTCTTCGCGCTCGTCCTCGGTCAAACCGCCCCACACGCCGTACGGCTCGCGCACCGCCAGCGCGTGTGCCGCGCACTGCGCGCGGACCGGGCATCGCATGCAGACCTCCTTGGCCGAGTTCTCGCGAGCGCTCCGTGCCGCACCGCGCTCTCCCTCCGGGTGGAAGAAGAGCGAGCTGTCGACCCCACGGCAGGCCGCGAGGAGCTGCCAGTCCCAGAGGTCCGCGTTCGGACCGGGAAGGCGGGAGAAATCTGCCATTGTTTGTCCCCTTGTTGCCGTTCTGGGCTGAGTTGGTGCCCCTGACCGTACAACTACGATCTAAGGAGATGAAAATATGACTCATTGCGAATCTAGCCTCAGACACCAATAAAAGGGAAGAAAAACGGCTGAATGGGGCATAGGTTGTGATGAAACGTTGAGGGTCTGCTGTGCATGTCTGCACCGTGTCCACGCCCTCACGTAGAGTGCCGAAGACGACACACAGCCCCGTAACTCTTTCGAGTGACCGTCGTTGAGAGTGCGGAGGCGGTTGGAGGAACAAGCGCTCGGACGGGCGGCAGTACCCACTGCCGAGAAAATCGGTCGAGTGTCAACCGCACAGGTGACAATTCTGTACCAGCCTGGAGGCTCAAGGTGACGCGCATCAGCTGCGGAGGGCGGCCATGACATCCGTCCTCGTCTGCGACGACTCCCCGCTTGCCCGAGAGGCGCTCCGCCGCGCGGTCGCGACCGTGCCCGGTGTCGAGCGCGTGACCACGGCGGCCAACGGCGAGGAAGTCCTCCGCCGCTGGGGTGCCGACCGTTCGGACCTGATTTTGATGGACGTACGCATGCCCGGTCTGGGCGGCGTCGAGACGGTCCGGCGGCTGCTGTCCGCCGACCCCGGAGCGCGCATCATCATGCTCACCGTCGCCGAGGACCTGGACGGCGTGGCGCTCGCCGTCGCCGCCGGTGCCCGCGGCTATCTGCACAAGGACGCCTCGCGCGCCGAACTGCGGGCCACGGTGACGCAGGCGCTGGCCGACCCGACCTGGCGGCTCGCGCCGCGCCGACTGCGCTCGGCCGAGATGGGCGCCGCGCCCACCCTCACCGCGCGTGAGATCCAGGTCCTGGAAGGCATGAGCCACGGCCGGTCGAACGCGGAGATCGGACGCGAACTGTTCCTCTCCGAAGACACGGTGAAGACGCACGCCAGGCGCCTTTTCAAGAAGCTCGGCGCCTCCGACCGTGCGCACGCGGTGGCGCTCGGTTTCCGCTGGGGTCTGGTCCGTTAGATGGACCTCGCCGGGGGTGAGGAAGTCCCCGTCTACCGCATGGTGGGCGGGGGTCGCAAAACAGCCCGCCGGACAACCGCTGCTCGTTTCGCCGCGGATGCCGCATCCTTGAGGTGTGGAGTTCCTCGGGGACGAGTCGGTCGAGCGGAAGGGGAGGGCGCAGGATATGAGTTCCGGCGCACCTGCTCATAACGCTTCGGTGCACAACAACGGACGCGGTGCCACGGAGAGAGCGGCGCCAAGGCACCATGGTCCGATGCGTGACGACGAGGCGGCTTATGCCCATGGGGTGATTGGTTCCCTCGTCCATCGCGCCGTCGACGGGGACGAGCAGGCCACGCACGACCTGCTCGCCCATGTCCACCCCCTCGCCCTGCGCTACTGCCGTACCCGGCTGTCCCGACTGCCGGGCGACGCGCGGCATTTCGTGGAGGACCTGGCGCAGGAGGTCTGCGTCGCCGTACTCCTCGCCCTGCCGCGCTACCGCGACACCGGACGCCCGTTCGAGGCGTTCGTCTTCGCGATCGCAGCGCACAAGGTCGCCGATCTCCAGCGTGCCGCGATGCGCCACCCGGGTTCGACCGCGGTCCCCTCGGACGAGATGCCGGAACGCCCCGACGACTCCCTGGGTCCGGAGGAACGGGCCCTCCTCAGCAGCGACGCCGAATGGGCCAAGAAACTCATGGCCAACCTCCCCGAGAACCAGCGTGAACTGCTCCTGCTGCGCATCGCGGTGGGCCTCACGGCGGAGGAGACGGGCCAGATGTTGGGAATGTCACCCGGCGCGGTGCGCGTGGCCCAGCATCGCGCGTTGAGCCGGCTGCGAGCACTGGCGGAGCAGTAGGGGCCGCAGTACGGGCCCCGTTTCCCCTGCCCCGTATGAACGGCCGGGGCGCCGACTCCGTACGAACAGTCGATTCCGTACGAACATACGAAGCCTCGGGGCACCCCGCACCGTGGAATTCGGGACCCGTGCTTCCCGTTAGCATGGACATCCGCACCGAGCAAGGCCATTTGGGGAAGGTGTCATGACTGCAAACGTCGACGGAGTGCCCGCCAAGTTCGCGACACTCGGGCTTACCTACGACGACGTGCTGCTGCTGCCGGGCGCATCGGAAGTGCTGCCCAACGCGGTCGACACCTCGTCCCGCATCTCCCGCAACGTCCGCGTCAACATCCCGCTGCTGTCCGCGGCGATGGACAAGGTGACCGAGTCGCGCATGGCGATCGCCATGGCCCGCCAGGGTGGCGTCGGCGTGTTGCACCGCAACCTCTCCATCGAGGACCAGGTCAACCAGGTCGACCTCGTGAAGCGCTCCGAGTCCGGCATGGTCACCGACCCGATCACGGTGAACCCGGACGCGACGCTGGGCGAGGCCGACGCGCTGTGTGCCAAGTTCCGTATCAGCGGCGTGCCGGTGACCGACGGCAACGGCAAGCTGCTCGGCATCGTCACCAACCGCGACATGGCCTTCGAGACCGACCGCTCGCGTCAGGTCCGTGAGGTCATGACGCCGATGCCACTGGTCACGGGTAAGGTCGGCATCTCCGGCACCGAGGCCATGGAGCTGCTGCGCCGCCACAAGATCGAGAAGCTTCCCCTGGTCGACGACTCCGGTCTCCTCAAGGGCCTGATCACGGTCAAGGACTTCGTCAAGGCCGAGAAGTACCCGAGTGCCGCCAAGGACTCCGAGGGCCGGCTGCTCGTCGGCGCGGCCGTCGGTGCCAGCCCCGAGGCGCTGGAGCGCGCCCAGGCGCTCGCCGAGGCGGGCGTGGACTTCCTGGTCGTCGACACCTCGCACGGGCACAACAGCAACGCCCTGAGCTGGATGTCGAAGATCAAGTCGAGCGTCCACGTAGACGTGATCGGCGGCAACGTGGCCACGCGCGACGGCGCGCAGGCCCTGATCGACGCCGGCGTCGACGGCATCAAGGTGGGTGTGGGCCCCGGCTCCATCTGCACCACCCGCGTGGTCGCCGGCATCGGCGTACCCCAGGTGACGGCCATCTACGAAGCGGCCCTCGCGGCCCGCGTCGCCGGTATCCCGGTGATCGGTGACGGCGGCCTGCAGTACTCCGGCGACATCGGCAAGGCGCTGGCCGCCGGTGCCGACTCCGTCATGCTGGGCAGCCTGCTGGCGGGCTGCGAGGAGTCCCCGGGCGAGCTGCAGTTCATCAACGGCAAGCAGTTCAAGTCGTACCGCGGCATGGGCTCGCTGGGCGCCATGCAGTCGCGCGGTCAGGGGAAGTCGTACTCCAAGGACCGCTACTTCCAGGCCGACGTCGGCTCGGACGACAAGCTGGTCCCCGAGGGCATCGAGGGTCAGGTGCCCTACCGCGGTCCCCTGGCGAACGTGCTGCACCAGCTGGTCGGCGGCCTGCGCCAGACCATGGGATACGTCGGTGCGGCCACTGTCGGCGAGATGGAGACCAAGGGCCGTTTCGTCCGCATCACGTCGGCGGGTCTCAAGGAGAGCCACCCGCACGACATCCAGATGACGGTCGAGGCGCCCAACTACAGCCGTAAGTAGGCGCGAGCGGTAACCGGACGTGCGAGAGGCGGTCCCGGAGGCACTCCGGGGCCGCCTTTGTCGTACCCGTCGGGGATACTGGGAGGCGCAGAACCAAGGATGGAAAGGCCACACACGTGACTGAGATCGAGATCGGGCGCGGCAAGCGCGGCCGCAGGGCATATGCCTTCGACGACATCGCCGTCGTACCGAGCCGTCGTACGCGCGACCCGAAGGAGGTCTCGATCGCCTGGCAGATCGACGCCTACCGCTTCGAGCTGCCCTTCCTGGCGGCCCCCATGGACTCGGTCGTCTCCCCGGCCACCGCGATCCGCATCGGCGAGCTGGGCGGCCTCGGCGTCCTCAACCTCGAAGGTCTCTGGACCCGGTACGAGGACCCGCAGCCGCTGCTCGACGAGATCGCCGAGCTGGACGTGGACACCGCGACCCGCCGCCTCCAGGAGATCTACGCGGCTCCCATCAAGGAGGAGCTGATCGGCGCGCGCATCAAGGAGGTGCGCGACTCGGGTGTGGTCACCGCCGCCGCGCTCTCCCCGCAGCGCACGGCCCAGTTCTCCAAGGCCGTCGTCGACGCGGGCGTGGACATCTTCGTCATCCGCGGTACGACCGTCTCCGCGGAGCACGTCTCCGGAGCGGCCGAACCGCTGAACCTGAAGCAGTTCATCTACGAGCTGGACGTCCCGGTGATCGTCGGTGGCTGCGCCACCTACACCGCGGCCCTGCACCTGATGCGCACCGGCGCGGCCGGCGTCCTGGTCGGCTTCGGCGGCGGCGCCGCGCACACCACGCGCAACGTGCTGGGCATCCGTGTCCCGATGGCCACCTCGGTCGCCGATGTGGCCGCCGCCCGCCGCGACTACATGGACGAGTCCGGCGGCCGGTACGTGCACGTGATCGCGGACGGCGGCGTCGGCTGGTCCGGCGACCTCCCCAAGGCGATCGCCTGTGGCGCCGACGCGGTCATGATGGGCTCCCCGCTGGCCCGCGCCACGGACGCGCCCGGCAAGGGCCACCACTGGGGCATGGAGGCCGTCAACGAGGAGCTGCCGCGCGGCAAGAAGGTCGACCTCGGCACGGTCGGCACGATCGAGGAGGTCCTCATGGGCCCCTCGCACACGCCCGACGGCTCGATGAACTTCTTCGGCGCCCTGCGCCGCGCCATGTCCACCACGGGCTACAGCGACCTCAAGGAGTTCCAGCGCGTCGAGGTGACGGTGGCGGACTCGCAGCACATGCGATGAGGTGCCGCCGCGCTTGGCTTGGGCGGCGTGAGTGAGTAAGTGAGCAGACGAAGGGGGCCCGGTTACCCGTGAGGGTGGCCGGGCCCCCTTTTGTGTGTCCAAGTGGCGCTGGTGGGGCGCGTTTCGCGGGTGGGGGCGCACGGTTGCGTTCGGGGTGAATACGCGCCGGTCAAGGGTGGCGAGGCCGCTAGCGTGTGTATCGGCGCCCCAGTTCTCTGGAGCGCCCCCTTCCAGGGACATGGTTCCGGACCCCCGCCCATCGGGGCCCGGCCCGAGTTCCAGCAAGCTGCCTACCGGGTCTATGGGCGGTGTCGCGGAAGGGGGCGCCCATGGGTCGCCACCGCAAGCCCACCCGCTGGGATCGGATCCGTCTTCGGGCGGTCAAGTTCCGGAGGAGGTGCATCTTGTGGACATACGGATGGTGAGCGGCCGCCCCCATGAGAAGTAGGGGCGGACACCCGTGAACCATCCCGGAGCCTGCCGCAGTCAGACCCTGCGGTGGGCTCCACCTGCCTTGTACGGTACCGACGCGAGAGCCCACGCGCCACTGACCCCCGAGGCTCAGCTGCCCCCACGCGCCCCCCTTCACAACCGATGCGCCGCCCCCGTAGGAGTCGCACCCCGCGTGTCCAGCAGCAGCTGAGCCTTCACCGACAGGCCCTGGAGGTCGTACGTGCGGTGCTGCTGGAGGAGGATCGTCAGGTCGGCGTCGGCCGCCGCCTCGTAGAGGGAGTCCGCGCGCGGGAGGGGGCGGTCCAGGACGCTCCAGGACGGGATGTGGGGGTCGTGGTAGCTGACCGAGGCGCCCAGTTCCATCAGGCGGATCGCGATCTCCTGGGCGGGGGAGCCCTGTTGGTCGGCGAGGTCGGGCTTGTAGGTGACGCCCAGCAGCAGCACGCGTGCGCCCCGGGCCGATTTGCCGTGCTCGTTCAGGAGTGTGGCCGCGCGTTGGATGACGTACTGGGGCATGTGGTTGTTGACCTGCTGGGCCAGTTCCACCATGCGCAGGGCGCGGCCCGTGCGTCCGGTGTGGCCCGTGTGGTTGTGCAGGTCCTGGGGTACGGCATGGCCGCCTACGCCCGGGCCCGGGCGGAATGCCTGGAAGCCGAACGGCTTGGTCTCCGCGCAGCGGATGACGTCCCACAGGTCGACGCCGAGGTCGTGGCAGAGGACGGCCATCTCGTTGACGAGGGCGATGTTGACGTGCCGGAAGTTGGTCTCCAGGAGCTGCACCGTTTCCGCTTCCCGGGGTCCACGCGCGCGTACGACCTTGTCGGTGAGCCTGCTGTAGAAGGCGGCGGCCGACTCGGTGCAGGCGGGGGTGAGGCCGCCGATGACCTTCGGGATGTTGGCGGGGGTGAAGTCGCGGTTGCCCGGGTCGACGCGGCTGGGGGAGTAGGCGAGGTGGAAGTCGCGGCCCGCCTTCAGCCCGGAGCCCTCTTCGAGGAGCGGGCGCAGGAACTCCTCCGTCGTTCCCGGGTGAACGGGCGACTCCAGGATCACCGTGGTGTGCGGGCGCAGGCGCGCGGCGAGGGTGCGGGCGGCGGCCTCCACCTGGCTCAGGTCGAGCGCTCCGTCAGCGCCTCGTGGGGTGGGCGCGCAGATGACGGCGGTGCGTACACGGCCGAGTTCGGCGGGGCCGGCGGCGGTCCGGAAGCCTCTGGAGAGCATCCGGCGCAGTTCGGCGGCGGTGAGGGAACCGGCCTCGGGGCCGGTCTTGTAGCCGAGTGTGGGGATGCCGGCGGCGACCGCCGCCTGGGCCAGTGGCAGGCCGAGATGTCCGAGTCCGATGACGGCGAGGTCTGCGGGCATGCGTGGGCCGTCCTTCCCAGTAGCCGAAGCGGGACAGGTGCGCAAGCCCTGTGGACAGAACGAGCGAGCGCAATGTCAGACTAGGAGTAAATATGACCGATATGCGTGATTGGGTGGGCGAGTTTCCACAGGTGTTTCTGTGTGGGTTGTCCACAGGCTGAGGGCGGGTGGTGGCCGAAGTCGGGCGACCCGGTCAGAATTCGGGCAGAGGGATTCGGGCAGGCGCAGTCGTACGGCGTGAACCACAGTCGGCCGGTCGTGCGGAGACGGCCGGTGCGACCGACAGCGGGAGGCAGCGATGAGGACAGCGGCACTGGGACCGGCACAGCGTGCCGAGTCACTGGCAGCAATGGCCGAGCGTGAGCTGGATGTGCTGGTCGTGGGCGCCGGCGTGGTCGGAGCGGGCACCGCGCTCGACTCCGTGACCCGCGGTCTGTCCACGGGACTGGTGGAGGCCCGTGACTGGGCGTCGGGCACGTCGAGCAGGTCCAGCAAGCTCATCCACGGCGGCCTGCGCTATCTGGAGATGCTCGACTTCGCCCTCGTCCGGGAGGCGCTGAAGGAACGCGGGCTTTTGCTGGAGCGGCTCGCTCCGCACCTGGTCAAGCCGGTGGCGTTCCTGTATCCGCTGCAGCATCAGGGCTGGGAGCGGCTGTACGCCGGGGCGGGCGTCGCGCTCTACGATGCGATGTCGATGGCCCGCGGACACGGGCGGGGTCTGCCGGCACACCGTCACCTGAGCCGCCGTCACGCCCTGCGTGTCGCACCCGCCTTGAAGAAGGACGCGCTGGTCGGAGCGTTGCAGTACTACGACGCACAGATGGACGACGCCCGCTTCGTGGCCACTCTGGTGCGCACGGCGGCGGCGTACGGCGCGAAGGTCGCCAACGGCGCTCGGGTGACCGGCTTCCTGCGGGAGGGGGAGCGGGTCGTCGGTGCCCGGGTGCGGGATGTCGAGGGCGGCGGGGAGTACGAGATCCGCGCCCGGCAGATCGTCAACGCCACCGGGGTGTGGACCGATGACACCCAGGCGATGGTCGGCGAGCGCGGACAGTTCCATGTCCGGGCGTCCAAGGGCATCCATCTGGTCGTACCCAAGGACCGGATCCACTCGACGACCGGGCTGATCCTGCGCACCGAGAAGTCCGTGCTGTTCGTCATCCCGTGGGGCCGGCACTGGATCGTCGGGACGACGGACACCGACTGGGACCTGGACAAGGCCCACCCGGCGGCCTCCAGCGCCGACATCGACTATCTGCTGGAGCACGTGAACTCGGTACTCGCGGTGCCGCTGACGAGGGACGACGTCCAGGGCGTGTACGCGGGCCTACGACCCCTGCTCGCCGGGGAGTCCGACGCCACCAGCAAACTGTCGCGCGAGCACACCGTGGCGCACCCGGTGCCGGGCCTGGTGGTCGTGGCGGGCGGCAAGTACACGACGTACCGGGTGATGGCGAAGGACGCGGTCGACGCGGCCGTGCACGGTCTCGACCAGCGGGTCGCCGAGTGCGTGACGGAGGACGTGCCGCTGCTGGGTGCCGAGGGCTACCGCGCGCTGTGGAACGCCAGGGCACGCACGGCCGCGCGCACCGGTCTCCATGTGGTGCGTGTGGAGCACCTGCTGAACCGGTACGGCTCGCTGGCGCAGGAGGTCCTCGATCTGATCGCCGCGGACTCCTCGCTCGGCGAGCCGCTGCAGGCCGCCGAGGACTATCTGCGGGCGGAGATCGTGTACGCGGCCTCGCACGAGGGCGCGCGGCATCTGGACGACGTGCTGACCCGGCGGACCCGGATCTCGATCGAGACGTTCGACCGGGGGACGCGCAGTTCGCGTGAGGCGGCGGAGTTGATGGCGCCCGTCCTCGGCTGGGACAAGGACCAGATCGAGCGTGAGGTCGAGCACTACGACAAGCGCGTGGAGGCGGAGCGCGAGTCGCAGCGGCAGCCCGACGACCTGACGGCGGACGCGGCGCGGCTGGGTGCGCCGGACATCGTGCCGCGCTGACGTCTCCGCGACTTCCGGTCCCGAACCGCGGGTTTCGGCCTTTCGGTAACCTCCCGGCCGCCCTTCTCGAACTCCTGACCGTCACTCGAACGAGCATCGTGAGCTGGGATCTTTGCCCGGCACCCGTCCGTTCTACGGGGTGCGGGGGCAGAAGTCGGCGGCGAGCGGGGCCGGTTCGGGACCGGGGCCCGCGCTCGCGACGGGGTCCATTCGAGAGGGGGGATGGCAGTGACAGCAGGTGGGGCGGGGGGTGTGTTGCTCCACGCGGCCTTCCTTCCCACGGGCCGCCGTCCGTCCCGAGGGGCACCCGGGGCATCGGCCGGTTGTCGGGTGAGGGACAATGGAGGCTCTGTCAGGGCGGGTTGGTTGAGGGGACGCATGTCGGAGGCGGAGCGGGCGGGAGCATCCCGTCAGGACAGGAGTGAGCGTCTCCTCGCCGGGCGGTACCGGCTGGGAGGAGTCCTCGGCCGCGGCGGCATGGGCACCGTCTGGCGTGCGGAGGACGAGACCCTCGGCCGGACGGTCGCCGTCAAGGAGCTGAGATTCCCGGGGAGTATCGACGAGGACGAGAAGCGGCGGCTGATCACGCGGACGCTGCGCGAGGCCAAGGCGATCGCGCGGATCCGCAACAACAGCGCGGTGACCGTCTTCGACGTGGTCGAGGAGGACGACCGGCCGTGGATCGTGATGGAGCTCGTCGAGGGCAAGTCGCTCGCCGAGGTCATCCGTGAGGACGGGCTGCTGGAGCCCCGGCGCGCGGCCGAGGTGGGCCTCGCGATCCTCGACGTCCTCAGGTCCGCGCACCGTGAGGGCATCCTGCACCGCGATGTGAAACCGTCGAACGTGCTGATGTCCGAGGACGGCCGGGTCGTCCTCACCGACTTCGGTATCGCGCAGGTCGAGGGCGACCCGTCGATCACCTCGACCGGCATGCTCGTCGGCGCGCCCTCCTACATCTCGCCGGAGCGGGCCCGAGGCCACAAGCCCGGCCCCGCTGCCGACCTCTGGTCGCTCGGCGGCCTGCTGTACGCGTCGGTCGAGGGTGTGCCGCCGTACGACAAGGGGTCCGCGATCGCGACGCTGACCGCGGTGATGACGGAGCAACTGGAGGAGCCGAAGAACGCGGGCCCGCTGAAGGACGTGATCTACGGGCTGCTCAACAAGGATCCCGCCAAGCGGCTCGACGACGCCGGTGCGCGCAGGATGCTCAACGCGGTGATCCACGCTCCCGAGCCCAAGCCGGCCGCGCCGGAACCGATGGACGCCACGAAGGTCGTGCCGTTGCCGGTTCTGCCGGGCAAGGGCAAGGGAGCCGGTAGGAGCGCGGAGAGCGGGAGCCAGGCCGAGTCGGGTTCCGGGAGCAAGCGGGTCGAAGAGGCCGGCGAGCGGTTCCGGGGGGCGTTCCGGTCCGTGAAGAAGGCGGCCGTCGCGGCGAGCGCCGGGGCGGGAGCCGCGGTCCGTACGAAGTCCGCGGGCTCCGCCGGCACGGCCGCCGCTTCCGAGCCCGCAGGAGCGGCCGGGGCCGTCGCGGCCTCGGGGAGTGTGCCTTCCGCCGGTGTGGCGGACGAGGCCGCGAAGACCGACGACGCGCCGGAGACCGGGACGCGGACCGACGGTACGGCGCGGGGGACTGTCGTTCCCGGTGCTCGGGACGGCCAGGCTCGGGACCGGGGAGCGCAGGGCGGCAACGCCGCTACCGGGGGGCGTAGTTCGGGGTGGCCCGTGGTGCCGCCGCCGGATCTGCCGCCGCGGTCCGTGCCCAGGGCGCCGCTCACCGACGTGGTGCCGAAGCGCACGCTGGTGCTCATCGCGGTGGTCGTCGCCGTCATCGTGCTCGGCGTGGTGCTGGCCCTCGTGCTCGGGGGCGACGACTCCACCGACAGTTCCGCCGGCGGGGCGAAGAACGGCGGGGACAAGGTGACTTCCACGTCCTCCGACTCCGCCGAGACCAAGGAGGACAAGGACGACGGCACCCGTACGGACGGTGGGCAGAGCGCCGACCCCACGACCGGCAAGGAGACGGGAACCGGGACGGGTACGGGAGCGGGGAGTTCGCCCAGTGCGTCCGTGAGCGCGTCCGGTGAGTCCGGCCGCCCCGCGGGAGTGTCCACGTACACCGCTGGACAGGGGTTCTCCATCGGACTGCCCGCCGGGTGGAAGTACCAGTCCACGGGAGCCGCGGGGGCCCGCTTCGCAGGGCCCGACGGACAGAGGCTGCTCGTGGGATGGACCACCACGCCCAAGAGCGACCCCGTGGCGGACTGGAAGAACCAAGAGCAGTACATGACGCGTTCCCAGTACGACCGGATCCGAATAGCGAAGGTGAGCTACCGCGGCTGGAACACGGCCGACTGGGAGTTCACCTACGCGGAGGGCGGGACGAAGTACCGGTCGGTGGACCGGGGGTTCGTCGTCGACGGCCAACTCGGGTATGGGCTCATGTTCACGGCGAAAGCGTCGAATTGGGACAGTGAGCTGCGCAAGGAGACATGGCGGACCTTCACGGAGACGTTCGAGCCGAAATCGTGATGCCCGCGCTTCCGAGTTGAGGCCGTGAGATCTCGAATCCCCTCTTTGTGAGTTGCCTCCGGCACGTATCGTGAGTGGTTGCGGACCGTACGCATGCAGAACGGGACGTATGGCGAACGGAATTGAGCAGCCGGACGGTCGGGGGAGGCATCGTGGAGGAATATGCGGGGCGGGTACTCGCCGACCGCTACCGCCTGCCGGTGCCGCCGTCCGATGAGTTCGAACAGCGCGAGACCCGAGCCTTTGACACCTACAGCGGGCAGGAAGTCCTGGTCAGGCAGGTGCCGTTGCCCGAAGTCGTCGAGGCTGAAGTGCTTGACGCGGACGGGTTGCCGGACGGGTTCGTGGCGCGGGACGGGCGTCGGGTGCGAGGCGCTGCCGTGCGGTCCACGGCCACCCGCCGACCCAGCGACCCGACCGTACTGCGCGCCATAGAGGCCGCGCAGGCCGCCGCGTCCATCCCCGATCATCCACGGCTCGACCAGGTCTTCGACGTGTTCGCGCAGGGCGGTTCACTGTGGATAGTGAGTGAACTGGTGCCGGCCAGGCCCCTGGAGTCGCTGCTCGCGGAGAAGCCGCTGACGCCGTATCGCGCGGCCGAGGTCGCCGCCGACGTCCTCATGGCCCTGCGGGTGCTGCACGCCCACGGCTGGGTGCACCGCAACATCACCGAGCGCACGGTGCTCGTCTGCGACGACGGACGCGTGATGCTCACGGGGCTGGCGGCCGGCGCGGCGGAAGAGGCGCTGTGCGGCTACGACCCGGTACCAGGCCGGGACGGGCCGGGGGCGACCGGTGTGCCGGAGGGCGCGACCGCGGCGGTCGGCGCTCCCGGGACGGTTGGCGGCGCGGGCCGTCCGGCTGGAGGCGGCGGGGGTTACGGGGTTGCCGGGGGGACGTTCGCCGGCGATTCCGGTGGGGACCCCGAGTCTGCCCGGCGTGCCGCGATAGAAGCGCGCTCCGCCGGCCGAGCGGGTTCGTCGGCGAGCGGTGGCGGCGGGGGCGGTGGGTACGGGCAGTCACCGGCTTCGTCGGCGGGAGGACAGGCCGTAGCGAGGCCGCAGGGCCTGACCGGCGGTGGGGTCGGTGGTCCCGGACACTCCGGCGGGGGTTACGGGGTCGCCGGGGGGACGTTCGCCGGGGATTCCGGCGCGGACCCCGAGGCCGCCCGGCGTGCCGCCATCGAGGCACGGACGGGTGGAGGGATGCCCGGGACGGGCGTCGAGGGGAGTACCGGAGGCTCCGGTGAGCGTCGGGCGTCGGAGACCGAGGGGGACATCCGGGCGGCGCGGGCCGGGGCCATCGCCGCGTATCGGGCGGGGGCCCGGGCAGCGGCCCGGGTTCAGGAGGCCGAGCAGAGCGGGCGCATGGCGCTGCCCGGAGCCCGGCCTTCGATCGAGGCGGCCGGTGACACGGCTGCCGGTGTGCACGGCGCCGGTGAGCGGGCTCCGGCCACTCCGCCTCCGGGGCAGATCGCCGACCCCTACGGCGTGCGCAACACTCCTGCCTGGAACGGCGTGGCCCTCCCCGCGACCGGAGTCCCCGGGCACGCCGCACACGCGCGTACCGCCCTCCCCGCCGGAGGGACCGGCGCTGCGGCGCACGGAGCGGCCGACGGCATTCCGCACCAGCAGCAGCACCGCCCGCTCACCCACGCCGCGCCCCAGGACCAGCCACACACCCAGCCGCAGGACCAGCGCCCGCCCGCCGATCGTGTCCCCGGGCGGTCCCCGGGCCACTGGGACGGCGCGGCCGTCGCCGACGCGCCCAGGCGTGGGCCCGCCACCGCACTGGCCGCCGAGCGGGCACGGCAGGCGCGGATGGCTGTCGTCGGCGCGGTGACCGAGCGTTGGGCGCCCGAGCAGGCCGGGCCCGTCCACGAGAACTGGCAGCTGGCCGCGCCCATCGGTCCCGCGACGGACCTGTGGGCGCTCGGCGCGCTGCTCTTCAGGGCCGTCCAGGGTCACGCGCCCTATCCCGAGGAGTCGACGGCCGAGCTGGTGCAACTGGTGTGCGCCGAGCCGCCCGCCTTCGCGGAGGAGTGCGGGCCGCTGCGGCCCGTCGTGGAGTCGCTGCTGCGTCAGGACCCCACCGAGCGGCTCGACTTCGAGGAGCTGAACGGCTGGCTGCGCTCCCTCGTCAGGTCGGCGCCCGAACCGGAGGCCGGTGCGCACGTCGTCGCCGCGCCCCCCACCGATCCGCGCCGGCTGCCGATCGTGCGACGCCGGGGCGAACTGGTGCGCAGGCGGAAGGCGGGCCTGCCCGCGGCCGGTCCGCACGGTCGGCACAAGCGGGCCAGGCAGGAGCAGCGGGCGCCCCGCAAACTGGGCCGCAACCTGCTCCTCCTGATACTGCTGGTGCTGGCCGCGGCGATCGCCTACGCCATGTTCTTCATGCCGAAGGCGAACAGCGACGGATCGCGGGACGGGGAACGGACCGGTTCCGCCGGGAAGGTCAGTGCGGCGCCGGAGCAGTCGTCCGACACTCCGGACGCGAGCAGCGAACCGAGGCCCGAGCAGACCTCGCCCGGCGGCGGAAAGGGCAACAGCGCCTCCCCGTCGGCGGGTTCGTCCGAGACGACGCCGACCGACGGGCCCGATGCCGCCGCCGGTTTCACCGTGCGCACCGACCCGGCCGGATTCCGCGTCGCCGTGGCCGACGGCTGGGACCACACGGGCAAGAACGGGCGCGGCCAAGTCGTCTACTCACACGGCTCGTTCCAGCTGATCGTCGTACCGGGCCGGGACACCACCAAGTCGTCCGGCGCCGATCCGATGGCGTACCAGCGGGAGCGGGAGTACGAGTTGCAGCCGTTCCGCGACTCGACGTGGGCCACGTCCAGCGGGATGCGGACCATCGAGGTGGGCGGACGGACCATGGTCGAGGGGCAGTTCACCTGGCAGAACAGCTCCGGCAGCGAGGTGTTCGTACGCAATCTCGCGATACTCGTCGACGGCCGGTACCACGTGGTCCAGGTGCGCGGACCGGAGGCCGAACGGGACGAGGTGACCCGCCTCTACGAGCAGGCGGCGGCGACCTATCAGCCCACCGGCTGACCGTGCGGTCGTGCCCGGCGGGCAGAACCGTCACAGTGCTGTCCCCGTAGGGCCCCCTGCGGTTCCCTCCGGCGTGGGCGCTCCTTAGTCTTGCCCCTGTCAAGACCATTGCGGGGAAACGTGAATCAGATGCAGGGCCAACTCCTCGCGGGCCGCTACCGGCTCGTCGACGTCATCGGCAGCGGTGGCATGGGCCGGGTGTGGCGTGCGCACGACGAGCTGCTGCACCGTGCCGTCGCCATCAAGGAGTTGACGGCCGCGCTGTACGTGTCCGAGAGCGAGCAGGCCGTCCTGCTCGCCCGGACCCGGGCCGAGGCGCGCGCGGCGGCGCGGATCAACCACTCCGCCGTCGTCACCCTGCACGATGTGCTCGACCACGACGGCCGGCCGTGGATCGTGATGGAACTCGTCGAGGGCAACTCCCTGGCCGACGAGGTGAAGGAGTCCGGGCGCGTCGAGCCGCGTGAGGCCGCCAGGATCGGCCTGTGGGTGCTGCGCGCGCTGACCGCCGCACACGCCGCCGGTGTACTGCACCGCGACATCAAGCCCGGCAACGTCCTCCTCTCCCACGACGGCCGCGTCCTGCTGACCGACTTCGGCATAGCCCAGGTCGAGGGGGACACGACCATCACCCGTACCGGAGAGATCGTCGGGTCGGTCGACTACCTCGCCCCGGAACGGCTGCGCGGCGACGACCCGGGACCGTCCTCCGACCTCTGGGCGCTCGGCGCCACGCTGTACACGGCCGTCGAGGGCCGGTCCCCGTTCCGCCGCACGTCCCCGCTGACCACCATGCAGGCGGTCGTCGAGGACGAGCCCGCCGAGGCGCGGTACGCCGGTCCGCTCGGGCCCGTCATCACGGCCCTGCTGCTCAAGGATCCGGCCGTACGGCCCGGAGCCGCCGAGGCCGAGCAGATGCTCGCGGAGGCGGCGGAGGGCCGACAGCCCCGCGCGGCCGAGCAGTATGTGCCCACGTTGAACAACCGGTCGGTGCGGGTGCCGGCGGAAGGGGAGGTCGGGACCTTCCGTATAGGGGGCGCGACAGCCGGTTCCACCACGGCTCAGCAGGGAACCGTCGTCGGCCCCGCCGCCCCGGGACGTTCGCGCCGCCGGTGGCGGACGATCGCCCTCGTGGCCGCGTTGGTGGTGCTCGTGGGCGGGGGCGGAGCGCTCGCACTCCATCAGTGGAACGCGCGTTCACAGACGGCCGGTTCCGACGTCTCGGACACTCCGCCCACCTCCGCGTCCGACGCCGCCTCTGCCACTCCTTCGACCACCCCGTCAGCCACTCCTTCCGCCACTTCCGCCGCCACCGACGTGCCGAAGGGCTGGACACGGGTCGACGATCCGGCCGGTTTCAGCCTCCCGTTGCCCCAGGGATGGACGCGGACGGTGACGAACGCGCAGATCGACTACTCGCCCGACGGCGGGAAGCACTTCCTGCGCATCGCCATCGACAAGGACCCGGACTTCGACGACCCCTACCTCCACCAGCTCGACCTGGAAACGCAGCTCAAGCGTCTCAGCGAGTACAGCAGGGTGAGCCTGGAGTCGAACGTCTACCGGGACCGCAAGGGCGCGCTCTGGGACTTCACCTGGACAGCCCTGGCCAAGGACTCGGAGTTCCCGGGACCGCGGCGGGCCATCGAGCAGGCGTATCTCGGCCGGGACGGAGCCGAGTACGTGATCTACATGTCCGCGCCGGCGGCCGACTGGGCGACCGCGCGCGAGCAGTTCACGACGGTACTGCGAGGGTGGCGGCCGAACTCCGGCTGACCGCGCCCCCACCCGCCGGGCCGGGTAGGCGGTTGTCGGTCATCCGCCGCTCACCGTCCCAAAGGCGCGTCCTCCGTTGGGGCATGATGAGGCTCATGGGGACCGAGGGGGAGAGCTTCCGAGTGATCGCCGGGCGGTACCGCCTGGAGGCGAGAGTCGGCCGGGGCGGTATGGGCGTCGTCTGGCGGGCGACCGACCAGCTGCTCGAACGGCGGGTCGCGGTCAAGGAGCTGACGCAGGACACCTCCCTCGCGACCGACGAGGCCCGGCTGCGGCGCGACCGCAGCCTGCGCGAGGCGCGCGCGGTCGCCCAGTTGCACCATCCGCACATCATCGTCGTGCACGACGTCGTCGAGGACGACGAACGCCCCTACATCGTCATGGAGTTGATCGAGGGCAGCTCGCTCGCCGACCAGATCTCCCGGCACGGCCCCGTCGACGCGGACGAGGCCGCCCGGATCGGTATCGCCCTGCTCGGCGCCCTGGGGACCGCCCATGCCGCCGGTGTTCTGCACCGGGACGTCAAGCCCGCGAACGTCCTCCTTGAGGACGGAACCGACCGGATCGTCCTCACCGACTTCGGTATCGCCCAGGTCGCGGGCGCGACCACACTCACCGAGAGCGGCTCCTTCGTCGGCTCGCCCGAGTACACCGCGCCCGAGCGGATGTCCGGCGTCCGGACCGGGCCGGAGTCCGACCTGTGGTCGCTCGGCGCGCTGCTGTGCACGGCCCTGAGCGGCGAATCACCTTTCCGGCGCGACTCGCTGGGCGGCATTCTGCACGCCGTCGTGATCGACGAGGTACGGCCACCGGCACAGGCCGCGCCGCTGCTGCCCGTCGTACGGGGCCTCCTGGAACGCGATCCCGAGCGGCGCCTCGACGCGGCGGAGGCGGAGCGGATGCTGCGGGCGTTCCGCGCGACAGGGCGGACGCCGAAGCTGTCGGCCGGGTACACCCCGGGCGGGCCGCAGACCCAGCGGCGCGAGGAATCCGGAGGCCGGGAGTCGACGCCGACGGTCTCCCTCCGCAAGGCGTCCTCCCGTACGCCGGACCGGCCACCGAGACCCTCGGGGCGGGCCGTACTCATCGCCGCGGTGCTGGTCGCCGCGCTGGCCGGGGCGGGGGTGTCCGCGGCGGCGCTGCTGATGCGGTCGGGGGACGGCGGGGGCGACTCGCCGAGGAACACGGCGTCGGCGACCGCGACGCCGACGGTGTCGGGGGCGTCGCAGGTGTCACCCGGTACGACGGGGGCCGTGCCCGGTACGTCGACCAGGTCGCCCGGTACGACGGGGGCGTCGCCGAGTACGTCGACGGTGTCGCCCGGTGTGGGGGCGACGGCCGGGGCCACCCCCTCCGCCGCGACCGCTCCCTCCGGCTACCGTCTGGCCCGCGACCCGCGCGGTTTCTCGCTCGCCGTTCCGGACGGGTTCACGCGGACGGAGCAGAAGGAGAGGGTCTTCTATCTGTCGCCGGGGGAGGTCTTCCGGCTCGGGATCAAGGTCGTCGACCCTCAACCGGGCGGCCCCCTCGCCGTGATGGAGCGGGCTGACGCCGACGGGGCGTCCACGAACCCGGGTTACCGCGACGGGCGGGTCACCGAGACCGTGCACGCGCGACACGCCGCCGCACTCTGGGAGTTCACCTGGGACGGCTTCAGCGCGGCCGAGGGGCCACGGCACACATACGACCTGTGCTGGGAGGAGGGCGGGCGGATGTACGACGTGTGGGTGTCGGCGCCCGTCGGCAAGGTGCGGGAGGCGAAGGAGTATTTCGATGTCGCCCTCGACACCTTCGCCACGAGTGGCTGACCGGAAAGCAAGGTAAAGCGGGGGATAGGGAGAGAAAGCGAGGGAAAGCGAGGGAAAGCGGGAGAGGCGGCAATTCTCAGAATCGGAGAGCCGCCCGGAGAATCGCCCGAAGTAGTCCCTTTCTGCCGGTCCGGCCCACCCGGAGAGTGAATCCGCCGCCGGGACGGGAAACCGGCTTCGCGTACCAAAGCCCCGTCCGACGCCACCACTTGGCAGCCGCCAACCGCTTCGGCAGCGGCGGCAGAGGCAACACCCGTTCCCCGAGCCGGAGTTCGCCGCTCCACACGCCCTGCCCCAGCTCGGCGACGGGCACATGGACGGTGAACTGCTCGCCGTGCGGGGGCCGTACGGCGGTGAGGACCACCGTCGCGCCCGGCTCCCGCTCGTTGCGCAGGTGCACGGTCAGCGCCCCGCGCGGGCACGCGCCGAGTGTGCAACGGCCGGTGATCAGCAGCTCGGTGGGTCGGCCGGCGTGCCAGCGGACGTCCCCGAACGTGATCCGCTTCAGCACCGGGTGCTTCCGCTCGCCGAGGTCGATCGTGTAGTTGCCGTAAGGGACGGTGGTGTAGAGCGTCACGGCACGTCGACCGCGTACGGTCTCCGTGATCCGCACGTCGGGACGGCCGGGCAGCCGGTCGGCCCGGCTGCTGCCTATGCGCACCTCACGCGTGTTCCCCCGGGTGCCGACGGCGAGGGAGATGTCCCACAGTCCGTCGTCGAGGGACGATCCGTCGGCGACGGTGTCGATGTCGAAGGTGGCCTCGAATCCGGCCCGTTCGTACGAGTACCGCCCCTCGTCCTCCTCGGCGCCCAGGCACGGGGACGGGACGCTCGTGACGGGCAGCCGGTACTCCGTGCCCGACTCCCGCTCTCGCAGGACGAGTTGAGTGGTGACGTCGGGTGTCTCCACCCGGCGCGGATACGCGTACCCGGCCAGCCGCACCCGGGTGCCTCGCAGTTCGGCCCGCGAGACGTGATGCCGTATCTCTGTCTTCGCCTCGGCCTCGGTCACTGTCCCTGTTTCGTGCTGTCTCAGGGAATTCGTCTCGGGCACGGCCATCGTCACGTTCTCCAGAAGGTGGGAAATGGGAAGTGCGAATACGCGCGCCGATACCGGGTCCGCGTGGCGACTGGCTCGTGAAGATACCGTGACCCGATCGTGTCTTCAAGGTAAGAGCACCGTGATCATCCCGCTCAGTGGGGTGAGCCGGGTCACCCTTGAATACCGCTTTGTTCCACCTGTGAGCAGGCTGAATACGAACTCTGCTAGAACGTCGACATGGACATGGGTACCGGCGTGAGCAACGAGCTGTTCGGGCGAGCGCATGCCCGGCAGCGCTGGGCGGCGCGCGGTGCGCTCGGAGCGGCCGGAACGGCGGTACTGCTGCCGATCGGCTACGCGGGCATGGGCAGCCTGCTGCTCGCGGCGGTCGGCGTGGGCGGAGCCGTGCTCACCGCGTCCAGCCTCTGGTGGGCGCTCGCCCGGCGCGGCCTCGTGCGGGGTGTGGGGGTGGTGCTCGCTGTCGCCACCCCTGTCGCCGTCGTCGCGCTCTTCGCCGCCGCCAACCTGCTGTGGCCCGCGACCGCGTCCCTCGCCCTGTGGGGCGCCGCCGTGTGGGCCGGGAAATTCGCGCTGAGCAGCACCAGATCCCATGTGATTCCGGTCCGCGAGTACGAGTCGCCCGCACCCCTGCGCCCGTTCCTCCTCATGAACCCGCGCTCCGGCGACGGAAAGGTCGAGCGTTTCCGGCTGCGCGAGAAGGCGGAGCGGCTCGGCGCCCGCGTCCATCTGCTCGACCCCGACAAACCGGAGCCCGAGGACGTCGTCGCCCTGGCCCGCGAGGCCGTCGCGGCGGGCGCGGATCTGCTCGGCGTGGCCGGCGGCGACGGTACCCAGGCCCTCGTCGCGGGCGTCGCCGCCGAACACGACCTGCCCTTCCTGGTCGTGTCCGCCGGAACGCGCAACCACTTCGCCATGGACCTCGGCCTCGACCGCGACGACCCGGCGGCCTGCCTCGACGCCCTCACGGACGCGGGCGGGGTGGAGCTGAGGGTGGACCTGGGCTTCCTCGACAGCGGCATCGGCGGCATCGACGGCAACAGCGGAGACGGAGCCGGTACGGCCGACAGCCGCCCCTTCGTCAACAACGCCTCCTTCGGCGCCTACGCCTCGATCGTGCAGAGCCCCGCCTACCGCGACGACAAGGTCGGCACCACCCTGGGACTCCTGCCCGAGCTGCTCACCTTCGAGCGCGGCGCGACGCTGACCGCCCGCGCCTACCCCCAGGCGCAGAGCCGGCCGGGGGAGACGGTCATCCACGCGCCGCAGGCCGTCCTGGTCAGCAACAACCCGTACCGCATGGACGACTTCGCCGGTCTCGGCCGCCGTGAGCGCCTGGACGCCGGCGCCCTCGGGGTGCTCGGCATCAAGGTCGAGGACGCGGCCCAGGCCGCCGAACTGCTGCTCGGCCGGTACGCCACCGGCCTGACCGTCGTCACCGCCCACGAGGTCGTCATCGAGGCCGACCTGCCCGAGATCGAGGTCGGCCTCGACGGCGAGGCCCTGGTCCTGCCCACCCCCGTGCGCTGCCGTGTCGAAGCGGGCGCCCTGCGCGTCCGCGTCCCCCGCCACCGGCCCGGGGTGCCCGCCCCCACGCCCCCCATGGACTGGCGGCGACTGCGCAAACTGGCGGCGACGGTGGGCCGTACGGCGCTGCCCCGCCGTACGACGGACGCCCTGGACCGGCGTCGACAAGCGTCCGCCCCGCAGGGTAGGGATGGGGCATGAGCTACGGCGGGGAAGGCGGCGCGAACAGGGGCGGGGGGAACGGGGGCCGCGACGGGGGCAACAAGGGCGATGTGGGGCGGCTCGTCGGCGGCCGGTACCGGCTGACCGAGCGCATCGGATCCGGCGGTATGGGCACCGTGTGGCGGGCCCAGGACGAACTCGTCGAGCGTGAGGTCGCCGTCAAGCAGCCGAGGCTGCCCGGGGACCCGCAGGACGCCGCCCACCAGCGGACAGCGCACCGCCTCCACCGGGAGGCGCGGGCCGCCGCGCGCGTCGACCATCCCTCGGCCGTCTCCGTCCACGATGTCGTCGTCGAGGACGGACTCCCCTGGATCGTCATGGAGTTGGTGCGCGGCGAGTCGCTGCACGAGGTGCTCCAGCGGGGCCCCGTGAAGCCCGCCGAGTCCGCGCGCATCGGCCTCGCCGTGGTCGGCGCGCTCAGCGCCGCGCACTCCGTCGGGATCGTCCACCGGGACGTGAAACCCGCCAACGTCCTGCTCGGACCGCACGGTCGGGTCGTTCTCACCGACTTCGGTATCGCCCACATCATGGGCGAGGAATCCCTCACGATGAGCGGGGAGTTCGTCGGTTCCCTGGAGTTCATCGCGCCCGAGCGCATGTCCGGCCGGGGCGCCGGCCCCTCCTCCGACCTGTGGTCGCTCGGCGTACTCCTCTACGCGGCGGTCGAGGGCTGGTCCCCCTTCCGCCGTACGACGCTGGAGTCCACGCTCGCCGCGATTCTCGCCGCCGAGCCGGTCAAGCCCCAACAGGCGGGCCCGCTCGGCCCGTTGCTCGTACGACTGCTGGTGAAGGACCCCGCCGAGCGCCCCGACGCGGACGAGGTCACCGCGGCTCTGGAAGCGGTCGCCAAGGGCTGGCCGCTGCCGAAGGCGGCCGAGCGGGGCGAGTTGACGAAGGCTCAGGAGGCTTCCGGGATCAGGGAGTTGGCGGAAGACGCGGGGACGGTACGGCTGAAGGCGGAGGGCCGGGCGCCCGAGTCCGACCCCGAGCCCCCTCCTCCTGCTTCCCCTACCTCCACCCCTACCCCTTCCCCCTCTGCTTCCGGATCCGGGCCCGGGACGGTCGTACCCGGCGGTGCCGTGCCCGGGGCGCCCGGCACCGGGGCCTCACCCGAGACCCGTGCCGTCTCGCTGTCCGCGCCGAAGGCTTCGCGCCGCGGCCGTTCCCGGCGGGTGATCCTCGGGGTGCTGGGCGGCGCGGTCGCGCTCGTTGCCGTGGGCGCGGTCGTCGAGGGCGTGGTCGTGAGGACCGGCGGTGAGGACGCGGCCGTCGCGGTGGAGGAGCCGGGCGGCACGCCGGAAGCCGTACCCCCCGTCCCCGTACCGCCGACGGAGGCCGAGCCCACCCTCGACGGCTGGACGGCCCACGACGAGAAGGACCTCCGGGCGGTCCTCGCCCTTCCCCGCCAGTACGTCCGTTTCCACGAGCAGGGCGACGCCGGCGACCAGCCCCGGATGGCGATCTACGACAACGACGCGGTGATCCAGGTCCGCCTCACCCTGTGGGACAAGGCGCCCCGCTCGCCCCTGGGCCAGGCGAAGGAGGCCGCCGACACCTGGGCCGGATACGGCGAGTCGACCACCCGGTACACCGACACGACGGTCGGCGGCTACAAGTCCGTCCAGGCCGACACCACCTACGACACCGAGGGCAGGCTCGTCCGGGTCATGCAGGTGGAGATCCTGACCGACGACGGCAGGCTGTACGAGCTGCGAGTGGACATGCCCAAGGGGACGCCGGACGAGAAGCGGGGGACGGACGTCTTCAAGGAAGCGCGCGACCGGCTCCAGATCGACAGGGCGTGACTCCCGCCCGGGAAAAAGTGACGCATCCCGCTGTTCCTCGGGTGAGCGCGTGGCGCCCAACGCCCTGATCAGCAGATTTGTTGCCAGTACTCACTGGCGGCATGCCGCTGCGGGCCGACGCCGTGTGCGTACTCGGTGAATCCGGGTTACCCATGGGTACCCAAAGCCTCCGAGCCGTCATACCCTGCGGCTCATGACGGACTCGCAGGCCCCGGTAAAGCCCGGCACCGACGCCCCCACCGGTACGAACCCCCTGGCACCCGCGCCCACAGGCGCCCGCACCGCCGCCGACGTGGTCACCCCCGAGCTGGTCGCCCAGCTCACCAAGGGTGTCGTCGGCTCCGGTCGCACCGCCAACCACACCCCGTTCACCGGCGAGAAGCTGGCCGACCTGCCCGAGTCCACCCCCGAGGACGTGGAGAAGGCGTACGAACGGGCCCGCACCGCCCAGGCCGTGTGGGAGCAGACCCCGGTACGGCAGCGCGCGGCCGTGCTGCTCCGCTTCCACGACCTGGTGCTGGCACGCCAGGCCGAGGTCCTCGACCTCATCCAGCTGGAGACCGGCAAGGCCCGGCTGCACGCCCACGAGGAGGTCCAGGCCGTCGCCGTGGCCGCCCGCCACTACGGCCGCATGGCACCCCGGTACCTGAAGCCGAAGCGGCACGCGGGCGCGATGCCCACCCTCACCAAGGTCACCGAACTGCGCCACCCCCGTGGGGTGGTTGGCCAGATCGCCCCCTGGAACTACCCGCTGGAGCTGTCGGTCGGCGACGCGATCCCCGCGTTCGTCGCGGGCAACGCGGTCGTGATGAAGCCGGACACGGAGACCTGTCTGACGGCCCTGTGGGCCCGGGACCTCCTCATCGAGGCCGGTCTGCCCGCCGATGTCTTCCAGGTCGTTCTCGGTGAGGGCCCGGTCATCGGCCCCGAGGTCGTCAAGCACGCCGACTACGTCTCCTTCACCGGCTCCACCCGTACCGGCCGCGAGGTCGCGCAGGGCGCCGCCGCGCGTCTGGTCGGCGTGTCCCTCGAACTCGGCGGCAAGAACGCCATGTTGGTCCTGGACGACGCCGACATCGAGAAGGCGGCGGCGGGCGCGGTCCGGGCCTGCTTCTCCTCCGCCGGGCAACTCTGCATCTCCATCGAGCGGTTGTACGTCCACGAGTCGATCGCGGACGCTTTCGTCGAGCGCTTCGCGGCCCGCACGAAGGCGATGCGGCTCGGCAAGTCCCTCGCGTACGGCGCCGACATGGGCTCACTCGTCGGCGAACGCCAGCTGGAGACGGTGACGAAGCACGTCGACGAGGCGGTCGCGAAGGGCGCGAAGGTCATCGCGGGCGGCACGGCCCGTCCGGACATCGGCCCGTACTTCTACGAGCCGACCATCCTCGACGGCGTCGAGACCCCGATGGCCGTCTGCTCGGAGGAGACCTTCGGCCCGGTCGTCTCCATCTACCGTTTCAAGTCCGACGACGAGGCGGTGGCGCTGGCCAACTCCACGCCGTACGGCCTGAATTCCTCGGTCTGGACGAAGAACGGCGCCCGTGGCCGAGCCGTCGCCGCCCGGGTGCGCTGCGGCACGGTCAACGTCAACGAGGGCTACGCGGCCGCGTACGGCAGCGTCCAGTCACCCATGGGTGGCATGAAGGAGTCCGGCCTCGGCCGCCGCCACGGCTCCGAGGGCATCCTCAAGTACACCGAGGCGCAGACGGTCGCCCAGCAGCGACTGCTGCCACTGGCCCCGGCCCTGGGGATGGACGACGAGAAGTACGCGGAGTTCATGAGCAGGAGCCTGAAGGTCATGAAGGCCCTGCGGCTGCGGTAATTAGCGTTTTCTGTTCTCAACGAGGAGAGCAAGTGCCGTACGACCACGACGACGACCATCAGTACGACTACGACGTCATCGTCGTGGGCTCCGGCTTCGGCGGCTCCGTCACCGCCCTGCGGCTGACCGAGAAGGGGTACCGGGTCGGCGTACTGGAAGCGGGCCGCCGCTTCACGCGCGACACGCTCCCCAGGAACTCCTGGGACCTGAGGAACTACCTCTGGGCGCCCAGGCTCGGTCTGTACGGGATCCAGCGCATTCATCTGCTGGGCAACGTGATGGTGTTGGCGGGCGCGGGTGTCGGCGGCGGTTCGCTGAACTACGCCAACACCCTCTACGTACCGCCGAAGCCGTTCTTCGACGACCCCCAGTGGCGTGACATCACGGACTGGCAGGAGGAGCTCGGGCCGTACTACGACCAGGCCCGGCGCATGCTCGGCGTACGGCTCAACCCGACGATGACCCCCTCCGACGTCCATCTGAAGGCGGCGGCCGAGCGGATGGGCGTCGGGGACACCTTCCACATGGCGCCGGTCGGGGTCTTCTTCGGAGACGGGGCGGACGGAGAGGCAGGGGAGGGCGCGGTGCGGGCCGCGCCGGGGGAGCAGGCTCCCGATCCCTACTTCGGGGGCGCCGGGCCCGCGCGCAAGGCGTGCACCGAGTGCGGTGAGTGCATGACCGGGTGTCGGCACGGCGCGAAGAACACCCTCAACGAGAACTACCTCTACCTCGCCGAGAAGGCGGGCGCGGTCGTTCACCCCCTGACGACGGTCGTGTCCGTCACGGACGACTCGCGCGGCGGCTACGCGGTGACCACACTCCCGACGGACGCGAAGCGGAAGGGCGCGGGCCGCACCCTCACGGCCCGCCGTGTCGTCCTCGCGGCCGGTACGTACGGCACTCAGACCCTGCTGCACCGGATGAAAGCGGGCGGTCAACTCCCCTACATTTCAGACCGGTTGGGTGAGCTGACCCGTACCAACTCGGAGGCGCTGGTCGGCGCCCAGACCGACGATCGCCGCTACCGCAAGGTGACCGGGGAGGCGAAGGTCGACTTCACGCGCGGAGTCGCCATCACGTCCTCGATCCACCCCGACGGGAACACCCACATCGAACCGGTCCGCTACGGCAAGGGCTCGAACTCGATGGGAGGTCTGTCGATCCTCCAGGTCCCGTACGCGGAAGGGTCGTCCAGGGCCCTGGGCTGGCTGGCGAACGCGGCCCGTCACCCGCTGCTGGTCCTGCGCTCGGTCTCCAACCGGCACTGGTCGGAGCGGACCATCATCGGTCTGGTGATGCAGTCCCTGGACAACTCCCTGACGACCTACCTGAAGCCCAAGGGCGCGGGCAAGGGCCTTCTCACGGCCCGTCAGGGTCATGGCTCCCCCAACCCCAAGCAGATCAGGGCGGCGACGGAGGGTGCCTCGGCGATCGCCGCCGAGATCAACGGCTTCGCCGGCAGCAACGTGGGTGAACTGATGGGCATGCCGCTGACCGCGCACTTCCTCGGCGGCTGTCCGATCGGCGACTCACGGGAGACGGGCGTGATCGACCCGTACCACCGTCTGTACGGCCATCCCGGGATCTCGGTGGTCGACGGCGCCGCGGTCTCCGCGAACCTCGGCGTCAACCCGTCCCTCACGATCACCGCCCAGGCCGAACGCGCGGTGTCGTACTGGCCGAACAACGGCGAGGCGGACCCGCGTCCGGCCCAGGGCGCGGCGTACGAACGTCTGAGGCCGGTCGAACCGAAGTCACCGGCCGTCCCGGCGGAGGCGTTCGGCGCGCTGCGGCTGCCGTTCCTGGGGATTCCGTCGGTGCCGAAGAAGACGACCCGACCGGCATGACCGAGGTGTGGCCGCAGATCCGGAGGGACCGAATCCCGACGGCCGGACCCTGAAAAAACCAAAGAGAAGGACCCGCGCCCCCCTCCGAGCGCAGGTCCTTCTCTTGTCCTTGTGGAGGCTTACGCCTCCGTGCCCGCCTTCCGGCGACGCATCGCGAACACCGCACCCGCACCGGCGACGACGGCGACACCGCCGACCAGGCCGATCATCGGCAGGGCGGAACTGGAGCCGGTGTCGGCGAGGTTGCCGGTCGGCAGGTCGGAGACGTTGCCCTGGGGCTTGTGGACCGGGTCCTTGGAGCCGTTGTCGCTCGGCGTGGCCGAACCCGGGTCGGTGTTCGAGGAGCCGGCCTTCAGGACCTTGAAGTCGTACTGGGCCCAGCCCTCGGCGATGCAGTCCTGGCCGTCGACGTTGTCGATGTAGGCACCGGAGCCGAAGGAGTAGGCGTCGCCCGCGGGGGCCTGCTTGTCGATGCTGACGCGCAGGTCGACGGACTCGCTGGCCCCGGCCTTCAGCTTGTCGACGTAGAAGAAGTAGTCGCCGGCCCAGTCGTCGTCGCCGATCCGGTCCCACTTGCCGGTCTCGGGGTTCTTGAACTCCAGGTCGACGTACGGGCTGAGGAACTTCGCCTCGTCGAACTCGTAGTTCTCGATCTCGGCGTAGAAGGCGACACCCTTGATGTCGGTCTTCGAGTCGTTCGTGACGACCAGCTTGAAGCCGTGGAAGCCGTCACCCGCGACGATCTTGCCGGGCAGGCCCTTGATGTCGGCGGACACCTGGGCGTCGCTGTAGTCCTCGTCGAGGTCCTCGCAGAACGGGACGTCCGGGTCCGTCGGGTTCTCGCTCGGCTCGGCGGAGACCGAGGGGGAGGCGGAGACGGAGGGCGAGGCGGAGTCGCTGACGCCCGCGCTCGGCGAGGCGCTGTTGGACGGCACGTCGGACGGCAGACCGGTGTCGGACGGCGCGGGGTTCGAGGGGGTCGCCGACGTGCTGTCGCTCGGGGTCTGCGAGGGCGTCTCGGTGACGGCCGTCTCGCTCGGGGAGGCCGAGGGCGACTCGTCGGCGAACGCGACGGGCGCGGACAGCAGGGCCAGCGGGGTTATGACAGCCGTCGCCGCTGCGGCGACCATGGCACGGCGAAGCTTCATGAAGACCTCAAGATCTCGGAACATCCAGGTTCGGGGCACAGTCGTTGCCCCTGGTTCTGAACGTGTGACATGCGGCGGCTGTGAATGGTTGCTCTTCGCTCACAGAAAACTTATGTGTGCTGGGTCACATCTGGACTGCCCCCACGGGATTTGGGTAGTCGACGCAGGTTTTGAGTATGTGCTGGTTGTGGAGACGCTTTCGGATCACCTAGAAATATCCCTCGTGTCTGATAATCAGTCCGGCGGCAAGCCGTCCGAAGAGCCCGAGCCGTCGGTTCCCGACGACATATGGGAGAAGTTCACCCGCGACACCGAGCGGGACATCCGTGGCTCCGCACCGAAGGAACCGTCCGCACGGGCGCGGATGGTCACCGAACGGCTGCGCCAGCAGGACGCGCGGGGCGAACAGCCCGCGGGCTGGCGCACCGACCCCGCCCGGCGGACGGCCGAGGAGCGCGCGGCCAGGCGCCGGCGCTGGTGGGGGGTGATCGGCGTACCGCTGGCCATCGCTGTGGCGGTGGTGGCCATGAAGCCGTCCCTGCTCCCCGGCGACCCCTTCGGTTCCGGCGGGTCGGACGCGACCGCCGATGCCTCGCCGCTGCCCGAGGAGACGGCGGCACCGTCCGCGCCGCCTTCGGCGGTGGATCCGGATGTCCCGACTCTCGCCAGGCCGTTCGCCGGATCACCGGCCGAGCGGTACGCGAACGGCGCGGCCGGCATCGTCCTGCCGCGGGCCAGGGCGATCGGCTCGTTCTCGAAGGCCGAGGTGGAACGGGTGTTGCGGCAGAGCAAGCAGTTCCTGGTCGATGCGAACCTCGACCGAGGCACCCTGCGCGGCGGACGTCCCGAAGCCGCGCTCAAGGCGATCGACCCCGCCCAGAAGGACCTGCTCGGCGACCTGAACGACTCCCTGCGCAGACCGGACAAGAAGCGTGACCCGCTGTTGATGTTCAGCCGGTTCGACCCCGCCGAGGTGCGCCTGACGGGTGAGGTGATCAAGACCCGCGGCCGAATGACGTTCGAGGCGGGCAAACGCGACACCGTTGTCGTGCGTGCCGACTACACCTTCGTCTACCCACTGGTGCACGCGGGCGCCGGCGCCACCGAGGTGGCCCGCACCATCGTGCGCCGGGTGCTCGACATCACGCTCTACGACCCGGCCAAGTACCAGGTGACTCCGGGGAAGATCAGCGTCTCGCGCTACGACAGTACGTTCGGCAACTCGGACTGTGACGTGAACGACGGCTATTTCCACCCGCACTTCGACTCGGACACCGCTACGACGGGCGCCGACCCCACCGGTCCCACCATCGACCCCTACGATCGCCGGGACGAAGGGGTAGCCAAGCTGGGCGACGGTGAGTGCGGGACCGTCACGCGTTCCTGACACCCGGTTCCGGACGCGGCAAAGGGCCCCGCGGGGCGGAGCCGCGGGGCCCTTCTCCGTCAGCACCGGCGTCAGGGCAGCGCCGGTGCCTGGGGGAAGCGGCGCCGGGGGGTTGCGCCGCGTTGTTGGTCTGTACCCACGGTCGGCGCCCCGGCGTACAGGGGGCGCACGCCTGGTCTGGACCAATGGCGGTTGGGGATCGCAGGGCAATGCACTTGCCTGCCAAGGGACTTGGGCTGTTCCTGCATCGTGCTGGAAGGTCACCGAGTGCGCAACCTTTTGACCCGGACTCGTACTCTTTGGCCCTTGTGCTGCAGTCGACCGTGTTCCGCTGTGCCGGCCGGCTCCGGGCGTCCCCGGGGCCGACCGTTCTCCGGGGGGTGACCGGGCTGCTGTCCCCTGCCGTCCGGTCACAACCCTGGAGCCACGCGTGGTTTGTGCGGGCCGCCCCTGGCTGGCGCGGACACCGGTACCAACGAAGGCGGCGTACGGCGGTCACGCGCCGGACGGCGGAGAAGGCGCCCGAACTCAGATACGACCCCGGCACAGCTCCAGCAGCGTCATCGCGAGGGACGTGCCGGGCCTGCCCAGCGCGTCCCGGTAATGGCTGAGGACGTCCATCTCACGGGACAGGTTCACGCGCCGTCCGCCGGAGGCGATGCGCGTCTCCTGGACGACCGCGGACACGGCCATCCGTTCCTGCACGAGGCCGATGATCCGGTCGTCGAGGGCGTCGATACGGGCACGCGCGTCGGCGATCACATCGGCTGCGGCTGTGTCGGTGGTGGTCATACGGGGCTCCTTGTCACATGGGACGGAGTGCCCCGGACCGACAGACCCCGGAAACGACAGGTGCCCCGGGCCTTGTCGGCCCGGGGCGCCTGGGAAGTCGCTTGTCAGTTGCTCAAGCAGCACGACCATGGCAGCCGGTGGGCCGGTTGCCATGGGTAAAGAGGAAGGTCGGGTGCGTGAGCATGGGGGTCAGTGTGCATGGGGGAGGACACCTTTGCAAGGCGGTGTTTCTGTCTTTCGGGGCGGCGGGGCTGACGGCAACCCCTTCAGTGCCGCCCCGGGCACCTCCAGCCCGTCCGGCGTTTGAGGACAAGGCCCGTTCAGGGCCGGAGCGGGGGCCTGGGGGCGGCAGCCCCCAGAAGACGGCAAGGTGCCCAACCCCACCCCGGTAGAATCACCCGCACAGACCCCCGCCCAACCGCCGGAAGGCCCCCGTGTCAGCAGCGACCCCCGCCCCCGACACCGTCCTGGTCGTCGACTTCGGTGCGCAGTACGCCCAGCTCATCGCCCGCCGAGTCCGCGAGGCCCGGGTCTACAGCGAGATCGTGCCGAGCACCATGCCGGTCGAGGAGATGCTCGCCAAGAACCCCGCGGCGATCATCCTCTCCGGCGGCCCCTCGTCGGTGTACGCGGAGGGCGCCCCGCGCCTGGACCGCGCGATCTTCGAGGCCGGCGTCCCGGTCTTCGGCATGTGCTACGGCTTCCAGCTGATGGCGACCACCCTCGGCGGCACGGTCGACAACTCCGGAGCGCGCGAGTACGGCCGTACACAGCTGGCCGTCACCAAGCCGTCCTCCACCCTCTTCGAGGGCACCCCGGCGGACCAGTCGGTGTGGATGTCCCATGGCGACGCCTGCTCCGCCGCCCCCGAGGGCTTCGCGGTCACGGCGTCCACGGACGTCGTCCCGGTCGCCGCCTTCGAGAACGACGAGAAGAAGCTCTACGGCGTCCAGTACCACCCCGAGGTCATGCACTCCACGCACGGCCAGCAGGTCCTCGAACACTTCCTCTACCGGGGCGCGGGTCTGACCCCGTCCTGGACCACCGGCAACGTCATCGACGAGCAGGTGGCGCTGATCCGTGAGCAGGTCGGCGACAAGCGCGCCGTCTGCGGCCTCTCCGGCGGCGTGGACTCGGCGGTCGCCGCAGCCCTCGTCCAGAAGGCCATCGGCTCCCAGCTGACCTGCGTGTACGTCGACCACGGGCTGATGCGCAAGGGTGAGACCGAGCAGGTCGAGAAGGACTTCGTCGCCTCGACCGGCGTCACCCTGAAGGTCGTCGACGCCGAGGAGCGCTTCCTCAACGCGCTCGCCGGGGTCTCCGACCCCGAGGAGAAGCGGAAGATCATCGGGCGCGAGTTCATCCGCGTCTTCGAACAGGCGCAGGCCGAGATCATCGCCGACGAGGGTCCCGAGGTCGCCTTCCTGGTACAGGGCACCCTCTACCCCGATGTGGTCGAGTCCGGTGGCGGTACCGGCACGGCCAACATCAAGTCCCACCACAACGTGGGCGGGCTGCCCGAGGACCTCGAGTTCGAGCTGATCGAGCCGCTGCGCAAGCTCTTCAAGGACGAGGTCAGGATGGTCGGCCAGGAGCTGGGCCTGCCGGACGAGATCGTCCAGCGCCAGCCGTTCCCCGGCCCCGGCCTCGGCATCCGGATCGTCGGCGAGGTCACCAAGGACCGCCTCGACCTCCTCCGTGAGGCCGACGCGATCGCCCGCGAGGAACTGACCGCCGCCGGCCTCGACCGCGACATCTGGCAGTGCCCGGTGGTCCTCCTCGCGGACGTGCGCAGTGTCGGCGTCCAGGGCGACGGCCGTACGTACGGTCACCCGATCGTCCTGCGCCCGGTCTCCTCCGAGGACGCGATGACCGCCGACTGGTCCCGCCTCCCGTACGAGGTCCTGGCGAAGATCTCGACCCGCATCACCAACGAGGTCGCCGACGTCAACCGGGTCGTCCTCGACGTGACGAGCAAGCCGCCGGGCACCATCGAGTGGGAGTAGTCCCGCGGGCGGTCCGGCTCACGTCCGCCTGAGGGTGCGTGCCGGTGCTCCGGGCCGCCAGACCTGGACGACCAGATACTTCTCGTCCTCGACGTACGTCCGCACGACCTCCGTCAGCTCGGTGCGGAAGAGGTGGAACGGCTCCGGTGGTTCCACCTCTTCGGTGTACGCGGCCTTGGCGGTCGGATCCTCGACCTCGTACGCGCGCCCGCTGACGCGTACGTCGCCGCCCGCCGTGTCCGTCCCCGGGCCGGGGTTCGTCTGGAGGGCGAAGCGGGGGTCGCGGTACAGGTCCCGTGCCTTCAGCGAGTCCGGCATCATGGCGAGCCACAACTCGCCCTGCAGGAAGCGGACTTCGAGACCGGAAGTGCGAGGCGACCCGTCCTTGCGGAGGGTGGCGAGGGTGTGGTGGTCGAAGGCCCGGAAGCGTTTTTCGACGGTTTCGGCCAGGCCGGGTTCCGCGGTGGTGAATACTGCCCAGTTCATGGGGCCGAGTCTGACGCGGATACCCGACATCCTGTGACGTGTATTCGCCGGTGCCTTGTCGGTGTCGCGTCGGTGCCTCACGCCCCTGGTCCAGATATCTCTTTCATCTCGTCGCACATCTCTTCGCAAACATCCCTGTTCTCCTGCGCGGACCGACGGTAACTTCCGATCCGTAAAGGAACCCAGTGCTGGAGGACCTATGCACGGGCCCACTCCGCCCCTGCCGCTGCCCACCGACCAGCTGCAGTTCGCGATGCCCCCGATGTACGAGTCGCTCGACGACGAGCGCAGGCACCGCAAGGAACGGCTGGCCGGGGCGATCAGACTCTTCGGCCGCTTCGGTTTCGAGGACGGTGTCTCGGGGCACATCACGGCGCGCGACCCGGAGTACAGCAACTGCTTCTGGGTGAACCCCTTCGGGATCCCCTTCAAGCAGGTCACCGTGAGTGACCTCGTCATGGCCAACCAGGACGGCCAGGTCATCGAGGGCCGCTACCACGTCAACCAGGCGGCCTTCACCGTGCACGCCCAGGTGCACGCCGCCCGCCCGGACGTCGTCGCCGTGGCCCACTGCCACTCTGTGCACGGCCGCGCCCTCTCCGCCCTCGGTGACCTCCTCGACCCGATCACCCAGGAGAGCTGCGCCTTCTACGAGGACCACGCGCTGTACGACGCGTACACGGGCGTCGCCGTGGACGCCGACGAGGGCCGCCGGATCGCGTCCGCGCTGGGCTCCCGCAAGGCCCTCGTGCTGCGCAACCACGGGCTGCTCACCGTGGGTGACTCGGTGGACGCTGCGGCCTGGTGGTTCGTGTCGATGGAACGGTCGAGCCAGGTCCAGCTGACCGCGCGGGCGGCGGGCCGGCCCATCCTCATCGACCACAAGCAGGCGGTCTCGATGCGGGAGCAGCTCGGCGGTGACCTGGTCGGGTGGATCAACTACCAGCCCCTGTGGCGGGACATCAGCAGAAGCGAACCCGATCTGCTGGGTTAGCCGCAGCGCCCCGCACGAGCCGGCGGCACCGAGTGGGTCGAGATCCCCGGGCGGGCCAAAATGCCCGAAGGGTTGGCTCAGAAACCCCGCAGGACGGCCGCCTTGGTGGTCGCGAACTCCTCGTCCGTGAGCATGCCCTCGCGGTGCAGCTCGCCCAGCTCCCGGAGCCTGCGCAGGAGCACGTCGTGATGATCGGACGGTGGCGGGATCGTGGGGGCGGGCCGGGCCCGGTCCACGTGGTCGACCGCACGGGTGGAGGGGTGCGGCAGACGGGCGGTGACGGCGGTCGCGACGAGCGCCGTGAGCAGGTCGCGGCGGGTGCTGCCCCACAGGTCGAGGGCGTAGGGGTCCTTCTCGGGCGGCAGCTTGGAGAACACCGTCCCGTGGGTCACGAAGCGCATGAAGCCGTCCTCGTAACCGGAGTTGGGCAGCCAGTCGACCTGCACGAGATCGTGGCTGGAGATGATGCGGGGGCCGGTCGCCCGCTTGACCCGGTCCGAGGTGTCGGCCCAGTCGATACGAACCCGCGTACCGTCGAAGGACACCAAGCCGTCGCTGGACCGCACCGACACCGGCACGGGCGGCCCCGGGAGCAGATACGCCTTGACCGGTTCCGCGGGAACCTGGTCGAGTAGCAGGGCGTGCCGGATCTCCTCGGCGAGGTACTCGGCGACTCCGGACCTGTCGATGTCCACGGTCAGCTGGTACGGGTCGGCCGCGTCCGGCAGCCGTCCGCCGGTCGCCTGGAGCAGCGGGTCGGCGCCCTCGCGGAGCCTCAGCCGCAGCCGTCCGCGCTTGCGTTCGGGTTCGTAGACGATGCCCGAGACCGCTTCCAGGGGTACGGCGACCTCGCCGTACGTCTGCCGGAACAGTGGCACGGAGCGGTGGAGCCCCGGCGTGATCCTGACCGTGCTGCCGTCGAAGACCCAGGTCCCGTCGCGCTGGATGATCTCGGCCATACGCGAATTCTCGCAGCCGGGTCAACAAGCGGGTCACGGTTTCACTCGCCTTTTCCCCTGCCGGGGCCGACCTGCCGCACACAACGAGTGTTAGGTAGGGCACAATTCGCTCTCGTCGTAGGGGAGTTGCGTGAGCCACGTCTGAGGCTCCCAAAGTCCCGTTCTGCCCAGGTTTGTTCCGGTGGGTGGATGTCCTGGTTCGTGAAGTGTCGTGTCGGGTGTGGGGAAGGCAGGCTTCGGGCGTGGCGGTGCAGGAGGCGAGGCAAGGTGTGCTGCCCGGGGACCACGGGGGTGGCTGCGCCTGTGGGGACTGCCCGCACGGGGCGCGTACGGGGCACCGGCGCGCGGTCGCCGAGTTCCTGCTCATGCGGGAGGGGTTCGCGGCCGGGCAGGGGCTGCCGGCGGCGGTGGCGTATTCGGCCTCGGCCTCCCGCCAGTGGGTCTCCGACGAACTGACCCAGTCCGCGGCCGTCGTCGCCGAGCGCGGCCGGGCCGAGGGCGACGTATGGCTCGCGCGGCTGTGGCGCCGCACGGCGTTCACCGTGTGGGCGCTGATCGGCGTCCTGCTGCTCGTGCAGGCGCTCACCGCGATCGGAGCGGGCTGGACCGCCGCCCGGACGGCCGGACTGGTCGCCGCCGTACTCGTCGGAGGCGTGCTGACCGCCGCGTCCTGGTTCCACCGGGCGCGGGGCGGGGCGCTCGCGCCCCTGATCGGCGAGGACAACCGCCTGTCGACCTCCCGGGTGGTGGCCGCGAGCTGGGTGCTGTTCCTCGCGTACGCCGTACTCGTCCTGGTGGGCCGGCTCGCCGGGGCCTCCGGCCACGAGGAGCGCGACGCGCTGATCGCCGGCCTCGACCTCGCCCGGGGCGCGGGTGTCGTGACCGTCCTCGCGGTGGTGTGCGCCATCGCGGTGCTCGTCCGCAGGGTCGTCGGCCTGCGTGTCCTCGGCCAGCGCCTGCAGAAGGTACGCGCGGACCGCCCCCGCGCGGCCGACCTCCTGACGGACGACGCGGGCCGCGGCACCTTCGCGGACATCCAGTACGTGCTGATCGGCACGGTCGCTCTCCTCTTCGCGGTCGTACGACTGGCCAGGCGCCCGGATCAGCTGCCGGACCTGCCGTGGGGGCTGGCGGTGGTGGTGCTGGTGTCGGCGGCGACCTATGTGGCCGGCAAGTACGCGGAGGGCGGCCGACCGGTGATCCTCTCGGTCGTCCGGTCCCGCGAGGCGGGCGATCTGGACGCCCCGATCCGCACCGGCGACGACATCGAGATCCGCGGCGCCGGCTTCGTGCCCCCGGGCGCGGGCACCGCCGACCGACTGTCCCGCATGGTCGTCCGCATCGGCCCGGTCCATGTCCACGTCCCCCTGGTCCCGGTACCCGGCGGCTTCAGCAACCCCCGCGACGACGTACTGACGGTGCCTGTCCCGGCGGATGTGGAGCCCGGCCGGGTCGAGGTGCAGGTGGTGACCGCGGCGGGCGTGGAGACGAACCGGTGCGTGATCGACGTGACGGACTGAACGGACCCGGCGGACCTGGCCGACCGAACAGTCTGAACAGACCGAAAAGGCTGCTGGACTGACGGGCTGACAAGCCGACGGACTCGCCGGGCGAACGAACTGGGTGGACGTCCTCGGCCGGTCGGGCGGGCGGTCGGGAGAACGGTCGGTCACCGATGGCAAAAATCCTGTGCCAGGGGTGAGCGAGGTCACGTTGTCGTACGTATGGTCTGTTGAGGGGTCAACGTACGGCAGGCGAGAGGCGGCTCAGGGCGATGACTCACAGCACTCGATCGGATACGCGCTCCCCTTATCTCGACGGCGACCGGGACTGGCGGGACACCGCGACCCGCTACGCCCTGCTGCCCCTGCGTGTCTTCCTCGGCATCACCTTCATCTACGCCGGCCTGGACAAACTCACCAACAGCTCCTTCTTCGCCGACTCCGGATCAGGCTCTGTCGGTGACCTGATGCGCAGCGTCCGGGACTCCTCCGCGATCCCGGCCCTGGTGGACCTCGCCCTCAAGAGCCCCGCCGGCTTCGGCTACGCCATCGCCTTCGGCGAGCTGGCGGTCGGTATCGGCACGCTGCTGGGGCTGCTCGCCCGCCTGGCGGCGGTCGGCGGAGCGCTGATCTCGCTCAGCCTCTGGCTGACCGTGAGCTGGGCCTCCACCCCGTACTACTACGGAAATGATCTTCCGTACCTGATGGCCTGGCTTCCCCTGGTCCTCGCCGGCGCGTCCGTCTTCTCCGTCGACGCCGCTCTGCGGTCCCGACGGCGGCAGCGGTCCGGCGGCTATCGGTAGCGGAGGGGGTGGTTCGAGAGCCGGTGCGCGAGGTCGGGTGCCCACCGCTGGTGCGGTGGGCGGCGGTCAGCCGGCTGTCTCCGGCAGCTCTCACCCAGGTTCTGTCGTCTCTGTTCTGTTGTCGGTGGGTGTTGCCGCGTGGCGGGATGTCCTGCGGCGGCGTATCGCCCCGGTCAGCAGGGCCACCGCGCCTGCCAGGGCAAGGCCGAACACCAGGAGCGGGATCACCGCGAACCAGGGTGTCTCCCAGGCATCGCCCGCGTCGCCCAGGTAGGTGATGCCCGCGACGGTGACGAAGAGACCGGCGATCAGCTTTCCGGGCTGGAACTCATGACGCGGCACGGGTCACCTCCGCTTGTCCCACGCCGACGCCGAGGTCCAGGTCGACCGTGCCGGCGCTGCCCTCGTCGGCCGGTGGCAGCGTGACCTGCTTGTGCTTGCCGGGTGCCACGTCCACGTCCTGCTTCCCTTCGCCGGGCAACTGGATGTCACCTATGCCGACCTCGATATCCGCCTCCACCGTCACATCCTTCGGCACGATCACCTCGATCCTGCCCACGCCCACCTCGACCGCGGTCGTCACCGTCTGCCCCTTGGCGAGGCGCAGCCCGGTCAGGTCCAGCGTGGCGACGCCCGTACCGAGGTCGTACCTCGGCAGTACGTCTGCCACCGCGGTCGGTGTCCACTCCGTGCGCACCCAGTGGGTACTGACGTCCTTGGGCAGTGCGGCCGAGCCCGCCAACAGGGCTGCGGTGATGATCGCCAGGAAGATCGAGCCGGCTCCCGTGCGGCCGAGGAACGCGCTGACCGCGATGCCGACACCGAAGACGATCAGCGCGCAGGCCAAGCCGGTCTGCAAGCTGGTGGCGAGTGCCGCGTCGTCCCATCTCGCGGCCGTGCCGAGGAAACCGGCGAGGAGGGCGAGCAGAAAGACCCAGCCGCCGATCCAGCGTGCGCCGCGCGGCTTCGGCCGGCTGGGCCAGGGGGTCCGTATGCCCGGATGCGGTCCGCCGTAGTTGCCGTAGGTGATGTTGACCGCTGCCGCGATGTCCCGGTCGCGGGTGTCGGAAGGGCCCCACAGATAGCCCGTACCGCCGACGTGGGTGCCGTCCTTGACGATGGGGTCGCGCCACCAGGAGGGGTAGGCGGAGGGAACCGGGGGCGCCTTGGCCTCCGGTGGGGCGTCGGCGACGGCCTGGGCGGCCAGCGGGTCGGGGTCGGGAGCGCCGCGGTTGCGCGACCAGTAGCCGGCGCCCGCGAGAAGGATGGACAGTATGACGGCGAAGGAGAGCACCCCGCCGTTCTTCAGCATCGTCAGGAACACACCGCAGCCGACCAGGGCGAAGAGCACTGCTGTCAGCGCCTGGCCGTCCACGCGGCCGGTGAGCAGCTTGCGGACCTCGTTCTCCTCCTCGTCGTCGTACGGCACGAACAGCCAGGCGAAGCCGTAGAAGATGAGGCCGATGCCGCCGGTCGCGGAGAGCACCGCGAGAGTGATCCGGAAGATCACCGGGTCCATGTCGCACGCCCGCCCGAGCCCCGCGCACACTCCGCCCAGCATCTTCTGCCGTCGGTCGCGCCGGAACCTGATCGGCAGCTGGTCGTCTGTCGCCGCGTGCTCGGGCGCGCGCGGTTCCCCTTTCTCCGTGGGCGGGGTCGCCGCGGCGGGCGCGGCATCCTGCGGCCCGACGCCCGGGGTGGGGCGTGGGCCGGAGCCGGGTCCCGGACCCGTCGCGGCGTGTGCGTGATCTGTCATGAGTCCATGGTGGCGCTTGGGGCGGCTCGGCGGCAGTCGGTATGACCCTGGACGAACCCTGATATCGGCCCTGAGACAGGGCGGGGGAAGCGTTCGACGGCAGCTGGGCCGGAAGATCAGGGGAGTCTCGGGGGCCGACCCTGATGCCCGGGCCCGCCGGGCGTGTGAACATCGATGGCATGCCCGAAGCCGCAGCGTTGCCACTCGTCGAACCGCGGCCCCCGCGCAAGCTCTACCGCAGCAGTGACGGACGCTGGCTCGGAGGCGTGGCGCGGGGGCTCGCCGGGCATCTCGGGCTGCCCGTGATCTGGCTGCGTCTCATGTTCGTCGGCCTGTTCATGGCGGACGGGCTCGGTGCGCTGCTGTATGCGGCCTTCTGGTTCTTCGTCCCGCTCGGGGTCGGCGGCGTCGAGGCCCAGCGGCCCCCGTCCCTCGTCAGCACCGAGACCTCGCCCGACGGGCGCCGCAGGCTCGTCGCCCGCAAGCCGGACAAGGGGCAGATCGTCGCTCTGCTCCTCATGGTGGTCGTGGCCATGGTCTTCGTCGGCAATGTGAATCTCGGCGGCGGCGCCAAGGTCTACCTTTTCCCGGCCGTGCTCGTCGCCGCCGGCGTCGCGCTGGTCTGGCGCCAGGCGGACAACGCACGGCGGGCCCGCTGGATGGAGGTCGGCGGCCGTCGGCGGACCCTCACCCTCGTCCGGGCGGCGGCCGGCGTCATGCTGGTCACGGCGGGCGTGTCCGGCGTCTTCGTCCTGCAGGGCTCCGCCGCCCACCTCGGCTCGGTTCTGCAGGCGGCGCTCGCGGTGCTGGTCGGGATAGCGCTGCTGGCCGGTCCGTACCTCGTGCGGATGACCCAGGATCTCTCCGAGGAGCGTCTGATGCGCATTCGCGCGCAGGAGCGCGCGGAGGTCGCGGCCCATGTGCACGACTCGGTGCTGCACACCCTGACCCTGATCCAGCGCAACGCGGAGAGTCCGAACGAGGTGCGTCGCCTCGCCCGTGCCCAGGAACGCGAACTGCGCAACTGGCTCTACAAACCGGAGGGCACCGGAAAGGACGAGGACGACGAGCCGGGCACCCTCGCGGAGGCGGTGCGGCGCAGTGCGGCCGAGGTGGAGGACAAGCACGGCGTCCCCATAGAGGTCGTGGTCGTCGGCGACTGCCCGCTCGACGACAGAACCGGCGCACAGATGCAGGCCGCGCGGGAAGCGATGGTGAACGCTGCCAAGTACGGTGGCGAGGGCGGCGCGGTGCAGGTCTACGCCGAGGTCGAGGGCAGGACGGTCTTCGTGTCCGTCCGGGACCGCGGACCCGGCTTCGACCTGGACTCCATACCCGCCGACCGCATGGGCGTCAGAGAATCGATCATCGGCCGTATGGAGCGCCACGGCGGTACGGCGCGGCTGCGCGCGGTACCGAGCGGCGGCACGGAGGTCGAGCTGGAGATGGAGAGGGCGGAGAACACGTCATGAGCGAGGCGCACGGGGACAACGGGCTGACCGGGGCGGCCGGTTCGGCGGAGTCGGCCGAACCGACAGGGACAGCCGAACCGGCCGAACCGACGGCATCTGCCCCAGCCGCACAGGCAGGCCGGTCCGCCGGCAGCGGCAGCGGTGACACGAGCGGGCGACGGGTGCGTGTGGTTCTCGTCGACGACCACCGTATGTTCCGTACGGGCGTCCAGGCCGAGATCGGGGAGACCGAGCGGACCGGCGTCGAGGTGGTCGGCGAGGCCGCCGATGTCGACCAGGCGGTCACCGTCATCACCGCCACCCGGCCCGAGGTGGTTCTCCTCGACGTCCATCTGCCGGGCGGTGGCGGTGTCGAAGTCCTGCGCCGCTGTGCGCCGTTGATGGGCGACGCCACCCAGCCGGTGCGTTTTCTGGCCTTGTCCGTGTCGGATGCCGCCGAGGACGTCATCGGTGTGATCCGGGGCGGCGCGCGCGGATACGTGACGAAGACGATCACCGGCACGGACCTCGTCGACTCCGTCTTCCGTGTCCAGGACGGCGACGCGGTGTTCTCGCCGCGCCTCGCCGGGTTCGTCCTGGACGCGTTCGCGTCCACGGACGCCCCACCGGTGGACGAGGATCTCGACCGCCTCACCCAGCGCGAGCGAGAGGTACTGCGGCTGATCGCCCGGGGCTATGCGTACAAGGAGATCGCCAAGCAGCTTTTCATCTCCGTGAAGACGGTGGAGTCGCATGTGTCGGCGGTACTCAGGAAGCTCCAGTTGTCGAACCGGCACGAGCTGACGAGGTGGGCCACGGCACGGCGTCTGGTCTAGGGGGAGAAGGGGGAGAGGGGCCGCCTGGTCGGCGTTGTCTCACACCACCCTTGTGGCGCCCGCGAGCGGCATCTCGTCCAGAGGTGCCACCCGTACCGGCGCCGACGGGTTCGGGGCGTGGATCATCTGGCCGTGGCCCACGTAGATGCCCACGTGGCTGATGCCCGAGTAGAAGAACACCAGGTCGCCGGGGAGGAGTTCGGACGGTGAGACCCGCTGGCCGGCGTTGATCTGGGCGTAGGTGGTGCGGGGAAGGGAGATCCCTGCGGAGCGGTACGCGGCCTGGACGAGGCCGGAGCAGTCGAAGGCGTCCGGCCCGGTGGCGCCCCACACATAGGGGCTGCCGAGCTTCTGGTACGCGTAGGCGACAGCCGCCGCCGCACGTGAGTTGGGCGCCTCGGCCACTCCGGAGGTCCCGGCCGCACCGGGGGCCCCAGCGACTCCGGTCGCTCCTGATGACCCGAGGCCCTCCCGCGCACTCCCCGACGACCGTGAAGCGTGCCCCCCACCCCAGCCGCCGCCCCAACTGCCACTGCCGCCTTCCGTCGCCAGCCGGGCGCGTTCCTCCGTGGTGAGGCGGGACAGTAGTTGGCGGGCCTCGCCCAGCTTTCCGGTCACGGTCTTCTTGTGGCGGCTCAGCTCGGCCTGACGGGATCTGAGGGTGGCCAGCTCTACGTGGGCGGCCCCGCGCAGCTGCTCGATCTCCCGCAGCTGCTTGCGTACGCGGGCCACGTCCGACGCCTGCCTGGTGCCCGCCCGTTCGGCGAACGCGGCGCCGTCCAGATACCTGTCCGGGTCGTCGGAGAGGGCGAGTTGCAGCGCGGGGTCGAGACCGCCGGAGCGGTACTGCGCCGCGGCCATCGAACCCAGCGCTTCCCGCGCCGAGTTGAGCCGCTCCTCCTTGCGTGCCGCCTCGTCCCGCAGGGTGCCCAGCCGCCGTTCCGCCCGCTCGGCCTTCTCCTTCGCGCCGTTGTACTTCTCGGTGGCGACCTCCGCCTCCTCGTACAGTTTGGTCACCTTGGCCTCCACCTGCGCCGTTGTCAGCTGTGGCTCGGCGTACCCGATGCCGTCGAAGCCGGTCGCCGTCGCCGCGCCCGCGAGGGCGATCGTCGCGGCGGTGCGGGCCGTATTGCCGTTGAGTGAGCGCTGTCGGGGCTTGCGGTGCGCGGCCACGGGGGCGTCACGTCCTTTCGTACGACCGCCACCACGACGACCGCCGGAAGACTGCCTGGGAAGCGGCCCAGGAGGGCGGTGGCGCGTCCGGCGACGGCTCGCACAGGGGGAGCGGTCCGCCGCCGGACTTTCTCGGCGGTGGTGTCCGACTGCCGCCCCTGGCCCGGGCGGCGGTGGGGAGCCGGTCACCTGGTGCAGGACGCTAAACCTGGGGGTGTGGTGAGGTAACGCCATGTACGGAACTGGCCTCAGCCGACCGCCGGGTGACCGCATGCGACCGTGATCCCCTTTCGGCGTCGCCGACTCGCGCAGAGGGCTGACCGATGCGGCGGTTCACGGGGCGCGTGAGGGTTACAGGGTGCTATGGGGTGCATATATGCGAGGTGCCTTCAACCGTAGGGTGCCGGGCGGACACCTCGCTAAGGCCGTACGCCCGGCCCGGTGTCGTACGACGCGGGAGCCGCTGACTAGGCTCCGGCTCATGGACGTACTCATCCATTTCTGCGTCGGTCTGCACATCATCGGCATCGCCTGCCTTTTGGGCGGGTTCCTCACCCAGCTGAAGGCGATGGGACAGGGCACGGCCCGCTTCGTGCCGGCGATGCTGCACGGTGCTTTCACCATGCTGGTCACCGGGGTCGCCCTGGTGGGCCTCAATCAGGCCGACGACCAGCCGGTCAACAACGTCAAGATCGGCCTCAAGCTGGCCCTGCTGATCGTGATCCTCGGCCTCGTCTATGTGAAGCGGGATGACGAGACCGTGGACAAGCGCCTGTTCGGACTGGTGGGACTGTTCACCACCGCGAACATCTTCATCGCAGTGCTCTGGACCTGACCAGCCGAGCTCCCCCGTCGGCTGGTCAGGCCGGGCGCACCACGCTGTGGATCGCGGACTCGCCGTCGTAGAAGATCGACTCCTCGCGGACGTAGGCACCCGGCTTCGGTGCGTGGATCATCATGCCGTTGCCGATGTACAGGCCGACATGGCTGATGCCTTCGTAGAAGAAGACCAGGTCACCGGGTTGGATATCGGAGAGCGAGACGGTTGTCCCAGCGTTCACCTGGTCGTAGGTGGTGCGCGGAAGGCTGACTCCGGCGGCCCACCAGGCGGCCTGGGTGAGACTCGAACAGTCGTATGAATCTGGTCCCGCCGCACCCCAGACATACGGCTTGCCGACCTGTGCGCGTGCGAAGGCGAGGGCCTTCTCGGCCTTGCCGGCATACGAGGAGTCGGGGACCGCGGGGGTGGCGGTGTCCGAAGTGGTGGTGCTCGGTGACCGCTGAGCCGCCGCCGCGTCCTGCCGGCGTCGCTGCTCGGCGGCCTGCTGCTGCCGGGCGAGTTCCTGCGCCTGGCGGCGCGCCTCCGCCTGCTTCGCGCGCTCGATGGCCGCGAGCCGCAGCTTCTCTTCGGCGGTGAGGCGGGTAAGCAGCCGGCGGGCCTGTGCGAGCTTCGTCTGGACGGCGGTCTTCGTCGTCTGCAGGTCGTTCTGGGACTCCGTGAGCGACTCCAGGCTCGCGGTGGCCTCCTGGCGCTTCCGCGTCGTCTCGGCCTGCTGGTTGACGTACTCGTCGACCGTGTCCTTCTGGCGGGCGGTCAGGCGGTCCGTCAGCTGGTTCTGGTCGAAGTAGTCCTGCGGGGTGTCCGCCAGTAGGAACGTCGCCGTGTCGGGGGCGGCCGACCCGGTGCGGTACTGGGCCGCGGCGAAGGAACCCAGCTCCTCGCGCGCGTCGTTGAGCTTCTCGGTGCGCCGGGCCACGTCGTCCATCAGGGCGTCGACACGGCCCTGCTGCCTGACGGCCTTCTCCTTGGCGGCGTTGTACACGTCGGCGGCCGACTCGGCCTGGTGGAAGAGGTCGTCGACCTCCGCCTCGACCTCCTCCATGTTCGGCCGGCCGTCGGCCGAGGGTGCCAGTGGCGTGCCGGGCTCCGCCGACGCGGCGTTGGCGGTCTGGGTCAGCAGGGCTACGGAGGCGGTCAGGGCCGCCGTGGCGAAGGCGGGGGGCCGTATGCCTGCTACGCGCGTTCCCGTAGGACGCGACTTGCGGTGCGACGACGCCAAGGGAGGCGACTCCTTCCACGTTCCGCCTACCGGGTTAGCTGTCGGGTTCGGGCGGGTAATTCGGAAGGGTTGCCCTACGGTCCTTGCCCTGGACGGCAGTCGGACCGATTCACCCCAAGTTCTCGGTGGGTCCCCGGCTCCTGCCGCACGGGGCGGCACGATCGGACTCGGCGGAGGCCGCGCGGCCCGGCGATGTTCGCCGGTGGAGGTCGAGCGGCCTTACGGCACGCTAACCAACGGGTGTGGCTTCTGTGAAGGTTGATGACCGCTATGCCCGATACGTTTTTGTGACCTCGACCCTAAACATGGCTCTTTGAATTCAATTCAGGGTGTTATGGAAGTAATTATCAGGTTGTGTGTAGTGAGGTCTGATCCAGGGCTCGCATCCCGGCTGCGTTGTTTTCGGGGTGGCGGCGGGTTGTCAGTGGGGGCGCCTAGACTCGGAGAGCGATGAGCAGCCTCTTTGACGACAGCTTCCTGGCGGACCTCCAGAGCCCTCGGGCCCACGCGGAGGAGCCCCCGCCACCGCCCGAGGACGAGCATGTGCCGGAGACCGTTCCGGACGATCTGTTCGGCGGGAAGTTCGACGCGCCGCCGGACCGGGACGCGTACTACCGCGACGGCGCCCCGCGCCCCGTGGTGGACCCGGCCGCGCTCCTGGACGGGCTCAACGAGAACCAGCGCGCGGCCGTCGTGCACGCCGACACCCCTCTGCTCATCGTGGCGGGAGCCGGCTCCGGCAAGACGCGTGTGCTCACGCACCGCATCGCGTATCTGCTCGGTGAGCGAGGCGTCCATCCCGGCCAGATCCTCGCGATCACCTTCACCAACAAGGCCGCCGGTGAGATGAAGGAACGCGTCGAGCAGCTCGTCGGCCCGCGCGCGAACGCGATGTGGGTGATGACCTTCCACAGCGCGTGCGTACGGATTCTGCGGCGGGAGAGCAAGAGGCTCGGCTTCACCTCCTCCTTCTCCATCTACGACGCCGCCGACAGCAAGCGACTGATGGCGCTCGTCTGCCGCGACCTGGACCTGGACCCCAAACGCTTCCCGCCCAAGTCGTTCAGCGCCAAGATCTCCAACCTGAAGAACGAGCTGATCGACGAGGAGGACTTCGCCGCCCAGGCGAGCGACGGTTTCGAGAAGACCCTCGCCCAGGCGTACGCGATGTACCAGTCGCGGCTGCGTGAGGCCAACGCGCTCGACTTCGACGACCTGATCATGACGACGGTCAACCTGCTGCGCGCCTTCCCGGATGTCGCCGAGCACTACCGCCGTCGCTTCCGGCACGTCCTCGTCGACGAGTACCAGGACACCAACCACGCCCAGTACGCGCTCGTACGGGAACTCGTCGGAACCTCCGAACACCCGGTGGACGTACCGCCCGGCGAGCACGATCTGCCTCCCGCCGAGCTGTGCGTCGTGGGAGACGCCGACCAGTCGATCTACGCCTTCCGGGGCGCGACGATCCGCAACATCCTCCAGTTCGAGGAGGACTACGCGGACGCGACGACGATCATGCTCGAACAGAACTACCGTTCCACGCAGACGATCCTGAGCGCAGCCAACGCGGTCATCGAGCGCAACGAGTCGCGGCGCCCCAAGAACCTGTGGACCAACGCGGGCGCGGGCGCGCGCATCACCGGCTATGTCGCCGACACCGAGCACGACGAGGCGCAGTTCGTCGCCGAGGAGATAGACCGGCTGACGGACGCGGGCGACGCGAAGGCGGGTGACGTCGCCGTCTTCTACCGGACGAACGCCCAGTCGCGTGTCTTCGAGGAGATCTTCATCCGCGTCGGCCTGCCCTACAAGGTCGTCGGCGGTGTCCGCTTCTACGAGCGCAAGGAGGTCCGGGACGTACTGGCCTACCTGCGTGTCCTCGCCAACCCGGAGGACTCGGTGCCGCTGCGCCGCATCCTCAACGTGCCCAAGCGCGGTATCGGCGACCGCGCGGAGGCGATGATCGACGCGCTGTCCCAGCGCGAGAAGATCAGCTTCCCGCAGGCGCTGAAGCGGGTGGACGAGGCGTACGGCATGGCCTCCCGGTCGACCAACGCCGTCAAGCGGTTCAACACGCTGATGGAGGACCTGAGGACGATCGTGGAGTCGGGCGCGGGCCCGGCGACCGTCCTCGAAGCGGTGCTCGAACGCACTGGCTACCTCGCCGAGTTGCAGGCGTCGACCGACCCGCAGGACGAGACCCGGATCGAGAACCTCCAGGAACTCGCCGCGGTGGCCCTGGAGTTCGAGCAGGAGTCGGTAGCGGCCGCCGAGGCGGGGGAGGCCGATCAGCCCGCCGCCGAAGGTGAGGCGCCGGCTCCGGCAGGGCTCGCCGCGTTCCTGGAGCGGGTGGCCCTGGTCGCCGACTCTGACCAGATCCCCGACGAGGACGACGACGGCTCGGGCGTCATCACCCTGATGACCCTGCACACCGCCAAGGGCCTTGAGTTTCCCGTGGTGTTCCTTACCGGCATGGAGGACGGCGTCTTCCCGCACATGCGTGCTCTCGGCCAGGCCAAGGAACTGGAGGAGGAGCGACGGCTCGCCTACGTCGGCATCACGCGCGCGCGTGAGCGCCTGTATCTGACGCGGTCGTCGTTGCGCAGTGCGTGGGGTCAGCCCTCGTACAACCCGCCCTCGCGTTTCCTTGAGGAGATCCCGGCGGCCCATCTGGAGTGGAAGCGCACGGGCGCGATGGCTCCGGCGACATCCTCGGGCCCGGCCTCCGGGGTGGCGTCGTCGCTGTCGTCCTCCCGCTCGCGCACCGCGGCCTCGGGCGCGTCGGGCTTCGCCACGCGCCGGGGCGGTGTCGAGAAGCCGGTGGTCGCGCTGGCGGTGGGGGACAGGGTCACGCACGACCAGTTCGGTCTGGGAACCGTGGTGGGTGTAAAGGGCACCGGCTCGAACGCCGAGGCGACCGTGGACTTCGGCGAGGACAAGCCGAAGCGGCTGTTGCTGCGGTACGCGCCGGTGGAGAAGCTCTGACCGGACACCCGGGCATCGTCGAGATGCCCGGGTCACGCCGGCGACGCAGGTAAAGGGAGACGGGTTCCGGGAACCGAACGGGATCTACGTCGGGTCGAGGCCGTGGCTGCGGAGCCACGGGAGCGGGTCGATCGCCGAGCCGCCGGCGGGCCGAACCTCGAAGTGCAGGTGCGGTCCGGTCGAGTTGCCGGAGTTCCCGGAGTACGCGATGGGCTCGCCGGCCTTGACCGTCGTACCGGACGCGACCTGGTAGCTGGAGAGGTGGCAGTACCACGTCTCCGTGCCGTCCTTGTCGGTCAGGATCAGCATGTTGCCGTAGGCGCTGTTCCACTGGGTCCGGACGGTGCCGTCGGTCGCGGCCATCACCGTCGTGCCGTACGAGACCGGGAAGTCGATGCCGGTGTGCACGGACATCCAGTTGATGCCGGCCTGGCCGAAGTAGGCGCTGAGGCCGCGCTGTGCGACCGGGAGCGCGTACTTGGGGCGCAGTCGCTCCTTGCGGGCCGCCTCCGCCGCCGCTGCCTTCTTGTCGGCGAGCTGCTGGGCCTTGAGGTCGATTCGTTCCTGCGTCCGGCTCGCCCGGTCGGCGAAGTCGTCGGCGCCCGCGGAGAGGCTCTCCAGCTGGGAGTCCAGCTTGTTGTTCGCGGTGGACGGCTTCACGGCGACACCGTCGGGCGCCGACGCCGTCGTGTTCTGCGCCTCGTCACCGTTCAGCCCTCCCACGGAGGCGGCGGCGATACCCGCGACCCCCATCACACAGGCGGACGGGACGGCGATGGTCAGCAGAGCGGAACGTTTGGCCGGGGGGCGACGCCGGGACCGGCCCGCGTTGCGCACCGCCGTACGGGACGCCGCGCGCCCGGCTCCGGGTACCAGGCCGGGGGCGAGCTCTTCCTGCCCGTCGAGCAGCGGGACCTCGGCGGGGAGTTCGCCGTCGGTGACGAGGTCCGACTCGTCGTGGGCGAGAGCGTGAAGGTCGTACTCCGGTACGTCCGCCACGTCCGTGATCTGCTCGAACATCGCGGTGGCCTGCTGGTCGTACTCGTGCTCGCGGTCGTACTCGGCGGACGGCGCGGGCGTGCTGCCCGGGTCACTGTCCGAGTTCCACTGCGTGGCGTCGTACACGCCGGTGTCGGAGACCTGGGTGCCCCAGTCCCATTGCTGGGTCTGGTCGGCGGCGCCGCTCTGCTCGGGCTGGATCCAGGTGCCGGAGTCCTGCTCCCAGAGGGGGGACCCCCAGCCGTTGGTCTCGCTGCCCGGGGGCGGTGACTGCGCGGGGATGTCGGCGAGTTGCTGGTAGCCGGGCGCCCAGGTGGTGGTGTCGTACGCCCCGGTGTCGTAGGCGGCGTGATGCTGGGCCGCGTACGCGTCGTAGTTCAGGGTGTGGTGACTGCCGGTGGACCACTGGGAGTTGTCGTACGAACCGGTGGTGTCGCCGCCCGGCATATTGCCGAAGAGCGGGTCGGTATCGAAATTTCCCGTGGTGGTACCCGTGCCCAAGTCCGCGTCCAAACCGTTGGCGAAGGTGGGGTCGTACGTGGTGAAGTCACCAAAAGGAACTTCCTCTGTGCCGTACGACGCGTACTGAGCCGTCGCGGCATTGGAAGCCGGAGTCGGGGCGGTCATCGCTCCCGACGGGTGACGTTCGTTCACCAACTTCTCTTTCGCCTCGACAACAGGGGCTGGCAGAGCAGTGCGGCGACTGTACCCGGCGGTATGCGGGCGCGACAATCTTCTGCAGGTTTCGTGCCTGAGGGAAACGGGCAATCGGCCGTGTTTCGGGGGACTGCGGGCACGGGTTTGGCCTGGCGTTCGAAGATTGTTCGAATTTCGCAGGTCGTTCAGCGCTCATGACCGGCCTGTGGGAAGGGTTTTGGGCGGGCCCTACGCCACGGTCAGGCCGCCTGTTCGCGCCCGGTCGGACCGTGCTCCGGCGGTGAGGACGTCGTCGCTCTGGTCCAACGCCTCCCGTATCCCGGTCGCGACGGCCGGGTGCACGGGCAGGGCGAGGTGACCGACGCCGGTGACCTGCACGTTCTGTGCCGACAGATCCGGGTGGTCGACGCGGGCCGTCTCCGGCGGGTCCATCACATGGTCCAGATCGCTCCAGAAGCTGACGAAGCGCGTACGGCAGTCGGGTGCGGGCAGGCGCAGTTCCTCGATGACATCCGAGCCGGGGCGCATCTGCCGGACGATGGGATGCGCGTCCGCCAGCGGAACGACGCGGGTGCCGCAGTGCGGGGTGCCGAGGGTGACGAGCGTACGGACGCGGAGATCACCGCCGAGGCGCTGGACGTAGTACCGCGCGATCAGGCCGCCCAGGCTGTGCCCGACGATGTCCACCCGCGGCTGGCCCGTGCGCCGGCATGTCTCCTCTATGTGCCGGCCGAGCAGCTCCGCCGCGGTGCGGATGTCGCAGGTCAGCGGGGAGTAGTTGAGTGACTCGATCTGCTGCCGGCCGTGCTGGGCGAGGGAGCGGCGCAGCAGAACGAAGACGGAGCGGTTGTCGATGAAACCGTGGAGGAGAACGACCGGGGGCTTCGGCTCCACCGGCAGGTGCGCGGTGACGGTCTCGGGGGGCACGGTGGGGTCCGGGACGGTCGCGGCCCTGCGTTCCTGGGCGATGCCCGACGGATAGAGGAGCAGGTGCCCCGCCAGGATCGCCAACTCCAGGGCTGTCGCTTTGAGGAGGGCGACGGAGAGTCCCGTCAGTCTGCTCGGCAGAACGCGCTGGCAGAGCGGAAGCAGGGGCAGTGCTGCCCGTGTGACCTTCATGGCCGACCTCCTGTCGGCACGCGGAGGACTTCTCCGGCCCCCGTGTGCCCTCGTGGGGGTCGCGCCGAGGGCGGCCGGTGGTGGTTGGCGTCGGGGGTGGGGCACGAGTGGGGCATGTGACGTGTGGGACGCCAAGGGGGTGGTGAAGCTCCTTGCCGTACGGCGACGAAGCTCCCCGCTGTCGTGCCCTGCTGCCCTTCGTTGCCATCTCCGACACACCGCCCCGCCTTGCCCGCCCCGGCGCGTGGCTCGCGACGCGGTGGTGCGACGACCTCGATGCGGCTCCCCTTGCGCCGGTCCCACCGGTGCGTGGCGAACGTGTCCCACCGTGTGATTTCCCCCTCGGCACCGGTCGCGAAACTGCCGGTTGCGGGATGCTTGACATAACGTTCGTTCACTTCAGGGAGGCAGCGATGGGTGCGGCAGCCGGACCGATCCGCGTGGTGGTGGCGAAGCCGGGGCTCGACGGCGACGACCGTGGAGACGAGGTGATCGCGCGGGCGCTGCGTGACGCCGGAATGGAGGTCATCTACACGGGCCTCCACCAGACGCCCGAGCAGATCGTCGGCACCGCGATCCAGGAAGACGCCGACGCGATCGGACTCTCCGTCCTCTCGGGCGCCCACAACGCCCTTTTCCCGGCCGTGATCGACCTTCTGCGGGTGCATGACGCGGCCGACATCAAGGTCTTCGGCGGCGGGAACATCCCCGCCGCGGACATCGCCGCGCTGAAGGAGAAGGGGGTCGCGGAGGTCTTCACACCGGAGGCGACCAGCGCGTCGGTCGTGGAGTGGGTACGGGCGAACGCACGGGAGTCGGCGGGGGCGTAGGGCCTGGGCGCGGAGCGCTCTCGGTCGCGGCTCAGGCTCCGCCCACCGGCTCGCCCGCCGCCAGTTCCTCCGCCATCGCCGCGCGCAGGCGCAATGTGCCCATGAGGCGCTGGAACGCCTCCGCCCAGTAGCTTCCCGCGCCCGGCGACGCGTCCTCCCCCTCGTCCGGGATCGCCAGCAGGCCGTCGAGGCGGCCGGCCTCGGAGGGATCCAGGCAGCGCTCCGCCAGCCCCATCACTCCGCTGAAGCTCCATGGGTAACTCCCCGCGTCCCGGGCGATATTGAGCGCGTCGACCACTGCCCGCCCGAGCGGTGGAGCCCACGGCACCGCGCACACCCCGAGCAGTTGGAAGGCCTCGGACAGCCCGTGCGTCGCGATGAACCCGGCGACCCATTCGGCCCGTTCGGCGGAGTCCAGCGTGGCGAGCAGCTTCGCCCGCTCCGCCAGGGACGCTGCTCCGGGCCCGCCGGCCTCGGGTGTCGAGGGCCTGCCGAGGAGGGCCCGGGACCAGTCGGCGTCCCGCTGTCGCACCGCCGCCCGGCACCACGCGGCGTGCAGCTCACCCTGCCAGTCGTCTGTGACCGGCAGGGCCACGATCTCCTCAGACGTACGTCCGCCGAGCCGCGCCGACCACGAGCCGAGCGGGGCCGCCTCCACCAACTGGCCGAGCCACCAGGACCGTTCGCCCCGCCCTGCCGGGGCCTTGGCCACGACACCGTCGCGCTCCATGCCCGCGTCGCACTCGTGCGGCGCCTCGACGACGAGCGCGGGTCCGTCCCTCCTCTCGTCACCGCCGCTGCCATCTGTGACATCCGTGCTGTTCGTGTGGTCGAGCGCCACACACGCTCCCGCCCGGACCGCCATCCGGGCGGCGAGCGCCGAATCAGGCAGGGCGGACAGCAACTCGGCCGCTGTCGCGCGGACGTTGCGGCTGCGGTCGGCCAACGCCCGCTCCAGGAAAGGCTCGTCCGCGGCGAGCAGTCCTGTGCGGAGCGAGTCGAGGAACATCAGCCGGTCCTCGGCGCGCTCCGTCGACCAGGTCGTCTCCAGCAACTCCCGGGCGGCGGCGGGCTCCCGCGCGCGAATCGCCGCGAGGAGGGAGACGCGCTCGGCGAACAGGCCCTCCTGCCACAGCCGCCGGATCCGGTCGGACTCCTCGGCGCCGGGCAGGGCCGCGCCCCCGCCCGGGGTCGAGCGCAGGGCGAACCGCCAGTCCGTGTTCAGCCGTGCGAGCCACAGAGCGCGCGGACCCGCGAACGCCAGCGCCGCCGGCCGCAGATCCGTGCGCCCCCGGGCCGCGTCGAGCAGTGCGGGCAGTGTCTGAGGAGGGGCCGCGTAGCCGTGTCTGTTCGCCGCCGCGAGCCATTGGGGCAGCAGTTCCATCAGATCCGGTGCCGTACCCCTGCGACCGCTGCCGCCGGGAGTGCCGGGCCGGTCGGCCAGCAGCAGCGCGAGTCTGCGGGCAGCGGCGGGGGGCAGCGGCGGGCGTGGGTCCGCCGCCGCGGGCTCCGGTCGCTTCGCCGCCCGGGCCGGCCGCAGCCCCGCCCGCCGCCGTACGGTCTCCACGGCCGCCGCGCCGAGCAGCGCGACCGGCGCCTGGCTGCCCGGCGGGCAACCCGGGGGCGTACGCCGCTCCGTGCCGAGCAGTGCCGCGGTGACCAACTCCTCCCAGACACGCGCGGAGGGCGAGCCTGTGGGGGAGGAGGCGCTGCTGGCGTTCATGACATTCCCTTTCGCCGGGCCAGGAGTGGAGTCGTGGGGAGTCGTCGTGTCGTGAGCCGTGGAGTGCCGCGCCGCCTCAGCACAGCGGGACCGCCTGTCCCGCCGTCCCCTGCGGCCAGGCGGTCAGAGGGGTGAAACCCCGGTGACCGCACTCGCCGAAGACCGTGACGGGGGCCCCGCCCGACAGGGCGACGAGGCGCCACAGGCCCGGGTGAGCGACCGCGGAGGGGGCCAGGGGCAGCGCCAGGTCGGTGTCGGCATCCGCCAGTTGCCAGGAGCCGCCGTCCGGTACGGGTATGACCCGGCCCAGCGTCACCGGGAAGGAGTCCAGCCAGGGATCACCCTGAAGTGCCTCCCCGTAACGCTCGGCCGCGCATGTGGTCGTCGTCCCCGGTGGCCGTACGTCCGTCGGCGCGGGCGGTGTGAACCGCTCGCCCAGGGCCGCCCTGAGCTGACCGGACCCGGGGTACACGGACACCTCCGCCTCGAACGCCAGACCGACCGGCAGGGCCAGTTCGGGGGCGCGGCCGGCCGCCCCGTAAGAGAGGAGCAGGGCGGTCCGGCCCGACTCCACGCCGTGCAGCCAGATCCGGCGCGTCGTCAGACGGGCGTCCGCCGTCTCGTACTGGGCGAGGACCAGCCAGCGGTCGCGCACCGGCGGACCGTCCGCCGAACCGGGCAAGCCGATCCGGGACCGCACCGTCGCCGCCAGACCCTCCGGCAGCTCGTCCCGGCGCAGCCAGCCCCGGTTGAGCAGGTGAAGAAGCGCGCACTCCTCCAGCAGCCGCACCGGCCAGCCCGGACCGGACGCCGGGATCGCCCCCAACTCCCTTACCCGCGCTGCCAGTCCGGGGGCCTGTGCGTCGACCATGCGGGCCGCCGTCTCCTCCCACAGCCCGTAGCCCGCCTGTTCCGACGTGGCCAGGCCGCCGCGCAACAGGTCGGCGAGGCGCTGCTCCAACTCCGTCGCCCCCGCCGTGATCCGCTCGGCCCGGCGCTCCGCCCTGCGCCGTGCCGCCTCCGGATCAGCGGACCCGGCCGGGGAACCGGCCGCCCCCGCCGCCCGTTTCTCCTCCGTACGCTTCCGCCGGCCCGCCAGCCACTCCTCCGCCCAGCCCGGCGCCTCTCCTCGCGGCACCGCCCCATCGCCGCCCGCCCAGAGCAGCAGCAGGCCGAGCGCGTGCTTGCACGGGAACTTGCGGCTCGGACAACTGCACTTGTACGCGGGCCCGGTGGCGTCCGCGATGTCGACGACCGTCTGATACGGCTTGCTGCCACTGCCCTTGCACAGCCCCCACACCGTCCCCTCGTCAGTACTGCCGGCCTCCGACCACGGTCCGGCCGCGCCGAGTTTGCTTCCCGCTTTGCGTGACGAGACGTCAGGCGCCAGTGCCAGCACCTGATCCGCCGTCCAGCGCACCCCCTGCTGAGTCATGACATCGAAGGTAGATCCCGGCACTGACAATCGGTCCTCGCAGCGATCGCCGCCCAGCCCTAAAAACCGTATTTCCGCAGGTCAGAACGCATTGTCAGTGGTGTGGTGCAGTGTGGTCACCAGATCCGAACGGGCCAAGACCGGCCGAGCTGGAGGGGGACCGAGCCATGCCTGTTTCCGCTGAACCGACATCCGTCGACCCGCGTCACGAGCAGTCCGCTCACGCGAACGGCACGGAGGAACTGCGCCCGCACGCCGAGGACGCCTTCGCCGCCGAACTCGCGGCGCTGGCCGCGCAGGACGACCGCCCGCGCCCGGCCCGCTGGAAACTGTCGCCGTGGGCCGTCGCCATGTACCTGCAGGGCGGCACGCTGCCCGACGGCACGGTGATCACCCCGAAGTACGTGGGCCCGCGCCGCATCGTCGAGGTCGCCGTCACCACCCTCGCGACCGACCGTGCCCTGCTGCTGCTCGGCGTGCCCGGCACGGCGAAGACCTGGGTGTCCGAGCACCTGGCGGCAGCGGTCAGTGGCGACTCGACGCTACTGGTCCAGGGCACGGCCGGCACACCGGAGGAGGCGATCCGGTACGGCTGGAACTACGCCCGGCTGCTCGCGCACGGCCCGAGCCGCGAGGCCCTCGTGCCCAGCCCCGTCATGCGGGCGATGGCGGAGGGGATGACGGCCCGCGTCGAGGAGCTGACCCGCATCCCGGCCGACGTACAGGACACGTTGATCACGATCCTGTCGGAAAAGAACCTGCCGATACCGGAGTTGGGACAGGAGGTGCAGGCGGTCCGCGGGTTCAACCTGATCGCGACGGCCAACGACCGCGACCGAGGGGTCAACGAACTGTCCAGCGCCCTGCGCCGCCGCTTCAACACGGTGGTGCTGCCGCTGCCGGAGAGCGCGGACGCCGAGGTCGACATCGTCTCGCGCCGGGTCGACCAGATCGGCCGCTCGCTCGACCTGCCGGCCGTGCCGGACGGAGTCGACGAGATCCGTCGCGTCGTGACCGTCTTCCGTGAACTGCGCGACGGCATCACGTCGGACGGCCGGACGAAGCTGAAGTCGCCCAGCGGCACCCTGTCCACAGCCGAGGCGATCTCGGTCGTCACCAACGGCCTGGCCCTGGCGGCCCACTTCGGCGACGGAGTCCTGCGGTCCTCCGACGTCGCCGCGGGCATCCTCGGCGCCGTGGTCCGCGATCCGGCGGCCGACCGGGTGGTCTGGCAGGAGTACCTGGAGGCGGTGGTCCGCGAACGCGACGGCTGGAAGGACTTCTACCGCGCGTGCCGTGAGGTGAGCGCGTGAGCCGGCGCAGGCGCAGGCGCAGGGGTGTGGGTGTGGGTGTGGATGTGCGGGGGCGTGTGTACGGGTTGTCGATGGAAGGCGGTTCGGTGTCCATGCGGGTGGGTGGCGTGAGTACGGCGGTCGACGACGGTGACTCGACCTGGCGCGGGAGGCGAGTGGCGTGACCGAGGTCGAGGGGGGCGCCGGGCCGTTGCTGCTCGGCGTACGTCATCACGGGCCCGGGTCGGCGCGGGCGGTACGGGCCGCGTTGGCGGCGGCGCGGCCGGCGGTCGTACTGATCGAGGGGCCGCCCGAGGCCGACGCCCTGATCCCGCTTGCCGCCGACGAGGACATGCGACCGCCGGTCGCCCTGCTGGCCCACGCCGTGGACGAACCCGGCCGCTCGGCGTTCTGGCCGCTGGCCGAGTTCTCCCCGGAGTGGGTGGCGATCCGCTGGGCCCTGGAACACGGGGTTCCCGCCCGTTTCATCGACCTCCCCGCCACTCACACGCTGGCGTGGGAAAAGGAGGGCGGGGGCGAGGGCGGGGGTGGGGGTGGGAGCGAAGGCGAGGGCCAGGAGGGGGCAGACGCGGGCCGGGTGCCGGCAGCGGATGCGGGTACCGCCCGGGAGACCGCCCCGGACGCCGACCCGGATAGTGCCCCGGACATCGTCACGGAAGCCGAGGTGCGGGTCGATCCGCTCGCCGTGCTCGCGCGGACCGGCGGTTACGACGATCCCGAGCGCTGGTGGGAGGACGTCGTCGAGCACCGGGGGACGGGGGAGGGGGACGCGTTCGCTCCCTTCGAGGTGCTCGAAGAGGCCATGGGTGCGCTACGGGAGGTGTACGGCACCGGGGGCCACGACCGGGATCCGGTGCGGGAGGCGTACATGCGCCTCCAAGTGCGGGCGGCACAGCGGGAGTTCGGCGACTCCGCGGTGGCCGTGGTGTGCGGCGCGTGGCATGTGCCCGCACTGCGGCAGAGGGTCGGCGTCGGCGCCGACCGGGCGCTGCTGAAGGGGCTGCCCAAGGTCAGGGTGGACGTGACTTGGGTGCCGTGGACGCATCGCAGGCTCGCGCGGGCGAGCGGGTACGGGGCGGGCATCGACTCGCCCGGCTGGTACGGGCATCTGTTCGGTGCGCGGGACCGGCCGGTCGAGCGGTGGATGACCAAGGTGGCCGGGCTGCTGCGCGACGAGGACAGAATGGTCTCCTCGGCGCATGTCATCGAGGCGGTGCGGCTGGCGGAGACGCTGGGCGCGATGAGGGGCCGCCCACTGCCCGGGCTGACCGAGACGACCGACGCCGTGCGGGCGGTGATGTGCGAGGGCTCGGATGTTCCGCTGGCCCTGGTGCACGACCGGCTCGTTGTCGGGGATGTGCTCGGGGAGGTTCCCGAGTCGGCGCCCGCCGTCCCGTTGCAGCGTGACCTGACGCGGCTCCAGCGCCGGTTGCGGCTCAAACCGGAGGCGCTGGAGCGGGAGTTGGAGCTCGATCTGCGCAAGGACACCGACGCGGCGCGCAGTCGGCTGCTGCACCGACTGCGACTGCTCGGGGTCGGGTGGGGAGAGCCGGCGGCGTCGCGCGGCAGCACGGGTACCTTCCGGGAGACATGGCGGCTGCGGTGGGAGCCGGAGTTGGCGGTGCGGATCGCCGAGGCCGGTGTGTGGGGGACGACCGTCCTCTCGGCGGCGACCGCCAGGGCGGAGGCCGACGCCGTGGGAGCGGGTTCGCTGGCCGACGTGACCGCCCTCGCCGAGCGCTGTCTGCTCGCCGAACTGTCGGACGCGCTCCCCGTGGTGATGCGCGTCCTCGCCGACCGCGCGGCCCTGGACGCTGACGTGGGCCACCTGGCCCAGGCCCTGCCGGCGCTGGTCCGGTCCCTGCGCTACGGCGACGTACGCGGCACGGACACCCGGGCGCTGACCGAGGTCGCGGCGGGCCTTGCCGAGCGCGTCTTCGTGGGCCTGCCCCCGGCCTGCGCCGCCCTCGACACGGAGGCAGCCGAGGAGATGCGGCGCCATGTGGACGCGGTGCACGGGGCGGTGGGGCTGCTCGGCGAGACCGCGCGCCCGGCCCCCTTCTCGGGTACTCCCGGCACTCCCGCCTCGGGTACTCCCGCGAGCGGCCCCTCGGGTGCGGAGGCGAGAGGCGTCGCGGCTGCCGTCGCGCCGGGACGCCGCAGTGAGCTGCGGCGCCGCTGGCACTCCGTGCTCCGGGTGCTGTCGGCGCGGGACAGCGTGGCCGGAGTCGTGCGGGGGCGGGCCGTACGACTGCTGCAGGACGGCGGGGAGTTGGCGCAGGACGAGGCGGCCGTGCTCATGGGGCTCGTGCTGTCACCGGGGACGCCGCCGGGGGACGCGGCAGCGTGGATCGAGGGGTTCGTCGGAGGCGGCTCCGGGGGCGGGATGCTGCTCGTGCACGACGAGGGGCTGCTCGGGCTGGTCGACGACTGGCTGACCCGGGTGCCGGCGGAGGCGTTCACCGATGTGCTGCCCCTGCTGAGGCGCACGTTCTCGGCGTACGAGCCCGGCGTGCGCAGAACGCTGGGGGAACTGGTCCGGCGCGGTCCGGGAAAGCGGGGGAGCGCGGTGACCGGCGCCGCCGGTATGCCGGGCTTCGCACCCGATCTGGACGCCCGGCGAGCGGACGCCGTGTTGCCGGTGCTGCGGCTCCTGCTGGGGCCGTCGGACGCGGGTGCCGGGGGAGTCGACGACAACAACCTGGTGGGGGTGGGGACATGACGACGGCGACGACGGCGACGAAGTCGGCAGATCCGGCAGATCCTGCGGATCCGGCACAGGAGCGGTTGCGGCGGTGGCGCCTCGTACTGGGAGGTGACTCGGCGGACGGTGTCGGCTGTGCGCTCTCCAAACAGGACGCGGCGATCGACGGGGCGCTCACCGCGCTCTACGGGAGGGGGGACGGGGGCAAGGACAAGGCGGGGCGGGACCGTTCGGCGGGGCTCGGGGCATCCGCGCCGTCGGTCGCGCGGTGGCTCGGCGACATCCGGACGTACTTCCCGTCGTCCGTCGTCCAGGTCATGCAGCGGGACGCCATCGACAGGCTCGGACTCTCCGCCCTTCTGCTGGAGCCCGAGATGCTGGAGGCGGTCGAGGCGGACGTCCACCTCGTCGGCACACTCCTCTCCCTCAACAAGGCGATGCCGGAGACGACGAAGGAGACGGCAAGAGCCGTCGTACGCAAGGTCGTCGAGGACCTTGAGAAGCGGCTCGCCACGCGGACCCGGGCCACCCTCACCGGCGCGCTGGACCGCAGTGCCCGGATCAGCAGGCCGCGCCATCACGACATCGACTGGAACCGCACGATCGCGGCCAACCTCAAGCACTACCTCCCCGAGTACCGCACGATCGTGCCGGAGCGGCTCATCGGCTACGGCCGTGCCTCCCAGTCGGTGAAGAAGGAGGTCGTCCTCTGCATCGACCAGTCCGGTTCGATGGCGGCGTCGGTGGTGTACGCGTCGGTGTTCGGGGCGGTGCTGGCGTCCATGCGGTCGATCGACACCCGGCTCGTCGTCTTCGACACGGCGGTCGTCGACCTCACCGACCAGCTCGACGACCCGGTGGATGTGCTGTTCGGTACGCAGCTCGGTGGCGGTACGGACATCAACAGGGCGCTCGCCTACTGCCAGTCGCAGATCACCCGGCCCGCCGAGACCGTCGTCGTACTGATCAGCGACCTCTACGAGGGAGGCATACGCGACGAGATGCTGAAGCGGGTCGCCGCGATGAAGGCGTCCGGGGTGCAGTTCGTGACGCTGCTCGCGCTGTCGGACGAAGGGGCGCCGGCGTACGACAGGGAGCACGCGGCGGCACTCGGGGCGCTGGGCGCACCGGCGTTCGCCTGCACGCCCGATCTGTTCCCGGACATCATGGCCGCGGCGATCGAGAAGCGCCCACTGCCGATACCCGACACCGCGTGAACCGAGTCAATCCAGTCAACCCGGTCAACCGCGTCAACCGCCTCAACGGGGTGACGTGAGTGTCATGAGGGCGGCTTAGGTCGGCAAAGAGGACATGAGGGCGCATCGGTAACGGCCGACTTGCGCGACCTCGGGAGGGCCGTGCAAAAATCGGCGCCGCCTCGTCCTGCTCCTCGCTGATCCATGACGTTCGTCGTCGTATCGCCGCCCGGGAGAGTTTTCCCTCGTGAACCGGCCAGCCGCCCTGCCCGTTGCCGTACTGCGTGTGACACGCGCGGTGGCGGGGCGGCGCGCGCTGCGAGTGGCGGTGCTGGTGGGCGGGCTGTTCGCCTTCGGGTTCCTCTGCGGGGAGCGGGCGCACGCGGCGGAGGGCATGCCGTCGATCCCAGGGGCCGTGATCGCACCTCCCGCATCTCCACCCACCTCCCCCTTATCCCAGGCTGCTCATTCGGTGCCGGTGTGCCCCGAGCCGGGGACCGCCCCGCGCACGGCTGGTGCCGAGGCCAGGGACAAGTGCCGGGACCTCCCGGTTCTCCCCGCCTGACGGGAGCCTTCTCGTTCCGTCGCCGTGCGCGAATTCGTCCGGCCGTGAGGGCGCGCGACAACTGCACGGAGTGCCAGCGCAGCCGGGTGCCCGGTCTCCGCGCATCCCCTCCGTGTGTACCCCTCCCGCGTCCGTACCCCTCGGGGGTCGCACCCCTCCGCGTCCGTACTCCTCGGCGTCCGAGATACTCCCCGCTCCGACACTCGCGTCCCGGTCCCCGTACGCCTCCTGGTGTGCGGATCATGCGGACTCCGCCGGGAAAGCCCCCGTACGGCCGAATGCCATCGGTCCGGTCAGGGCGTGCCCGACGGAGGGCGGCGAGCGGCTCCCCAGGGGAGGGGACCGCTTGCCGGAGGTCCGTCGACGCCGTTGACGGACCTTCCAGAGGCCTCACCGGGCTCACCCCGGCCCGGTGAGGCCTCACCTTTGCCCCCTATGCGTCCCTAACGCGTCTTTACGCCCGTCGCGAGGGCTGAGCGCGGGCCCGTCGCAGGCCGAGAGTGGCACTCTGTGACAGGTATCACCGCTCAGGTGTGATTCCTGATTTAGGGACCTGCGGCGTGCGGCGATAACCTGCGGGACGGACATGCCGCGCGCTCGGTCACCGTGTGCGCCACCCTTGTGACAGCGGACGTCACGTTGCCCTTCGCGGCACGCCCACGCAGACAGCAGACCGCTGAGCGGCGAGATCACTGATAGGGACGGACGCGCGTGGACCTGTTCGAGTACCAGGCGAGGGACCTCTTCGCCAAGCACGGTGTACCGGTGCTGGCCGGTGAAGTCATCGACACGCCTGAGGCGGCCCGCGCGGCAACTGAGCGTCTTGGCGGCAAGTCCGTCATCAAGGCGCAGGTGAAGGTCGGTGGGCGTGGAAAGGCCGGCGGCGTGAAGCTCGCGGCCACCCCGGACGAGGCCGTCGCCCGCGCGACGGACATCCTCGGCATGGACATCAAGGGCCACACGGTCCACAAGGTGATGATCGCCGAGACCGCGCCCGAGATCGTCGAGGAGTACTACGTCTCGTACCTCCTCGACCGCACCAACCGCACCTTCCTCGCCATGGCGTCCGTCCAGGGCGGCGTGGAGATCGAGGTCGTCGCGGAGGAGAACCCCGAGGCCCTCGCGAAGGTCCCGGTCGACGCCAACGAGGGCGTGAGCATCGAGAAGGCCCGCGAGATCGTCGCGCAGGCCAAGTTCCCGGCCGAGGTCGCCGAGCAGGTCGCCGAGATCCTCGTGACCCTGTGGGACACCTTCATCAAGGAGGACGCCCTCCTCGTCGAGGTCAACCCCCTCGCCAAGGTCGCCTCCGGCAAGGTCATCGCCCTCGACGGCAAGGTGTCCCTGGACGAGAACGCCGAGTTCCGCCAGCCGGAGCACGAGGCGCTCGAGGACAAGGACGCGGCCAACCCGCTCGAGGCCGCCGCGAAGGCCAAGAACCTCAACTACGTCAAGCTCGACGGCGAGGTCGGCATCATCGGCAACGGCGCGGGTCTCGTCATGAGCACCCTCGACGTCGTCGCGTACGCCGGTGAGAACCACGGTGGGGTCAAGCCCGCCAACTTCCTCGACATCGGCGGTGGCGCCTCCGCCGCCGTCATGGCGAACGGCCTGGAGATCATCCTCGGCGACCCGGACGTCAAGTCCGTCTTCGTCAACGTCTTCGGCGGCATCACCGCCTGCGACGAGGTCGCCAACGGCATCGTGCAGGCGCTGCAGCTGCTCGCGGACAAGGGCGAGGAAGTCACCAAGCCCCTCGTCGTCCGCCTCGACGGCAACAACGCCGAGCTGGGTCGCAAGATCCTCTCCGACGCCAACCACCCGCTGGTCCAGCGTGTGGACACCATGGACGGCGCGGCCGACAAGGCCGCCGAGCTCGCGGCTGCGAAGTAAGGGAAGAGGGACAGAACAGCCATGGCTATCTTCCTGAACAAGGACAGCAAGATCATCGTCCAGGGCATGACCGGTGCCACGGGCATGAAGCACACCAAGCTCATGCTGGCGGACGGCTCCAACATCGTCGGCGGCGTGAACCCGCGCAAGGCGGGCACCTCCGTCGACATCGACGGCACCGAGATCCCGGTCTTCGGCACGGTCGCCGAGGCGATCGAGAAGACGGGCGCGAACGTGTCGGTCCTCTTCGTACCGCCGGCCTTCGCCAAGGCCGCCGTGGTCGAGGCGATCGACGCGGAGATCCCCCTCGCGGTCGTCATCACCGAGGGCATCGCCGTCCACGACTCGGCCGCGTTCTACGCGTACGCCGTGGCGCAGGGCAACAAGACCCGGATCATCGGCCCGAACTGCCCCGGTCTCATCACGCCGGGTCAGTCGAACGCCGGCATCATCCCGGGCGACATCACGAAGCCGGGCCGGATCGGTCTGGTCTCGAAGTCGGGCACGCTGACGTACCAGATGATGTACGAGCTGCGTGACATCGGCTTCTCGTCGGCCGTCGGCATCGGTGGCGACCCGGTCATCGGTACGACGCACATCGACGCGCTGGCCGCGTTCGAGGCGGACCCCGACACCGAGCTGATCGTGATGATCGGTGAGATCGGTGGTGACGCGGAGGAGCGTGCCGCGGACTTCATCGCGAAGAACGTGACGAAGCCGGTCGTCGGTTACGTCGCGGGCTTCACCGCGCCCGAGGGCAAGACGATGGGCCACGCCGGCGCCATCGTCTCCGGCTCCTCCGGCACGGCCGCCGCGAAGAAGGAAGCCCTTGAGGCCGCCGGTGTGAAGGTCGGCAAGACGCCGACCGAGACGGCGAAGCTGGCGCGCGAGATCCTCGCCGGCTGAGTCGGTCGGCTGAACCCTGGTGGGCCCGTTCCCCTTGTCGGGGGCGGGCCCACTGGCGTTGGTACGGGTGCCGTGGGACTGCCGGCACCCGCGGCCGGGCGGCGGGGCCCGTCACCTCACCTGGGCTCCGGCAGGACTCTCTCAGGACCGGTCGGTGTCGTGCTCTGCAGCAGCTTCTTACGCAGCTTCAGTTCCGTCCGGGACAGCGCCCCCGGGGCCGCCTGTGGTGGCACCCCCAGCACGGTCGCTCCCGGGGCCACCGGTGGCTCGTAGCGCGTCGGGGCCGTGTGCAGGGTGAACGCGGTGGCGCCGATCAGGGCGACGGTGAAGGCGATCGCCGCCTGCGTCCAGTTCCGGGCACGGCGTTCGCTGCCCGCGCGGACGGTCGAGGGGCGGGCGGCGCGCAGCCGGGCGTGGGTGGCCAGGCCCGCCAGACGGGACGAGAGACGGCCCGGGTCCTGGAGGTCCGGCAGGCGGGTCGCCACCGTCTCGCGGGCGTGCAGGAGCCGGTTCGCCGCCGCCCGGGTGCTCGCCTCCGTCTCCGCCGCCGTCTCGGCCAGGCCGAGGCCCACACCGTCGTGGAGGAGCAGGGTGCGCCGGTACGGCGGGGGGAGTTTCAGGAGGACGGACAGCAGCGCGCGGTCCGACGCGTCCGCGGGCGGGGCCTCCGGGTGGCGGTGCCGGGCGCGGAAGCGGTGCCAGGGGGAGAGAGCGCACTCGTACGCCGCAGCGCGCACCCACCCCGCCGGGTCCGGATCCACGGCCACCTCCGGCCAGCGATGCCAGGCCAGCTGGAACGCCCGTTCGACGGACTCGCGCGCCAACTCCCGTCGCCCGGTGAGGAGATAGGTCTGCCGTACGAGGGCGGGGGCGCAGAACGCGTAGAGCGCGTCGAAGGCCTGAGCGGGAGTCAAAGGGGCGGCGGCAGGCGTGCCGACCGTCGCCTTTCCGACGGCGGCGGCAGCGGCGGCAGCGGTGACCGTGCTTGAGGTGGCCGAGATGCTCGAGATGGTTGAGGTGGTCGTGGCGGTGGGTGTCGGTGCCGCTGCCAGCAGGCTCGCGTATGTCTGGGCCCTGCGCCCGCGCGGTGTCGTGCGGCCGGTCTCCCACGCGCGTACCGTCTCGCGACTGACGCCCACCCGTTTGGCGACCTGGGCCTGCGTCAGCGACTGGGACTCGCGCAGGCGTCGGCGTTCGGCGGGCGGGGGCAGCGGGATGGCGGGGCTCTGCGTCACCGGGTGCCCCTTCGCGCGTGAAGGTACATAAAACGTATATTGAGTGACACGTCGTAAGTTCGCCTGTTACGCCGGGAAAGCGCGTGTCGTTGGGAGCATGGCGTTCGTGACCCAGACGACCGACCGCCGGCTTCCCTTCCCCCTCCTGCGTACCAGGATCCGTGACCGGGCCCGTGACCGGATCCGCGACCGACTGCGTGACCGTTCCCCCGGACTGGGCGTCGGCCTGCTGGGCGGCGCGGTCGCGGCCGGGCTCGGGCTCGGTTCGTTCGCCGTACTCGTCATGGTGCTGTGGATCAGCTCGCCGTACCCGGACAGCGGCCCCGACGGCGCCCTGCACATCGCCGCCGCGCTCTGGCTGCTCGCCCATGGAGCCGAACTCGTCCGGGTGGACGGTCTGTCCGGCGCCCCCGCCCCCGTCGGCCTCACCCCGCTCCTCCTGCTCGCGCTCCCGGTCTGGCTGCTGCACCGCGCCGCCCGCGACGCGACGGAGGGCCCGGAGGAGGAGGGGGCGGCCCAGGACGCGCCTCCCCTTCCCGCCCGTACCGTCTGGCTCGGTGTCGTCGCCGGCTATCTGGCCGTCGGCGGATGTGTCGCGCTGTACGCGTCCGGGGGCGGCCTGCGTCCCGACTGGGCGTCTACGGCCGTCTGCGTGCCGCTGCTCACCATGGCGGCGGCGGGCGCCGGGGTGTGGACGGCGTACGGCCGCCCGCACGGGCCCGTCTCGCCACGGGTGCTGTGTCTGCTGCCCAGGCCGGTACGCCGGCCGGTCCTGGACCCGGATGCCCGCGGCCGCTTCCTGGCCGCCGGCCGGGCCGCGGGGGCCGGTACCGCCGTGCTCGTGGGGGGCGGGGCGCTGCTCGTCGCGGTGTCGTTGGTGGGGCACGGCGGGGCCGCCCGGACTTCCTTCCTCCAGCTGACGGAGGCGTGGTCGGGCCGGATCGCCGTACTGCTGCTGTGTCTGGCCCTGATCCCCAACGCGGCGTTGTGGGGCGCGGCCTACGCCCTCGGCCCGGGTTTCACCCTCGGCGCGGACCACGTCACGGGGCCGCCGGCCTCCGACCCGGCGCCGCTGCTGCCACCGTTCCCGCTGCTGTCGGCGGTGCCTGACGCCGGGCCGGGCACTCCGCTGGTCTGGGCTGTCGTCGCGGTGCCGGTGGCGGCCGGGCTGACGCTGGCCTGGTTCACGGCGCGGGCGGCGGCAGGCCCGGGCGAGCGGAGAACGCCCTGGTCGGGCAGGCGTACCGCCGCGAACGCGGGTCTTGCCGCCGCCCTGTGCGCGGGCGCGCTCGCGGCGCTGGCCGCCCTGGCGGGCGGGCCGCTCGGAAGCCGCGCCCTCGCCCATGTCGGGCCGGTGTGGTGGCAGACGGGCGCGGCGACGCTGGCGTGGACGGCGGCCGTCGCCGTTCCGACGGCCCTGGGGATGCGGGCCTGGCGGCTGCGAAAGCGGCCGAAGGGCTCGGGCGCGGACACCGGAACGTTGAAGCTGAGGCCCGCGGCGGCACCCGCCGGGGTGAGGAAGCCGCACGGGAGCGTGACAGACGACGCGTACGACGCGTACGAGGCGAGCGACCCCTACGGGCTGGAGGCCGTCTACGACTTCCTCCCCGCCGACCCGCCGTCAGGGTCCGGGTCACCGTCACCCTCGCCCTGGTACGGCGACACCGCGTCCCGAGAGGCCCGCTGGGCGGCGCTGAAGGAGGCGTCTTCGACGCCGTCGCGGGAGACGGAACCGGAACCGGACGTGGAACCGGAAACGGCATCGGAAGAGTCGCAGTCGTAGGCGCAGCCGAGGCTAGCTGTTCGTGCCGAACACCTTCCGGAGCGGCTTCGGGAGCAGGTCGTCGCAGGCCTTCTGGGAGGTGGTCGTGAGGGCGTCGTTCGCGCACGTGTAGTAGTCGCGGTACACGAACTGGAGGGCGATCGTCCCGGCGACCATGGCGAGGGCGAGGGAGGCCGTGACCAGACCGCTGATCGCGGCCGTCCGCTGCTGCCGGTTCACGGTGCTCGTCCCCGGTGAGGGCGCCGGGACGTCCGGGTTCGGGGTGCGGGGCTTGGCGCGCAGGGCGCTGATGCCCCAGTTCAGAGCGAGCGCGCCGAGCAGCAGTGACACGTAGGGCCAGCCGAAGAGGACGAAGAAGAAGGCCCACATGCCGCACAGCAGTGCGTACCGTGCGTGGCGCTGGGCCGGGTCCGTCGGGTCCCAGCGCGGGTCGGTGCCCGATCCGTCGCCCTTGCCCTCGGGGCCGCCCTGCCCGCCGGGCCGGCCGGAGCGGTCGCCGAATCCGCCCGGGGAGCGGCCGGGCTGCCGATCGCTCCACTGGCTGCCCCACGGGGAGTGACCGGAGTCGCCGGAGGCGTCGTCGCCCGCCGGACGCCGGGGCTGCCACGGCTTGTCCGGTGTGCCCTCGGGCGGCGGGGCGAACGGGTTGTCGTCCTGGGCCGCGCTTCCCTGCCGGTCGCCGTTCGCGCCGGAGTCGCCGGTCTTCTTGCCCGAGGGCGCGTCGGGCGGCGACGCGGGGCGCTCCCGCAGCAGCACCGACTGCGGAGTGAGCGTGAGGAGTCGCAGGCTGCGGTCGGACATCAAGTGAGCGTCTTCCCCTTGGTGATCACGGTTGTTCACGGCCGTTGGTTCACGGCCGCTGGTTCACGGCTGTTGATTGAGAGTGCTTCGGCTGAGGCTGCTTCGGCATGAGCCGCCACCCTGTGAACGCACCGCATGACGACCGCGTTCCCGAACCGGCTCCTCCCAGACGCTACCTTCCGGCCACGCCCCCGTCCCGTGGGGGCTGTCCGGAGTGCCGGTATCGTTGCTGCCGGTCGGCCGCTTCGTAGACTTCCCCGTATCCCGGGGCGCGAAGCATTCGTACGACCGTACAAACGCTCCCCCGAGAAAGGGCCCCGCCGTGGCCGAGTCCCAGGCTGCCAAGTCCATGGGCAACGTGGACAACGCGGTCACCGCGGTCAAGCGCCTGGTCGTACTGGTCTCCGGATCCGGTACGAATCTGCAGGCGCTCCTCGACACCGTCGCGGCCACCGGCACCGAGGCCTACGGGGCCGAGATCGTCGCCGTCGGGGCCGACCGCGACGGCATCGAGGGGCTCGCGCGCGCGGAGCGTGCCGGGTTGCCGACCTTCGTGTGCCGGGTGAAGGACCACGGCACCCGGGCGGAGTGGGACGCGGCGCTCGCCGAGGCGGTGGCCTCGTACGAACCCGATCTGGTCGTCTCCGCCGGGTTCATGAAGATCGTGGGCAAGGAGTTCCTGGCCCACTTCGGTGGGCGGTTCGTCAACACGCATCCCGCCCTGCTGCCCAGTTTTCCGGGAGCCCACGGCGTTCGCGACGCGCTCGCGTACGGCGCCAGGGTCACCGGCTGCACCGTCCACTTCGTCGACGACGGCGTCGACACCGGACCGATCATCGCTCAGGGCGTGGTGGAGATCCGGGACGAGGACGACGAGAGCGCTCTGCACGAGCGCATCAAGGAAGTCGAGCGAAGGCTGCTCGTCGATGTCGTGGGGCGGCTCGCCCGCAACGGCTATCGCATTGAGGGACGAAAGGTAGTTATCCAGTGACCGCCGACATCACTGTCACCGCCGAGAGCAACAAGCGGGCCCTTCGCCGGGCGCTCGTCAGCGTCTACGACAAGACCGGTCTGGAAGAGCTGGCCCTTGGTCTGCACGAGGCCGGCGTGGAACTCGTCTCCACCGGATCGACGGCGGGCCGGATCGCCGCCGCCGGAGTCCCCGTCACCAAGGTCGAGGAGCTCACCGGCTTCCCCGAGTGCCTGGACGGCCGGGTCAAGACCCTGCACCCCAAGGTGCACGCGGGCATCCTCGCCGACCTGCGCCTGGAGGACCACCGCAACCAGCTCGCAGAACTGGGCGTCGAGCCCTTCGACCTGGTCGTGGTCAACCTCTACCCGTTCCGCGAGACGGTCGCCTCCGGTGCCTCGCCCGACGAGTGCGTGGAGCAGATCGACATCGGCGGCCCGTCGATGGTCCGCGCGGCGGCGAAGAACCACCCGTCGGTGGCCGTGGTCACCAGCCCGGCGCGGTACGCCGACGTCCTGGCCGCGGTCAAGGACGGCGGCTTCGACCTCACCGCCCGCAAGCGGCTGGCCGCCGAGGCCTTCCGGCACACCGCCGAGTACGACATCGCGGTCTCCAGCTGGTTCGCGAACGCCTACGCGCCCGCAGACGACTCACCCTTCCCCGAGTTCATCGCCGCCGCCCTGGAGCGCAAGAGCACCCTCCGCTACGGCGAGAACCCGCACCAGCCCGCCGCGCTCTACGTCGACGGCACGGGCACCGGTCTCGCCGAGGCCGAGCAGCTGCACGGCAAGGAGATGTCGTACAACAACTACACGGACACGGATGCCGCCCGCCGTGCCGCGTACGACCACGACGAGCCCTGCGTCGCGATCATCAAGCACGCCAACCCCTGTGGCATCGCGGTCGGTTCGGACGTCGCCGAGGCGCACCGCAAGGCGCACGCGTGTGACCCGCTGTCGGCGTTCGGCGGGGTCATCGCCGTCAACCGGCCGGTTTCCAAGGAGTTGGCCGAGCAGGTCGCCGAGATCTTCACCGAGGTCATCGTCGCGCCCGACTACGAGGACGGCGCCCTCGAAGCCCTCGCCAAGAAGAAGAACATCCGCGTCCTGAAGGCCCCGGCCGCGCCCTCGCACCCCGCCGAGGTCAAGCCCATCGACGGCGGCGCGCTCCTCCAGGTGACGGACCGTCTCCAGGCAGACGGCGACGACCCGGCCAACTGGACCCTGGCGACGGGCGAGGCGCTGTCCGAGTCCGAGCTCGCGGACCTCGCCTTCGCCTGGAAGGCGTGCCGCGCGGTCAAGTCCAACGCCATCCTGCTCGCCAAGGACGGCGCCTCGGTCGGCGTCGGCATGGGCCAGGTCAACCGCGTCGACTCGGCGAAACTGGCGGTCGAGCGGGCCGGGGAGGAGCGGGCGCGCGGTGCGTACGCGGCCTCGGACGCGTTCTTCCCGTTCCCGGACGGGCTGGAGATCCTCACGGCGGCCGGCGTCAAGGCGGTTGTACAGCCCGGCGGTTCGATGCGCGACGAGCTGGTGGTCGAGGCGGCGCGGAAGGCGGGCGTCACCATGTACTTCACGGGGACGCGGCACTTCTTCCACTGAGTCCTGAGTGCCTTGTGAGTTCCGTGAGTTCTGCTGAACGACGCGTGCCGCGGCCCACCGGAATCCGTTCCGGTGGGCCGCGGGCGTTTTCGTGAGCGGGATCGCGCATACGCGGGCTGCCCCGCCGGCTCAGGGACTTGGAGTGGGCGATGCCGTGCCGCCGCCGGCGGCTCGTTCGCAGTTCGGCCAGTCGTGGAAGTCGTGGTTCCTGTCCCACAGGCGCTTGGCCGCCGTGATGTTCCACGCCGGGTCCAGCGCCTGCCGCGGGGTGCCGCCCAGCTCGCGCAGACGGGCGTCGGAGATCTGGAACACGCCCCAGTTACGGGTGCCGTTGGTGTTGGGCAGGATGTGCAGCGGGTCCAGGAAGGACTGGCAGTCCGCGATGGCGACGGCCTTGGCGGGCGCCTCCTTGAACACCGCGCGGATGCGCTGCCGCACCTTCTCAGGCGACCACACGTTCATGCGCACCTTCGGCGACGCGTACAGCGCCTCCTTCGTCGCGTCGTCCACGATCCCGTTCGGCGGGAGGCCGGCGAACACCTGGAACGCGGTGACCCGGCGCAGGGTCTGCGGCCCGAAGTCCGAGTCGACGCCGATGTCCGCGCCCTTGTCGTGCAGCAACTGCTGCACCTCGTGCACGCAGTTGTCGTGCTCGCCCATGGCGACCACCGAACGACAGCCCGACGAGAACAGCACACGGTCGTCATGGCTGGCGGATGCCGCCTCCTGCGCCGACAGGAACCAGGCGGAGCCGCCGAGCGTCACGACCGCCGCCACCGCGGCGGCGACCACGGAGTAGCGGGCGCGGCGCACCGGGGCGGGGGCCGGCGTCGCGGGCTTCCCGGCGACCGGGTCCGTCACCGCGTCCCCGGACTCCGCACTCGCCTCCCCGCTCGTTTCCGCACTCCCCTCCGCACTCCCCTCCGCGCTCGACTCGGCACTCGCCTCCGTACTCGACTCCGCGATCTCCTTGAGCCGGGCCGTGTCCGCGAGTGCCCAGAGTCGGTGCAGTGACCGCAGTTCGTCCGGGGACGCCCCGCAGACCGTGCCGAGGCGGTGGACGCTTCCGTAGTCCTGCGGCACCGAGGTGCCCTTGCAGTAGCGGTGCAGAGTGGAGCCGGCTATCTCGGTCCGCTTCGCGAGTGCTTCGTAGCTGAGTCCCGATCTGTTCTTCAACGCGCGCAGTGCCGCGGCGAGTTGTTCGGATTCCTGGTGTGCGGGCATGGTTTCCCCCCATGGCACGTTGGTCAGACGCTCCAGTAGCCGGGCCACTGTGCCATGGAGGCCGTCCCATGGCCGTTCCAACGATCTCAGAACGTGCCAGGCGAACGGCGTCCCACCGTCCCGGCATCCCACGGGGCCCCGTTTTCTTGCCCGACAGACGAGTTCGCTGCTACTGCCAGGACCGTGTCGGGGACGCGTCAGGGCCGTGTCCCCTCGTACGGGGGACACGGCCCTGGTGGACGAACGGCGTCAACGTGACGCCCGAGCTCAGTTCTTCTGGATGACCATCGTGCTCGCGGCCTTGTCGTGCCAGCCCTGCTGACGCCCCGACTTGTCCCAGAACGGGGACAGGAACACCACGAGCTGGCCGATACCGCAGGCGAAACTGCCGACGACCGGGATGATCCAGCGGATGAACGACGAACCCAGGCCGGGCTTCTCGCCGGTTTCGGCCTTCACGACACGGATACCGACCGCCATCTTGCCCAGCGTCGCGCCGAGCAGGCCGGTCATCAGCCACTCGTAGAGCAGGCCCGCGAGCGCGAGGAGGAGGAAGACGGCACCGAACTTCCCCACCATGTCCGAACTCGCGTTGTTCATGCAGGTGTTGTAGTCGGTCGCGTTCGGGTCACAGTCCTTGGCCGAGTCGATGAAGCTCGCGATACCGGCGAAGCTCAGGGCGAAGGACAGCACACCGAGGATCAGCCAGTCGATCACGCGGGCGCCGAAGCGGCGGCCCATCGAGGCGACCCGGGGACCGGGGCCGCCCGGGTAGCCGGGCTGCTGCGGATAGCCGTACCCCTGCTGGGGCGGGAGGCCCGGGGCCTGCGGGTAGCCGTAGCCGGGCTGGCCGGGCTGACCCGGCTGCTGGGGATAGCCGTAACCGGGCTGGCCCGGCTGCGGGGGGCCGAAACCCTGCTGGGGGTTCTGTGGCTGTTCGTACGGGTTCTGCGGGGAGCCGAAACTCATGGTTGATCTTCCTCCGTTGCGCTGCGGGGACGATGCGGATGGCGCGGAGGAACGTCAGAGAAACGAGCGGTTTGCCCCCCAACACGGACCGCGATGCTGCGCGGCTCATCGTCGTAGGTGAGGTAAGCCCCTGTCCAGCGGCATTCGGTAGACGTTGTGCAAGTGCAACATCTGTGATCATGAGCGGACAGGGTGGGCAAAGGGTTCGGGCGGACCCGGATTGGAACCCGGAGGCGGTCATCCGCGAGGATGGGGGCATGACCGCCCAGATTCTCGATGGCAAGGCCACCGCAGCCGCGATCAAGTCCGATCTGACCGCCCGCGTGGCGGCGCTGAAGGAGAAGGGCGTCACGCCCGGCCTCGGCACGATCCTCGTCGGGGACGACCCCGGCAGCCAGAAGTACGTCGCGGGCAAGCACCGCGACTGCGCCCAGGTGGGCATCGCCTCCATCCAGCGTGAACTGCCCGCCACTGCCTCCCAGGAGGAGATCGAGGCGGCGGTCCGCGAGCTGAACGAGGACCCCGCCTGCACCGGTTACATCGTCCAGCTGCCCCTGCCCAAGGGCATCGACGAGAACCGCATCCTCGAACTGATGGACCCCGACAAGGATGCCGACGGCCTCCACCCCATGAACCTCGGCCGCCTCGTGCTGAACGAGCCGGCCCCGCTTCCCTGCACCCCCAACGGCATCCTCACCCTGCTCCGCGCCCACGGCGTCGAGATCAAGGGCGCCGAGGTCGTGGTCGTCGGCCGCGGTGTCACCATCGGCCGCCCGATGCCGCTGCTGCTCACCCGGCGCAGCGAGAACGCGACGGTGACGCAGTGCCACACGGGTACGCGTGACCTGGCCTCGCACCTGAAGCGGGCGGACATCATCGTCGCTGCCGCAGGCTCGGCCCACCTCGTCCGTGCCGAGGACGTGAAGCCGGGCGCCGCCGTCCTCGACGTCGGCGTCTCACGCAACGCCGAGGGCCGGATCGTGGGCGACGTCCACCCGGACGTGGCCGAGGTCGCGGCCTGGATCTCCCCGAACCCCGGCGGAGTCGGCCCGATGACCCGTGCCCAGCTGCTCGTCAACGTGGTCGAGGCGGCGGAGCGCAGTGTCGGCTGAGGCGGAGGACAGGCGGGCGGAGCCCGCGACGGAGTCCGGTGAGGTGCCCGAGCCCACCGTCGTCGACCCCGTCAGCGCGCCGGACGCCCATGGGCGCCCCCGGCGTACGACGCGGCGCTTCCCTCTCTTCACGCGGGACACCGCGCGACCCGAGGGCGGCGGCCGGGCGGCTCCCGGAGACGCGCCCGCGCCCGCCCGGCAGTGGCCGATCCTCGCCGTGCTGGGCACGGTCGGACTCGGCCTGCTGCTGACCGCGCTCGACGTGTTCCGGTACGGGACGCTGCTGATCGGGGCCGCCCTGCTGGCCGGTGCGGTGCTGCGCTGGGTGGTGCCGGACGTCGGGATGCTCGCCGTACGGTCCCGGTTCACGGACATGGTCACGTACACGCTGCTGGGTACGGCCATCGTGCTGCTGTCGATGATGGCGCAGCCCGACCCGTGGCTGACGATCCCGTTCCTGGACGACACGCTGCACTACACGATCAGCGGCCAGGGCGGCTAGGCCAGGGGGCAGGTCCTGGGCATCATCAGAACCGGACGACGGACGGCCGGAGCGCGGAGGGCCGGAGCACCCGGGGCCGTACTTCGCCCCGGTGGGAACCGATCCGCCCCCTGACATCGTCGAATGCCTCGGACCGGCCGACGAACGTCGAGGAGGACGCCCGATGAGCGCCTGGCAGCCGCTGCCGGACGATCTGCCGCCCGAGGTGCGGCACTTCGTGGAGCAGGTGCGGCTCCTCAAGGACCGCACCGGGCTCAGCCTCGCCGCGCTCGGGGCGCGTACCGCGTACAGCAAGTCCTCCTGGCAGCGGTACCTCAACGCGACCCAGCCGCCGCCCCGGCAGGCGATAGCCGCCCTGTGCCGGGTCGCGGGCCTCGACCCGGCCGACGCCGAGCGCTTCGCCGTACGCCTGGAGCTGGCGGTGCGGGTCTGGCCCCGCCCACCGGCTCCGGATCCGGCGAAGCCGGAGCGGCAGGGCGGGGTGGACGGGGGCGACGGGGTGTACGAGGAGGAGGTGCCCACCCTTCCGTGGTGGGTGGAGTCCGGGTCCGACGGGGCTTCCGGGGCTTCGGGGGCCTCCTGGGAGAAAACCGTGGACGCTTCCCGGAGGGTGCTTCTCGTCGCCGTACTCCTCGCGCTGGCGCTCGCGCTTGTCACGGTGGTCGGCGCTGTCGCTTTTGGTTGAGGCTGTTGAGGAAATTGACACAAGAGAACCCGATGTGACCGTTCTTGTACTTTCCGTGTGGCGATGTGTCGATAAGTTCTATGATTTGCAACCGGGGTGCAATACGACCGGGTTAATGTGGGCAATCGGGACGGTCCTGGGCGTCCCGTGTGCCAGCCGGAGGTTCGGCCGACCGGGAGGGTTGTCGGTGGAACACTGGACCGCGAGTCAGGGGCGTGCAACGGTGCACCTCCAGGCCCGACAATGCTCCCGTGCGCCCCCACCCCGGGAACCGAGATCCTGACCGGGCGCATCCGTGTGGGTAGCCAAGACAGTCGGGACGGATTCGGCCAAGGGGATCCGAGGCGCCACGCACGGAGACACGGAGAACAGCCAGCACGACCGGGGGGAAGAGGGGGGAAGTAATGCCTCGTTGGAGGGCCTTGCCGGATGAACTGGATCCGCAGGTCAAGGAGTTCGCGAGCCAGCTGCGCAGGCTCGTGGACCGCAGCGGCCTGAACATCGCGGCGGTGGCCGACCGCACGGGCTACAGCAAGACGTCATGGGAGCGCTATCTGGGCGGTCGGCTTCTCGCGCCCAAGGGCGCGATCGTCGCTCTGGCCGAGGTCACCGGTACCAACCCGGTGCACCTGACCACGATGTGGGAGCTGGCCGAGCGCGCCTGGAGCCGCTCGGAGATGCGTCACGACATGACCATGGAGGCGATACGGATCTCCCAGGCGCGCGCCGCGCTGGGGGAGTTCGGGGCGCCCGCCGTCGAGACGAAGAACGGGAGCGGCAAGAACGGTCGGGCCGCCCGGAGCGCGACGGTGACTCCGGGGATCGCCGGACCCGCGGGCGTCTCGCCGACCGTGCCGCCGCAGCCGACACCCCCGGAGGCCCGGGACTCGGTGGGCGACGTACGGGCGGGGGCGGCGCGGGGCGGTGTGTCCGGAGGCTCGGTGAGCTCCGCGAGTTCGGCGAGTTCCGTCTCGGCCGAGAGCAACTCGTGGGGCCTGGCCGGGTACCAGGGACCGGCGGTGAGGGGCGGCGCCGGGGGGCGCCAGGCCCCGCCCGCGGATCCTGCCGGACCGCTCGGGCCCTCCGGGGCGTCGGGGGTGCCCGGATATCCGGGCGCGGCACCCTGGACTCCGGGTACGCCCGTACCAGGAACCGGCGGTCAGCCGCAGGACGCCCGGCCGGGCGCCGGCGGGGGATCCGGCGGTTCGCGGCGCAGACGGCGGCTCACGATGTTCCTCGCGGGTGTCGTGGGAGCCTCGGTCGTGGTCGCGGCGGCCTGGTTCCTCACCAACCCGGGCGACGGCACGCCGGAGGCCAAGCCGAGCCCGTCGCCGACCACCTCGGCCGCCACCAATCCCGACCTGCCGGTCGGTGTGGAGTGCAGCGGCGCCGCGTGCACCGGTAAGGACCCGGAGAGCATGGGCTGCGGCGGCGAGCTGGCGCAGACCGCCAACAGCGTGACCGTCGGCACCACGCTCGTCGAGGTCCGCTACAGCAAGACCTGCCAGGCGGCCTGGGCGCGCATCACCCAGGCCGCCCCGGGCGACCAGGTCGACGTCACCGCCTCGGGCGCGGCGAAGCAGACCGGCGCGGTCGACACGGACACCGACGCGTACACGCCGATGGTGGCCGTGAAGGACGCGGGCGACGCGACGGCGTGCGTCACGCTCAAGGCGACCGGGCAGAAGGGCTGCACGCAGTAGCCCGGGCGGTCCGAACCCGGGCCGGGTGGTCCGGGTGGCCTGCACCCGGTCCGGGTGGTCGTCGTAGTCTGGCGCGGTGCCCCCAGGGCACCCTCGTATGCCGGATTTTCGTCAATCGGCGTGCGAGGGGCATGCCCGCGCCGGTTCGGGGCACCCGGACAGACACCCCCACGGGAGTCCGGCAGAGTCGGCCCCGGGCGGCGGCCGCCCTTCACTCCTCTCCCGGAGGGGCGGCCGTCGCCGTTCGCGACGCGGTGAGCGCGACTCCGTGGCTGGGTCCGTGGGCTGGGTCCGCGGGGCGGGTCTGTGGGGTGGGCCACACGGGACCCGGACATCCGGGATCCCGGATGCGCGATAGCCTGGCGGCGGATCTCTCTTGACGCCAAGAGATCGATCATCCGAACCCCGGGGCAGCGACGCCCCACCGCCAGCTGTCCTACGGAGAACGCCATGACCCGCACTCCCGTGAACGTCACCGTCACCGGCGCGGCCGGCCAGATCGGTTACGCCCTGCTCTTCCGCATCGCCTCCGGCCAGCTGCTCGGCGCGGACGTGCCGGTCAGGCTCCGCCTCCTGGAGATCACCCCGGCGCTCAAGGCCGCCGAGGGCACCGCCATGGAGCTGGACGACTGCGCCTTCCCGCTGCTCCAGGGCATCGACATCACGGACGACGCGAACGTAGCCTTCGACGGCGCCAACGTCGCCCTCCTGGTGGGCGCTCGCCCGCGCACCAAGGGCATGGAGCGCGGTGACCTCCTCTCGGCCAACGGCGGCATCTTCAAGCCCCAGGGCAAGGCCATCAACGACAACGCCGCGGACGACATCAAGGTCCTCGTCGTCGGCAACCCGGCCAACACCAACGCCCTGATCGCCCAGGCCGCCGCGCCGGACGTACCGGCCGAGCGGTTCACCGCGATGACCCGCCTGGACCACAACCGCGCGCTCACGCAGCTGGCGAAGAAGACGGGCTCGACGGTCGCCGACATCAAGCGTCTGACGATCTGGGGCAACCACTCCGCCACCCAGTACCCCGACATCTTCCACGCCACCGTCGGCGGCAAGAACGCCGCCGAGGTCGTCAGCGACGAGAAGTGGCTCGCGGAGGACTTCATCCCGACCGTCGCCAAGCGCGGCGCCGCGATCATCGAGGCCCGTGGCGCGTCCTCGGCCGCCTCCGCCGCCAACGCCGCCATCGACCACATCCACACCTGGGTCAACGGCACGGCCGACGGCGACTGGACCTCCATGGGCATCCCGTCCGACGGCTCCTACGGCGTCCCGGAGGGCCTCATCTCCTCCTTCCCGGTCACCACGAAGGACGGCGTCTACGAGATCGTCCAGGGCCTGGACATCAACGAGTTCTCGCGCGCCCGCATCGACGCCTCGGTGCAGGAGCTGTCCGAGGAGCGCGACGCGGTCCGCGCCCTCGGTCTCATCTGAGTCCTCGTCCCAGACCCAACAGCTTTTCCCCCGGGCCCCGTTCAGGCTTCCGCCGGACGGGGCCCGGCCACGTCCGGCCGACGGGCTCCGACAATCCACTGTCCCCCGAACGCCTGTCCCCCTATGCTGATTTGTCGTCAACTGGCCGTCTGACAAGGGCTGTTACACGCATCGGGGGATTGTGTGAGTACCGGACACGTGCCGCAGCAGCCACAGCCGACACCAGGCGCACCGCCCGCCCCGGCGCCCACACCACCCCACGCCAGCGAGGCCACCCGGCTGCTGTGCGCCGGCACCTATCTGGACTCCCACTACCGCGACCGGGTCATCGAGGAACTCCACCTCAACGAACAGCGGATCGTGGCGCCCTCGCTCGGCTTCGACGCGGCCCGCGTCCTCGCGCACGCCCTGCGGGCGAGACGCCAGGAGCTGCTGTGGGCAGGGGCGATCCTGGGCCTGTGGGCGATCGGTGCGGTGCTGACCGGTGGTCTGCTGGCCCTCTTTCTGTTCCCCATCGTGTACCTCGCGGTCGCGTCCTGGATCCGGGGCCGCGACGCGTACCCGCCCCTGTACCGGCGGGTGCCCGCCTTCCTGCTCCGCTGGTGGGGCCGCGCCCTGTTCGCGCTGCTGCTGATCCTCACGACGGCCGTCGCGTTCGGCGTCCTCGACAAGGACTCGTCGCGCGGCTCGTCCTCCGGTTCGTACGACTCCGGACTGTACGGCGGTGACGGCTTCTCCGGCTCGCCGAGCGCGACGGACGTACTGGTGCCCTCCAGCGGTGACGTCGACAGCCTGATCGACCCCTGGCAGGCCTGGGTCACCTTCACCATGTTCGCCCTGATCGCCCTGTGCGTGGCCGCGCAGCGAGGTCAGTTCGCCCGGGCGCTGGCCGCGGAGCTGTCCCCGCAGCGCTTCCCGGACGCCGCCTCCGACCCGGCCGAGCGGGCCGAGGGACTGCGGTTCCAGCGGCTGAAGGAGCGTATCCGGCTGGAACAGCACGCGCCGTTGATCATGTACAACGAGGCGCGGCCGTTCCGAGGGGCGGGCGCGGCCTACCAGACGTGGGTCCTCGCAGTGGAGTTGCGGCCCGACGAGGCGAAGAAGCAGCAGCCGCTCGGCAACCGTGTCGTACTGGAGCGGATCCGGCCGCTGATCGAACAGCTGCGGCTGCCCGCCGAGTACGCCGGTCAGCTCGGGCGCGACCGGCTGCGCCGGCTGGAGATCGACGAGTGCGTGTTCCTGCCCGCCGAGGGTATCCGGCGGCGCGAGGAGGCGCCGTACCATCCGCAGGCCTTCGAGGAGCACCGGGCGAGGGCGGTCGAGGAGGGCGCCGAGAAGAGACGGCACTTCCTGCGCATTCGCGTCGGCGGCTGGGAGGAGGAGCTGGTCGTCACGGTCTTCGTGCGCATTCACACCCAGGGCCGGATGCTCACCCTGGAGGTCGCCCCGCACGTGCTGACGCCGGTGCGCGAGGACTTCAAGAACGCCGACCGCGCCGCCCACCGCTTCCGCCACAACAACGCGCTCGGCAAGGCCGCCTGGGCCGTCGCCCAGGTCCCCGGCTCCGTGGCCCGCTCGCTCGTCACGCTGGGCAGGGGCCTGCTGTACGTCTGGCGGCTGCTGACCGGCGGCTACGCGGGTGCGCTGCCCGACGGACCGAGCCTGTCCGTGCGGGAGCTGGGCTCGGTGCCCCTCGGGTCCGACTTCCAGGAGATGGACGTCCTGCGCTACCTGAAGAACGTGCAGGACCGGGTGGCGAACGGAGTACGGGTCGCGCTCGCCGAATCCGGTTACCTGACCGGCGAGTTCATGCAGAAGATCACCACCATCAACAACAACGGCGACGTGACGAACATCGCCCGCGTCGAGAACAGCACCTTCGCTGTCGGCAGTCACGCCACCGCCTCCTCCACGACCGGCGGCGCCGCGCCGCAGACAGGATCCGGCACCAATGGCAACGGATGAACCGAACGTCAGCCTCGGCGATGTCTCGCACAGCACCTTCGCCATCGGCAGCCACGCGCGCGCCGTCACCCACCACGGCACGGCTCCCCAGCGCGACGAGGCGACCGAGGAACTGCTGAGAGCGGTACGCGAGTTGCGTGCCGACCTGGCCCGGGTGCGCGCGAGCGAGGAGACCGACGCACTGCGTACGGCCCTGGCGGAGACGGAGGCGGAGATCACCACGACCGGCCGGGCGGCACCCACGCGCCGGGAGAGACTGCGGGAGCTGCTCGCCGACTCCCAGGCACTGCTGGGCGTGCTCACCTCGGCCGGGGCCGTGGCGAGCCTCCTGGGGCTGTGAGGGGGCCACGATGAGCGGGGGATCGCGGTACTGGAACGAGGACACGCAGCGCTGGGAGGACACCGAGAGCCACGGCGCCGCGCCGGCGACTCCGCCACCACCGACCCGGCCGGACTTCCTGCCGGAGGCGCTGCCCCTCCCGTCGGGGCCGCCCGAGGCACCCACCGCGCCGCCACCCGGCCCGCCGACGGTCGATGGTGCGGGGGCGGGTGCGGGTGAGTGGCCGTCCGTAACGCCGCCGGCCGAGGCGCCCACGGTGTCGGCGCCCGGCGGGTGGCCGGGAGCCGGGGCGCAGGACGTCTGGCCGCCACCGGCGACCTGGGAGCCCGAGACAGACGGTGGCGGCCTCTACGGTCACTTCGCCGAGGAGCCGAACCTGTCCTGGCCGCCTGCAGGACCGCCCACACGACCGCCCACAGGGGCGTCCACCGAGCAGCCCGCCGGGCCCTTCGGCGCCGAAGGGCGGAGACGGCGGCTCCTGTGGTCCGCGCTGATCGGAGCTGCCGTCGTCGCCGTCGCCGTGAGTCTGGTGCTGACCTTCATGGTCGGCACCAAGGACCCCGGCAAGGACAACGACAGCCGCACGACGGCGGCCCACGAGTCCACCCGGTCCACCCCGTCCACGCAGCCCCCGACACCCGTGACGTCGGAGCCGACGGACGTGACCGCGTCGCCCACCGGGACGACGGCTCCGCCCTCCGCGCCCGCTTCCGAACCGCCCGTCGGCTACACGCTGTCGGAGGACGCGGAGGGCTTCCGGATCGCACTCCCAGAGAGGTGGACACGCACCACGGCGGACTCCTCGTACGGCATCCGCGTGGTCAACTACCACAGTCCTGACCGGACCCACCGAGTACAGGTGTACCAAGTGTCGGAGCCGTCGCCGGCCGAGTCGTTCCAGCTGTATCTGTCGGGCGCGACCGCCAAGGCGCCCGGATTCTCGAAGCTCCGTCTGCAGACCCTCGACGACGGCACGTTCACGGGAACCAGGCTGGAGTATCTGGCCGACTCGATCAGGGGTGAAACCGACCTCGGCACCTGGCACGTCTACGACGAGCGCTTCGTGGCCTCGGACGGCAAGATCTACGCGATCGCCGCGTACGGCCCGGACGCGGACGGCCGCGACGACGAACTGGAGCTCCTCACCACGGCGTTGGACTGGTTCTGCCCACCCCTTGGCGCCTGCGACCCGCCGGTTCCGCAGGATTCCACACCACAGAACCCCTGAATTGAGAACACCCGAATTCGGTGAAATCGGGTGTCCGGCAAGCACTTTGTGTGCACGCTCAGTACATGAGCGACTACAGAGGTGACTTCAGGGACGATCTCCCGGCGTATCTGACGGTCCGGGTCACCGCCCAGGACGGCCCGATCGCCGCCTTCGCCGAACAGGAGGCGGGAGAGGCCGCGCGGCGGTACCCCGACCTGATGGGGGTGGGCATCCCCGAGTTCTTCCATGCCAGGGAGTGCGAGACGGGCGGCTGGGAGCTCTACGGCTACGGCAGCGACACCCCGCAGGGTTCCCGGGACTCCCTCGGCTCGGTGTTCCGGATGCGCGCGGGCGACGCCCAGGAGGCCGGGGACGAGGCCGCCCGGCGCAAGTGGATGGCGGCGGCGGTGCGCATGGACCGGGAGGTGGTGGACGACGTACGGGTGCGTGGCGAGCGCTTCCGGATCGTACGGGCCTCACGCTTCGTCCGGATGGGGCCGAACGGGCCCGAGCCGCCCCGCCCCTCCGACCCGGACCCGGCGGAGGTCGGCGAGGCGTACCGGGTGGGACCGCGCACCAAGGGCTTCGTGGTCGACCCCGTCACCGGCACCGGGCTGTCCGACGGCATCCTCAAGCTGGACCTCATCCAGTTCGTCGGCGTCGCGCCCGGCGCGCCGCAGGAGGTCCGGGACGAGGCCAGGCGGGCGATCCACACGCATCCGGGCGGGGTGCTGCTGCCCGCCGTCTACATGATCTCCGAGCGGGTGGACGGGAGTTGGCGCGCGCACAACCCCGGCGCCTCCGACTCCACACCCCAGGGCGCGCGGGACTCCCTCGCCTACTGGCTGCGCGTGATGGCCCCCTTCACCCTGCGACTGAGCGAGGAGAAGGCCGCGGAGTACGCCCTGGCCGCCGACCGCGTCGACGAGAGGCGCTCCAACGTCGCGACCGTCGACGGCGTCCGCTACCGCGTCACCCGGGTCGAACGCCTCGTCAGGGTCGGCCCCGACGGCCCCGAGGGCCCGCGCCCTTCCGACTTCGACCCCGAACCGCCCGTCGACGTACAGACACGCCGGCTCAAGGAACAGGGCCTGTGGCGGGAGGAGGACGAGGAGCCGGTCCCCCTCAGCGAACGCGGCCTGGAGTTGAAGCGCCGCTGGGACGCGGAGGAGGAACGGCGACGGACGGTGCGCGAGAACAGGAAGAAGGAGAAGGAGAAGGGGACGGATGGCTCGCAACCGGCGTCGGATGCTGACGGGTGACGGGCTCGTTCCCTTTCCGTTGATTTTCTGATCCCGGAGCAGATTTCAGCGTATACAGTAATCCCATGACCACCACCGAACCCATATCCAGAGTAGCCCTCAAGAAAATCACCCCCGAGGTCTCCGCCTCGATGGGCGCCCTGCACGGAGCCGCCGTTTCCGCAGCGCAGGACGCCAAGGTCGAACCCGAAATACTGGAACTGATCCGGATTCGCGCCTCCCAGCTCAACGGCTGCGCGTTCTGCCTCGACATGCACACCAAGGACGCCCGCGCCCAAGGAGAGACCGAGCAGCGGATCTACGCCCTGAACGCCTGGCGGGAGACCCCCTTCTTCAGTGAACGGGAGCGCGCCGCACTGGCGTTGACCGAGGCTGTGACCCTGGTGCACGACGGACACGTGCCCGATGACGTCTACGCCGAAGCCGCCGCCGTCTTCGACGAGGCGCAGGTCGCCGCGCTGATCTGGGCGGCCACCGTCATCAACGCGTACAACCGGATCGCCATCGCGACGCGGATGGTTCCCGGTGGTTATCAGCCCGTTCAGAAGAACAGCTGAATTCGGGAACGGAAAATCAGGGCAGGGCGATTTCGAATCGTCCTGCCCTGATTTTCTTCCTGATTACTGAACTGGCTCCGCCAGGCCCTCCAGCCATTGCCTCCATTCGGCGGCCCGCACCGCACGCCCCGCCCGCAGAAGGGGTTTCACTTCACCCGTCCATTCCGTCACCGGGCGGATTCCGTGCAGGGCGTTCACCAGCCACACCTCGCGGTCCTCCAGGTCGGCGAGGGTGCGTTCGCGGTGGGCGACGCGGATGCCGGTGCGCTGGGCGCGTTCCTGGATGAGGGCGACGGTGACTCCGGCCAGGACGGGGAGTTGCGGCGAGGGCAGACACAGGGTGTCGTCCTCCCACCACAGGAGGCTGGAGGTGGCGCCCTCCAGAACCAGGCCCGACGGTGTGATCAGCACCGCCTCGTCCGCGCCCTCGGTGGACGCCCGCTGCCGGACCCGGCCCAGGATGTCCAGGTCGGGCCCCTTGCGGCGCGGGACGGTACGCGGGTCCAACTGGCCCGCCGCCCAAGCCCGTACGCCCGTGCCGAGCGGCGGAGCGTGCCGGAGCAGGAGCCGCAACTCCCTTGATTCAGCGCCTAGTTCGACTCGGGGAAACCACTCTCCGGTGCGTGGCAGCGCGTCGGTCATGTCCCGCCAGAAGTCGATCAGTTGACGCAGCGAGGGGCCACCGGAGTCGCCGCACGCCCGCAGGAAGCGCTCCCGGTGCCTGCCCAGGCCGCGTACCCGGCCGTCGCGCAGCAGCCACGAGTCGGCGACCGCCAGTCGCTCACCGAGCGCCGGCCCGGATCCGACGGAGTCCGCCCCGGTCAGGCCCCGGCGCGGCGACCACGCCAACCGCCCTTCCGTGACCGCTGCTTGCGTTGCTGTTCGCGTCATCAAGTGTGCTCTTTCTTGATACTCGGTCAGTACTTGCGGCCCGCCACCGCCGGTGCCCCGTTCCGGGGGCCGTACGGTGCGTGCTCCAGCCACGATCCGCACCACGGCAGCATCGGTGCGAGGGCCGCCGCAGCGCGCTGCTTGGCCCGGACGATCCGGCGCCGTGGACGCAGGTGGTCCAGCGCGTTGCCGGCGGCGGCGCTGTTGAACACGGCCGCCGCGTGCCGTACTTCGGCGAACTCGGTGACCGCTCCCACCAGCCCAGTCCTGGCCACCGCCGCGATCGCCTCCGCTGCTGCCGCCGCGTCCGCGATGCCGCTGTTCATCCCGCGTGCCCCGAACGGCGGGAACAGATGCGCCGCCTCTCCGACGAGCAGCACCCGCCGGTGCCGGTCGGTGAAGGCGTCCGCGACCTTGCGCAGGAAGCGGTACGTCGACACCCACAGGATCTGGTTCCCGTACCCGGGCGCCTCCAGCACCCCCGGCAGCCAGTTCCGTACGGCCTCCTCCGTGCCGTACGCCTCCTGCGGGTCGTCGTCGCGGCACTGGAGGTCGACCTGGAAGCCGCCGGTGAAGGGCACGCGCATCACGCTTCGGCCGCCCACGCCCGGGTGTTCGTAGTGGAAGACCCGCTCCAGGGGGAGTTCGGCGCCGGGGATGTCGGCGACGTCCACGACCACGTGGAACCCCTCCGAGCGCGTCCCCTCCATGGTGATCCCCAGCTCCGCCCGTACGGCGGAACGGGCGCCGTCGGCCGCCACGACATGGGTGCCGTGCCAGACGCCGCCGTCGGAGTCGGTGAGCGTGACCCCGGTCGGTGAGGAGCTGACACCCGTCACCCGTACGCCCCACGCGAACTCCACCCCCGCGTCCCGGCAGGCGGCGCGCAGGAAGCGCTCGGTGTCCACCTGGCGCAGGCTGGTGAAGGGCGGGGTGGTGGCGGACGCCTTCGGCTGCTCGGGGAAGGTGCGGGAGTAGACCTCGCGGCCCCGGTACAGCGTGCGGCGGGTGTGCCACGTACGCCCGTACGACGTGAACTCGGCGGCCAGGCCCGGGCGCATTCCGTCCAGCAGACGCAGGGTCTCGCGGTGCACGAACAGGGCGCGGCTGCCCGGGCGTTGACGGTCCTCGGGGTCCGCCTCCAGGACGACGACGGGCAGCCCGTGGGCGCGCAGACCGAGGGCGGCGGAGAGACCGACGGGACCCGCGCCGACGACCAGGATCCGGTCGGCCGCCTGTTCCGGGGGGTTCATGCGCGTGCGCCCTCGGCCAGCATGCGGGTGATCTCCACCCGTTTCACCTTCCATGTCGCCGTCATCGGCAGCTCCTCGAACCGCCACTGCCGGGGCTCGGCCATCGTCGGCAGATCGGCGGTGGCCTGACGCCAGCGGTCCGGGTCCAACGGCAGCTCGTCCCGTACGCAGACCACGGGCACCGGCTCACGGTCGGCGCCCGGCACGATGACGACCTCGCGCAGCTCCTCCAGCCGGTCCATCAGCGTGTCCTCGACCTCCAGGTTGCTGTGCACGGAGTCGATCTGGTCGACCTCGCGGTCGATGAGATACAGCGCGCCGAGCCTGCTCCGGTACCCCATGTCGCCCATCTGCCACCATCCGCCGCCGTCGAGCTGGCGCTGGTACTGCTCGCGGGCGCCGAGGTAGGTGAGGATGCGTCCGCGCGTACGGGCCTCGATGCGACCCGGCTTGCCGGGCGCGGCGGGCCGGCCGTCGTCGTCCGTGACCCGGACCCGGGTGAAGCCGGGTATCCCGATCCCGACCCGGCGGCCGTCCGCCTTGGCGACACTGCGCCGGGTGAACCACTGGAAGGCGACGGGCCCGGTCTCGCTCTGCCCGTACAGCTGGATCAGCCAGGCGCTACGGCGCTTCGAGGCGCCCAGCAGCCGTCGTACGGTCCGCGGGTGGATCGCGTCGAACGTGGAGCCGTACGACCGTACGCGCGACAGCGGTTGACCCGGCGCGTCCGCCAACTCCTCCCACAGGACGAAGGTGTTGGGGTGGGTCTCGACGATGCCCGGGCGGTGGCGGGCCAGCAGGGGGCCCACGGCGGCCGGGGTCGGGTCGGTGATCAGGAGCAGCGGGCTGCCGAAGTGCAGGAGCACGCCGAGGAGATGGTAGAAGCGCGAGTGCACGAACGACATGTGCAGCGCGGCCGTCTCCCCGCGCGTGGGCCAGCCCATCGCCTGCTGCGGTACGAGCCGGTTCCACATGGTGTTCGCGCAGTGCACGGCGAGTTTGGGGATGCCGGTGGTGCCCGAACTGTGGGTGATCAGGGCGGGTTCGCGGGGGTGGAGGCGGACGGCGGCAGCGGGCTCGGCACCGGCGTACATGGCCAGCGGCTCGGCGCCGGGCGCGTCGGCGTCGGCTCCCGCGTCGGCGTTCACGGCGAGGGTCCTGCGTACGAGCGGGGAGAGGTCCAACTCGCTCAGCGGACCGGTGAGTTTGGCGCTGTCGGTGAGCAGCCAGGGGCGGTGCAGCCGGGCCAGCAGCTGGCCGACGACCGGTCCGGCGAGGCCGGGGGAGAGCAGCACCGGGACCGCGCCGATCCGGGAGACGGCACAGGTCAGCAGCACGATGTCGACGTTGTCCGTCTTGTGGACGACCACCTCCTCCGAGGGCCGCACCCCGGCCGCCCACAGCCGCGCCGACAACTCCTCGACCAGGTCGGCCAGTTGGGCGTAGCTGAGATCGACTCCGAGGTCGGGGCTGACGTCGAGCGGCCGGTCCAGGGTGACGAAGACGGCTCCGTGGCGGTCGGCGGCGCGCCGGAAGACCGGGCCCAGATAGAAACCGCGGTCGGCGAGCAGGGGCTGCGGCTGTGGCATGCGCCCGTTCCCTTCTGAAGTAAGGCTGGTGGTCGCGTTGGCCGCCGTCGTCGCGGTGGTCGCGGTCGGCGTGGTGGGCGGGGTTGTCGCCGTGTTCACCAGGCGCCCTGGCGGACCAGGTGGCGGCGGAGCTTGCCCGTCGAGGTGCGGGGCAGCGACGGGACGAAGCTGACACTCCGGGGGACCTTGAAGGCGGCGAGACGGGCGCGGGCGAGCTCGATGAGTTCCGTCTCCAGCCCTGCCCGGGCCGGTCCGACGGGGACGACGAAGGCGCGCAGTCTGCTGAAGCCCCGCTCGTCGGTGAGAGCGGCGACGGCGATCTCCCGCACCGCCGGATGGGTGCGTAATACGGCCTCCACCTCCAGCGGCGAGACCGTGATGCCGCCGACCATCTCCATGTCGTCGGCGCGGCCCAGATGCCGGTAGCTGCCGTCCGGTTCACGCACCGCCCGGTCGCGGGTCGCCAGCCAGCCGCCGACCAGTGAACGGGCGCTGTCCTCCGGCCGGTTGAGGTATCCGCTAGTCAATGTGGGCCCCCGCACCCAGAGTTCGCCCTCACCACCGCCGTCGACCTCGGTCTCGGACAACGGAAGCCCGGCCCGGTCGCGCAGCTCGACCTCGAATCCGGGGACGGGGCGGCCGACCGTGCCGGGGTGGTTGTGGTCGAGGCTGTTGGCGCAGAAGGCGTGTCCGGCCTCCGTCGAGCCGATCTGCTCCAGCACCGGCGCGCCGAGCAGCTCGCCGACCCGCTGCCCGAGCCCGTCCGGCAGCGCCTCTCCGGCCGAGACGGCGGCCCGTACGGAGGCGAAGCAGGCCTGGTGGTCGTTCCCCCGGTCGGCCACCAGGGCCGCGTAGGCGGACGGCACGGAGTAGAGCAGCGTCACCCGGTGCCGGGCGACGAGTTCGTCGATGGCGGCCGGGGTCGGACGCCGGTCGACCAGGACGGCCGAGGAGCCGGAGAAGAGCGGGAAGACGAAGGCGTTGCCGAAGCCGTAGGCGAAGTACAGCTTGGAGACGGAGAGGGTGACGTCGTCCTGGGTGATCCGCAGCAGACGGCGCCCGATGAGGTCGTGGTAGGTCTTCGGGTCGCCGTGACAGTGCACAACTCCCTTGGGATGCCCGGTGGTTCCGGACGTGTACTGCACGTACAGGGGAGTGTGCGCGTCCACCGGGTGGGCGCCGGCGGCCGGTTCGGCGGTGGGGGCGAGGGCGGCGAGCTGGTCGGCGCCGAGGAGGGGCCGGCCCGCGAAACGTTCCGCCTCTCCGGCACCCTCCTCCATCCAGGGCCCGGTCACGCACAGCACGGCCTCGGCGTCCTCGGTCATGAACGCGTGCTCGGCGGCCGGGAGTTCGGGGTTGACCAGGACGGCCACTGCACCGAGCCGGGCGACGGCGAGGAAGGCGGTCACCCAGGTGATGCCGTCGGGCAGTGCGAGGACCACCCGGTCGCCGGCGGCCACCCCGTGCCGGGCGAGCACCGTCGCCGTACGGGCGGCCAGGTCGTGCACCTCACCGTGCGTCCAGGACCGGTGGCCCTGCCGGCTCTGGTGGAAGGCGGCCCGGTCGCTCCAGCCCCGCCGTTCGGACAGCGCGGCCAGATGGGCGGCGAGGTTGCCGGGGGCGTCGGCATCGGCGGGGAAGGGCGCGGACAGGGGCGTCTGCGCGGGGGGAACGGTGGTGGACGGGTGGATCGTCACCGGGCGGCCTCCTCGGCGGCGATCGACAGGGACGAGGACCGCTCGTACTCCGGGTGCTCCCCGTACTTCCAGTACTCCGAGTGCTCAGAGCGCTCGGAGTACTTCTCGTGCTCCCGGTCGTCCTGGTGCCGCTGCTGGTACTCCTCGTATGCCCGCATCTGCGCGGCCGTCTTCAGCAGCATCTCGTCGTACTCCGCGTCCGGGTCCGAACCGAGGACGATCGCGCCGCCCGCGCCCAGCTGCATCTCGCCGTCGGCGATCACCGCGGTCCGGATGACGATGCTGAGATCGGCGCCGCCGCTGCATCCCAGATAGCCGAGAGCCCCCGAGTACACGCCTCGGGCCTCGGTCTCCAGCGAGTCGATGATCTCCATCGTGCGGAGTTTGGGCGCGCCGGTCATGGAGCCGCCGGGGAAGCAGGCGCGGACCGCGTCGACCGCGCCGGTGCCCTCGCGCAGCCGCCCCTCGACGTAGGAGACGAGCTGGTGCACGGTGGCGTACGTCTCGGCGACCATGAGCCGGGAGACGCGGACCGTGCCGGTACGGCAGACCTGGCCCAGGTCGTTGCGGAGCAGGTCGACGATCATCAGGTTCTCGGCGCGTGTCTTGTCGTCGGCGGCGAGCGAGTCGCGGAGACGGTCGTCCTCCGCCGGGTCCTGGCCGCGCGGGGCGGTGCCCTTGATGGGCCTGGCCTCGGCCATGCCGTCCCGGGTGATCCGCAGGAACCGCTCGGGGGAGGAGCCGGCCACATCGAGGTCCCCGAACCGCAGGAAGGCCGAGTACGGAGCCGGGTTGACCCGGCGCAGGACCCGGTAGTAGTCGTACGCGTCCCGTGGGGCCGGCATCCGGGCCGCGTTGGTCAGACAGACCTCGTAACTCGTGCCGGCCGTCAACTCCCGTCGGCAGGCCGCGATGTCGGCGAGATAGGTGGCCCGGTCGCGCACCAGCCACGGTTCGGCGGCGGCGGGGTCCGGCTCGGCGGCCGGCAGGGGCGCCGACGGCTGCTGACCGGACACGAAGGAGAGCTCGGCCAGGGCGCTGCCGAGCCAGTCGGCGGCCTCCAGCGTGGCCTGCGGAGTGTCCTCGGCGACACAGACCGCGTACGTGTAGCCCTCCTGGTGGTCCACCGCGATCAGCCGGTCGGCGAACAGCCAGCAGGCGTCGGGGGTCTGGGCCCGGTGGACGTTGGGCGAAGCTCCGCAGTCGGCCTTCGTCTCGTACCCGAAGTAGCCGACGTAGCCACCGGTGAAGTCGAACGGCAGGCCGGTGGCGTCGACATGACGGTTCGTCAACTGACGCTTCAGATAGTCGAAGACGCTCGCCCTGACCTTGCGCGTCGGCCGTCCGGCCCGCTCGATCTCGCAGACGCCGCTCGTGACGTCGTAGCGCACGAACTCGGCGAGCGGGCCGGACCCGTCCCCGAAGAACGAGAACCGCGACCGCCCCTTCTCGACCTGTGAACTGTCCAGCCAGAACGCGCGCGGCGAGCCGGCGTACATCCGGCCGAACGCGGCCTCCGTGTCCACGGCGGTGGCGATCCGGCGGGTGTGGAGACGGTGGGTGGGACGCTGCTGGGGGGAGCGGCGCTGGGCGGGAATGCGGGTGGTCCGGGGGACGAGCACCGGGGAGGAGGGCTCGGGCATCGCCGCCGCGGTGCGGGTGACGGCGGTGTTCTTGGCACGGAGCTTGCGGGCGCGTTCCGCCGTGAGGTTGCGGAAGTTCATGAGCATGCGGCGGCCGTACTCGGTGAGGACCGACTCCGGGTGGAACTGCACTCCCCACAGGGGGCGCGTGCGGTGCCGCAGACCCATCAGCACGCCGTCCTCGGCCCAGGCGGTGGCCTCAAGGGTGTCGGGCAGCGGCTCGCGCACGGCGAGGGAGTGGTAGCGCACGGCGGTGAAGTTCTGCGGCAGGCCCTTGAAGAGGTCCCGCTCGTCGTGCCGGATCGTCGAGAGGTACCCGTGCCGGGGTTCGGGGGCGGGTTCGATCCCGCCGTGCTCGCCGAGCGCGATCCCCTGATGGCCCAGGCAGACGCCCAGTACGGGTATCCGGGACTCGGCCAGTACACGTGCGCTGATCCCGAAATCGCGGGGAGTGGCGGGGTGTCCCGGGCCCGGGGAGACGACCACGTTGTCGAACTTGTCGAATTCCAGCAGACTGTCGATTCTGCTGGTCAGCGCGTCGTTGCGGATCACCGACGGCTCCTCGCCGTTGACCTCCGCGATCAGCTGGAACAGGTTGTACGTGTACGAGTCATAATTGTCGATGAGCAGGGTCTTCACCACGCCCACCTCCCTTGCATCGTTCATGCCGCCGTTCACGCGGTCTTCCGTTTGTGCCGTCCACGGAGCGCCTGGAGCGGTGGATACAGCCATTTCTTGAAAAAGCGCTGAAGACGTGGCATGAGGATATAAGTGACGAGTGCCGTCACAGCCAGACACAGTAATAGCGTGCGAATGATCGCATTGATTCCGCCGAGGTAGGGGAGAACGACCAGGTTGAATATGAGGATAGGCGGAAAAACCGCGCTCAAATTCACGAGCCAGAGTTTCCACTTGTCCGGAGGCCGTGGCGGCGCCGGGGCGGCGGCCGGCGAGTCCGTCTGGGACTCGAACCATGTCCTGGAGCCCTGGACGCTCCGGCGTCCGGTCTCCCGGGCGAGCCCCTGTGCCTTGGCGGCCCACTGGGCCCAGGCGACGGAGTTCTCCCAGGCCACGCCCGTACTTTCACTGTCGAAGCGGTAGACCACATGCCATTCCGCCTCTCCGTCGACAAGCACACCACCCCCAAGGAATCCCGGCTCGCGCGCGGTCGCACGCAGCACGGCCCACCCCCAGGAGTGGAACTCGGTCTCGCGGCCCGGGATCACTTGATACGCCACCGTGATGGTGACGGGATTCCTGGTCACGCCGTCGTATACGCAGCGGGAGGCGGTCGCGCTCAAATATTCAACGAAGATTTTCCAAACCTCCGCGAGGATGTCCGGAAGGTAACTTTTTATCGCCTTTTAGGATGTCTTGCTGTGCTCTTTCGAGTGATACTCGGGGTAACTTTCCTGGAATTCAGGAAAGGGCTTGCCCCGGAGAGCGGGAAAGCTGCACGATCGCCATTCGGCCGACGCGAGGGAGATTTCATGTCCAGGTACGACTGGGATATGACCCACGAGGGAATCGAGCGGGCCCGGTCCGTGATCGAACCGGTGCGAAAAGAAGTGACCGCCCACCCGATTTACCAGCGGATAAACACCAGGGAACACCTGGCGACGTTCATGGAACACCATGTCTTCGCGGTGTGGGACTTCATGTCCCTGCTCAAGTCGCTGCAGCGGGAGCTGACCTGTGTCGACGTCCCCTGGGTGCCGCGCGGATCGGAGGTGAGCCGACGCCTCATCAACGACATCGTGCTCGTGGAGGAGAGCGACGAGCTGAACGGCGGCTTCACCAGCCACTTCGAGCTCTACCGGGCCGGCATGAGCGAGGCGACGGCGGACACGTCCGGTATCGACACGTTCATCGCCCTGGTGGGGGAGGGGCACGCGGTGGACTCGGCGCTACGAGTCGCCCAAGTCCCCGCTCCCGCAGCCGAGTTCGTCCGCACCACGTTCGAGATCATCAAGGACCGCCCGCTGCACTGCCGGGCCGCGGCCTTCGCCTTCTCCCGCGAGGACCTGATCCCGGACATGTTCGACCAGGTGATCAAGGAGGAGGGCACCGACAGCTTCCCCCTGTTCCGCGACTACCTCTCCCGCCACATCGAGGTCGACGGCGAGGAGCACACGCCGATGGCGATGCAGATGGTCGCGGACCTGTGCGGGACCAGCGACAAGCACTGGACGGAGGCGGCGGAGACGGCGACGGACGCGCTGGAGGCGAGGGTGCGGTTGTGGGACGGGGTGGTGGACGCGATGGGGTGAGCGATTCCCTGTCACCGGCCCGCACCCTCAGCCGTCCGGCGCCTGAGGACAAGGCACGCACCCCCAGCCCGTCCGGCGTTTGAGGACGAGGCCCGTACCCCCAGCGCGTCCGGCGTTTGAGGACGAGGCCCGCCCCCCAGCCCGTCCGGCGCTTGAGGACGAGGCCCCTTCAGGGCCGAAAGGGGGGTCTGGGGGCGCAGCCCCCAGGTACAGGATGGGACGGGTAGGGGCGGCGGGGGCGAAACACCTATTCCGGCGCCTCACCGAACCTGGCCAACGCCAACGCCCCCACCACGGCGACCCCGAACCCCGCGACCGCCAGCCACCCCAGCCCCTCCCGCGTACGGTCCCCCAGCCACACCACCCCGATCAACGCGGGCCCGATCGTCTCCCCGATCACCATCCCCGCCGTCGGCACGGTCACAGCCCCCCGCCGCAACGCCGACGTCAGCGCCAGAAACGCCGACCCACCCCCCACCACCAGCGCGTACACCGCCGGGTTCGTCACCAGCGCCCCCACCGACACGTCGTCGACGAGCCGCACCGACACCTCGACCACCCCGAACCCGAACCCGGCCCCCAACCCGAGCAGCAGCCCCCGCCCCCGCTCCGGCAACCGCCCGCCCAGCAGACCCAGGACCAGCACGCCCACACCGGTCGCGAGCATCGCGTACCGCAACGTGTCCGTTCCCGCCCGGTCCCCCTCCGTGCCCGACGCCAGCCCCAGCATCCCCAGCCCGGCGCACACCACCCCCACCGAGGCCCACTCCATCCCGCTCAGCCGCACCCGCAGCAACCGGGCGGCGACCACCGCGGTGACGGCGAGACTCGCGGCCAGCGCCGCGCCGACGGCGTAGATCGGAAGGGACCGCAGCGCGGCGATCTGGAAGACGAAGCCGAGCCCGTCCAGGGCCAGCCCGGCGATGTACCGCCACTGCCGCAACGCCCGCAACAACAACGCCGCGTCGTCACCCGGCCCGCCGCTCCCCGTCGGGTCGGTTCCGGCCGCCGCCCGCGCGGCCACCGCCTGCAACACCGTCGCCGTACCGAAGCAGACCGCCGCGCTGAGCGCGCACACCATTCCAAAGAGCACAAAGCGACTCTAGGCGGGAGGGCTGCGGGCGAGAGGAACAGGGGGTCAGTCGAGCGCGGTCCTCAGGTGATCCCTAAGCTGCACCAAACGCCAACGGGGAGACATGACATGGCCGACGCAAGCAGAAAGACGCGCAGACAGCTCCGCTCGGGAACCGTCGTCCTGGGCGGTGTGGGCCTGCTTGCCGCCGCCCTCACCGCCTGCTCCTCCGACGACCCCGCCAAGCGCTGCGTCGACCGCGACAGTTACCGCGCCGCCAAGGGCTACAAGATCGTCGCCGAGAAGAACTGCAAGACCGTCACGGCCGTCAACGCCGCCCACTACTACGGCGGCAAGAAGAAGTCCGGCTGGGTGAAGGGCGGCTCGTTCACCAAGTCCGGCAAGAGCGGCGGCGGTTCCGGGAGCAGCGGCAGCGGCGACGACGACAGCAGCCGCACCGGCGTCCACCGCGGCGGTTTCGGCGGCGGCGACAGCGGCTCGGGCGGCTGAGCCCCGCCGTGCGGCGCCACACGATCGAGCCCCGCCCCGACTGGCAGCGGACCGTCGAGGAGCAGGGGCTCATCTATCCGCTCACCCGCCACCCCGACGACTCCCTGCGCCCCTACTGGGACGAGAGCGCGTACTACGTCTTCTCGCTCCCGGAGGTGGAGGCGCTGGAGGAGACCGTCGAGGAACTCCACGCCATGTGCCTGGCCGCGGCCGACCACATCGTCACCGCGAACCGTTTCGCCGACCTCGGCATCACCGACCCGCGCATCGCGGCAGCGGTCACCGAGGCCTGGCACCGCCGTGCCGAACTGCCGTCCGTCTACGGCCGGTTCGACCTCCGCTACGACGGCACGGGCCCCGCCAGACTCATCGAGTACAACGCGGACACCCCCACCTCCCTCGTCGAGGCCGCCGCCCCCCAGTGGTTCTGGATGGAGGACCGCTTCCCCGGCGCCGACCAGTGGAACTCCCTCCACGAACGCCTCGTCGCCGCCTGGAAGAAACAGGCGGCCCTCCTCCCGCCCGGCAGCCCCCTCCACTTCGCGCACTCCGCCGCCGACGAGATCGGGGAGGACCTGATGACCGTCGCGTATCTGAAGGAGACCGCGGAGCAGGCGGGGCTGGACACCGACTGGATCTCCATGGAGGAGATCGGCTGGGACCCGCTCTCGGGCCGTTTCGTCGACAACCAACTCCGGTTCATCCGCAGCTGCTTCAAGCTCTACCCGTGGGAGTGGCTCACCTCCGACGAGTTCGCCGGTCATGTCCTCGACACCCTGGACAACGGCGGCGGCACGGGCAGCACCCTGTGGATCGAACCGGCCTGGAAGATGCTCCTCAGCAACAAGGCCCTCCTCGCCGTCCTGTGGGAGCTCTACCCGGACCACCCCAACCTCCTCCCCGCCTACCTGGACGGCCCCCGGGAACTGGCACACACCACCGGCTACGTCGCCAAGCCGCTGCTGGGCCGCGAGGGCGCAGGGGTGACGGTCCACGAGCCGCACGCCACCCCAGGTCCCACCCCCGCCCATGGGCCCACCCCCGCTTCCCTCGCCGTACCCGACCCCGAAAACCCGTGCTGCTACCAGGAGTTGGCGCCCCTGCCCGCCTTCGACGGCAACCACGTCGTCCTCGGCGCCTGGGTCGTCGAGAACGAGTCGGCGGGCCTCGGCATCCGTGAGTCGGCCGGCCTGATCACGGACGAGTACGCCCGCTTCCTGCCCCACGTCATCCTGTGACGCCCGCCGTCACCCGCACCGGCGGGCATCGCTCGTATGGTGGACAGGGCGGCCCGGTCATCCGACCTGCCCGGTAGGCTGCCCGCGGGCCGTGACTGGCGCGCTGGGATGGGACCGACCATCGGGAAGCGGCCCCAGGACCGACGCAACCCGTTGCCGGGGTCCGTGAGTGAGTGCCGTGCGCCTGGGCCGAGCCGTGAACGCCGAAACGCCACGTCCGGAGGTCCCCATGTCAGCCGAACGCTCAAGTGAGCCCCTCTCCACCCAGGCTCTCTCCACGGAATCCACCGCCTTCCGCAGCGCCCTCGACGTGATCCGCGCCGTCGAGCCGCGCGTCGCCGACGCCATCGGCCAGGAGGTCGCCGACCAGCGCGAGATGCTCAAGCTGATCGCCTCCGAGAACTACGCCTCCCCGGCCACCCTCCTCGCGATGGGCAACTGGTTCAGCGACAAGTACGCCGAGGGCACGATCGGCCGCCGTTTCTACGCAGGCTGCCGCAACGTCGACACCGTCGAGTCCCTCGCCGCCGAGCACGCCCGCGAGCTCTTCGGCGCCCGGCACGCCTACGTCCAGCCGCACTCCGGCATCGACGCCAACCTCGTCGCCTTCTGGTCCGTCCTCGCCGACCGCGTCGAGGTCCCGTTCCTGGAGAAGACCGGCGCCCGCCAGGTCAACGACCTCTCCGACGCCGACTGGGCCGAGCTGCGCCAGGCCTTCGGCAACCAGCGCATGCTCGGCATGTCCCTCGACGCCGGCGGCCACCTCACCCACGGCTTCCGCCCCAACATCTCCGGCAAGATGTTCGACCAGCGGTCCTACGGCACCGACCCGGCGACGGGCCTCATCGACTACGAGGCGCTGCGCACGTCGGCCCGTGACTTCAAGCCGCTGATCATCGTCGCCGGCTACTCCGCGTACCCCCGCCTGGTGAACTTCCGGATCATGCGCGAGATCGCCGACGAGGTCGGCGCGACGCTCATGGTCGACATGGCGCACTTCGCGGGCCTCGTCGCGGGCAAGGTCCTCACCGGCGACTTCGACCCGGTCCCGCACGCCCAGATCGTCACGACCACCACGCACAAGTCCCTGCGCGGCCCGCGCGGTGGGATGGTCCTGTGCGACGACTCGCTCAAGGACCAGGTCGACCGCGGCTGCCCTATGGTCCTCGGCGGCCCCCTTCCGCACGTCATGGCCGCCAAGGCCGTCGCCCTCGCCGAGGCCAGGCAGCCGGCCTTCCAGGACTACGCCCAGCGCATCGTCGACAACGCCCGTGCGCTCGCCGAGGGCCTGATGGGCCGGGGCGCCACCCTCGTCACCGGCGGCACCGACAACCACCTCAACCTGATCGACGTCGCCTCCTCCTACGGCCTCACGGGCCGCCAGGCCGAGACCGCGCTCCTCGACTCGGGCATCGTCACCAACCGCAACGCCATCCCCGCCGACCCGAACGGCGCCTGGTACACGTCGGGCATCCGCATCGGTACCCCCGCGCTCACCACGCGGGGCCTGGGCACGGCGGAGATGGACGAGGTGGCCGGCCTGATCGACCGCGTCCTCACCGCCGCCGAGCCGGGCACCACGAAGTCGGGCGCCACCTCCAAGGCGTCCCACGTCCTGGACGCGAAGATCTCCGACGAGATCTCCCGCCGCGCGACCGACCTGGTGGCCGGCTTCCCGCTGTACCCGGAGATCGACCTCGGCTGATCGCCCCCTTCCGGGGCAGCGCCACGCAAGGGGCGCGGGGAACTGCGCGACCAGCCACAACTGGTCCGCAGTCCCCGACGCACCGAACCACCCCCCACCTCCCGGGCCAAACCCACCCTCGCCCTCTGAGAGAATGGTGAACATGGCCTCTGACCGTCCCCGCGTGCTCTCCGGAATCCAGCCCACCGCAGGCTCGTTCCACCTCGGCAACTACCTCGGCGCCGTGCGCCAGTGGGTGGCCCTGCAGGAGTCCCACGACGCGTTCTACACGGTCGTCGACCTGCACGCGATCACGCTCCCGCAGGACCCGAAGGAGCTCACGGCCAACACCCGGCTGGCCGCCGCCCAGCTCCTCGCCGCAGGGCTCGACCCGGACCGCTGCACGCTGTTCGTCCAGAGCCATGTCCCCGAGCACGCCCAGCTCGCCTGGATCATGAACTGCCTCACCGGCTTCGGCGAGGCGTCCCGGATGACCCAGTTCAAGGACAAGTCCGCCAAGCAGGGCGCCGACCGGGCGAGCGTCGGGCTGTTCACGTACCCGATCCTCCAGGTCGCCGACATCCTGCTCTACCAGGCGCACGAGGTGCCGGTCGGCGAGGACCAGCGCCAGCACATCGAGCTGACCCGTGACCTCGCCGAGCGCTTCAACGGCCGCTTCGGCGAGACCTTCACGATCCCGAAGCCGTACATCATGAAGGACACGGCGAAGATCTACGACCTTCAGGACCCGTCGATCAAGATGAGCAAGTCGGCGTCCACGCCCAAGGGCCTCATCAACCTCCTCGACGACCCGAAGACCACCGCCAAGAAGGTGAAGAGCGCGGTCACGGACACGGACACGGTGATCCGCTTCGACCGCGAGGAGAAGCCCGGCATCAGCAATCTGCTCGGCATCTACTCCACCCTCACGGGCACGGACATCGCCGAACTTGAGCGGAAATACGACGGCAAGGGCTACGGTGCGCTCAAGGTGGACCTCGCCGACGTCGTCGTCGACTTCGTGACGCCGTTCCGGGAGCGCACCCAGCAGTATCTGGACGACCCGGAGACGCTCGACTCGATCCTCGCCAAGGGCGCGGAGAAGGCACGGGCCGTCGCCGCGGAGACCCTCGCCCAGGCCTACGGAAAAGTCGGCTTCCTGCCCGCGAAGCACTGATCCGCGGTCCCCTGGGTACCTGTACCACCGCACGGCGCACGAAGCGGCACCAGAGCGCTGCACATCACTACGGTTGCGCCTGCCCGCGGACCCGCCGTGGCCGTACAGTCGATAGCCGACCGGTACGAGCAACAGCCGATATGAGCAACAGCCCATACGGCGACAGAGCACGAGCAACACCGAGACGACGAACAGGAGACGACGTGGGGACCGTAACGATCGGTGTGTCGATCGCGGTCCCGGAGCCCCACGGCAGCCAGCTCCAGGAGCGGCGCGCGGGCTTCGGCGACGCCGCTGCTCACGGGATCCCCACTCACGTCACCCTGTTGCCGCCCACGGAAGTCGACTCCGCGGCGCTGCCCGCCATCAAGGCACACCTCCTGGAGGTGGCCGCCGCGGGCCGGCCGTTCCCGCTGCGGCTCTCCGGGACCGGCACGTTCCGGCCGGTCTCGCCCGTCGTGTTCGTCCGGATCGTCGAGGGCGCGGAGGCCTGCACCTGGCTGCAGAAGCAGGTCAGGGACGCCTCCGGGCCCGTGGCACGCGAACTGCAGTTCCCGTACCACCCGCATGTGACGGTCGCGCACAGCATCGCCGAGGAGGCGATGGACCGCGCCTACGCGGAACTCGCCGACTACGAGGCCGCCTGGCCCTGCACCGGCTTCGCGCTCTACGAGCAGGGGGCCGACGCGGTGTGGCGCAAGCTGCGCGAGTTCAGCTTCGGCGGGTCGTTCGTACCGCCGCAGGCGGCCCATGTGGAGCGCGGCCCGCTTCCGGCCAGGTAGAACCACGACGAGGTAGAACCACGGCCAGGTAGAACCACGAGATCCGGCGCCCGCAGGGTAGAAGTTCCCTATGGACTGGCTGAAGAAGCTCCCCGGCGTCGGACCGATCGTCGTCCGCCTGACCGCCACACACATCTGGCGGTCGTACGAGCGCCTCGACCGGGTGAAGTGGTCGCGTCTCGCCGCGGCGATGACCTTCATCAGCTTCGTCGCCCTGTTCCCGCTGCTCACCGTGGCCGCCGCGATCGCCGCCGCCACGCTCAGCACCAGCCGGCAGAACGAGCTCCAGGACAAGATCTCCGAGCAGGTGCCCGGCATCTCCGAGCAGCTGGACATCAACGCTCTCGTCCAGAACGCCGGGACGATCGGCCTGATCGCCGGCGCCGTGCTGCTGTTCACCGGCATCGGCTGGGTCGGCTCGATGCGGGAGTGTCTGCGGGCGGTGTGGGAGGTGCCCGAGGACGAGGGGAACCCCGTCCTGCGCAAGGTCAAGGACACCGGCGTGCTGGTCGGGCTCGGCGGGGCCGTCCTCGTCACGATCGCCGCGTCCACCGTCGCCTCGGCGGCCGTCGGCTGGGCGGCACGGGGACTCGGTATCGACGAGGCCGGCTGGGGCGCGGTCCTGCTGCGCCTCGCCGCGTTCGCCGTCGCCGTACTCGCCGACTTCCTGCTGCTCCTGTATGTCCTCACCCTGCTGCCCGGCGTCGAGCCGACCCGGCGCCGGCTGGTCGTCGCCGCGCTGATGGGGGCGGCGGGGTTCGAGCTGCTGAAGCTGCTGCTGAGCGGCTATATGCAGGGCGTGGCGGCGAAGAGTATGTACGGCGCGTTCGGCGTTCCTGTCGCGCTGCTGCTGTGGATCAACCTGACGTCGAAACTGGTGCTGTTCTGTGCGGCGTGGACGGCGACGGGGGTGAGTCGTCCGGAGAGTGAGGGGTGAACGCGGCTCCAGTCGAGGTCGTGTTCACCCACCCACCCGCTCGTTTACGGTCTCTGTCCAGCGCGGGCCGAGGCGTCTCAGCCGGGCCGGCGTGCACAGCTTCGGGCCGGTTCCGCCGAGGCCGTGTTTCCCGCCCGCCCGCCCGTTTGCTGGCTGTGTCCAGCGCGGCCCACGCCCGTCATCGTTGGCGGCGGCGCACCAGCTCCGGCAGGGGCCAGCGGCGGTTGATCAGGAACCCGGCGCCCGCCAGCAACACCATTACGCCCCCGGCGATCCCGAGCGCGACGCCCATCCCGCGTCCGTCGGTCCCGGACGCGGAGGACGCCTTCGCGACCGGTGACGCGGAGGAGCCGTCCGTGCCGGACTCGTCGCCGGAGCCGCCCCCCGCCTCTCCGGAGTCGGAGCTGGGCTGGGCGCTCGCCCCCGTCGCGCCCTTGGGAGCGACCAGTTCACCCACCGGCTGCACCTTCCCGGCGGCCCGGAAGCCCCAGTCGAGCAGCTTGGCGGTCTCCTTGTAGACCTCGTTGTGCTCGGTCTTCTCCGGGTTCATGACCGTGACCAGCAGCACCTTGCCGCCCCGCTCGGCCACCCCCGTGAAGGTGGCGCCCGCGTTGGTGGTGTTGCCGTTCTTCACCCCCGCGATGCCCTGGTACACGGAGATGTCCGAGTCACCGGCGAGCAGCCGGTTGGTGTTCTGGATCTCGAAGGACCCGCGGACCAGCTTGCCCTGCTTGTTCTTCTTCGTCTCGCCCGGGAACTTGGCCGAAACGGTCGAGCAGTACTCGCGGAAATCCTTCTTCTGCAGCCCCGAGCGCGCGAACAGCGTCAGGTCGTACGCCGACGACACCTGCCCCCGCTCGTCGTAGCCGTCCGGGCTGACCACGTTCGTGTCGAGGGCCTGGAGCTCCTCGGCGTGCTCGTTCATCTCCTTGACCGTGGCCGCGACGCCACCGTTCATGTGGGACAGCACGTGCACCGCGTCGTTGCCGGAGCGCAGGAAGACACCGAGCCACAGGTCGTGGACCGTGTACGTCTCCTTCTCCTTTATGCCGACCATGCTGGAACCGGCGCCGACGTCCGCCAGGTCGGAGGGCGCGACCTTGTGCTTCATCGTCCTCGGGAACTTGGGCAGCACGGTGTCGGCGAACAGCATCTTCAGCGTGCTGGCCGGGGGCAGCCGCCAGTGCGCGTTGTGGGAGGCGAGCACATCCCCGGACTCGGCGTCCGAGACGATCCACGAGCGGGCGGTGATGTCCTTGGGGATCACCGGCACCCCGTCGGAGAGGTTCACCTGCGTCCCGGCCAGGCCGAGCCGCTCCCCGCCCACGCTCGACATCTTCGCCGGGGGAGTCACCGACGGCGTGGGACTCGGAGTCGGCTTGGGAGCCGCGAACGCCGGTACGGGCGCGATCAGCGCGGCGGACAACAGGGTGGCGGAGGTGACCAGCAAGGAGCGCTTGGCGGTCTTTTTCGAGGCGGACACGATCGAGAACGTACATGTACCGGCCCGGGAAGTCGTACCGCCCTGCCCACCCCGGCCGAAGGACCCGGAGGAGGGCGGCGATACTGGGCTCATGAAGCTCAGCCGCCCCGTCTCCTGGTTCCTGCTCGCCTTCGGGGTGTGGAGCTGGGTCATCTGGGTCACTTTCATCAAGAATCTGGTCAAGGACGGCAGCGGACTCGCGTTCGACGACGCGGGCACCCCGACCACGTACTTCTGGGTGCATCTGGTGCTCGCGGTCGTCTCCTTCGTATTGGGGACGGTCGTCGGGGGCATCGGGTTGCGCGGACTGCGCGCTTTGCGTCAGACCTCATAACGGGAGACCCACCCGCAACAACGGGAGACACACCCGCATGGTCATCGTCTTTCTGCTCGCCGGGCTCGCGGCGCTCGCCGCTCTCGTCGGCCTGCACTGGTACGTCTGGCGCCGTCTGGTGCGCGACACGACGGCGGGGCCCGGCCTCGCCCGCCGGGCCGGCACGGTGGTGTTCGTCGCGCTGCCCGTCATGATGGTCGCGGCCCTGGCCGCCGAGCGTGGCGGGGCGCCCTTCTGGCTCCAGCGCACACTGGCCTGGCCGGGCTTCCTGTGGCTCGCCCTGTTCGTCTATCTGGGGCTGGCCCTGATCGCGGGCGAGGTCGTACGGCCACTGCTGCGACGCTTCCTCGATCGGCGCGGGCCGGCCCGGGCTCCCGTACCGTCTCTGCGGCTCCGGAAGGCGGAGACCGTACCGGCTGGGGCACCCGAGAGCCCGGAAGCCGCCGAGGGGGCCAAGGGTGCCGAGAGGGCCTCGAGCACCTCGGACGCCCCCGATGCCCCCGAGACTCAGGGCGCTTCGGGCAGCACCACCTCCGGCGCCCCGGACTCCCCTCGTCTCCTCGCCGCGCCCTCCCGGCGTCTCTTCGTCTCCCGGGTGGTCGCCGGTTCGGCCGCCGCCGTGGCCGCCGGGACCGTCGGCTACGGCACGTACGGCGTCCTGCGCGGCCCCCGGGTGAAGCGCGTCACCGTGCCGCTGGCCAAACTCCCGCGCGGCGCCCACGGGTTCAGGATCGCCGTCGTCAGCGACATCCACCTCGGGCCCGTCCTCGGCCGGGGTTTCGCGCAGAAGGTCGTCGACACGATCAACTCGACCCAGCCCGATCTGATCGCCGTCGTCGGCGACCTGGTCGACGGCAGCGTCAAGGACCTCGGCCCGGCCGCCGCCCCCCTCGCCCAACTCCGGGCACGGCACGGGGCGTTCTTCGTGACCGGGAACCACGAGTACTTCTCCGGCGCGCAGCAGTGGGTCGACGAGGTACGGCGGCTCGGTCTGCGCCCGCTGGAGAACGCCCGCGTCGAACTGCCCGCCTTCGACCTCGCCGGTGTCAACGACATCGCTGGGGAGAGCGAGGGCCAGGGCCCCGACTTCACCAAGGCGCTCGGCGACCGGGACACCTCACGGGCGAGCGTGCTGCTGGCCCACCAGCCGGTGCAGATCCACGACGCCGTCGAGCACGGCGTCGACCTGCAGCTTTCCGGCCACACCCACGGCGGCCAGCTGTGGCCCGGCAACTTCGTCGCCGACCTCGCCAACCCCACCCTCGCGGGCCTGGAGCGGTACGGGGACACGCAGTTGTACGTCTCCCGGGGCGCCGGCGCCTGGGGTCCGCCCACGCGGGTGGGGGCGCCGTCGGACATCACCGTGGTGGAACTGGCGTCCAGGCAGGCCTGATCGCAACCCCTGATCACACCCAGTGAGGATCACGGGTCGATAAAGGTTCACGGTCGCCGGAACCTCCGGCGCGACCCGTGAGTCCGGGGTCCGCTCGTCGGGGTCGGGTCCGAGGTGTCCCATTCGTCGAAGTGGTCCCACAGGAAACCCTCAGCGGAAGGTCAACTTCCGCGTGGCCGAAACTTGTTGATCGAATTCGAGTCAAGGCTATTGAGGAGGATCTGAGGATCACTGTGTGCAACGAGTGGTGAAGCCATGAAGAACTCTTTACCAGGCACTGCTTTGATCAGCCCCGCTCCGGACGCATGAGGTGTCGGGGCGTGATCACAGGAGTGTGCATGGGACTCAAGGGAAGACGTGTCTTCCCTGCCTCACGGGGGCGGGACAGAACAACCGGGACATCGCTACGGCGGACCGCGCTGGCGGTGGCGGCCGTGCTCGCGGCCGAAGCGGCACTGGTGTCGTTGAGCTCGGGCCAGGCCTTCGCGGCCGCCGACTCCGGCACCGCGAAGGTGACGTCGACGGCCGCCAAGTCGGCCGCCAAGTCGGCCGCCTCGACGGCCGATTCGACCGCGGCGGCGCTGCTGACGGCCCGTCTGCAGGGCCGGAAGATCGAGGTGCTGTCGGAGCGTTCGGCGTCGTCGACGACGTACGCGCTGCCGAACGGGCAGTTGCAGACATCGACGTACGCGGCGCCGATCCGGCAGAAGGTGGACGGCGTCTGGCGGAACATCGACACCTCGCTGTCGGACGCGGGTGCGGCGCTGGAGCCGGACGTGGCGGCGGCGGACATCGCGGTCTCCGACGGCGGGGACACCGCGCTGGCGTCGGTGACCAAGGGCGCGCGGTCGTTCGGGATGGGCTGGGAGTCGAAGCTGCCGACGCCGTCCGTGAAGGACGACACCGCCTCCTACGCACTCGGTGACGGCGAGACCCTGACGGTCACCGCGCTGTCGCAGGGCTTCAGCCAGAACGTGATCCTGGACAAGGCGCCCACCGGTCCGCTGGAGTACCGGATACCCATGCGGCTCAAGGGACTTGAGCTGGCGGTGGCCGAATCCGGTCACCTGCTCCTGAAGGACAGGGCCGGGAAGCTGGTCGCCGAGGCGCCCGCGCCGATGATGTGGGACTCCTCCAAGGACCGCAGGTCCGGCGAGTCGAAGCACCAGGCCAGGGTCGCCACGAAGGTCGAGACGGCCGCGGACGGGTCGCAGACTCTCGTCCTCACCCCGGACGCCGACTACTTCACCGACAACAAGCTGACGTATCCCGTCACCGTCGACCCGACCACGACCCTCGCCGTGACCACGGACACCTGGGTGGCCACGAACTACACCGACTCGCAGATCTCCTCGGACGAGCTGAAGTCGGGTACGTACGACGCGGGGACCACCAAGGCCCGCGCCTACATGAAGTTCGACGTGTCGCCCTTCACGGGCAAGCACATCACCGACACGAACCTCGCCCTGTACTCGTACTACTCCTCGACCTGTGACACCACCGGCGCGGGCACCGAGGTGCGGCGGATCACCGGGACCTGGACCTCGGCCGACATCACCTGGGCCGCCCAGCCCGCCACCACCGCCACCGGCGCCGTGACCAACAAGGCGGCGCTCGGCTACAGCACCTCCTGCCCGGCCGGCACGATGAACTTCGACATCGACGCCATCGTGCAGGCGTGGGCGGACGGCGCCACCAACCAGGGCGTGCGGATCGCGGGCGCCTCGGAGACCGACTCCACCACCTGGCGCCGCTACCGCTCCGCCAACTACGTCTCCGGCGACGGCTCCACCGAGCCTCACCTGACGGTCACGTACAACTCCTACCCGGCGGTGCCGAGTTCGACCGCCATCGCGCCCTCGCAGGTCAACTCCTACAACGGCAAGCGATACGTCACCTCGCTCACCCCGACCCTGTCGTCGAAGGTGACAGACCCGGACGGCTCCAACTCCCAGGCGCAGTACGAGATCACCGCCGACCCCGCCTACGCGGACACGACGTACGCGTACACGGCGTACGGCAAGACCGTGGCCTCGGGCTCCACCTCGACCCTCGCGATCCCGACGGCGTCCGCGTTCCCGGCCGGCAGCCACCTGCGCTACCGGGCACGCGCCTACGACGGCACCGACTTCGGCGCGTGGTCGGGTTACACGACGTTCGTGCTGAACACGGCCAAGCCTGCCGCGCCGACCGTCACCTGCGACACGTACACCCAGAACGGCTGGACGGCGAAGGCCTCGGCCGCCGTGTCCTGCACGCTCACCACGGCCGCCACGGACGGTGCCGGCTTCCAGTGGGGCCTGGACGACTCGTCCCTGCCCAACAAGAAGCTCGACACCACCAACGGCACCGGCGGCGACGCGCAGACGATCAGCATCAACCCGGCCAACGGCTGGCACACGCTGTACGCGCGCACCATCGACTCCGGCGGCAACCTGTCGACGGCAACGACCGCCTACTCGTTCGGCGTCGGCGCCGACGGCGCGGCGATCCTCTCCCCGGCCGACGGTGACAGCACCGCCCGCCGGCTGACCCTCGCCGCCAAGGGCCTCACCTCCTACACGGGGGTGACGTGGCAGTACCGGCGCGGTGAGACCGACTCCTGGCGCACCGTGCCCGTCGGTGACGTGACCGCCGCCGGCGCCGCAGTGTCCGCCTGGCCGGTCGCCGTCAGCAGCGGCACCGCCACCAAGCTCGTGTGGAACACCGTCAACAGCCTCACCGAGGACGGCGTCATCCAGCTGCGGGCCGCCTTCACCAACGGCACCACCACCGGCTACTCCCAGACCACCGACGTCACCCTCGACCGCGACGCGGGCACCGCACCGACCACCCAGGTCGGGCCGGGGGACGTGAACGAGCTGACCGGTGACTACACCTTGTCGGCCACGGACGCCTCCGCCTTCGCCGCGAGCGTGGACCGGACGTACTCCTCGCGTGCCAACAGCACCGACACCGAGGGCCAGGCAGCGATCTTCGGCCCGGGCTGGAACTCCTCGGTCGCCGCGTCCGGCACCGACTACACGCAGCTCCGCAAGACCTCCGACACCTCGGTGGAACTGCTCAGCGCGGACGGCACCTCGGTCGCCTTCACCGCGACCAGCGACGGTGGCTGGCAGCCGCAGACCGGCGCGGGATCCCTGACCCTGACGGGCTCGCTCACCGGTACCACCTTCACGCTGAAGAACGACGACGCGGACGTCACCGTCCTCACCAAGGCGGCCACCGCCGCGACGACCTGGACGCTCGCCTCCTCCGCGACCGCCGGCAACAACACCACCGTCACCGTCGCCTCGGAGACGGTCACGGTCGGCGGCAAGACGTTGGCCCGTCCGAAGTACGTGATATCCCCGACCGGCGCGGTCACCGCGGCCACCTGCCAGGCCACCCCGGCCACCAAGGGCTGCCGCGTCCTGGAGTACGTCTACGCGACGGCCACCACCGCCACCGCCGGCGCGCTCGGCGACTACGCCGGCCAGGTCGCCTCGGTGAAGCTGTGGGCCACCACGCCCGGCGCCTCCGCCTCGACCGCCGAGACGATCGCCTCCTACGCGTACAACGCCTCCGGCCAGCTGCGCCAGGTGTGGGACCCCCGGATCAGCCCCGCGCTGAAGACGGAGTACACCTACGACACCAACGGCCGCGTGGCCACGTCCACCCAGCCCGGTGAACTCCCCTGGACGTTCACCTACGGCACGGCCGGCTCGGCGCTGACCTCGGGCCCCGGCATGCTGCTCAAGGCCTCCCGCCCGGCACTCGCCGAGGGCTCCGCGAGCACCACCTCGGGCACGGCGGCCACCTCGGTCGTCTACGACGTGCCGCTCTCCGGCACAGCCGCCCCGTACCAGATGGACACCACGACCGTGGCCACCTGGGCGCAGGACGAGGCACCCACCGACGCGACCGCCGTCTTCCCGGCGGACTCCGTCCCGGCCTCCAACACCGGCAGCGCTCTCACGGCCACCGCGTACGACCGTGCGAGCATCACCTACATCAACGCGGACGGCGCGGAGACCAACCGGGCCGGACCCGGTGGTGCCATCACCACGACCGAGTACGACGAGTTCGGCAACACGGTCACCCAACTGACGGCCGCCAACCGGAAGCTGGCACTCAGCAGCGCCGACGACCGGCTGACCGCGCTCGGCCTGGACGGCCTGTCCACGGCTGACCGCGCCCGCCGACTGGCCACCGTCTCCGAGTACTCGGCGGACGGGGAGCGCCTGAACGACGAGTACGGTCCGCTGCACGAGATCACGCTCACCAAGGAACTCGCCGGCACCACCGCCGAGTCCACCCTGGCGGCGGGCTCGGTGACCCCGGCCCGTACACACACCGCGTACACCTACGACGAGAACCGGACCAGCGGCGCCGCCGTCTCCGGGCTGGTCACCTCCACCGTGACCGGTGCCGCGCTGGCCGGCTACGCGGCCGACGCCGAGACGCACACGGTGACCACCACGTACGACTGGTCCACCGGCCAGGAGCTGAAGACCGTGGGCGGCGACACCACGGACATCGTGGCGACGTACGACGCCGCCGGTCGCGTGGCCACCACCCGGACCGCCGCGTCCACCGGTTCGGACGCCTCTGCCCTCAACTACACCTACTACCAAGCCGGTTCCACCGGTACCTGCGCGTCGACGGAGTGGGACGGTCTGCTCTGCAGCACCGCTCCCGCGGCCACGATCACCGGCGGTGGCAGCAACCCGGCCACCGCGGTCACCACGGTCTACACCTACGACCGCTGGGGCCAGCCTGCCGTGAAGTCGGAGACCTCGGGCTCCGTGACCCGTACGACCACCAACACGGTGGACGGCGCCGGCCGCACGACCAGGACGGCGGTCACCGGAGGCATCGGCACGGACACACCGGCCGTCACGTACGCGTACAACGCGTCCAACGGGCAGCTCGCCTCGCTGACCTCCAACGGCCAGACCATCACCTACACCTACGACAGCCTCGGCCGCCGGATCGGCTACGACGACGGCGCGGGCAACACCACCAACACGGCGTACGACGCGCTCGACCGGAAGGTGAAGTCCACCGACTCCGCCCCGTCGACCGTCACCTACGCCTACGCCACCACCGGTGACCTCAGGACGGTCACGGACTCGGTCGCGGGCACCTTCACCGGGACGTACGACCCCGACGGCACCCTCACCTCCGAGACCCTGCCCGGCAGTCACACCCTGACGGTCACGACCGACCCGGCCGGTCAGGAGACCGACCGCGCCTACACGGCCGCGGACGGCACCACCCTCCTCGCCGACTCGGCCAGGTACACGGTCACGGGCCAGCGGGCCGGTCACACCCAGACCGACGGCTCGACCACCCGCTCCGACTACACCTACGACGACGCCGGCCGCCTCACCCGGGCGAGCGACACCACGTCCACCGGCTGCACCACCCGTGCCTACATCTTCGACGGGAACAGCAACCGCACGGCCCTGACGGCCACGTCGGACGACTGCGACAGCAGCACCGCCGACGCCACCACGGCGACCACGACGTACGCGTACGACAGCGCCAACCGTCTGGTGAACTCCGGCTACGCCTACGACGCGTTCGGCCGGACCACCACCGCCGACACCCGGAGCCTGACGTACTTCACCAACGACCTGGTGCGTACGGAGACCGTCGGCACCGACCGCGGCACCTGGGCCCTCGACGCGGCCGGCCGGCTCGCCGTCCGGTCCGCCCAGACCCAGGCCACGGACGGCACCTGGAGCACGACCGGCACCACCACCAACCACTACGGCGACGACAGCGACCGGTCGGCCTGGACCTCCACCGACGGCACCGTGGGCCGCGGCGTCCAGGACCTCTCCGGCAGCCTCGCCGCCCAGACCACGGCCAGTGGCGGAACGGTCCTCCAGTTCGCCAACATCCACGGCGACGTGATCGTCCAGCAACCGCTGGACACCAGCGTGGCCGCCACGGTCCAGCACTACGACGAGTACGGGCAGCGGCTGGACGCCACCACGGCGGCCACCTACGGCTACCTCGGCGCATACGCCCGGTCCACCTCGGGTGTGAGCGGCCTCGGCTACCTGGGCTCCCGTGCCTACGACCCGGCCCTCGGCCGGTTCCTGCAGACCGACCCGGTCTACGGCGCGAACGCCAACTCCTACGTCTACCCCGGTGACCCGGTCGGCTCGTACGACCTGGACGGGCGGAAGAAGGCAAGGAGCTGCGGCTTCTGGTGCAGCGTCTTCACGACGGGCATCGGAGCGCTGGTCGGCGCGATCTGCGCGCCCTTCGCCGGGCCCATCATCTGCGGTGCGGTCGGCGGCGGCATCACCGGCTTCGCCCGCTACTGGTGGACCCACCACGGCGGCCACGGCTACACGATCAAGGGCGCCATCAAGGCCACCCTCATCGGCGCCGCCATCGGCGGCTTCGGCGGAGCGGCAGGAAAGCTCATCAAGAGTCTCGGCGGCAGGGTGTTCCGGGGCTACGGCGACCGGCAGTCCATCAAGGACTGGGACAAGTTCAGGAAGGCCCTCAGCTAGCAGTCGGACAGACAACAGGGCCGGCCGGCCTCCGGGAGGGATACCTTCCGAAGGCCGGCCGGCCCGGCCGTATCCCTCCCCGCCATTCCTGCCCCGCCATTCCTGCCCCGCCATTCCTGAACGACACTGAACGCCATCCTTGAACGAACGGAAGTACGAAGGTGCAGTCGATGATCACGTACTGGTCGGCGGTGCTCCGCCGAGTCGCGCCCGCCGCCGCGTTGCTCGCCCTGGTGGTCGGCGGTGCCATGCTCGCGGCGCTGCTCGTGGGCGACGGGGCGCCCCTCGCCTCCTCGTTCGGCCAGAGCGCGCTGACCGGACTGGTCTGCGGTGCCGCCTTCCTGCTGGTCGTCTCCGTGCCGGAGACGGTCACCGCTCTGCGCACGGCCTCCCACTACGGGCTGCCACTGGAGCCGGGGGCGGCCCGCCTGCCCGCCGTCCGCCGGGTCACGGCCGACACCCCGGGCGCCACGGCGTTCCAGCTGGCCGACAGCACCCTGCACACCATCAAGAAGGCGCAGACGCCGGTGGTCGCCGAGGTGCTGGAACTCGGGCACGGAAAGGTCTCCCTGATCTGCCGGACGCCGTACGGGCCGCACATCCAGGTGTCCATCGACCTCGACGTCACGGAGGGCAGGGCCACTGCCGTCATCATCTGTCGGCCCACCAGTAGCTGGAAACGCCTTGACGGCGGGGCGAGTTGGGCGATTGCGGGCACTCTGGAGCGTCAAGTGCGGGCAGCGCTGGGCGAGTTCTGAGCCTGGTTGGTCAACTGTTCGTAACAAGACGTCGGTAAGGACTTTCCCATCTGCCCAGAAGCCCCTTCCCCCCACCTGAACACCTGTGCTTAGGTGATCACCGTCACAGCGGAGTCACCTGTGGCAGGGGGCCTGGGGAGGGCACACCGATGCGCTCGGTACGCATGCGGATTCTCGCGGCGCTGCTCATTGTGTCGGCCGCGGGGGCGGTCGGCTGGCAGCTGATGCCGACGGGGTCCGACCACGGGAAGACGATCACCGTCGGCACCACCGACGCCGTGACCTCCCTCGACCCGGCCGGCGCCTACGACGCCGGCTCCTGGGCCCTGTTCAGCAACGTCTTCCAGACCCTGCTGACCTACCGGGCCGACGGCACGGAGCCCATCGAGGACGCGGCGAAGAGCTGTGACTTCAAGGGCTCCGACCTGCGCACCTACGTCTGCGTCCTGCGCGACGACCTAGCCTTTCCGAGCGGCCGGAAGATGACGGCCGAGGACGTGAAGTTCTCCTTCGAACGCGTCAAGCGCATCAACTCCGACGTCGGCCCCGCGTCGCTGCTCGGCACGCTCGCCTCGGTCGACGCCAAGGGCCTGACGGTCACCTTCCACCTCAACTCGCCCGACGCCACCTTCCCGTTCAAGGTGGCCACCGGAGCCGGCGCGATCGTCGACCACGAGCGCTACCCCAAGAGCGCCCTGCGCACCGACAACGGCGCCGACGGCACCGGACCGTACGTCCTGAAGGCGTATACGAACGAGGAGCAGGCGCTCCTCGAACCCAACGACGACTACAAGGGCGCCGTGAAGAGCATCGGCCGCCCCATCCGCCTGCGGTACTACGCCAATCCGGCGGCCCTCGACAAGGCGTGGAAGGCCAAGCGGATCGACGTCGCCACCCGTCAGCTGCCGCCCGCCGTCCTCGCCGGCCTCTCGCCCAGCGACCCCGGCCAGCAGGTCGTCGAGAACGACAGCGCCGAGACCCGCAACCTCGTCCTCAACCTCCGCGCGGACTCCCCCCTCCACGACCCGCTCGTCCGTCGCGCCCTGGCCTGGCTGGTCAACCGGGAGGAACTCGCCGCCACGGTCTACAAGGGGACGGCCGAACCCCTCTACTCACTGATCCCGGCAGGCCTCACCGGCCACACCACCTCGTTCTTCGACGACTACCCCAAGCCCGACGTCGCCCAGGCCCGTGACCTGCTCACCGAGGCAGGCGTGAAGCTCCCCGTCCGCTTCACCTACGGCTACGCCAAGGGGCGCGGCGTCGCCGCCGAGGAGGCGGTCCTGCTCAAGCGACAGCTGGAGAGGGGCGGCCTGTTCGCGGTCACCGTCAAGGGCTACGAGTGGACCGACTACCAAAAGCGTTACGCGGCAGGGAAGTTGGACGCGTACGCCGTCGGCTGGGTCGCCGACTTCCCCGACCCGGACACCTTCACCGGCCCGCTGGTCGGCACCGGCAACAGCATGAAGAACGACTACAGCAACAAGAAGGTGGACCGACTGATCCTCGACAGCCGCCGCTACGCCGAACGCGACCGCGCCGCCCAGGACTTCCGCGCACTCCAGCAACTGATCGCCCAGGACGTGCCCATGATCCCGCTGTGGCAGCGCAAGGAGTACACGGTCAGCAGCGAGGACGTCAGCGGCGGCCAGTACCTCTCGGACGGCACCGGGGTCTTCCGCCTCTGGAGCCTCGACTGGATCTGACGCCGACCCCCGCTGGGGCGCCCCTACTCGGCGGCCTTGCCGCTCCGGCCGTCTCTATCGTCCTGCTCCTGCTCCTTCTTCGGTACGGGAGGAGCGTTGGTCATCCCCGGCAGGAAGTCGCTGAACAGGTCGTGGACCTCGCGGACCAGCGGGCGCAGCACCCGGAAACGGGCCAGGGTCACCCCACGCGAGGTCAGCCGGGCGCCGCGCCCGGCGAGCCGGTAGGTGCGCTCGCGGCCTTCCGAACGGTCGTAGATCCAGTACATGACCAGCCCCATCAGGGACAGCCACATCAACTCGGGCAGAATGTCCCTGAGTTCCTCGGGCACCTTCGCCTTCGACCCGGCGAGCACTTCCCGGTGTACGTCGATGGCCTGCGTGCGCGCGTGTTCCGACTCGGGGGAGAAGGGGCTGAGCGGACTGTTCGGGTCGGCGGCGGTCTTGAAGAACTGCACGGCGAACTCGTGGTACGGAGCGGCCACATCGAGCCAGGCCCGGTGCACCCCGGCCAGCCGCGCCTCCAACTCCGTCTCCCGGTCCAGGACTTCACGCGCGGCCACCTGGTACTCGCGGGCGAGCTGGTCGTAGAAGCCCTGGATCAGGTGCTCCTTGCCGGCGAAGTAGTAGTACGCGTTGCCGACGGAGACCCCGGCCTCCTGAGCGATCGCCCGCATGGTCGTCTTCTCGTACCCACGCTCCTTGAACAGCCGCATGGCCGTCTCCAGGATCAGCGCACGGGTCTGCTCACTCTTGGCGGGAGTACGCCCGGAGGACGCGGAGGATCGGGACGACTCTGTCGACTCGGTCGACTCGGGAGGCTCGGGGCTGTCTTTCGCTGCTGACACGGAAGCGAGCCTAACCAGTGGAGCAGGTGCCGTTGTCACAGCCGGGCGGGGTGTGGACCCACCCGAAGCGCGGATCGTACGACCACCCGTCCGCCCGCCGGTACACCGGGCGCCCACTTCTGTCGGTGCCCCACTGGCTGCCGCGCCACTTGGCGGCGGCGAGCACGGCACCCTTGGCGAGCCGGGCCCCGGCCGGGGTGGCGAACCGATGGGCGAGTGGACGGTACTCACGCAACGCCCACAGCACGACGACCCAGGCACCGGTGCCGCGATAGACCTGCCCGGAGTCCCCGACGACGGTGATGTCGTCGAGGGTGGCGGCGTGATCGAGGCCGGGAAACAGCCCCCGTGCCTGTTCCGACCCCGCCGGTACCAGCTCCAGCGGCACCAGTTGCGGCTGCCGTACGAGCCAGCCGCGCACAAAGGTGCACAGCGAGCAGTCGGCGTCGTACAGGACGGTGAGCCGGCGGACCGGGACGCCCCCCGTGGCGTCCCGGTCCGCTCGGGCGGTGGTGTCCCCCGTGTCCCCCGACCCCACCGCGTTCAGGTGGCTCATCGTGCTCACGCCCCGACAGTGGGGGCGACCCAGCCCTGCGTCGCGACGGGCGGCACCTGCTCCCGCTCCATGACACCCCGCCGCCGGATCCTGCTGAGGACGAACACGTTGGCGAGGTGCATGACACCGAGCACCAGCAGTACGACCCCGAGCTTGGTGGAGAGCGCCTCGAACACCTCCCGGGTGCTGCCGATGTCCCCGTCACCGCTCAGATAGAGGGCGACGAACCCGAGGTTGACGAGATAGAAGCCGACGACGAGCAGATGGTTGACGGCTTCGGCGAGCTTCTCGTTCCCACGCAGCACGTCGGCGAGAAAGACCCGCCCGTTGCTACTGAGGGTGCGCGCCACCCAGATGGTCAACGCGATGCTGACCAGCAGGTAGATGACGTATGCGACGACTGTGAGGTCCATGTGTTCGTCCTTGTCCCCGTGTCCCTTGAACGATCTGAACGACTTGAACGCGTTCAAAAGTTCTTACGGGGAAGACTGTAGACCTGTTTTTGAACACGTTCAAGTACCGTTCGGTGCGATCCGAACGATGCGCACAGGTGTTCCGCGAGTGGGTACCTCGATCAGGTGGCGCCTGGGCCGTCCATGCTGGGTACGCTGAACGGACAGGCGAGACTCCGTCGCATGGGAGCACTGATGAGCGCCGTATCCGAGGACGAGGTGGCGGGCGAGCCGCCGTACCGCTGGCCGATCCCGCCCGCCGAGGGCTGGACCGCGGACGACCTCGACCGGATTCCGGGCCTCCCGCCGCACACGGAGTTGATCGACGGGAGTCTCGTCTTCATGAGTCCGCAGACCGCTTTCCACGGGCGCTGCATGCGCCTACTGGAGAACAGCCTTCTGGAACAGGCCCCGGATCATCTCGATGTCATGCGGGAGATGGCTGTCCGGCTGGACCTGAAGAACCGGCCCGAGCCGGATGTTCTGGTGTTTTCTGCGGAGGCGAACACTGGTCCCAGGCAGACCTGGTACAAGCCCGAGGACATCCTCCTGGCAGTGGAAGTCGTCTCTGACGATTCCCGTGAGCGCGATCGTGAGGTCAAGCCCCGCAAGTACGCGGCTGCCGGGGTGTCGCACTTCTGGCGGGTCGAGGAGGACGGAGACAAGGGCTTGCCTGTCGTCTACGTCTACGAACTCGACCCTGCCACGACGACGTACGGCCTGACCGGAATCTTCCACGCCCGCCTGAAGGTACCCGTGCCGTTCGACATCGACATCGACCTGACGTCGATCAACAGTCGGCGCCCCCGCTCATGACCGAGCCAGCTCCGGCCGCTTCCTGTAGTCCGTGAACCCGATGACGTTCCCCCACGGGTCGGCGATCTCGACCGTCCAGCCCGTGGCGACGGATACCGGGCCGTCGAGCGGAGTGACGCCGGCCGCGGTCAGTGCACGGGACGCCGCCTTCGCGTCCGGCACCTCCAGCCAGATCCTGGGCGAGGCCCACGGCGGCGGCCGGTGGCCGAGCGCCTCCTCGACGCGCAGCAGCAGCCCCGGGGTCTCGCCGCCGACCTTCAGCACGGCGATCCCGGCCTCGTCGAGCCGGGCGGTGATCCCGAACCCGGCACGCTGGTAGAAGTCGACCGCCTCCCCGAGATCCCCGACGGGCAGCAGCACGTTGTCGAACCCGAGCAGTTCGTACGACTCGTCATCTGACATGGCGTCAGGGTAGGGGGATGATCGGCGGAATCCCGGGAGGCGTGTGAGGCGAACGGGGTATGCGATCCAGGGCCACTGAGCAGCGCTGATCAGGGAGTCCGCTTCGACTGCCCGGCTTCCAGGATCTCCGCGACATCAAGGCTGATCTTGGCGCCGATCGACTCGGGGAGGGTGACGATCTCGCCGGGGGCATGGACGCGGTGGGTGGTGTACGCGTTGCCCTCGGGTTGGGTGAGCACGTGGAGACGCTGATGCTTGCGGTCGACGACGACATAGACGGGGACCTTGGCGTCGGCGTACGCGGCGACCTTGGTCTGCAGGTCGGCTTTCCAGTTGCTGGAGGTGACTTCCAGGACGAGTTGGAAAGCCACCGGCTCGTAGCAGTTGTTCTCGACGTAGTGCTCTTCGATGTCGGAGTCGACAACGACGAGGTCCGGGATGGCGTAGTCCTCGGTACCGCTGGGCAACCACAGGCCGACGCCTTGGAGTACCTCCATCTCGCTTCCGTCGATGCCGGCCGCAGTGAACGGGAGTGTGAGTCTGGCCAGGACGCGGGCATGAGGGAGGTCCGGCGGCGGGGACACGAGGATCAGGCCTCCGATGATCTCGACGCGGTAGCCCGGATTGCGCTCCACGAGACGGTTCGCCTCCGCGATCAGCGGACGGTCACCGGGGGGCCGCTCGACGGATGCTGCGGACATCGCGTGCCTCCTGGGGGCTGGTGTCGAGGCCATCATCGTAGGCCGGTCAGGACCTGGGTGTCCCGATCACACCACGTCACCCGATCGTGTACCCGGAACCCGCGGAGGCCCCGTCTCCAGCGGAAACGGGGCCCCACGACGTACGCGAACCACCTCGACCGATCTGCTCAGCCGACGGCGATCCGGTTCTTCCAGTAGTCCTTCGCGGGGAGGACCTCCCGCCCGGAGCCCGGTACCACCGTCGCCCTGCCGCCGGCGTAGAAGCGGACGGAGCCGTCCGCGCGTATGGCCCAGAGGTCGGGCACGTTGTCGCCGTTGACGTCCGGGGTGCCGAGCACATGGAGCATGCTGGCGCTGTCCCAGCCGGCGGGGGCGTATTCGGTGTCGGTACCGCCTGACGAGCCGGCGCCGCTGGCCAGTGAGGTCATGCTGACTCCGCCACCGCTCGCGGCGATGCCTGTGCGGAGTCGCAACTTGGCGCTGGCGTCTTCCCGGAAGACGATGTCCGTCACACCGTCGCCAGTGACGTCCTGGATGGTGACGAGGTCCCGGCCGTTCCAGCCGGAGGGCCAGAGCTGGGTGGCCTGGTCGATGGTGGCCCCGTGATAGCCGGTGAAGACCCACAGCGCGTCGCCGACGGTGGCGAAGAAGTCGGTGCGGCCGTCACCGGTGGCATCGCCGGCGGACATGATCTGGGTGAGCGTCGAGGGAGCGGGCGCGTCGTCGGGCAGCAGGATCTCGACGCGCTTGTCGTAGTTGACGGCGCCGTACCCGTCCCCGGGGTAGACCCACAGCCGCTGGCCCAGGCGGACGACGAGGTCCTGGAGACCGTCGCCGCCGTAGATGTCACCGTTGTGGGTGATCAGGGCACCCTTGAAGTGCTCCTTCGGCGGGGACGCGTAGAGCGGCTTGCCGTCGTTGCCGTTCGGGTCCCGCTCCGGGTTGGCGCGGTAGGCGCCCGGCATGGAGTACTCGTTGAGGTTGCCGGTCTCCTTGGTCAGGTCCTTGACGTCGGTCCGGGAGGAATAGAGGCCGAGGTTCCCGGAAGCGGTGACGACCATCATGTCGGCGAGGCCGTCGCCGGTGAAGTCCCCGGGTGCGTCGGCCTGGTCGCGTGGGGTGACGTAGAAGAAGTACTTCGTCGGCTGGGAGACGTTGCCCGCCTGGTCGATGACACGGACGTACAGCACGTTCGGGCCGGCGGACGGGGGTTTGGCGTCGCGGATACCCGCGCTGACCAGGACGTCGGTGTTGACCGTCCGGTCCATCCCGAAGGCGTAGTCGGGGGAGTTGAAGCCCCACTCGTAGCGCACCACGTCCTTGTCGAGGGCCCGCGCGACGAAGATCCCGGGCGTGCCGAACTTCTTCTTGCTCCAGGTCGCGTCCTCGCCGTCGTGGCCGAGGCCGTTGTCCTTGCGGTCGGCGTTCGGGAAGTCGTCGGAGCTGACCCTGGGCGGTTTCGGCGCCGAGAGGTCGAGCACGAAGCGGCACGGTGTGTTCAGGGGTGAGAAGGCGGAGGAACTGTTGGCGTCGTCAACGGCCCGTACCCGCCAGGAGTAGAGGCCGCCGTTGATCAGTTTGCTGGTGGCGTACGCGTTGGTGGTGACCAGAGCACCGCCTTTGTTCTTACCGACGGAGACATTGCCGGTCGAGCCCAACAGGTCCCCGGTGTCCTTCCACTTCCCGTGCTGCCAGAGGTCGAAGTCCAGGTAGTCGAGGTTGCTGTCCTTGTCGGACGAGCGGGCGCTGAAGGTGATGCCGCCGGCGCCCATCCGGACGTAAGGGGCGGTGGTGGTGCACTTGGCGTCGGGGCCGAGGTCGAGGGAGTCGGGGGCGGACGGCCTGCGGTTGTACTCCAGATCCAGTACGGGCGGGAAGTCGCTGTTGGCCTGGAACTTCTTCCATGCGTACTGCGAGTTCTCGTCGCTCGCCCGCATCCCGAAGGTGATCACGGCCGCGCCCTCGTTGGCCCGCTTCTGAGCGGCAACGCGCAGATCGAACGACTCGAAGGCGTCCCGGCAACCGGAGTTGTAGCCGTGCGCGAAGCCCTTGGTCGCGTACCTGTTGCCGTCGTGCAGCCTCGGCGCGTTCTTCCAGTTGGTGTGCGAGTTGATCGGCCCGGTGAGGTGCACGCTCATCGAACGGGCGCTGCACGACCAGGAGTACGTCTCCAGCATGGTCAGCTTCGCGCTCGTGATCTTCGTGCCCTTGAGGGCCTTGTCGAACTCGATGTTGAAGTACGAGCGTGAGGTGCCCCAGGTGTCGGACTCGAAGCCGACGCGCGCCTCGTGCGTACCGCCCTTGTTGAAGCCCTTCCCGTTGTAGAAGGTGGCGTTGGGATGGCGGCTGTATGCGGTGGTCCAGTTCTGGACGTGCTTCTTGAACGACGGGTCGACGAAGACCGGGTAGGTGGTGGCCGGGTCGGAGAGGAAGTCCTGGTCGGGGGTGAGGAGCCAATTGGACTCGGACAGACCGGACTTGACGACCTCGCCGCGCGAGTCGGGGGACGGCCCGTCGATGGACGGCAGGCTGAGAGTGGCGGCCGAGCCGGTCTGTGAGGGCGCGGGCGTCGGCTCGGGCGGTGCGGACGGCAGCGGGGACACGGACACGGTCGGCGCGGGACCGTCGGAGGCGGACGGTAGATCCTCCGGCTCCGTGTCGGCCTGCTCGTCGGTCTCGATCGGTTCGTCGTCGGCCGGGCCGGCGCTGTCGCTGGGCGTCGGGTCGGGCTCGGGCATGTCGGTGGGCACGGGCGACTCGGGCTCGGTGGGCTGGGCGCTGGCCCCGACCCCGCCGTCCGTCACCGCCGGAACGCCACTGCTGTCCCACATCAGAGGGGTGGGCGACGTGGCTACCGGGATTCATTCGCAGTGCATCGGGCTTCAGCCTGGTGGTGAAGCGAATCTGAGGGTTGCGACGCGGAGCGTCGCAGGTTCGTGTCCGGCGGAGCTGGGTGATGTTCACGCGGGCCGGTTCTGCTGTTCGATGTACTGCTTGACCGCGGTGAGTGGGGCGCCGCCGACGGTTCCGGCGAAGTAGGAGCCGGACCAGAGTTTGTTGGCGCGCCAGTAGTGGCGTACCAGGTCGGGGAATTCCTGGCGCAGTCGGCGGGAGGAGACGCCCTTGAGGGAGTTGACGAGTTTGGTGACGGCGACTTTGGGCGGGAAGTTCACGAGGAGGTGGACGTGGCTGTTCTCGCCGTTGAACTCCACCAGTTCGCACTCGAAGTCCGTACACACCGACCGCATGATCTCCTCCATCCGCGTCAGATGAGCATCGGTGAACACGTTGTGCCGGAACTTGGTCACGAAGACCAAGTGGACATGCATCACGAAAATACAGTGCCGGCCAGTTCTGATCTTCTGGTTCTCGCCCATAATCCAAGTATGTAGCGTGGCCGTCATGCAGCTCAGGTACTCCTTCAGGTTGTACCCGGACACCGCCCAGCAGACGGCACTGGCCAAGGCGTTCGGGTGCGCCCGCGTCGTCTTCAACGACGCGGTGCGCGCCCGCGAGACCGCCCGCGCGGCAGGGCTGCCCTTCCCTACCGCCGGACACCTGTCGAAGCAACTGATCACCCAGGCGAAACAAACCGACGCACGGTCGTGGCTGGGCGAGGTGTCCGCCGTCGTACTCCAGCAGTCCCTGCGCGATGTGGAGGCGGCGTACAAGAACTTCTTCGCCTCCCTCAAAGGGGCCCGCAAGGGTCCGAAGGTGGGTGCGCCCCGGTTCAAGTCCCGCAAGGACAACCGGCAGTCGATCCGGTTCACCGCCAATGCCCGCTGGTCGATCACCGGCAGCGGCCGTCTGAACCTGCCGAAGATCGGCGCGGTGACAGTGAAGTGGTCCCGCACTCTGCCCACGACCCCGACATCGGTCACCGTGATCAGGGACGCGGCCGGGCGGTACTTCGCGTCCTTCGTGATCGACACCGACCCGCACGCCGACGCCACCGCGATGCCGGACACCGACCAGACGGTCGGCATCGACCTGGGCCTGACCCACTTCGCCGTCCTCTCCGACGGCGCGAAGATCGACTCCCCTCGGTTTCTGCGTCGCGCGGAGAAGAAACTGAAGAAGGCCCAGCGGGACCTGTCCCGCAAACAGAAGGGATCGAAGAACCGGGAGAAGGCCCGTCTGAAGGTCGCCCGCGCCCACGCGCAAGTGGCCGACGCGCGCCGGGAGTTCCACCACCAGCTCTCCACGAAGCTGATCCGCGACAACCAAGCGATCGGTGTGGAGGACCTGGCGGTGAACGGACTGGCGCGCACCAGGCTCGCCAAGAGTGTGCATGATGCGGGCTGGGCGCAGTTCGTGGCCATGCTGGAGTACAAGGCGCTCCGGTACGGGCGCACCCTCGTGAAGATCGGCAGGTTCGAGCCGACCTCCCAGGTCTGCTCGGCGTGTGGCGTCAAGGACGGCCGCAAACCCCTGAACATCCGGGAGTGGACCTGTGCCGCCTGCGGTGCGGTCCATGACCGGGACCACAACGCAGCGAAGAACGTGAAAACGGCCGCCGGACTGGCGGTGACAGCCTGTGGAGCGCAGGTCAGACCAGGACTCGTCCCGGCACAGCGCGACGAAACAGGAAGCCACGGATTCCTGACCGAACCCCGTGCCGCCTAGCGGCACAAGGTTCGGAGGGGAAGGCCAGAATCCCCGGGCTTCAGCCCGAGGAGCAAGTCAACTCGACACCCCGCTGATCGGAGGCGTGCCAGGAGTACGTGGAACTGGATACGACGAACGACACGGTGACCGAGTCGGTGACACGGCGGCCGACGGGACGGTCACCCCGGCCTCGACGGCACCGCAAACCGCCCCTGGCGGACCGTCAATAGCCCAGGTTTCCTACCGCAGTTCACCAGCCACCACAGGGACTGCCGTAGCGGCCTCCGGCGACCGTGCCGCCGTAGGCATGCTCGACCGAGGCCAGGGAGAAGGCGGTTCGTTCAAGGCGACGCCCCTCGCCTCCAGCGGCAAGTGGGCGGCGGGCGGTTCCTCGGGTGCGTTCACCTGGTCGTACCCGTTGATCGTCCCGGCAGCACCCGCGGGCCCCGCCCCGAACATCTCGCTCGGCTACAACTCGCAGACCGTGGACGGCCGTACGGCAGTCTCCTCGCCCCAGGTGTCCTGGATCGGCGAGGGCTGGGACTACGACCCCGGGCACATCGAGCGCCGGTACCGAAGCTGCCAGGACGACCGCAAGACGCTCAAGGCCGGCGCCCCCAACAACAAGGCCGCGAAGGACAAGACGTCCGACCTGTGCTGGGTGTCGTACAACGCGGTGATGTCGCTCGCGGGAAAGACCACCGAACTCGTACGGGACGCGCCCACCGGCAGCAACCCCGAGACCGACACCGAGATCTACCGGCCCATGCAGGACGACGGCACCCGGGTCGAGCACCGCATCGCGTCCGGCACGAACAGGGACAACAACGGCGAGTACTGGATCGTCACCACCACCGACGGCACCCGGTACTACTACGGCCTCAACAAGGTGGGCGGCGGTCACGCCGACACCGACTCCGTCTCCACCGTCCCCGTCTTCGGCAACCACCCGGGCGAACCCTGCAACGACACCGCCTTCGCCAACTCCCGTTGTGGCGCGGGCAAGCAGCAGGCCTGGCGCTGGGGCCTGGACAAGGTCGTCGACGTACACGGCAACGCACTGGTCGTCAGCTGGAAGCAGGAGAAGAACTACTACGCCGTGAAGAAGAAGTTCACGGCGCCTGAGCAGTACGACCGTTTCGCCTACCCGACGACCATCGAGTACGGCATGCGAGCGGACCTGACGAAGCCGTCGGCGACGGTCGAGTTCGGCACCAAGCAGCGCTGCCTGGAGTCGGCGACGGCGTGCGCCGACACCAACTTCGCCAAGACCGACGACCCGGGCGCGTACCGCCTCTGGTGGGACACCCCCGGCAACCTCAACTGCAAGTCCACGTCGAAGATGTGCCCCGCCTTCCCGTCCTTCTGGACGCAGATACGCCTGGACACGATCACGACGAAGGGGGCCCGACCCGGCCAGACAGGTCTGGGCAAGGTCGATACGTACACCCTCAACCAGTCTTTCCCGAAGGACTGGTACGACACGGCCCCCAGCCTCTGGCTGAACTCGATCACCCGCCGCGGCTTCGCCCCGGGCGATGCCACCGGCACCCTCCAGCACACGGACGGCGTCAGCTTCACCGAGTACAAGGTCGGTTCGAAATCCCCGCTGAGGGCGCGCGAGCGCGACAAGCAGCTCCCGAACCTGGTCCGCACCGGCCCGGCCGACCAGCGCCCCGGTTTCACCCGCCCTCGCATCGGCACGGTGTCCACCGAGAGCGGCGGTGACGTCGAGGTCGAGTACACGGGCGGCTGCAAGACCGCACCGGCCACGGACAACGGCCGCAACAACGGCACGTGCTACCCGGTTCGCTGGTCTCCTGACGGTGACGAGAAGACCCCCGCGAAGGCGTGGTTCAACAAGTACGTCGTCGCCTCCGTCACGGAGCGGGACAAGGTCACCTCGCACGGCCAGGACATCTACTCCGAGTACAAGTACACGGGACCGGCCTGGTCCAAGTCGGACGATGAGTTCACCCGCCCGTCCCTGCGTACGTTCAGCGACTGGCGCGGCTACCGCGAGGTGGCGGTGACGAAGGGCAGCCCCAACACCACCGAGCACGACACTCTGCAGTCACGGTCGTACTCCAGTACCCGTTACTTCCTGGGAGTGGGGGGCCAGGTCAAGGACTCCACGGAGAAGTACACCCTCCTCACGGACGACGATCCGCAGTACGCGGGCATGACAGCGGAGGCGATCACTTACCTCGACTCCGGTAAGAAGGTCAAGAAGCGCACCCTGAACTACCCCTGGTCGAAGCAGACCGCGTCCCGCCCGAGGGAGGCCGAGGACGCCACGGACATGGATCCGCTCCTGGCCCACCGCAGCGGAGTCAAGCGTACGGACGAGATCCAGACCGTCGGCGAAAGCTGGCAGGCCGTCCGCACGCTGACATCGGTCGACGACACGTACGGTCTGCCGTTCCAGGTCGAGACGGCGGTGGTCAAGCCGAACGGCACCGCCGAGACCCTCTCCGACCAGACGTGCACGGTCACGTCGTACCTCCACAACCCCGTGATATGGCTGATCGGCCTGCCCAAAACGCAGCGCACCACGGGCACTTCGTGCGCGGGCTACGGTGCGGCCGACCCGGCGACCAGGCTCATCAGGTCGGTGACCAACAGCTACGACGGAAGCACAGCGGACATCGAGATCCCGTCGAGGGGCCTGGTCACGACAGTCACCGGCGTCGACGGCGCCGGAACCTCGGACGTGGTCGCAGCGAGGACGACGTACGACCCGCTGGGCCGCATCCGTACGGTCACGAAGCCGGGGGAGGGCACGACGAAGACGGAGTACACACCCGGTGACGTGGGTGGCCCGGTCACCTCCGTGACAATGACGAACGCCATGGGGCATCCCGTCACCACGACCTTCGACCCGGGCCGGAGCCTGGCCCTGACGGTCACCGACGCCAACAACCGTGTCACGCGCAACCAGTACGACGCCCTCGGCCGCCTGGTGAGCGGCTGGTCCCCGTCCCGTTCGGCGGGCGGCAAGCCGGACGTGGTGATCGACTACCAGTCGGCGATCGCGGACGGCAGCGTGACCCTCCCCGCCGCCGTCACCACCAGCACAATCAGGGACGACGGTACCTACAGCAAGCAAGTCACGATCTACGACGGCCTGTTGCGCCAGGTTCAGACCCAGTCGGAGGCGCACGGTCCCGGCCGCATCGTCACCGACACCACCTACAACGACCACGGCCTGGTGGACGAGCAGAAGGGCGCCTATCTGGCACAGGGCGATCCCGCCACCGCCCTCTTCCTGCCCAGGTCCGAGACCCTGATTCCGAGCAAGGTCAAGTTCCTCTACGACGGCCTGGAACGCCCGTACCGCGAGTCGACGTACCACGCCGGCGAGTACAAGTACGAGACGAACACGAGCTACAGCGACACGAGCACCTACGTGGATCCGGCCGGCGCGACCACCCCCCGGACGCGCACCGACACCGACGCCCTCGGCCGCGTCACCTCGATCCGCCACTACAAGGACGAGGCAGGCCCGGAGGCGGGCCGCGCGACGACGTACTCGTACGACGCCCGCGGCTACCGCGACACAGTGAAGGATCCGGCGGGCAACCTCTGGACGTACCAGTACGACGCACGGGGCCGCGTGACCTCGACCACGGATCCGGATGTCGGCAGGACGAACACCTGGTACGACGAAGCGGACCGCCCGAACAAGCTGACGGACGCGGAGAACCGGACGACGTTCACGGAGTACGACGTCCTCGGCCGTGTCACGTACGTCCGAGAGGGCTCGGCGACCGCCGACCCGGTGAAGTCGTTCACGTACGACAGCCTGCCGGGCGCGCTGGGCCAGCCGGTCGCGTCGGTCCGGAACACGCCGCAGGGCGACTACACCAACCGCGTCACGGGCTACGACACGGAATACCGCCCCACGGGCACCGAGACGGTGATCCCGGCGGCGGGCACGGCAACCGCGGGCCTCTCCGGCACATACGCCTACGGATACACGTACACCCCGACCGGAAAGCCCTTGTCGGTCACGCTGCCGGCGATCGGCGGCCTGCCGAAGGAAAAGGTCGTCACCCGCTACAACGGCGACGGCCTGCCGGAATCGACATCAGGCCTGACCTGGTACACGTCGGACGTCACCTACTCCCCGTACGGCGAACCCCTGCGCACGGTGTCCGGTTCCCAGCCCTACCGCGTCTGGACGACGAACTTCATCGACCCCTCCACAGGCCGCCTCCAGCGCACGGTCGCGGACCGCGAGACGGCGGACCCGCACCGCATCACGGACAGCTACTACTCGTACGACCAGTCCGGGATGATCACGTCCAACTCCCGCCAGCTGACGGACGGTTCGGCGACCCCGCCCTGGGACACGCAGTGCTTCACGTACGACGTGATGGGCGAGCTGGTCAATGCCTGGACGTCGAAGATCACCCCGGAGAACGGCACCAGCTGCAAGGCGTCGAACGGCACGACGTGGGGTTACCGCTCCGACTACGCGCCCTCGTCGGGCCCGGTGGCGGACGCCCCGGACACGCTGTCGGACACGGCGACCCCGGACGCCTCACTGCAGTCGACCCTGGCGGCGACGGCTCCCGACACCCTGACGGTCTCCACTGGCGCGACGGCGTACCGCCAGTCGTTCACGTTCGACTGGCTGGGCAACCGCGCCGCGATGACGGAGTACAACACGGCGGACGCGACGAAGAACGTCACCTTCAAGTACGGCTACGGCAACACAAAGACACAGGGCAAGCAGCCGCACACCCTGGCCTGGACCACCTCCAACCCGACGGGCCAGGGCAGCAGTTACGAGTACGACGCGGTGGGCAACACCAAGGTCCGCGACCTCTCGGCGACAACACAGAACCTGACCTGGACACGGGAGAACAAGCCCGCCGCGATCACGAACGACGGCACGACGACGACATACGTCTACGACGCGACCGGCAACCGCCTCCTGGAGAACTCCCCGTCGGGCTCGACCCTCTACCTGGGCGAAACAGAGGTGACGACGAACGCGACCGGCACGATCACCCGCGCCTCCCGCGCCTACGCCCACCCCGGTGCCCCGACGGTCGTCCGCTCGACGAGCAACGGCGCGACGACCGGCCACAAGCGCAACGTGATGCTGGCCGACCATCTGGGCACGGCGAACACGACGGTCGATGTCACGAACACCACCCAGCCGGTAACGCGGAGGGCGTTCAAGCCGTACGGCGAGATACGCGAGCCGAAGCCGACGAGCTGGCCGGACAAGCGGAGTTACCTGGGCGTCGGGATCGACGATGCGGGGACTGGGCTCACGCATATCGGGGCTCGGGAGTACGACCAGGGGGCTGGGCGGTTCATCTCGGCGGATCCGATTATTGATATCGCGGATCCGTTGCAGATGAACGGGTATGCGTACTCGAACAACAGCCCCATCAGCAAGAGTGATCCCACCGGCTTGATGAGCGCTGTCGAGGCTTCCCTGGGCGGGGGCGGTTCTGTCCCCGTGGGCGACTGGAATTCGCCTAACCCCGGCGCATCCGGGTCTGGAGGTGGCTCGGGGACAGGCAGCGGTGGTGATAGTACATGGATCGCGTCAACAACTCCATCGTCGAATGACGCACGTATGGTGCGCTCGCAGTACTATCAATTCGGGAGTAATAAGCTTTCGAGTACCCAAGGTGGCTACTGGAATCCCCAGACCAACGTATCCGGCCGCCCGGAAACTGTTTGCTTTGGTCGCCTAGCCTGCAATCATGCGTATGCATACGCCCTCGAATATCAGGATGACGCGGCAGGGGCGAAACGTATCGCCGCTACCTATTGTCTTTCTCATGAAGACGAATGTATGCAGGATGCCCGGGTGTGGGAGCGCACGGTAGAGCTGGGAAATGAGTTCGTTGCGGCGGCTGGTATGGGGAGAGGCGGGTTGGTCGGCCGGGCCCGGGTGGCAGGCTGCAATTGCTTCCTTGCCGAAACTGACGTCCTCATGTCCGATGGCAAGACCAAGAACATCGAAGAGGTCAAGGTCGGTGACCAAGTCACCGCGACCGACCCTGACACAGGGGAGACCGGAGCACGTAAGGTCACCCGCCTCGTCGTCACCGACAGCGACAAGAGATTCAACGAGCTGACTCTCGATACCAGACGCGGACCGGAGAAGCTCACCGCCACGCATGAGCACCCATTCTGGGTGCCCTCCCTGGGTCAATGGGTCGCAGCAGGGTCACTGGCTCCGGACATGACCTTGCGCACGCCTGACGGAACCACCGTGAAGGTACGGGCTAACCGGTCCTATTCCAAGCGGGTTCGTACCTACAACCTGACGGTCGAAGACCTGCACACGTACTATGTGCTGGCAGAGGACACACCGGTTCTTGTCCATAACTGCAACAGAGCTGGTTTGGACTTCACTGATGCTGAGAGGCAGAAGG
>NZ_JARAZV010000029.1:0-116978 GCF_033795085.1 Streptomyces sp. AK08-02
CGCCCACCCGGTCGAGCTGATCGGCGGAGTACGCTTCCCCGCCATCGGCGAGCTCCCCTACCTCCTCACCCTCGCCGGCCACGGCTTCTACTGGTTCCGTCTGCGCAACGACGCGAAGGACGTGCAGGACGCCACGTAACGTGGCCGTACGTGCCGAACCCCGGCGGGCCGGTTTCTCCCGTCCCGCCCGGGGCACGCATCAGTCACACTCCGCCCCACGGGGAAAGGACGCGACGCCATGTCGGAAGCCGCCACCCGCTCCGCCACGACAAGTCCGGACCTCCTCGCGTCCCTCGAACCACTGCTGCGCGAATGGCTGCCGAGACAGCGCTGGTTCGCCGGCAAGGGACGCCCGGTCACCGACTTCTCCCTGGTGGCGGCCACCGAACTGCTGCCCGCCACCGCTCAGGCGGGCCTGTACCACCTCCTCGTACGCGCCCATCAGCCCGCGCTCCAGGGCCCGGGAGACTGCTACCAGCTCCTCATAGGCGCGCGCGAGGCCCTGCCGCCCAGGCTGGCGCCCGCGCTGATCGGACACGTGGACCGGGGCCCGCTGACCGGGCGGACGGTGTACGACGCCCTGTACGACGCCCGGCCCGCCGAAGTGCTCCTGGAGGCGATGCGCACCCGAGCGCGGATCGGTGCCCTGCGCTTCGACCGGGACGGTGACGGTGACGACAAGGGCGGCGCCGGGCCCGACGGGGAAGGCGACATACCGGCGGGGCTGGCGGCCCGGATGGTGACCGCGGAGCAGTCCAACTCGTCGATCGTCTACGGCGACACGTTCATCCTGAAGCTGCTCCGCAGGGTCGCACCGGGCGTCAACCCCGACCTGGAACTGCCCCTGGCGCTGGCCCGCGAGGGCTGCCCCCGGGTTCCGGCCCCGGTGGCGTGGATCTGCGCCGACGCCGCCGGGACGACCGGCCTCGATCCCGATCCGGATCCCGACGCGGAGACGAGCGCCGAGGACCGTTACGTACTCGGTGTCCTCCAGCCCTTTGTGCGGGGTGCCGCCGACGGCTGGGAGCTGGCGTTGCGCGAGCTGGCCAAGGGGGAGGACTTCAGCGCGGAGGCACGAGCGCTGGGGCGGGCCACCGCCGAGGTTCACATGGCTCTCGCCCGCGCGCTGCCCACGGTGACCATGGGCCACGCGCAGCTGAGCCCGCTGGTCGACGGCATGATCGAACGCCTGGACGCGGCGGTCCAGGCGGTACCGGCACTCCACCCGTACGCGCCCGGCCTGCGCTCGGCCTACGAGGCGCTGGCCGACCTCGCCGCCGAGGGCCAGACCTGGACGGCGCAGCGTATCCACGGCGATCTGCACCTCGGACAGTGCCTGCGTTCGCCGTCCGGGGAGTGGTCGCTGATCGACTTCGAGGGCGAGCCGTCCAAGCCCCTCGCGGAACGACGGCTGCCACAACCGGCGGTACGGGACGTCGCGGGCATGCTCCGCTCCTTCGACTACGCGGCCCACTCGATCCGCCCCCGGCTGCCCGACTGGGCGGCGGTGTGCCGGGCCGCGTACTGCACCGGGTACGCGGAGACCGGCGGCCGGGATCCGCGTACCGATCCCGTACTGCTGCGGGCGTACGAGACGGACAAGGCGGTGTACGAGGTGGTGTACGAGGCACGGCACCGCCCCGACTGGCTTCCGGTTCCGATGTCGGCGATACACCGCCTGGCCGCACCCGACTGACCCCCGCGCGTCACCCCGCCCCGCCTCAGCTCTCTCGCCCTGCCTCACCTCCGAAAGGCCCCCGCCCGTGACCCCGCACTCCCCGTCCAGCGGCTCGAAGAACCCGAAGAAGAAGACGTCCTCGAAGAAGGACCCCGGGAAGAAGGACGCCGGGAAGAAGGCGGCGAAGCGGGCGGCGAAGGAGTCGGTGACGGAATCGGTGAAGAAGTCGGTGAAGGAGAACGAGACCACACCGGAGACAGAGCCGGTGACGGAGCCGGGCCCGGTGACGGAGCCGTCCGCCTCTCAGCCCGTCGAGGCCACTCCGATCGAAGTCGCGCCCGTCGAAGTCGCGCCCGTCAAGGCGGCTCCGGTCGGGGCCGCCCCTGTCGAAGTCGCCCCGGTCGAGGCCGCTCCCGTCGAGGTCCCGCCGAAGGAGACCGCTCTGCTCCCCTCCCCCGCTCTGGACGCCGTCGACCGGGAACGGCTGCTCGCCGGCACGCACCACGACCCGCACTCCGTCCTGGGCGCGCATCCGCTCCCCGGCGGGGTCGCCTTTCGGGTGCTGCGGCCCTACGCCGACTCGGTGACCGTCGTGGCCGGGGATCTGCGGGCCGACCTGCACGCCGACGGAGACGGTTTCTTCTCGGGCGCGCTGCCCCTGCGGGGCGTCCCCGAGTACCGGCTCGTCATCGCGTACGAGGAGCAGGTGCAGGAGACCGAGGACGCGTACCGGCTGCTGCCCGCGCTGGGTGACCTGGACCTGCATCTGATCGGCGAGGGCCGGCACGAGGAGCTGTGGCGGGCGCTGGGCTCGGAGCCGATGACCCACCAGGGCGTCACCGGCACCCGTTTCGCCGTCTGGGCGCCGAACGCGCGCGGGGTACGGGTGATCGGGGGCTTCAACTTCTGGGACGGTACGGCGTATCCGATGCGCTCCCTCGGTGGCACCGGGGTGTGGGAGCTGTTCGTGCCGGGTGTCGGCGAGGGCGAGCTGTACAAGTTCGAGATCACGCGCGCGGACGGCTCGAAGACGCAGCGCGCGGACCCGATGGCCCGCCGGACCGAGGTCCCGCCCAACACGTCGTCCATCGTGCACAGTTCACACCACGAGTGGGAGGACGCGGAGTGGCTGGCACGCCGGGCGGAGGTCCCGGCGCACGAGGCCCCCCTGTCGATCTACGAACTCCATCTGGCCTCCTGGCGCCCCGGCCTGACATACCGTCAACTGGCTGAGCAACTCCCCGCCTACGTGCGGGACCTGGGCTTCACGCACGTGGAACTGATGCCGGTGGCGGAGCATCCCTTCGGTGGCTCGTGGGGCTACCAGGTCACCGGGTTCTACGCACCCACGGCCCGGCTGGGCACACCGGACGACTTCAAGTACCTGGTGGACGCCCTTCACCGGGCCGGGATCGGCGTACTGATGGACTGGGTTCCCGCCCACTTCCCGCGCGACGACTGGGCGCTGGCCGAGTTCGACGGCCGCCCGCTCTACGAGCACGAGGACCCGTTGCGTGCCGCCCACCCCGACTGGGGCACCCTGGAGTTCGACTTCGGACGGCGAGAGGTCCGCAACTTCCTTGTGGCGAACGCCGTTTACTGGTGCCAGGAGTTCCACATCGACGGCCTGCGGGTCGACGCGGTCGCCTCGATGCTCTACCTCGACTACTCACGCGAGCCGGGCCAGTGGACCCCGAACGAGCACGGTGGCCGGGAGAACCTGGACGCGGTCGCCTTCCTCCAGGAGATGAACGCGACGGTGTACCGGAGGGTCCCCGGGGTCGTGACGATCGCCGAGGAGTCGACGGCCTGGGACGGCGTCACCCGGGCCACGCACCACACTGGCCCCGGCGGTTTCGGCGGGCTCGGCTTCGGTCTGAAGTGGAACATGGGCTGGATGCACGACTCGCTCGGCTACGTCCAGCACGACCCGGTCCACCGCAAGCACCACCACCACGAGATGACGTTCTCCATGGTGTACGCGTACAGCGAGAACTACGTCCTGCCGATCTCCCACGACGAAGTCGTCCACGGCAAGGGTTCCCTGGTGTCGAAGATGCCGGGCGACTGGTGGCAGCAACGGGCGACCGAGCGGGCCTACCTGGCCTTCATGTGGTCCCACCCCGGCAAGCAACTCCTGTTCATGGGCCAGGAGTTCGCCCAGGGCGCGGAGTGGTCCGAGGCCCATGGTCCAGACTGGTGGCTGCTCGACCCCGCGTACGGCGCGGAGCCGGACCACAGGGGCGTACGGGACCTGGTCCGCGACCTGAACACGGTGTACCGCGACACCCCGGCCCTCTGGCAACTGGACACGAACCCCTCGGGCTTCGAGTGGCTGGTCGGGGACGCGGCCGAGGACAACGTCTTCGCCTTCGTCCGCTACGACGCGGAGGGCACTCCGCTCCTGTCGATCAGCAACTTCTCCCCCGTCGTCCGCGACGACTACCGCATCGGCGTCCCGGACACGGTCCCCGCCTGGCACGAGACCCTGAACACGGACGCGTCCCGCTACGGCGGCGCCGGCATCCACAACCCCGACCCGCTCAAGCCCGACCCCCAGTCCTGGCACGGCCGCGCGGCCAGCATCCGCGTAACCCTGCCCCCGCTGGCAACGGTGTGGCTGCGCCCGGCGTAGCCCCTGCCGCCGCTGCCACCCGTCTTCCCGTGCCGACGCCGTACCGGCGATGGCACGGGAAGGACGCCGTTCAGAACGACATTCAGGAGGTCAGGACCGCGTCGCCGAGGCCGCTCGTCGTCGCGGAGCGGTTCGGATCGCCCGATTTCACCAAGGCGCAGGTGATCCTGATCTGGTCCTGGCCGGTGATGTCGACGGAGAGATCGGCGGTGTCACTGGAGCGGAACTGCACCGCGTCGGCGATCTGTCGCCCCGAGGAGTCGAACACCTTGATCGCCGCCACGGAGCCGATCGCGTTGTCCGCGTCGGACGGGATGCCGAGGGTGGCTTTGAGACGCTTGTAACTGCTCACGTCGTACGTGACGCTGTCGGAGCTTGAGCTGTCGCAGCCGAGCCTGACGCTGTTGGGGTGGTTGGTGCCGAGCATCAGCACGGGGCTGGGATCGTAGTAGCCCGTGTAGGTAACGGCGTTGAGGTCGGAGAGGAAGCTCTGCGCCGGGCGCACCGACGAACCGTCCGTCGGCTCGGGGTTCTCCCCGTCCACCGAACCGTTCTCACTCTCGCCCGCGCCCGCGAGCGGCGACGTCGGGGTCGCATCCGGGGTCGCCGTGACCGTCTCCGTGGCCCGCACGGTCACCGTCGCGGTCGGCTGCGGGGAGTCGGCCTGGTAGTTCTTCTCGCTCACCCGCCCCGTGAAGTAGCCGGTGGCGATGGTCAGAACGCTCACGACGAGCAGTTCCACCCAACGGGGCCCGATCCGCCAGCGGGAACGGGTCGGCTGCTGCTTTTCGAGCTTCACGTGGTCTCCCCTGTTCGTCCGGCCCGGTGGGGACAGCGCGGCGGAGAGCGTTCACCGGCTCCACCCCACGAAGCCCGCTCGTCATCCGCAGCCACACGCGAGCCGAGGTGCCTCACCCTAGGGCGGGCATGAGCGGGCCGGGTCGCGTTCACCAGGCCTTCCGCCGCCAGTGGGAGCGCGCATCACTAAAGGGGGCGCGCAAATGCAGCGCACACCCCCGGGTGATCGACTCCGGTCAGGGCGTGGGGTCGGCGGCCGTTCGGTCCAGTTCCCGCATGGCCCGCACGAAGTCCTCCCGGTCCGAGGTCTGGAACCGGCGGAAGAACCAGTCGGGCACCCGGACCTGCCCGAGCCGGGTCTGAAGCAGCACGTCCTGTCCCTGCCGGGCGAGTTGGAGCAGCCCGGGGACGTCCGCGGCGGGCCGCCCACGCGAGACGTGCTCGCGCATCGCGGCCAGGAGCACCGACTGCGCGTGCTCGCGGGCCCCGGCCGTGTCCCGCTGGGCCGCGACGGTGTCCAGTCCGAGCAGCAGCAGTCCGAGCGAGGGAACGAACCAGTGGAGCAGCAGTTCGGACACGGTCATCGACCGCGCCAGACCTGTCGCGACGCCCGCCGTGGTCCAGAGCGCCAGCGCGCACGAGACGGTCGTGGCGTAACGGCGGCGCACCCGGGCGCCCCAGCCGAGCGTCTGCAGCTGGCAGGCGAAGACGTCCAGCGGGCGGCTCAGCGCGGTGGCCTCGAAGAAGTAGTCGTGCAGCCGCGACTCCGAAGCCGTGTACCGGCGGGCCACCCGGCCCACCTCCTCGGCGGGTGGCGCGGTACCGCCGGCGAGGACGGTGTTCCACGGGAGTCCGAGCAACTGGACGTCGAACTTCTCCTGGAGCAGAGCGGCGCGCCGCATCTCCCCGCGCCCCCACAGCCGGGCACCCGCCGCGTACGCGAGCGCCCACACCAGGCCGAGCAGGGTGCCCGGTGTCCTGAGGACGGGTGCGAACACACCCGCCACCCCCACGGCGGCGAGAAGCACCGAGAGCGAGACGTGCGCCGAGGCGAGCCGCTTGGCCCGGCGGTGCGACACGGAGGCCGCCTTGAGGAGTATGAGCAGGTCGGGATCGTTCTGCCGCTCGAAAATGGGCGTGTTCGATACCGCCACGGTTTCCCCCGATCCGCTGACGCGCCGCCGTGTGCGCGCGGCCAGTGTGCGCGGCGGTCGGCCCGACGGCGTATCGACCGGGTACCGACCGCGTGAGCAGTCATGCCCAGCCGTCGCCGCGGACATGCGCGGGACCCACGGGCGGCGGACGGCAGACCTACAGGTCCCACACCTCAAGCCGCCCCTCGGTGCTGAGCATCGCGATCAGGGTGCCGTCCCGGGCGATGGCGACGTCCGCGCAGGTCCCGGACTGACGCAGCTGGATGCCACCGTCGACGGTCTGGATGGACAGTCGCCCCCGCCTGAGCCAGAACAGGGTGCCCGCCTCGGTGCAGAGCAGGCGCATCCACTTCGCGCCGAGCGCCTCGCGTGCCTCCCGGTCGGCGAGCTTGCGGCGATACACCTCCTGCCCGTTCTCGGTGCTCCACACGACGACCTCCTCGAAGGTGACACACCCGACGTGACTGCCGGACGAGGAGACCGCGAGCTGGAGCCCGGGATCAGGGGTCAGCGCCTGCAGGATCCCGTTCCTGAGGTGCGGAATGCTGTTGGCCACGCTCAACCGGAGCGGCTCGCGGCCCCGCCGGTGGATGTGCACCTCCCGCGCGCGGGCCATGGCGACCACCGAGGCATCGACACTGACCGCGCTCGCCGCCATCGAGGGCGGACAGGGCAGTGCCTCGATCTCCGCCCCGTCCTCGAAGCCGCGCACGGTCAGGTGCTTCCTGTCGTGGGTGGCGAACACGTCCCCACCACTGGTGACCAGGAAGTGGTCGGTGTCCAGCAACGGAACCGACGGAGCGCGGAACGCCCCGCCCCGCTGCGGGAAGTGCACGATCTCCAGCTCCTTCGGGCGGGCCACCACCACGCTGTGCGTCAGGGAGGCCACCAGCGACTGATGGCCCATCCGCTGCCGGGGCGAGCGTCCGCCGGTCCCGGGCAGCGGGTCTCCGGAGACGGTCCAGCGCCGGACGCCGCCCTCGCTGTCGACGACCACCACTGTGTGGTCGGGGCCGAATCCGATGACCGAGCGGTCGTCGGACACCCCGGTCTCCGTCTGCCACCGCTGCCGCCGGGGCTCCTGATCCGGCACGAAGCCCGGTGCCCGGCCACTCCTGGTCGAGCCCGCGTGCCTGAAACCGGGCACGGTGAAGGAGTCCCGGCCCGGCTCCAGGGCCGGTGGCGGGGCCTCGGCACCGTGCTCCCGGCTCCGGGCCAGCACCTCGCCGCCCGCGTGTGCCGCGAGCCGCGCGAACCACGTACGGCCGGCTTCACTGATCTTGGTGTACGTCGTGAACCGCAGGGCCGCCGCCGTCAGCGAGAGCAGGAACTGCAGGTCCCAGGGGTCCTCCCAGCCGGCCATCGCCGCGCGGGCGGTGTCGCGCACGGCCGCCACCCGGGTCGCCGCGCCCGGAACGATGTCGGCGCGATGGTCGGCATCCGGGTCGACGACGAACCGGAGCAGCGCGTGCCTCTGGTCGGGCGGCAGTTCCTGCGGGTGGTTCACGTGGGGCAGCAGAGCGGAGAGAAGCAGGGTGGCGACATCCCGACCGAGATCCGCTTCCCCGCTGAAGGTGCACAGGTCGATGAGGAGGTACTTGTGCGGCTGCACCACCTTCTCCAGGCTCGGAACGAGGATGTTGTCGAGGTGGAGGTCCCCGTGGCCGAGCCCCCGCAGGACCGGCACCGTCGGGTCCGCGAACGCCGGGTGCCCACCCTTGACCAGCAGGTACGGATTGGGCAGCCGCATACCGTCGCTGTAGACCCAGGGCGGCGAGGGGGCGAAGAGGCGCAGGTCTCGGCCGAACGCCTGGAGGGAGCCGCCGCCCGTCCACACGTCTCCCAGTTCGCCGTGGAGAAACTCCGACACTGTCATCCGCACGGGTACGGCGTGCCGCAGGGCAGCTTCGTTCCACTCGGCCAGCAGTCCCCGGACGACCGCCTCGACGACCTGGTTCTGCTCCTGTCGGGGAAGGGATCCCGCAGGGGCGACGTCCCGCAGACTGCCGCCGGCGACCTCCTGGAACATCACCGTTTTGCCGCCGGGAAGGTCTGCCGGCGGATACGGCTGGCCGACGAGGTGCGCCTTTGAGAACGTGTCCACGGCATCCAGTGCCGCCGCATGGGCGGACGCCTCTCGGCCCGGCGCTCCAGCGGGAATCACCTTGAGGACGAGTTGCCGGGGCGGAGGCGCGATGTGGACCACCTGGAGCACCGCGCCGGTGTAACTGCTGCCGGGCATGGTCCACAACGGCCGTCTCAGACGAAACTCGGACCACCCGTACTCCTCACCCTGGCGCAGGAGTTCATCGACAACCTCCTGCCCACAGGTGTTCCGGATCCACGTGATGTCATCGGACGGGATATGCGGCACGAGCAGCCCTTCGACACGGAGGCTTCGGACGGCGGGGAGGTAGTCAGCCTGCCACGGTGAGGAACGCGTGAGCGCGGTATCGGTTGAAACGTCCGCCGGAAAACCACCCCACAGCGCGCACCCGTACCTCACCTCCCCCCGAACATCAACCTCCGCAAAGCCCCCAACAGCCCCTTCACCTGCCGGTCTCCACCAGATCCCACCACCGCCACCACGCCGCCGCCCGTCTCCCCCGGTCCGCTCCCCGCATCCGCACCGACTCCCCGCTCCGCCCAACCCCCGCTCCCGCCCGCGCTTCTCTGCAGCTCATACCGAACCGGCAACAAGCGCAGCCCCCGTACCACCGGCCCCGACCGCCACGGCAACTGGTCTGCCGGCAGTGTGAGTTCGGCCTTGGCAAGGTGGTCGAAGATGCGTCCCACGGCCGTGCTCACGATCATGCCGCCCAACTCCCGTGCCGCGCTGGGGCACTGATGCGGCCCGGCTCCCCACCCCAGGTGCGCCCGTGTGCTCACCGCCGAACCGACCAGGTGGGACGCCCCGATCGCCATCAGGTCCCCGTGCGCCGCCGCGGCCGACGGCGAGACGATGTCCCCGGCCCTGATCCAGAAGTTCCCCAGCGCCACATCGCGCGCGGCGAACCGGAAGCACATGTTGGCGACCGGCGGATTCGCCAACGCCGCCCGGTTCACGGTCTCCCCGAGCTGGCCGGCCGACAGACTGCGCCGTACCGTCGCGTTCCCCCGCAGCACCTCAAGGAGCGTGTTCAGCACCATGTTCCCGGTGATGTCGTTCAGGTACACGGCGTTCATGAACAGCTCACGCCCCAACTGCTCGTCCGAGAGCTCCGGGTCGGCCAGCAGCATGTACGACGTCAGGTCGTCCCCGGGCCGCGCCCGCCGGTGCGCCGCCAGCCGTGTCATCGCGGCCAGCGCCCGTCCCGTGGCCGGCCCGGCGTCGGGTCCGCCGTCCAGCATCCGCCACAGGTCCATGACCAGCTCGTCCCCTAGCTCCACAGGGCACCCGAACAGCTTGGTGGTGACCATCAGCAGCAACGGCCGCGTGTACTGGGCCCCGAGGTCGGCGAACCCCGCCGTGCCCGACTCGGCCGCCAGCATGGCGATCAGCTCGTCGGCGTACCGCGCGACCGTCGCCCGCAGCTCCCAGCCCTGCGGGGTGTGCCCGTCCTGGAACGGCCGCAGCGCCGTGTGATGCGTGTGCCGGGCGGCGAGATGCTCCTCGTCGTCCATGAACATCGTCTGCCGTACCTCGTAGCCCGCGAGCAGCGGCCAGTCCGGGGGCAGCCGGCCCTGCGCCCGGGTCCGCCAGTAGCGCACGTCCCGCCGCCACACACTCTCGTTCCGCAGCACCTCCAGCACCTCGCGGTAGTCGAGAACCAGCCACACCGGTACGCCCATCAGCCCCACCGGCGCCACGGGTCCGTAGGTGCGCCGCAGTCGCGCGTAGACCCCGCCCGGGTCGGCGTCGAACTCCGACGTCAACAGCGGTTCCACGGGCAACGAGTCAAGCGTCGGGCTGTCGGCCGGTGCGGTCGCGAACGGATGGGCTTCCATACGCACACGCATACCGCACCGGCCGAGCACCTGCGGTGACCATGGCGCGAACTGTTACGTCCTGGTTACCCTGGGTGTGCGTGATCCGCCGGTGCTCACGGCCCGTCGTCAGACCCCCTCGGCGACGGCGGTCGCGGCCAACGCCGCCGGCAACTCCCCCCGGTGCAGCACGCCGACGCGCTGCGTGGCCCGGGTGAGTGCCACGTACAGGTCGCTCGTGCCGAAGGCCCCGGGTTCCACCACCAGTACGGAGTCGAATTCCAGCCCCTTGGCCTGCCGGGGGTCGAGCAGCACGACGGCCCGTGTGAGATCGGGCTCCGTCCCCGCCTCCACGTCGTCCAGCCGCGCCGCCAACTCGCCGTGCAGCTCGCGCGGCGCGATCACGGCGAGCCGCCCCTCGACGGGCGCGAGCTCGTGGGCCGCCTTCGCCACGGCTCCCGCGAGATCGTCGTCCGCCACGGCCCGCACCCACGGCCGCACTCCGGTCGACCGTACGGATGTCGGCGGCTCGAAGTCCGACCGCTCCGCCCTGACGACGGCCGCCGCGAGGTCCATGATCTCGGCCGGGGTCCGGTAGTTGACGCCCAGCCGGGCATGTTCCCAGCGGTCCTGGACGTACGGCGCGAGGATGTCCGACCACGCCCCGACGCCACCCGGCTCGGCGGTCTGCGCGGGGTCGCCGACCAGCGTCATCGACCGGGTCGGGCTGCGCCGCATGAGGAGCCGCCACGCCATCGGCGACAGCTCCTGCGCCTCGTCGACGATGATGTGGCCGAAGGCCCAGGTCCGGTCGGCCGCCGCCCGCTCGGCGGCGCTGCGCAGGTCGTCCTCCTCGTGCCGCTCGGCGAACCGCTCCGCGTCGATGATGTCGTGCGCGGAGAGGATCTCGGACTCCTCCGCGTCCAGGTCCTCGAACTCGTACGTCCGGGAGGCGAACGACACGTCCAACACGCCCTGTGCGTAAGCGACTTGACTGCTGCGCTCGCGTTCGGCGCGCGCCCGGGCGACCCGGTCGTCCTCGCCGAGCAGCTCCGCCGCCTCGTCGAGCAGCGGTACGTCGGCCGTCGTCCAACCACGACTCACGGGCCGCCTGATGGCATCCGCGTCGGCCTCGGACACGTACCCCTCGGGCGCCGCGAGGAAGTCCGCGACCAGTCGCCGCGGGCCGATCCTGGGCCACAACTGCTCGATGGCGGACCAGACTTCGCGGTTCTCGGCCAGGTCGTCGCGGATCTGGGTGATGTCGCTGGGGTCGAGGAGGTTGCTGCCGTCGTAGGGGTCGGTGCCGATGCGCTCGGCCACCATCTCGGTCAGGGTGTTGAGGATGTGCCCCTCGAAGTGTTCGCGGGCGACGTTGTGCGGCAGTTTCGCCTCGCGGGTCCGCTCCCGCGCCACGTTCACCAGCCCGGCGTCGAGCATGAGGATGTCCCGGTCGTGCTCGATGGCGATGACGGGGTCGGGCAGCCCCTGCCGGTCCCGTACGACGGCCGCCAGTACGTCGGCCATCTCGGCCCGCCCCTTGACGGCGGCGGCCCGCGCCGTGTCGGCGGCGGTGGCCTTCACGCCGGGGAACAGCTCACCGACGGTCGCCAGCAGCACCCCGGTCTCCCCGAGCGAGGGCAGCACCTCGCCGATGTAGCCGAGGAAGGCCGGGTTGGGGCCGACGATCAACACGGCCCGCTTGGCGAGGAGTTCGCGGTGCTCGTAGAGGAGATAGGCGGCCCGGTGGAGCGCCACGGCGGTCTTGCCGGTGCCGGGCCCGCCCTCCACCACGAGGACACCCCGGTGCGGGGCACGGATGATCTCGTCCTGCTCCGCCTGGATGGTCTGCACGATGTCGTTCATCCGGCCGGTACGGGCGGAGTCGAGCGCGGCGAGCAGTACGGCGTCGCCGGAGGGGTCCTCGTAGCCGGTCCGCGTCTCGTCCCCGAGGTCGAGGATCTCGTCGTGCAGGCCGGTGACGAGCCGCCCGTCGGTGCTGATGTGGCGGCGCCGGCGCAGCCCCATCGTGGTGTGCCCGGTGGCGAGATAGAAGGGCCGGGAGACCTCGGCCCGCCAGTCGATGAGCATCGGGGTGCGCTCGGCGTCGTCGGCGCGCAGTCCGATACGGCCGATGTGGTGGGTGACACCGGAGGTGAGATCGATCCGCCCGAAGCAGAGCGACCCGTCGACGGCGTTCAGCGCGGCGAGCAGCCCCGACCGCTCGGCGACGAGCACATCCCGTTCGAGCCGCGCCTGCATCGGCGTACTGCCCTGCGCGAGCGCGTCCGTGACGGAGTGCTCGGTGTCGCCGCGCAGGGCGTCGACGCGGGCATAGAGCCCGTCGACGAATTCCTGCTCACTCCGCAATTCATCGTGAGTTGATTCCGTGTTTGCGCCCCTGTTTGACAATTCCGCTCCCGCTCGGATATACTCTGCTCATCGACTTCTCGCGACCCGACTTCCATAAAGTCGCGAACCATTGAATATACGCAAAGAAATCCCCCGAGCGCAATCGCTCGGGGGATTTCTTTTGTCGGTTCACGGACCGTTCACCGGTCGGCGTGCGTCAGAGTACGTCGGACAGCTCCTCCAGCAGTCGCCTTTTGGGCCGGGCCCCCACCATCGAGAGCAGCGGCTCCCCGTCCCGGAACACCATGAACGTCGGCATGGACAGGACCCGGTACGCGTTCGTCGTCAGGGGGTTCATGTCCACGTTCAGCTGCACCACCTTCAGCCGGTCGGACTCCTCCGCCGCGAGGGCACTCAGTACGGGAGCCATCTGACGGCACGGCGGACACCAGTCCGCGGTGAACTCCACCAGGACCGGCAACTCTGCCCCGAGCACCTCCGCCTCGAAGTCCTCGTCCGTCACCTCGGCCACACCCGCCGCAATGGTCATCGCGTCCGTCCTCCCCATTCGCATTCCGGTTCCGGACCGCCCGGAACCGTCGCCTCGGCCGCCAACGTGTCGCGCGCCAGCTCGGCCCGCGTGAGCTGTTCGCCGACCTTCGCCCGTACCGACCGCAGCTCGCCGATCAGCGCGTCGAGCTCGTCCAGCTTCCGGCGGTAGACGGCGAGTGACGCGGGACAGGAGTCGCCCTCCGGGTGGCCCGCCCGCAGACAGTCCACGAAGGGGCGCGTCTCCTCCAGGTCGAACCCGAAGTCCTGGAGCGTCCGGATCTGCCGGAGCAGCTTCAGGTCGTCCTCGTCGTAGGCGCGGTAGCCGTTGTCCGTGCGCCGTGCGGGCAGCAGCCCCCGCGACTCGTAGTACCGCAGGGTCCGTGTAGTGGTCCCGGCCCGCGCCGCCAGCTCGCCGATTCGCATGCCGATTCGCATGGGTACGAACGTAGTCCTTGACGTCGACGTCAAGGCAAGGGCGGGTCGGGGCGCTCCGGTGGCAGCGGCTTTTTCGCCACAGGGGAGGATGGCCCGTACGTCAGGACAATTATGATCACGAGGTCCGCAACGGGGAGGCACATCATGCGCGACGTATTGGTCATCGGCGGCAACCGCTATTTCGGAAAGCGGCTCATCGACCGGCTGACAGCGGCGGGAGACCGGGTGACCGTTCTCAACCGGGGCTCCGCGCCCCCGCCCGCCGACGTAATTCACCTCGTCGCCGACCGCGACAACGAGGCCGCTCTGAATTCCGCTCTCGGCGACCGTACCTTCGACGCCGTCGTCGACCAGGTCTGCTATACACCCCGCCAGGCGGCCGTCGCCCGGCGCGTCTTCGGCGACCGTACCCGCCGTTATGTGATGACCTCCACGGTCGAGGTGTACGAGTACGAGGACTCCCTCGTCTACGAGGACACCGTCGTCCCCGTGCGCGAGGACGCCGTCGATCCGCTCACCGTCCCTGTCCGTCTCGAACTCCCCTGGCACAAGCCGGAGTTCCGCGAGACGCACTACGGCGAGGGCAAGCGCCAGGCCGAGGCGGTCTTCGCGGCGGACGCCGTCACCGGCGATTCCCCCGACGCGGGCGACCACGGCGCCACCGCGACCGACGGCAAGAGGTTCCCGTACACCGCCGTACGCGTGGCCCATGTCCTGGGCGGGGCCGACGACTTCACCGGCCGGCTCGACCACTACGCCCAGCGCATCCGCACCGGCACACCGATAGCCGTACCGACCGAGAACCGGCCCGCGACCTACATCCATGTCGAGGAGATCGCCGACTTCCTGTTCTGGGCGGTGGGCGAGGAGTTCACCGGGCCGGTCAACGCCGCTTCCCACGGCCTGCTGACCACCGAGGAGTTGTGCGCGGTCGTGGCCCGGCACATCCCACGCGGCAGGACCGTCTTCCAGAACGTCGACGTCGGCAAGGTCTCGCCGTTCTCCTTCTCGCGCTCGTACGGCATGGACAACTCCCGCGCCACCGAACTCGGGTTCACCTTCGGCCACGTACAGGAGTGGCTGCCCCGAGCCGTCGCCGAGACCCTGGGCGCCGCCCCGGGGACGGGTGCGGGGCCGGGCGGGTGACGTGCGGTTCGGCGCGTAATTGCCGTGCCCGGAAAGGCGGTTTCGCCCTACCGTGATCCCATGACGACCACCGAGCAGCCGCCGCGGCCCGTGAATCGCCCGGCACCCGAGGACCTCCCGACGACCGAGGGGCTTCCCAAGGCCGAGTTCGCGTTTCCCGGTCCGCTGCGCGACCGGCTCGTCGCCGCGATCCTCGACGGTTCGAAGACGTCCACGACCGGGCTCGTGGTCGACTACGAACACGAGGGTGAGGCTCTGCCGGAGGTCGGCGGCCGGTCGGTGGTCGTCGACTCCGGGGACCGGCCGGTCGGGATCATCGAGATCACGGGCGTACGGGTCGTTCCGCTGTCCGCGGTGGATCTCGCCCACGCGCTCGACGAGGGCGAGGGATACACCGACGTGGCCGCCTGGCGGGCGGGCCACGAACGGTTCTGGCACAGCACGGAGATGCGGGCGGCACTGGACGACCCCGGGTTCACCGTGACCGACGCGACCCCGACGGTCCTGGAACGCTTCCGCCTCGTGACCGACCTCCGGCCCTGACGGCTGCCCCACGCACACCGTTGAGGGAGATCACCGACCTGTACGGGTGAACTCGCCAGTCTCGGCGATCTCCTCTGCGTCGTTGTCGGCGTTCTTCTCGGCGGTCTCCTCTGCGCTCCCCTCGGGCTCGTCGGCCTCGACCGGCCCCGCGGGTACGTCCGCCGCCGGCTCCGCGACCTCCGTACGGCCGTTGCCGTGCCCCTTGCCCGGCAGCAGTACAGCGACAAGTACCGTCCCCACGCCCAGGATCACCGCGCCGACCAGGCTGGTGTGGGCCACCGCGTCCGAGAAGGACGAGCCGACCGCGTCTGCCATCTGGCGTGCCCCCTGGGCGAGTTGGCCGGCCTGCGCCTTCAACTCGGCCGCCTGTTCCGGCTTCCCCGCGCTCGCCGCCTGCGACGCCTGGGCCGCGAGCTGCTGGGCCCGTTCGCCGATCGCCTGGGCCACCTGGTAGCCCGCGCCGACCGAGTCCTGGGCCTGGTTCAGGGCGCCCGCCGGCAGCTTGCCGCCGTTGGTCGCGTCGGCGAGGTGGGAGGCGTACGACGTGGAGAGAAGGGAGCCGAGGATCGCGATGCCGAGCGAGCCGCCCAGCTCCAGCGAAGTGTCGTTCACCGCGCCGCCGACGCCGAGCTGCGACTCGGGAAACGAACCCATGATCGCGTCCGTGCACGGGGAGAGGGCGAGGCCGATCGCGAGGCCGAGGACGACGAGAGGGGCGACGAAGGTCCCGTACGACGAGCCGGAGTCCACCTGCGAGAGCAGCGCGAGGGCCGCCGTACCGCCGACCATGCCCGCCGTGACCGTGATCCTCATGCCGACGCGCGGGGTGAAGTAGCCGGTGAGGGCCGACCCGACGAAGACCGCGCCGGCCAGCGGCAGCATGCGCAGGCCGGTGCCCAGGGCGTCGTGGCCGAGCACGAACTGGAGGTGCTGGGTGAGGTAGTAGAACGCGCCGAAGACCGCCAGGAAGAACAGGGCGACCGCGAGGTTCGAGCCCGCGAACCGGCGCTGCGTGAAGCGGCGTACGTCGAGGACCGGGCGCGGGTGACGCAGCTCCCACCCGACGAAGAGGACCAGGCCCAGGCCTGCCACGACCGCCGCCGCGACCGCCTTGACTCCCCAGCCGAAGTGCGGCCCTTCAATGATCATGTAGACGAGCGCGCCGATCCACACGACCGACAGCAGGCCGCCGACGTAGTCGATCCGGTCGTCGTGGCCCGCCTTGGACGGCGGCACGAGGACGAGGGCGCCGACGATCGCGAGTGCGGCGATCGGCACGTTGATCAGGAACGTCGAGGACCAGCCGTGGTTCTCCAGGAGCGCGCCCGCGACCAGCGGACCGGCCGCGATGGCGAGGCCGGCGGTGGCGGTCCACAGGGTGATCGCCTTGGCTCGTTCGGCGCGCGGGAAGGTCGCGGCGAGGAGGGAGAGCGTCGCGGGCATGATCAGCGCGGCGCCCACCCCCATGACGGCACGGGCCGCGATGACCCCCGTCGCGCTGTCGACCAGTGAACCGGCGATCGATCCTCCCCCGAAGACGACCAGACCGAGGACGAGCGCCCCGCGCCGGCTGTACTTGTCGCCGATCGCGCCGAGCAGCAGCATCAGCGCCGCGTACGGGACGGTGTAGCCGTCGATGACCCACTGGAGGTCGGCGCTGGACAGGCCCAGGTCCTGGGTCATGTCGGGGGCCGCGACAGTGAGGGCGGTGTTCGCCATCACGATGATCAGCAGGCTCAGACAGAGCACGAGCAGCGCCCACCAGCGTCGGGCGTAGGGGGCCTTCATCCCCTCGGCGGGTTCCGTACGGACAAGTCGTCCGAGTCGTCCGAGTCGTCCAATTCGTCGGAGTCGCATGGATCGCATGGCTACTGGTCGCCTCCCTGCCTGGCCGGCTGTCGTTGATCCTTTTGCACATTGCCGTGCAGTTGCACAACAATGAGCAATGTACGCCGATGCACAGCACCGTGCAAATAGAAGGAAGGAAGGCACAATGTCAGCCATGACCACGGGTACCTCCAGCCGCGCCGACACCAACCGCCGCCGCATCCTCGACGTCGCCCTCGCCGAGCTGCTGCGGGACCCCGACGCCTCGATGGACCAGATCGCGCGCGCCGCGGGCGTCGTACGACGGACCGTGTACGGGCATTTCCCGAACCGGGAGGCGCTGATCAGCACGCTGCTCGACGGCGCCGTCGAGGCGGTGGCCGCCGCGTTCGCCGAGGGACGTGAGGGCGCGAAGGATCCCGCGGAGTGTGTCGCCAGAACCACGCTCGCGGTCTGGCAGGTCGCCGACCGCTACCGCATCCTCGTCGGGCTCGCCCAGCGCAGCGTCACCGTGCAGGGCATCCGCGACCGGTTCACCCCGGTCCGCGAGGCCTGTGTCGAGGTGCTCGGGCAGGGCCTGGAGCAGGGCGTGTTCAGCTCACCGCTGCCGGCGCCGGCACTGGCGTACGTGCACGAGCAGATGCTGTTCGCACTGATGGAGGCGGTGAACGACGGGCTGCTGGCCGTGCGGGAAGCCGGCCCTTCCGCCGCTGTCACGCTGCTGGTCGCGGCGGGAGTACCGGTACCCCGGGCCACCGCACTGGTGGCCGGGCTGAGCGACTGACGCGGGCCAATGTCCGCCGTAGGGACAGACGGAGAAGGCACAAATGGCCGAGCGGCCAGGCTACGCGGGAGAGCCTGGCCGCTCGGCGCGTCATCGTGACGGACGGCGGTCAGCACCGCGGCCGGACCACTCGTCCGCCTGCAGCCAAAAAGCCCGTTCCGCGGGATTACGCAGGATTGCGCAGAATTCACCTCCCTCCATAAAATCCGCCCCTCACCGAAACTCTCTCTTGGTTAATTATTGATTGCTCTCCCAGGTCGCCCCGGGTAGTGTTCCCATCGCTCTGACCAAGCATTTTTGAAAACGTATGGGGGATTGAACTTCGTGAGCATACGAAGCAAGGGAATTTCCACTCTGATCGCCTTCACCATGACCGGCACCATGTGCGGCATCGGCGCGCAGACGGCATTTGCCGCTTCGGCGGAAGGCAAAGGTACCGCCGCACAGGCGGCGACAGCGGGGCAGCCTCGCGCCGGAGCCGATGAACTCTGCGCGGTCGTGGGGATAGGCAGCGGCGCGGCAGGCCTCACCAAGGCGCTGGCCAAGGGTGCGTCGTGGGTAGGCATCGGCGCCAGCATCGGGTGCTACCTGTACACGAAGGCCAAGGAGGCCACGCCCGCGGAGAAACGAGCCGCCATGATCGCGTCGTACAACAGCTACCAGGCGAAGAGTGACCTCAAGAAGCTCGAAGCCCTCGGTTGGGACTGCCGGAAGATAAGCGGTGGCGGCGGTGGTGGCGGTGATGTCGCCCCTGCCAACACGAAGCTGCGGGTGGGGTTCCGGGACATCAAATTGAAGGGCGTCACGTATAAGTGCAGCGCTATCGGGGACTGACGGGGCGCCGCGACCTCAGCCATGGAGAGAGATTCGCGCTCTCCGTAGCGCTGGTTGTGGTCAGCCTGCTGTGGGTAACACAGGAAACAGCCCAATGGGCGACCATTCTGTGTGGGATCGGTGCGGCTGGAGGAGCGCTGGGCGTGCTCTACTTCGGATGGCGCTGCCTTTCCCTGCGCCGGGACTCGCACTGAAGAATTGAGAGGCGGGTATGCCTGCCGCGGTCAGAGCCGCGGCGGGCGTACCCGCCTTTCTGGGTCCCGCGAACCTTGGCTCAGGCGCACTGTCCTGCCGGGCACGGAAATAGCCGAGCGGCCAGGCTTCGGGGGAGTGCCTGGCCGCTCGGCGTTTTTCGAGGTCCTGAGGCTCCGGCGGACCTGCCGGGGTGCCCCAGGCCGAGTGGCTGGACTGCTGAGGAGTGTCCGCGCCACCCGGGGTTTTCGGGATCTGACTGCTGTTCGGCGCCGCCAGGGGTGCTGTGCCCGGGCGGCTGAGGGACGGGGGAGCACCTCAGCCGCCCGGAGTCGACGGGTCCTGACGGGTCGTACCAGTGCCGAACCGGGCCGTACCGGACCGGGGTCGTACCGGACTCGACCGGGCCTGGGGTCAGGCCTTGGCCAGTTCCTTCTCGCCGCCCTGCTCGGGGACGTCCGCGGAGTCGGCGTCGGCGTCCGGGTGGAAGCCGTCGTTCTCGTCGATGAGCGTCTTCTCGTCGAACGGGTGCTGACCGGCGAGGACCTCCGCGACGCGCTCCTTGTCGATCTCGTTGGTCCAGGTGCCGATCAGGACCGTGGCGACCGCGTTGCCCGCGAAGTTCGTCAGGGCGCGGGCCTCGCTCATGAAGCGGTCGATGCCGACGATCAGGCCGAGGCCGTCCACCAGGGCGGGCTTGTGCGAGGAGAGACCGCCGGCCAGGGTCGCGAGACCGGCGCCGGTGACACCCGCCGCGCCCTTCGAGGCGACGAGCAGGAAGAGGAGCAGGGGGATCTGCTCACTGACCGACATCGGCGTACCCATGGCGTCGGCGATGAACAGGGACGCCATGGTCATGTAGATCATGGTGCCGTCGAGGTTGAACGAGTAGCCGGTCGGGACGGTGATACCGACGACGGGCTTGCTGACGCCCAGGTGCTCCATCTTCGCGATGAGGCGCGGCAGCGCGGACTCGGAGGAGGAGGTCGAGAGGATCAGCAGGAACTCGCGGCCCAGGTACTTGAAGAGCGAGAAGATGTTGAGGCCCGTGAAGATCTTCAGCAGCGCGCCGAGCACGCCGAAGGCGAAGATGAAACAGGTCAGGTAGAAGGACAGCATCAGGATGGCGAGCTGCTTGAGCGCGTCGACGCCGGCGGACCCCGTCACCGCGGCCATGGCGCCGAACGCACCGACGGGCGCGGCCCACATGACCATGCCGAGGATGCGGAAGACGAGGCGCTGAATGTGCTCGACACCGCGCAGGATCGGCGCGCCCGTGGAGCCCATGGCCTGGATCGCGAACCCGGCGAGCAGGGCGATCAGCAGCGTCTGGAGTACCTCGGGCACGGTGAACGCGGAGACGAACGTGACCGGGATGATCCCGAGGAGGAACTCGGTGGTGTCCTTGGCCTCGGCCGAGACCTGCGCGTGGCCGGTCTCCTTGACGGCGTCGGTCAGCGCGAGGCCGGTGCCCGGCTCGATGATGTTGCCGACGACCAGGCCGATGCCGAGCGCGACGAACGACATGAGCACGAAGTAGCCGAGCGCGATCCCGCCGACCTTGCCGACCTTCGCGGCCTTCCGTACCGAGCCGATGCCGAGCACGATCGTGCAGAAGATGATCGGCGAGATCATCATCTTGATCAGGTTGACGAAGCCCGTTCCGATCGGCTTCAGCTCGACGGCGAAGTCCGGGGCGATCAGACCCACGGCGATACCGGCGGCCACCGCGGCGATGACCGCGATGTAGAGGTAGTGGGTACGGTCCCGCTTGGCGGCGGGTGCGGCAGGTGCCGTTGAGGATGAGGTGGCCACGGCTGCCCTCCTTGACGTCGTCGTCGGCATCACCGGCGTGCGGCTCACGTCCGGGGGATGGGGAGAAAGTTGTGCGGGGGATCCGGTGGATCTGGCGGTGCTGCGGGGTCGCGGGCGGCGACCGAAAACAGGCCAAGACCCGTGAATCGCGTCCCTGCGATGCCGTGACTATCCCCCGCCCTGTGAGGGCGGTCACCCTTCCGTTCATTTAGTTCACGCTTATAAGGAGAGGCAGACTGACACCATGCGCTTCCCCCGCGTTCCAGGACCCCGCAGCCTGGCCGCCCAGCTGTTCGCGATGCAGGCCGTACTGATCGCGGTCGTGGTGGCCGGATGTGCGCTGTTCACGTATCTCAGCGACCGCAGCCAGGCCGAGGACGCCGCGGGCCGCCAGGCGATGGCCGTGGCCCGTTCCGTCGCGGACGCCCCCTCGGTACGGGAGGCGATCCTGACCGCCCCGAAGCCGACGACCCTGCTCCAGCCGTACGCCCTCCAGGTGCAGCACCACACGGACGTCGACTTCATCACGATCATGAACCCCGAGGGCATCCGCTGGACCCACCCCGACAAGGAGCAGATCGGTCAGCGCTTCCTCGGGCACCGGGAGCGCGCGCTGCGCGGCGAGTCGTTCACGGAGGTCTTCTCCGGCACGCTCGGCCCGTCGGTCCGCGCGGTCACACCGATCCACGTCGGCGGCGCCGACAGCGAGATCATCGGGCTGGTCAGCGCGGGTATCCGGGTCGAGGAGATAAGCGCCCGGGTCCAGGACCAGGTCACGGCACTGTTCGGGGTCGCGGCGGGCGCGCTGGCGCTGGGCGCGATCGGCACGTACGTCATCAACGCGCGGCTGCGCCGCCACACCCACGGCATGAACGCGGCCGAGCTGAGCCGTATGCACGACTACCACCAGGCCGCCCTGCACGCCGTACGCGAGGGGCTGCTGATGCTCGACGGGCAGTACAGGGTGGCGCTGATGAACGACGGCGGGCGGGAGCTGCTGGGCGTCGTCGACGAGGGCGAGGTCGTCGGCCGGTCGGTGGCCGAGCTGGGGCTGCCCGCGCCGCTGACGGGCGCACTGCTGTCGGCCGAGCCGCGCGTCGACGAGGTGCATCTGACCGCCGACCGGGTCCTGGTCGTCAACACCTCCCCGGTGTCGAGCGGGGAGCGCCGGGGTACGGTCGTCACCCTGCGCGATGTGACGGAACTCCAGTCCCTGATGGGCGAGTTGGATTCCGAGCGGGGTTTCACGCAGGCGTTGCGCTCGCAGGCGCACGAGGCGGCGAACCGCCTGCACACCGTTGTGTCGCTGATCGAACTGGGCCGGGCGGAGGAGGCAGTGGACTTCGCGACGGCCGAACTGGAACTGGCCCAGGCGCTCACCGACCAGGTCGTCGCGGCGGTCAGCGAACCTGTCCTGGCCGCCCTGCTGCTCGGCAAGACGGCGCAGGCGAACGAGCGGGGCGTGGAGCTGGTCGTGTCGGAGGACAGCAGCCTCGACGACGGCCTCCTCCCCGACACACTCCCCGCCCGCGACCTGGTCACCATCCTGGGCAACCTCATCGACAACGCGGTGGACGCGGCACAGGGCAGCCTGGAGAGCGGTATGGGACCGTCCCGGGTGACGGTGACGGCCCTGACGGAGGACGCCCTGCTGGTGCTGCGGGTCTCGGACACGGGCACGGGCGTCGACCCGGCCCACACGGAGGCGGTCTTCCAACGTGGCTTCACGACCAAGCCGGCGGGGCCGGGCGGCCGGGGTCTCGGGCTGGCGCTCGTACGGCAGGCGGTGGCCCGGCACGAGGGGACACTGACGGTGGCCGAGGCCGCGTGCGGCGGGGCGGAGTTCGAGGTACGGCTGCCGCTGCCCAAGACGCCGGCGCCCACGACGACGACGGCCTCGACATCGGCCTCCGCCTCGGCCCCCGCCTCCGCCTCCGCCTCGGCGAGTGCTTCGGGGGGCCGCTCCCCCGCAGAACCCACTGACCCGACCGAACCGACCGAACCGACCGAGCGGACCGAGCGGACCGAGCGGACCGATCCGGCCGAGTCGACCGAGCACGCCGAACCCGCCTTGCCTGGAGGCGACGTATGACCGACCCGAGAGACACCCCGCGCAGGGACACGACGACCGACCCCATCCGCGTCCTCGTCGTGGAGGACGACCCGGTCGCCGCCGACGCGCACGTCATGTACGTGGGCCGGGTGCCCGGGTTCGCGGTCGTGGGCAAGGCGCACACGGGCGCGGAGGCGCGCCGCGCCCTGGACCGTACGCCGGTGGACCTGCTTCTGCTCGACTTCCACCTCCCCGACGGACACGGGCTGCAACTGGCCCGCTCGCTGCGGGCGGCGGGCTACCACGCGGACGTGATAGCGGTGACGTCCGCGCGTGACCTGGCGGTGGTCCGGGAGGGCGTCTCGCTGGGGGTCGTGCAGTACGTACTGAAGCCGTTCACCTTCGCGACCCTCCGGGACCGGCTGGTGCGGTACGCGGAGTTCCACGCGTCAGCGGGCGAGGCGAGCGGCCAGGACGAGGTCGACCGCGCACTGGCGACCCTGCGCGCCCCGGGCCCCGCCGCCCTCCCCAAGGGCCTGAGCGCCCCCACTCTCGAACGGGTCACGGTGACTCTCCGGGCGAGCGCCGAGGGGCTCACCGCGGCCGGGGTCGCCGAGGAAGTGGGCATCTCGCGCATCACGGCCCGGCGCTATCTGGAACACCTGGTCGAAGCGGGCCGGGCGGCGCGGAACCCGCAGTACGGGCAGGTGGGGCGGCCCGAGTTGCAGTACCGGTGGGTGCGCGGGCAGTAGGGGGTCACGTGTCGGAGCGGGGCGTTACGGGTCACATGTGGGGGCGGGCGTAGCCCACCACCTGGGCGGCCAGCCCTGCGACGCCGAGCGCCTCGACGACGGAGAGCACGAGCAGACCCGGGCCGCCGGTGTCACCCGCGCCCCAGTAGACGGTGAGTCCGGCGAGCGGGACGACACAGAACGCGAGGAGATCCACGGCGAGTTGAACGGCCTTGCGGGAGCGGCGCCGGGCGTCGGACCGGTGCGCGGACTCCCAGCCGAAGGCCCCCTCGACCTGGGCGACTTGAGCGAGCCGAGGCCCCAACTCGCCCCTCACATAAGCCCCGATGGCCGAGATCTTCTCGTCGTTGATGAGGTAGGTCCAGCCGAGGACGACACACACGGGCGGGAGCGCGAGCAGCATGACGGGCTGCCCGGCCTGCGCGGCGGCCGCGATGACGGCGGCGACGACGGTGAGGGTGACGTAGAGCAGGTTGTCGCGGAATCCGATACGGGACTTCTGCTCATCCTTGAGGGTCGAGTACTCGGCGAGCAGCAACTGCCCAAGGGTGACGTCTGATCCCGTCGTTCCCGCTGACTCCGGCGATTCCGGCACGCTCTTCCTCCCGTGACCCGCGATGTGTGATGTGCGATGTGCGAACAAAGCGATGCGCAACGTGTGTATGAAGCAAACGGTAGGCGCTGCAGGGTCATTGACCTGACTAGACCACTCCTCTTACGTTCGCGAGGCAGCCATACAGGCTTTCCGAGCCAGTAGGAGGTCGTGCTCGTGCGCCCCACCGCCGCCCGCCCAACTGCACCATTATCCCTGCTCGTTGCCACCCTCACCCTCGCCGCGGGCTCCCTCACCGCCTGCGGCGGCGGCTCCGGAAGTGATCCGGACACGGTGAAGATCTCGTTCAAACAGTCGACCGACAACTCGGTCAAGGTGATGGACGTGTACCTGGCGGACATCAAGAAGCAGTTCGAGAAGGCCAACCCGGGCAAGAACGTCGAGTTGGTCCCGATCAAGGCCCCGGACTCGGAGTACTACACCAAGGTCCAGCAGATGCTCCGCTCCCCCAAGACGGCCCCCGACCTGGTCTACGAGGACACGTTCCTCATCAACTCGGACATCACCAGCGGGTACTTGAAGCCGCTGGACGCCTATCTCGCCAAGTGGCCCGACTGGAACCAGTTCATCGACACGGCGAAGACGGCGGCCAGGGCCGAGGACGGCAGGACGTACGGCGTCCCGGACGGCACGGACACCCGGGGGCTCTGGTTCGACAAGGGCATCTTCAAGCGGGCCGGGCTTCCGGAGGCCTGGCAGCCGAAGACGTGGGACGAGGTGCTGTCCGCCGCCCGCACGATCAAGGAGAAGGTGCCGGACGTCATCCCCCTGAACGTCTACACGGGCAAGCCGGTGGGCGAGGCGGCCACGATGCAGGGCTTCGAGATGCTGCTGTACGGCACGGAAGGCTCGGCGGCTTCGGACCCCCTGTACGACGGCTCGTCGAAGAAGTGGATCGCGGGGAGCCAGGCCTTCAAGGACGCGTTGACGTTCGTCGAGACGGTGTACAAGGAGAAGCTGGGCCCGGACGTGTCGGACGCGCTGGACCCCAACGTGGCCACGCGCGCCAGGGGCGAGTGGCTCCCCCAGGGCAGACTGGGCATCAACCTCGACGGCTCGTGGCTGCCCCAGGACTGGCTGCCGGGCAGCGGCCACGAATGGCCCGAGTGGTCGACGAAGCTGGGCCTGGCGGCGATGCCGACCCAGCACGGCCAGGCGCCGGGCAGGGTGAGCATGTCGGGCGGCTGGACCTGGGCGATCCCGGCGAAGGCGAACAACCCTGACCTGTCGTTCGAGTTCATCAGGACGATGCAGACGAAGGCGAACGCCCAGAAGTGGTACATCGCCAACTCGGGCATCGCCGTCCGCAAGGACGTCGCGGCGGATCCGGCCTACGTCGACGCCCAGCCCGGCATCAGGTTCTTCACGGACCTGGTGGCGAGCACGCACTACCGCCCGGCGTATCCGGCGTACCCGAAGGTCTCGACGGCCGTCCAGGAGGCGATGGAGGGCGTGACGACGGGCGACGCGTCGGTGGCGGAGGCGGCGAGCGCGTACGACGAGGCACTGACGTCGGCGACGGACGACCAGGTGGTAGAGAAGCCGTGAGCGGGGCGAGTGCGACCAGGCACTCCCCGACGCGCATGCTGACCCGTGCGCTTCCGGTGGCACCGGCGGTGGTCCTGCTGCTCCTGTTCCTGGCCGGCCCGATCGCGTACTGCGCCTACATCGCCTTCACCGACCTGCAGTTGACCGGCCAGGCCGCATCTTCCTTCGTCGGCTTCGAGAACTTCCGTACGGCGTTCAAGGACGAGGCGTTCCTGAACGCCGTATGGCTGACGCTGGTCTTCACGGTCGTTTCGTCCCTGCTCGGCCAGAACACCCTGGGGCTGGCGCTGGCGTCGCTGATGCAGCGGGCGTCGAAGCCGGTACGGACCCTGGTGGGCGGGATCGTGATCACGGCGTGGGTGCTGCCGGAGGTGGTGGCGGGTTTCCTGCTGTACGCGTTCTTCCGGCGGGAGGGCACCCTGAACGCGATCCTGGACCGGCTCCATCTCCCCTCCCAGAACTGGCTGTTCACGCTGCCGATCCTGGCGGTGTCGTTCGCGAACGTGTGGCGGGGTACGGCGTTCTCGATGCTGGTCTACTCGGCGGCGCTGAACGAGATCCCGAAGGAGATCACGGAGGCGGCGGAGGTCGACGGCGCGGGCGGCTGGCGCCGGATGTGGCACATCACGCTGCCGATGATCCGGCGCTCGATCGGCACGAACCTGATGCTGAACACCCTCCAGACCCTGTCGGTGTTCGGCCTGATCTGGGTGATGACGAGAGGCGGCCCGGGAAATCGAAGCCAGACGCTCCCCCTCTTCATGTACGAACAGGCCTTCCAGAAAAGCATGATCGGCTACGGCACGGCGGTGGCCCTGCTGTTGCTGGTGGTCGGCTCCCTGTTCTCGCTGGTGTACATGCGGCTGCTACGGACGGAGGTGTGAGATGACGGCGGCATCACGCCGGACGAACCGCCGGTTGGCGGCGGATGCCGGCCTCCTGGTCGTCGCGGCGGCCTTCGTACTCCCGCTCGCGTGGGTGGTCCTGTCGGCGCTGGACCCGCACGCGGACCTGCGACTGAGGGTCCCGGACGGCCTGACGTTCGGGAACTTCGACGCGGTACTGACGGATGAGATCACCTTCACGCCCCTGCTCAACAGCCTTGTCCTGTGCGGGGGCGGGACCCTGCTGACGGTGACGTGCGCGACGCTGGCGGCGTACCCGCTGTCGCGATTCAGGTCACGCTTCAACCGCCCGTTCCTGCTGACGATCCTGTTCGCCACGTGTCTGCCGATCACCGCGATCATGGTGCCGGTGTACGCGCTGTTCGTACGGGTGAACCTGATCGACACGATGCAGGGCACGATCTTCTTCTTCGCCGCGTCTCAACTCCCGTTCGCTGTGTGGCTGATGAAGAACTTCATGGACGGGGTACCGAGGGAGCTGGAGGAGGCGGCCTGGACCGACGGGGCCTCGTCGTTCCAGTCCCTGCTACGGATCGTGCTGCCGCTGATGGGTCCGGGGGTGGCGGTGGTGACCGTCTTCTCGTTCGTGATGATGTGGGGCAACTTCTTCGTCCCGTTCATGCTGCTGCTCACTCCGGACCAGATGCCGGCGAGCGTGAGCATCAACGACTTCTTCGGGAATCGGGGGACGGTTGTCTATGGGCAGTTGGCCGCGTTCTCGGTTATTTATTCGACGCCGGTGATTTTGTTGTACGTGCTGGTGGCTAGGCGAGTGGGTGGGGGGTTCGCGCTGGGTGGGGCGGTCAAGGGCTGAGGGGGTGAGGGGTTATTGCTGCTCCTCAGCCCGCGTGCGGGCCCGGTCGGCCTCAGCGGTATCGCCGGCCCGGGTGAAGGCGTCGGCGGCCTGGAGCCAGCAGACACGGGCCTCCGCGGCACGGCCGGCGGCCTCGTGGGCGCGGGCGAGGTTGTGGAGGACCTGGCCCGTGTTGTGCCAGTCCTCGAACTCCCGGTAGACCTCCAACGCCCTCCCATACCCCCCAATCGCCTCCGCCACCCGGCCCGCCTCCTGAAGGGCGAGGCCGAGGTTGTTCCACGCGCTGGCCTCGCGGTGACGATCCCCGGCGGCCTGGAACAGGTCACGGGCGCGGGTGTGCGCCTCGACCGCCTCCGCCACCCGCCCCGCCTCCCGCAGGGCGATGCCGAGGTTGTTCCACGCGCTGGCCTCGCGGTGACGATCCCCGGCGGCCTGGTACAGATCGCGGGCGCGGGTGTGCGCCTCGACCGCCTCCGCCACCCGCCCCGCCTCCCGCAGGGCGATGCCGAGGTTGTTCCACGCGATGGCCTCCTGGTGGCGGTCCCCAGAGGCCTGGCACAGGTCGCGGGCGCGGGTGTGCGCCTCGACCGCCTCCGCCACCCGGCCCGCCTCCCGCAGGGCGTTGCCGAGGTTGTTCCACGCGCTGGCCTCGCCCTCGTAGTCCCCGGCGCGGACGGCCGCCTTCAGACCAGCCCGGCCCACCCCGACACAGTCATCGAAATACCGCCGCCACTCCAGATAGACCCCCAGACATTCGGCCAGCCGCCAAGCCGTGTCCGCAAACCGCTCCTGCTCCCCCCACCCCACCGCCTCCACCAGCCCCGCACGCTCCCCATCCAGCCACCCCAACGACTCCCCCCGCCCCCCGAACCGCCACGGCACCGGCAACCCCGGAAACCACCGCAACCAGTCATCAGCCGCATCCGCCCACGAGTAATAAAAGTCCAGCACCCGCCCCCGCGCAGCCTCCCCCTCCTCCACCAACCCCGCATCCCCCGCCACCACACCCACCCCGAACACCCGCACCAAGTCATGCAACCGCCACCGCCGGCGTCCGCTCCCCCGCTCGACGAGATGCGCGCGGGCCAGGGCCTCCAGCGCCCGGACCGGAGGTGTGTCCGTCCCGACGAGCGCGGCGACGACCTCGTCGCTCGCATCGGGCCCCGGGGCCAGCGCCAACAGACGCAGCACGCGGGCCTGCTCGGGCGGCAACCGCCTGTACGACAGGTCGAAGGCGGCCCGGACACTGCGCTCGCCGTCATCGAGGTGGTCGAGCCGGTCGCGGGACTCAGTAAGTTCGGTGGCAAGTTCCTCGACCGGTTTACCCCGGTCCACCACCAGCAGCGCCGCCGCGATCTGGAGGGCGAGCGGCAGATGTCCGCAGAGGGTGGCGAGGGCCGTGACCGACTCAGGATCGTCCGCGACACGGCTGTCGGCAGGGTGAGCGATCCGCAGGGCGCGGTCGAGGAGCTCGTACGCCTCCTCCGGCGTCAGTTCGTCCAACGCCATCAGCCGAGCCCCCAGTTGGGGCAGCCGGTCCCGTGAAGTGACCAGGAGCCGGTGCCCCGTGTCGCTGCCCGGCAGCAGGGACCGCACTTGAGTCGGCGAGGACGCGTTGTCGGCCAGGACCAGTACCGGACCCCGTTCCCGGGCACGGTCGGCGAGGGCCGAGCGGTAGAGCGCGGCCCGCTCGTCCGCGCGGGCCGGGATGTGCTCCGGCTCCGTACCCAGCGCCCGCAGCAGCGCCTCCAGAGCCTGCTCGGCGGTGACGGGTTCCTCGTCGTACCCGTGCAGGTCGAGGAAGAGCACCCCGCCCGGGAACCAGCCCTTGGCGCAGGCCTCGTGCCCCGCCTGCACCGCGAGCGCGGTCTTGCCGATACCCCCGAGCCCGGAGACCGCCGCGACCACCACCGCTTCCGGGGCGGCACCGGAATCGGAGCCGGAGTCAGGGTCGGAGTCGGAGTCGGAGTCGGAGTCGGACGGGTCGAACGCGTCGAGCAGCGCCCGCAGTTCACCGTCCCTGCCGGTGAAGCCGACCGCCCGCGCGGGGAGGGCGTCCAGCGCGCTGGGCGCCGGCGCGTGCTCGCGGTACTCCGCCTTCGCCGTGAAGGGACCCGTGAACTTCCCGCCCTGGAAGTCGAGGTGGTCCCCGTCGTACTCGGTCGCCATCGTGCCGTCCGTCCCCCGTGCCGCCTCCGAGGCGCCGCCTTCGAGCCTCGCGTGACATCAAGGTACGCCGCAGCCCACCACTCCAACACGCGCTCCGTACAGGCGCCTTGGCAGTACCTTGGAAGCGTGCCGGAGACAAAACCCACGGTGGCGGTCCTGACCGCACTGTCACTCGAATACGACGCCGTACTCGCCCACCTCGCTGACGTCGAGAAGCTCACCCACCCGCGCTACGGCACCAAGGCCAAGCGAGGCCAACTCGCCGGCACGCCCTGGCAGGTGGCCCTCGTCGACATGGGCGAGGGCACGCTCACGGCGGCCACGCTCACCGAACGCGTGCTGACCTGGCTCGACCCCGAGGCAGTGATCTTCGTCGGCGTCGCGGGCGGCCTGAAGGACGACATCGCGATCGGTGACGTCGTGGTCGCGACCAAGGTGTACGCGATCCACGGCGGCAAGCAGACCCCCGACGGTTTCCTCACCCGTCCGGAAGCCTGGCGCGCCTCGCACCGCCTGGAGCAGGCGGCCAAGGAAGCGCTGCGCGGCAAAGCCCACTTCAAGCCGATCGCCGTGGGAGACGTCGTCCTCGCGGACAGCGACTCCGAGCTCGCCCAGCGCATCCGCACGAGCTACAACGACGCCGCCGCCATCGAGATGGAGAGCTCCGGAGTAGCCCACGCGGTGCATCTCGCCGGTGAGGCGGGCGCGTTGATCATCCGGGGCATCAGCGACAAGGCCGACGCGGACAAGTCCCGTGCGGACGCGCAGGGTTCGCAGCCCCGGGCTGCCGCGAACGCGGCCGAGGCGGCGATCGCCGTACTCCGCGAGCTGGAGCCGAAGCCTGTGCCTGGCCAGGCGGCCACCGACCCTCGGGAGGGTCCTTTTCGCGGCTCCACGTACGGAGGGGACCACATCGACCTCCGGGGAGGCACGTTCAACGGCACCTTCATCGCAAAGCAAGTCGGGCACCGCCCCGACGGCGACGGACGATAGCCCGCACGCGAAACTCGGCACAGGAGTCCACTCCCACGGCCCGGTCCCCCTGGCGACCGCCACGCTCCCGCCCCGCCCCTTCGGCTTCACAGGCCGATCGGCGGAACTGGGCCGCTTGCTGCCGCACCTCGAACCCGCCCCGAACGATGCCGCCGCGCTCCCTCTCCTCATCTTCGCCGTCACCGGCATGGGCGGCATCGGCAAGACTGCGCTCGCCGTCGAGGCGGCACACCAGGCCTACGCGCAGGCCTGGTTTCCCGGCGGCACGCTCTTCGTCGACCTACGCGGTTACGACGACGACCCGGTCACCGCCGACCAAGCGGTCCTGGCCCTGCTCGACGCCCTCGGCGTACGTGGACCGGATCTGCCTCCATCCACCGCACGCCAGTACGACGTCTACCGCCAACTCCTCGCCGAGCGGCCTGACCGCACGCTGCTGATCCTGGACAACGCCTCGGACCCGGCCCAGTACCTCCCTCTGCTTCCCGGCACGGACCACCACCGGGTACTGATCACCTCCCGTGACCGTCCGGACTCCCTCACCGGCGTCCGCCTCATCGACCTGGAGGCGCTCCCTCCGGAGGACTCCGCAGCGCTCATCACCCGCGCCCTCCACGACGCCGACGAACGCGACGACCGCCCGGCCCGCGAACCGGACGCCCTCCACGAACTGACCGCCCTCTGCGGACACTTGCCGCTCGCCCTCCAGATCGCCGCCGCGATGCTGCGCCGCCGCCGTCTCCGCGGTATCGCCTCCCTGGTGACCGAGATCATGCAGGCCGAGGACCCGACTGCCGTACTGGACAACGGCACCCGAGGCACCGACCTGTACGGCCGCGCCCTCGCCCTCCGACCGATCCTGGAGACCTCGTACCGCCGCCTCCCACCCGACCAGGCCCGCCTGCTGCGCCTGCTCGCCCTCGCCCCGGGCCCGGACACCAGCACGGAGGCGGTAGCCGCCCTGACCGACCTCGGCACGGAGACCGCCCTGCGCCTCTTGGAGGACCTGGCCGCCACGCACCTCGTCACCCCGGTCAGGACTGACGACGGTTCGGATGCCGGCGTGCGGTGGCGGTTGCATGACTTGGTGCGGGTGTTCGGGGTGGGTGTGGTGGCGGGGGATGCGGGGTTGGTGGAGGAGGGGGAGGAGGTGCGGGAGCGGGTGCTGGATTTCTATCTCGCGCGGGCGGGTGCGGCTAATGACTGGTTGCGGCGGTTGCCGGGTTTGCCGGTGCCTGGGCGGTTCGGGGGGCGGGGGGAGGCGTTGGGGTGGCTGGATGGGGAGCGTGCGGGGCTGGTGGAGGCGGTGGGGTGGGGGGAACGGGAGCGGTTTGCGGACACGGCCTGGAGGCTGGCCGCATGTCTAGGGGTCTATCTGGAGTGGCGGCGGTATTTCGATGACTGGGTCGGGGTGGGCCGGGCTGGTCTGGAAGCGGCCGTCCACACCGGAAATCGTCACCGCGAGGCCGGCGCGTGGAACAACCTCGGTATCGCCCTGCGAGAGGCGGGCCGGGTAGCGGAGGCAGTGGAGGCGCACACCCGTGCCCGCGACCTGCACCAGGCCGTCGGGAACCGTGACCGCGAGGCCATGGCGTGGAACAACCTCGGCGGCGCCCTGCGGGAGGCGGGCCGGGTGGCGGAGGCGGTCGAGGCGCACACCCGCGCCCGCGACCTGCACCAGGCCGTCGGGGACCGCCACGGCGAGGCCAGCGCGTGGAACAACCTCGGTATCGCCCTGCGGGAGGCGGGCGGGGTGGCGGAGGCGGTCGAGGCCTACACCCGCGCCCGCGATCTGTACCAGGCCGTCGGGGATCGTCACCGCGAGGCCAGCGCGTGGAACAACCTCGGTATCGCCCTGCGGGAGGCGGGCCGGGTGGGAGAGGCGGTCGAGGGGTATGGGAAGGCGCTGGAGATCTACCGGGAGTTCGAGGACTGGTACCGGACTGGCGAGGTCCTCCACAACCTCGCCCGCACCCACAAGGCCGCCGGCCGTCCCGCCGAGGCCGGCGCCTGCTCGCTCCAGGCCGCCGACGCCTTTACCCGGGTCGGCGACACCGCCGAAGCCGACCGGGCCCGCACCTGGGCCAATGAGCAGCAGTAACACCCGCCCCACCCCGGCGTCACGCCCTCCCACCCCCAACCCCGCAAACTCCCGAGTCCCTGCCCAAGAAGAAGGGCACCCCGCTCACACCTCAGGCAGCACCCCCGGCCGGAACGGCTCCACCCCCACAACCCGCCGCACCCGCGTCACCTCGATGAGGAGCATCACGCGCCGCTCCCCCGGCAGCAGCCACGGATAGCGGTCCTCGTTGATGTACTTCTTGGTGAGCCGGTCCATGGAACGTTCCGCCTCCTCGCCCTCCACGAACCGCACCACGCGCCCCCGGATCTCGGCACGGTCGTACGGGTTCTCGGGGTCGTGGTGGGAGAGGGAGACGTTCGGATTGCGGCGGAGGTTCTCCTCCTTCACGCGGCCGATGGCCGTGTTGACCATGACGTGGTCGCCCTCCATGTCCACCCACATCGGCGACACCTGCGGCATGCCGTCGGCGCCGACCGTCGCGAGGTGCCAGAAGTTCGGGGCCAGCAGCCGCTCCCGTATATGCCCCTCCACCTTCCGCACCCCAGCCCCAGTCCCAGCCGCCACTACCGCTGCCGCTGCCTCTTGCCCCTGCTCCGCCTTGCCGCTCACGCGACCACCGCCCTCCGAGGCCGCCCACCCGGCCTCACCGTGTCCGCCATCCCCGCACCGCAAGGATCGCGCCGCAACTACTGGTCAGTACTGGCCAGTTACCCACCCGGCCGAGCCCCCGACCGTACCGCACAGGCCTTCGAGGCACGCCCGAACGCTCGACGCCCCCCGCCACCCGGAAGCACCCCGACACCGCACGCACGGCCGAGGGACACGCGCGCATATGCCCCGCCACCTTGCCGTTCGCATGATTCCTCGCCGCGGGAGCTCCGGCCGAGTCGTCCGGACGGCCGGCACCCCATCACCTTCGGCAACCCCGGAGTACCGCCCACATCACCCCCAGGACCCTCGCCCAGCCGTAGTTTCCTACAATCCGTAATTGTGGCCGAACAGAACGTAGTCACCGCCGCCCCGCGCCCCTAGCTTGTGGCGCGTGCGCCGACCCCCAGTTCCGTCCCCACCGCCCATGCCGCCGACCCCGCCCTTCGACGCCCACGCCGCCCGCAGACTCCGCCTGGCCCTCGGAATGGGCCCCGAACACGTCGCGTACGGGATGCGGGTCTCGTACGGTCTGCCGTACGTCACGCCCGACCACGTGATCGCCTGGGAGCGCAACCTCATGGCCCCGGGAGCGAGTGAACTCACCGCTCTCGCAGGGGTGTTGTGGTGTGCGCCCAGCGAACTCATCGGCCGCCCGCACACCTTGCGCGAGCATCGCGTCGCACGCGGGCTCAGTGCCGAGGACGTCGCCCGGGCCGTCGGGTTCGAACTCCTCGTCTACGCGCGGATGGAGGAGAAGGACGAGTGGCGCGGCACCGAGCGGCAGTCCGCGATTCTCGCCGAGGTACTCGACCTATCGCTCCCCGACCTCATCACCCTCACGGGCCTCGACGGCAGACTCGCCGGACTGCTGCGCGGCGCGGTCACGACGCGCTGGCAGGCGTACGTCCGTCCCGTCAACAAGGTGGTGCCATTGAACCGGCGCCTCCTGGAGAGCACCCTCCAGGAGTTGCACCGCTACTACCAGGGGCAGATGGCCGCCACCCTGACCTGGGCGGACGGCTCCGCGGCGACCGGGGCGAGCCACATCGGACGCGACTTCCTCGACCGGATCGTGGAGCACTTCTGGGCAAGGCTGGAGAGCACTGCTCCCTGAGACCGCAGAACCGAAGACCGCGGAACCGAAGAGCGCGGCCCCTCAGCACCACGCCCAGGTCTCGCGCCCCGTCTCGTCCACCGGTTAGAAAACCGACTCCGCCTCGTCCATCCGGTCCTTCGGGACCGTCTTCAGCTCCATGACCGCCTCCGCCAGCGGCACCATCACCACGTCGGTCCCACGCAGTGCCGTCATCCGCCCGAACTGGCCCTGGTGCGCGGCCTCCACCGCGTGCCAGCCGAACCGGGTCGCGAGCACGCGGTCGTACGCGGTGGGCGTGCCGCCGCGCTGGATGTGGCCGAGGATGACCGGCTTGGCCTCCTTGCCGAGCCGTCGCTCCAGCTCGTACGCCAGTGCCGTACCGATGCCCTGGAAGCGCTCGTGGCCGAACTGGTCGATCGCGCCGTGGTCGTAGTCCATGCTGCCCTCGGCGGGGTGCGCGCCCTCGGCGACGCAGATGACCGCGAACTTCTTGCCGCGCGCGAACCGCTCCTCGACCATCTTCACGAGGTGCGCGGGGTCGAAGGGGCGCTCGGGGAGGCAGATGCCGTGGGCACCGGCCGCCATGCCGGACTCCAGGGCGATCCAGCCCGCGTGCCGGCCCATGACCTCGACGACCATCACCCGCTGATGCGACTCGGCGGTGGTCTTGAGGCGGTCCATCGCCTCCGTGGCGACGCCCACCGCCGTGTCGAAGCCGAAGGTGCGGTCCGTCGCCGAGATGTCGTTGTCGATCGTCTTGGGGACGCCGACGACCGGCAGGCCCGCGTCGCTCAGCATCCGGGCCGCCGTCAGCGTGCCCTCGCCGCCGATCGGGATCAGCGCGTCGATACCGAACTCGTGGATCATGTCGGAGGCGTTCTCGCAGGCCTCACGCAGCCGGTCGCGCTGGAGACGGGAGGAGCCGAGGATGGTGCCGCCGCGCGCGAGGATGCCGCTGACGTCGTCGAGGTCGAGGGCGCGGTAGCGGCCGTCGAGCAGCCCCGCGTAGCCGTCCTCGAAGCCGATGACCTCGTCGTCGTACTGCGTGACCGCCCGGTGGACGACCGACCGGATCACGGCGTTCAGGCCGGGGCAGTCGCCGCCTGCGGTGAGAACTCCGATACGCATCGTGCTGTGTCTCCTGCTCGCTGTGATCGCTGTGAGCGCTGTGACCGCGGTGCCGGCTCGGACAGCCCTGTCGGCTCTGATCGTTGTTGGCTCTGATCGTTCTGATCGCTTTTGATACCTGTGAGCCACTTCAATTGTTCCACGCCCCGGCCGGACCCTCGATCCTCACCGCCCCCACCGGACTGACCGGCGCCTTGACCAGCGGCGCGGGTACTGTCAAGAGGCCCGAACAGTCCAGCTGAAACGGAGAGCACGCGTGACGACCCGCAGCGTGTACGTGACCGGGATCGACCGGGGCGACGGCCGCCAGGTCGTCGAGCTGGGAGTCATGGAACTCCTGACCCGGCAGGTCGACCGCGTGGGCGTCTTCCGCCCCCTGGTGCACGACAACCCGGACCGCCTCTTCGAGCTGCTGCGCGCCCGCTACCGCCTCTCCCAGGACCCGGCGACGGTGTACGGCATGGACTACCCGGAGGCGTCCGCGCTCCAGGCCGAGCAGGGCACCGACGAGCTGGTCTCGACCCTCGTCGACCGGTTCCTGCGCGTGGCTCGCGAGTACGACGTCGTCCTGGTCCTCGGCACCGACTTCGCCGACACCCAGTTCCCGGACGAGCTGGCCCTCAACGCCCGCCTGGCGAACGAGTTCGGCGCGTCGGTCGTCGCGGTCGTCGGCGGGCGTGACCAGACCGCCGAGTCGGTGCTCGCCGAGACGCGCAACGCGTACCGCGCGTACGAGGCACTGGGCTGCGACGTCATCGCCATGGTCGCCAACCGCGTCGCCCGCGAGGAGCGCGACGCGATAGCCGATGGCCTCGGCTCCCGCTCCCCGGTGCCCTGTTACGTCCTCCCCGACGAGCCCGCCCTCGCGGCGCCGACGGTCGCCCAGATCACCCACGCGCTCGGCGGCAAGGTACTCCTCGGCGACGAGTCGGGCCTCGCACGTGACGCGCTGGACTTCGTCTTCGGCGGCGCGATGCTGCCCAACTTCCTGACCGCGCTGACCCCCGGCTGCCTGGTCGTCACCCCCGGTGACCGCGCCGACCTGGTCGTCGGCGCCCTGGCCGCGCACAGCGCCGGTACGCCGCCCATCGCGGGCGTCCTGCTGACCCTGAACGAGCGCCCCAGCGACGAGGTCCTCACCCTCGCCGCCCGGCTGGCACCCGGCACCCCGGTCGTGTCCGTCCCCGGCACCAGCTTCCCGACCGCCACCCAACTCTTCTCCCTGGAGGGGAAGTTGAACGCGGCCACCCCGCGCAAGGCGGAGACGGCACTCGGCCTCTTCGAGCGCCACGTCGACACGACCGAGCTGCTGAAGCGGGTGTCCGCACCCAGCAGTGATCGCGTCACGCCCATGATGTTCGAGCACAAGCTCCTCGAACGCGCCCGCGCCGACAAGCGCCGGGTAGTCCTCCCCGAAGGCACCGAGGAACGCGTCCTGCACGCCGCCGAGGTGCTGCTGCGCCGGGGCGTGTGCGACCTGACGCTGCTCGGCCCGGTCGACGGCATCCGCAAGAAGGCCGCCGACCTGGGCATCGACCTCGGCGGGTGCCAACTGATCGACCCGGCGACCTCCGAGCTGCGGGACACCTTCGCCGAGAAGTACGCCGCCTTCCGCGCCCACCGGGGCGTCACCGTCGAGCTTGCCTACGACGTCGTCTCGGACGTCAACTACTTCGGCACCCTGATGGTCCAGGAGGGCCTCGCCGACGGCATGGTGTCGGGGGCCGTGCACTCCACGGCCGCGACCATCCGCCCGGCCTTCGAGATCATCAAGACCAAACCGGACGCCGACATCGTCTCCTCCGTCTTCTTCATGTGCCTGGCCGACAAGGTCCTCGTCTACGGCGACTGCGCGGTCAACCCCGACCCGAACGCGGAGCAGTTGGCCGACATCGCCATCCAGTCGGCCGCCACCGCCGAGCAGTTCGGCGTCGAGCCGAGGATCGCCATGCTGTCGTACTCAACGGGTACGTCCGGCTCGGGCGCCGACGTCGACAAGGTGCGGGAGGCGACCGAGCTGGTGCGCTCGCGGCGCCCCGACCTCCGTATCGAAGGGCCGATCCAGTACGACGCGGCGGTGGAGCCGACCGTGGCCGCCACCAAGCTCCCCGGCTCCGAAGTCGCGGGCCAGGCAAGCGTGTTGATCTTCCCTGACCTCAACACCGGCAACAACACCTACAAGGCCGTGCAGCGTTCGGCCGGCGCCGTCGCCGTCGGCCCGGTCCTCCAGGGGCTGCGCAAGCCGGTCAACGACCTGTCCCGGGGCGCCCTGGTCCCCGACATCGTCACGACGGTCGCGATCACCGCGATCCAGGCCCAGACCGCCGATTCCGCCCCCACCCAGAAGGCGCCCCACCAGTGACCGCGACCCGCGTCCTCGTCCTCAACTCCGGCTCCTCGTCGGTGAAGTACCAGCTGCTCGACATGCGCGACAGCAGCCGGCTCGCCGTGGGCCTGGTGGAACGCATCGGCGAGGAGACGTCCCGCCTCAAGCACACCCCGCTGGCCACCGGCGGCACGTCCCGCGAGCGCACGGGCCCGATCGCCGACCACGAGGCCGCCCTGAAAGCGGTCGCGGAGGAGCTGGCAAGTGACGGACTCGGCCTGGATTCAACGGAGTTGGTGGCCATCGGCCACCGGGTCGTGCACGGCGGCCAGTCCTTCACCGAGCCCACGGTCGTCGACGAGACGGTCCTCGCGGAGATCGAGCGCCTGATCCCGGTGGCCCCGCTCCACAATCCCGCGAACCTGACCGGCATCCGCACCGCGCGGTCGCTCCGCCCCGACCTCCCCCAGGTCGCGGTCTTCGACACGGCCTTCCACACCACGATGCCGGAGTCGGCGGCGCGCTACGCGATCGACGTGAGGACGGCCGACGAGCACCGCATCAGGCGCTACGGGTTCCACGGCACGTCCCACGCGTACGTGTCGCGGGAGACGGCCCGGCTGCTGGGCCGGGCGCCCGAGGACGTGAACGTGATCGTGCTGCATCTGGGCAACGGGGCGTCCGCGTCGGCCGTGGAGGGCGGCAGGTGCGTGGACACCTCCATGGGGCTGACGCCACTGGAGGGTCTGGTCATGGGAACACGGTCCGGTGACCTGGACCCGGCCGTCATCTTCCATTTGACGCGTGTTGGCGGAATGTCCACGGACGAGATCGACACTCTTCTCAACAAGAAGAGCGGCCTGCTCGGTCTGTGCGGAGACAACGACATGCGGGAAATCCGCCGCCGTATCGACGAGGGCGGCGCGGACGCCCCGGCGGCCCGGCTGGCCTTCGACATCTACATCCACCGTCTGAAGAAGTACATCGGCGCCTATTACGCGGTACTCGGCCGGGTGGACGCCATCGCGTTCACGGCCGGAGTCGGCGAGAACGCGGCATCGGTGCGCGAAGCGGCGGTGGCGGGCCTGGAGGGCCTCGGGGTGGCCGTGGACGGCGCCCTGAACGCCGTACGGAGCCAGGAGGCCCGGCTGATCTCCCCCGCGGGCTCCCGGGTCGCGGTGGCCGTCGTCCCGACGGACGAGGAGCTGGAGATCGCGACACAGACGTACGCGCTGGTGGGAACGGCGAGAACGGACAACTGAAGACACTTAACGGATATTGGACGAACATTGGGAAGACATCGGAGGCACCGCCGGAAGAGCCTCACCTGAGCGCTATCCCGCCCCTTTGTGTTCAGTCCATCCTTCTACGTCGTCCACCAGGCGGAATATTCCGAAGCGAAACAAACCGATAGGATCGCCCCATGCGCCGTTCGAAAATCGTTTGTACTCTCGGCCCCGCGGTCGACTCCCATGAAATGCTCGTCTCGCTGATCGAGGCCGGCATGAACGTGGCCCGGTTCAACTTCAGCCACGGCACGCACGCCGAGCACCAGGGCCGGTACGACCGGGTCCGGGCCGCCGCCAAGGAGACGGGCCGAGCGATCGGCGTCCTGGCCGACCTGCAGGGCCCGAAGATCCGCCTGGAGACCTTCGCGGAGGGCCCCGTCGAGCTGGTCCGGGGCGACGAGTTCGTGATCACCACCGAGGACGTCCCCGGTGACAAGACCATCTGCGGTACGACGTACAAGGGCCTCCCGGGTGATGTGTCGCCCGGCGACCAGATCCTGATCAACGACGGCAACGTCGAGCTGAAGGTCCTGGACGTCGTGGGTCCGCGGGTGAGGTCGACCGTCATCGAGGGTGGCGTCATCTCGGACCACAAGGGCATCAACCTGCCCGGCGCGGCCGTGAACGTCCCGGCCCTCTCCGAGAAGGACATCGACGACCTGCGCTTCGCCCTGCGCATGGGCTGCGACCTGGTCGCCCTCTCGTTCGTCCGCGACGCCGGTGACGTGGACGACGTCCACAAGATCATGGACGAGGAGGGTCGCCGCGTCCCGGTCATCGCCAAGGTGGAGAAGCCGCAGGCGGTGGACAACATGGACGCCGTCGTGGCGGCCTTCGACGGTGTCATGGTGGCCCGCGGTGACCTCGCCGTCGAGTACCCCCTCGAAAAGGTCCCGATGGTGCAGAAGCGCCTGGTGGAGCTGTGCCGGCGGAACGCCAAGCCGGTGATCGTCGCGACCCAGATGATGGAGTCGATGATCACCAACTCCCGCCCGACGCGCGCCGAGGCGTCCGACGTGGCGAACGCGATCCTGGACGGCGCGGACGCGGTCATGCTGTCCGCGGAGTCTTCGGTCGGCGCGTTCCCGCTCGAAACCGTCCGCACGATGTCGAAGATCGTGGTCGCGGCGGAGGAGGAGCTCCTCTCCAAGGGCCTCCAGCCCCTCGTCCCCGGCAAGAAGCCGAAGACGCAGGGCGGCTCGGTCGCCCGCGCGGCCTGCGAGATCGCCGACTTCCTCGGCGGCAAGGGCCTGGTGGCCTTCACCAAGTCCGGCGACACGGCCCGCCGCCTCTCCCGCTACCGCGCGGCCCAGCCGATCGTCGCCTTCACCACCGACGAGGGCACCCGCAACCAGCTCTCGCTGAGCTGGGGCGTCGACTCGTACGTGGTCCCGTTCGTCAACAGCACGGACGAGATGGTCTCCCTGGTCGACCAGGAGATGCTGAAGCTGAACCGCTTCAACGTCGGCGAGATCGTCGTCATGACGGCCGGCTCCCCGCCCGGCGTCCCCGGCACGACGAACATGGTCCGCGTGCATCACTTGGGCGAGGGCGAACACGCCTGACGGCAGCACGCTTGTACGACCGCGAGGGCGTCCCCTGTTGTACGTGACGGGGGGCGCCCTCGTTTTCGCTAGAGGAGGTGGTCGGCCTTGCCGGCCTTGATCTCCTGGATGAGGGTGCGGAGGGCTTCCCGGGTGTCGGTGAGGTAGGTGTCTTCCTGGCCTGCGACGGCGATGTAGGCGTTGCCGGTGGGGTCGGTGCCTATGCGGAAGCAGTTGGCGCCTTCGGCGCAGTAAGGCTCTTCCCAGGTGATGTCAGGCATGGAAACTCCTCAGAGTTGGCGGGCGATGCCGTGGATGAAGTCGCGGGACGCGTCGGCCGAGAGTGATGCGGCTTCCATCCAGTCCAATTGGGCTCGGTACTTGTCGAGTTGAGACACCCCGTGGGTGAACTCGGGACCGTGAGCCGAGTCCAGCTCCACGGTGTCGAGCTGGGGGACGGGGCCTTCGGCGTAGATCACCGCTTGACCCGCACCAGGAAACGCTCCCGCCTTGAAGGGGATCACGCGTACTCCGACGTTGTTGCGCTCGGACACATCGCACAGGCGCTCCAACTGGCCGCGCATCACCTTGGCTCCGCCGTACTCGACGCGCAGCGCGGCCTCGTGCACGTATCCGACGTAAGTGATCGGCTCGTCCCGGTAAAGCACCTGCTGTCGTTGCAGGCGAAGGGCCACACGCAGCTCGACCTCTGCTGGTGAAAGGGGCGGCAGTGCGGCACCGAACAGGGTGCGGGCGTAGCCGTCGGTCTGGAGCAGGCCCGGCAGGATCAGAGACAGTCCGACTCGCACGCTCCGGCAGTGCCATTCCAGTTCCGCGATGTCGAGGAGTCCTGCGGGGATTTGCCCCCGGTACACCTCCCACCAGCCGCGCGTACGCGTCCCGACCATGTCGACCAGAGCGTCGATGTACGCCTCGTCGTGACAGGCGTAGTTGCAGGCCAGGGTCCGCAGTCGGTCCGCGCTGATGGCCCGGACCCCGGACTCGATGTTGGACACCTTCGTCCGGTCCAGCCCGAGCAACCCGGCGGCGTATTCCGTGGTCACGTCTGCTGCGAGACGCATCTTGCGCAGTTCGGCGCCCAAGCGCTTCTGGCGTTCCGTAGGTGTTGACCTCGGCGGCATGTGTCATTTCCTCCTGCGGGTGCGGCGCAAGTCTGCCCTCTGGGCACCGTATTGGTCCACCAGGCTAGTGGTAATTCTGGAGAATAAGCGGCAAAGAGCCACCTCATGCATCTACAGTCAGTGATGCGTCGCTTACGCCCGGCACCGAACGGAAGCGCATCGCGCGAGCCTGCCCGGGTTCTCACTTCCCTGGGAGGGGCGGGCTCGCGCCAGGGAGACAGGCCACTGGTCGGGGTTGCAGGCGTGCACATCAAGTCCGTTGTCCAGCAAGGGAGTCAGCCATGTCCGCATCGGTCACCGTCTCGGCCTGCCCCATCTCCACCGACCTGACGGAGACACCACCACCGTCGCCGGACACCCTCGCCTACAGCTTCACCGTGCCCGCCGGAGCGGTGAGTTCGCGGGTGGTGCGGGACACGACACGGGTCGTCCTACGCGCACACGGACTGACCGGCATGACGGACGCCGCCGTCCAGGTCGTCGCCGAACTGACCGCCTGCGCCTGCCGCTTCGCGGCCAACGACTCCGTGTACGTGTCGCTGCGCTTCCGGGACGGAGAGTTGCGCGTGATCCTCTACGACGGCCACCAACTGCACGATCATCCCCGGCTGGCTGCGGCTTGCGACGAGCGGAGGGGAGATGCGCTACGGGTGTTGGGGTGCGTGGTGGAGGCGTGCGGCGGGGAGTGGGGGTTCGGGGAGGCGCGGGAGCCAGGGGGCGGGACGCGGATGTGGGCGGTGTTGCCCTGGCAGGGGGCTCGGGAGTTCGCGGCTGCTGACGCCGCCCCCTCCTAACCTCGCCCGCCTCATCGGAACACCCACGGCCCCGCCCCACGCCAGCCATTCAAGAGAGGCAACCGTGGGGGCTCAGCACTACGGCGCCAACCATGGAGACTGCCTCAACGACCCTTCGGAGATACGCTGTTCATGATGATCAGCACCCTGTGTTCGCATTCCCGAACCGGACACGCTTCTGATCCCGGCAAGGGCGTGATGATAGGCCGGTCCCGCCGAGATGGCCGCAGCCTGCTGGAGCCAGCAGCGTAGCCGTCCAGACCGCGGTCCATTCACCTCCGGCAAAGCCGACCTGCACATACGGTTCTGGCAGTACAGAGGACAGCAGCCGTTCCGGCCGGGCCGGTCGGACTGCCCGGCGTCTGCCAGCAGGCCGACTGCTCAGCGGAACTGTCTGCTTCGAGTTCGAGTCGCGTTCGATGCGGGACCATAAGCGACAAGGTGAGGGCGGCACCCGCGATACGGGGTGCCGCCCCCACCTTGTATGTCCGCAGCGCCGAGGCGTCAGGCGACGACGCACGACTTCGCTCGCCGAGGAGTCGAAACCCAGCGGGACGAACTGAACAAACAGCGTTTGGCCACAGGGAAACCCCTCAACGCCGTACAGGACGCTTCACACATGCATCAGGCGCGGACGTCGATGTATATCGACTGACCCCTGACGGTTCCCACCACCGGCGTAACGATCATGCGGTACGACTTACCCTCGGTGAGGCCGCCCTTCCAGGGGGTGCAGTAGGGGGCGGCCTGACCGCGGGTGTCGACCACCAAGTCCGGCTTGTTGTCGGCGGCCGGGAAACGGAGACGGGCCTCGATCCCCCAGCCGTCCCCCGCGGTGTCGCAGGCTCTGAAGGTGTTGGTGTCACCGTTGAACTGTGCGGTCCCGCCGCCGCCGGACGCTTCGATAGTCACCGTGGCCGCCCATGCCTGGCCCTGAAGTGCGGCGACCAGGCCGGCCGCGCACGCCCCCGTCGCCACTGCCCGCGCCACTGTCTTCCGATTCCTCATGAAACTTCCTCCCCGATGCAAAAATACGTTCGAGTATGAAGATCTCACACAGCGATCATCTTCGAAAGCGCTTTACTCCGGAACGCGTGCGGTCGATTGCTGCCGCCGGGTGTCACTCCTCGGCCGCCGCACTGAGGGACGGCATACGCCAAGGCGTCGCGGTTCTCCCGGTAGAAGCCCAGCCGGATGTTGAACGGCTCCTCCAGGAAGGCTCCTTCGCGCCCAGTGAAACTGAGGGGCACGGCGGTCAGCGCGTTGTGCACCATGGGGAGTTTCTCCACAGTGAGGCGGAAGCGTTTGGCTCCGGGTGCCGTCCGGCCAGGCGTTCTACGAGCGCGCCGATCGTCTCCCGCCCCGCACCGCGTGGTCCGCGGCATCAGCCGCCGCACAGACCTGTGGCCCGACCCCCCGCCAACAGCGGTGGGCCGGGCCACAGGTCTCGGTGCGGCTCCCGAACAGGGTGGTGATTGCTCAGGTCGTGTACTGGTGCAGGCCCGGGATCGTCAGCGTGCCGCCGAACTGGCCGGCCTGAATGACCTTCACGTTCGTGAAGTAGATCCACGGGATGTTCAGGGGCGGCGGGCTCTTCGGGCTGAACGTCACCGGGATCAGACCGAGCAGGTTGCCGGAGATGCTCTCCGTGTACATGATCGTCTTGCCCCCCTCGATCGTGGAGTCCGTGCCCTTGGCCGCCTGCGCGTGGTAGGTCTTGCCGGAAAGAGGGTCGTTCACGATCTGGTGGAGGTCGTGGATGGTCGTGCCGCCGGATATCACGTACTTCAGGACCTCCTTGACCGTGCCGTCGGCAGTGCGCACCTTGACGATGCCCTGGTAGTCCGCGCCGTTGAGCGTCAGCGAACTGGCCTGCAGGATCCACGGGTCGACAGGCAGCCTGGTCGAGTTGTCGACGCCGCCCTCGTCGTCGGTGGCTTCGGCGGGGCAGTCCTCCGGGTCCACGGTCGAACTGGCCGAGGGGCTCGGGGACGCGGCAGCGGCACTGACCGCCTTCTCAGCCGTCTCCGTGGTGGTCTCGGCCGCCTTGGTCGTGTCCTTGACGGTGTCCTTGAGGACCCCGGTGACCTTCGGCTTCGTGTCCTTCACCGTGGTGGTGCCGGTCGTGCCCTTGCCCGCCGCATCCGCGGTCGGCGCGGGTGACGCCGTCGGCGTCGGACTGGCACTGTCGGCGGTCTCGGTGGTCTCCGTCGACGTCGTCGTGGACGCCGCGTCGCTCGACGAGTCGCTGCCACCCGTGAAGATGCCCGTGATCGCGTCGCCGATGGTCTCCAGCAGGCCGCCGCCGCTCTCCTCGGTGGCGCTCGCGCTCGCCGAGGGGGTGGGCGTGGCCTTGTCGCTGCCGGTGCTGCCACTGGACGTCGTCTTGCTCGCGGACGGCGTCGGAGTCGGCTCGGCCGCGTCGTCGGAACCTGAATCCGACGAGTCGTCCGAGGAACCGGAACCCGAGTCCGTGGCCGAGGGGGACGGCTTCGTCGTGTCCGCATCGTCGGACGACGACGAGGAACTGGTGGCCGCGGAGGGAGTCGCCGCCGTGTCCGTACCGTTCGCGACGCCGGTCACCACCTCGACGCACTTCTGGTATTCCTCAGCCGTCATGCTCTTCGCCGGCTGGCCATCGGCACGTGCGAGCGTCGGCGTGAACCCCATGCCCATGAGCACCGCGGTGGGCATGGCCGCCAGGGCTATCGCCTTTCCGGCAGGCACATGGAACCTGGTGAACAGCGGCTTCCTCGGGGCCGCGTGCCTCGGCCCGGTTCGCCCGCGGGACTCTTCCACATCAGTCCCGTGGGTCACCTTGTCAGCCGGCACTGCGCCTCCCGTTCGCCCCGTTCACCGGGCTCGTTCCTGACAGATCGTTCAGCTCGTACGGCTCGTTCGACTTGCTCATGTCCAGCCCGCCCGGCTCGACCGCCGTATCCGTGCCGTCGGTGGCCTCGGCGGACACCGGGAGGACAGGCTCCGCAGCGGTGGGTGCCGCATCTGTGCCGTCTCCGGCGGGCACCCCGTACCTCGTCGACTCCTCCGGCACCCCGGGTGCCCAGGCGATGGCCAGCGCGCCGCCGACCAGGGCAAACAAGAAGCCGACGATGAACCCGCCGAAGTTGGAGACCGGGAGGGACACCAGTCCCAGCAGGATCGCGGCGGTGCCGGCGAAGGTTCGTACGTGCTTCTGGAACCAGAGACTGATTCCCATGACGACGAGCAGGACTCCGATGATCAGCGATCCCGCACCGGCCGTTGTGGACATGCGGATCGTGAGCTGACCGACCGTGAGGTGCGCGTAAGGGAAGTACATGATCGGGACACCGCCGATCATGACAAACAAGCCGGCCCAGAACGGCCTCGAACCCCGCCAGGCGCGGAACCGCAGCCTCCAGCGAGTGGGCAGACTGGGGGCGGCAGGAGTCTCGGCGCTCATGGAAACAGCTCCCTGGTGCGGTGTTGCTTTGGTGAGAGGGTCGTTCGCCGGTGACAGGCTGCGGTGCGCGAAGACCCGATCGGAGTGGAGCGGGTGGGGGCGCCTCACGGCCTCCCCCACCCGTCACCGAGTGCTTAGTAGCACTCGTGGGTACCCGTGAGTACCTTCATGCTCAGACCCGGCAGCGTGAAGGTACCGGCGGTGGTGGCCCACGCCGTCTGCTTCACGTCGTACAGGTCCACGTGGTCCGCGTCCTGGCCGAATCCGTTGGGGTCCGACAGCTCCTTGCCGCCCTTCATGGGCGGGTTGTCCAGAGACTTGGCAGCGACGCCGATGTTCATGCCACTGAACACGGCCTTACCGGCCTCAAGGCGCTCGACGTCGATGTACAGGTTCTTGGCAGAGACCTGCTTGTCCTTGTCGCTACTGTCGCCCGCGCTCAGCACCAGCGTGGCAGTGCCGAAGAACGGGATCTTCGGCGTGACGACCGACTGGCACATGTTCTGGATGCGCGCGTCGGAGAACGCCGACACCGCAACCGGGTGAGTGCCCTTATCGGTCTTCGAGTCGTCCATGTCGACGGCGCCGTACTGCGAGAAGCCCGTGCCTTCGATGTAGTCAGCCCTGACCTTGAACGACTGGCCAGAAACGCTGAACGACGCGGCAAGGGCACCCTGCGCGAGGGCAACACCTATACATGCCGTAGCGGCGACGCTGGGCACCATGACCACAGCGAAGCGCTTCCATCTTGTCCCGCCACGCACCTGGGACTCCATATTTCCTCCTTCTCGGACGTACATCTCCTGGCCCTGACTGCCCCAATGACGGCGGCTCAGCCGGGCAGGGATGGGAGAAGTGCTACGTCCTCGGTATAGGAGAGCGCCCGCGCTCGACGGCGCGAACAGCGCCCGAGTCACCGGCGATCACCCCCGAGCGACAACCACTGGTCGCGCCTGACGCACATCACGCACAACCTTGCCGGACAGGCTCCACCCAGAGGGCGAAGACCCCCCTGTCCGAGAGCCGGCGCCACTGCCGCCGACTCTGCCCGGTGGGGACCCAACAACTCCCGTCCGCCCGACTGGCTGTCGGTGTACGGGATAGGACCGAGCGTCGCCGATCGTGGTGCATTCTGGCCGCCCGCACAAGGGGGTTCGTTACTGGCTAGTAACGGGCAGATAACCGAGCGGCGACCCGCGGGTGTCGTTCGACAACGCTGGGTGGCCTTCGGCGGGGTGACAAAACGTTCACTTCCCACCCCAACTCCGACAGTGCGACGCCCTTGGCTTACTCCAAGTAACAGCGGTCGCGTTTACCAAGATTTGGTAAAGTGCGACCGCTTGCGCACTCGATCGGCAAATTCTTCACCTGGACAACACCTGCCGCAGTGTTTAGCGACAGGTCAGACCACTGATCGAACAGCGACCCACCGGCTGCCCGGCCCGGCCGTCGTCCGACGGCTCAGAACAACGCCCTCGCCAGCGCCCGCCGGGCCAGCGTGACCCGCGGATCATCCGCGCCGACGACCTCGAACAGCTCCAGCAGCCGCAGCCGTACGGTGTCCCGGTCGTCGCCCGCCGTACGCGCCACCGTCTCGATGAGCCGGCCGAACGCGTCCTCGACATGGCCGCCCACCAGATCCAGGTCGGCCGCGACGATCTGCGCCGTCGGGTCGCCCGGCTTCTCGGCGGCGTCCTTGCGCACCTGCTGCGGGTCGACGTCCTGCACCCGCTGAAGCAACTCGGCCTGCACGAGCCCGAGTTTGGCCTCCGTGTTGCCGGGGTCGTCGCTCAGTACGTTCTTGTACGCCTGCACCGCGCCGCCCAAGTCCCCCGCGTCCAGGGCCTGCACGGCGGCTTCGAGGAGCGCGTCGTAGGGCCCCACCGGGGCCTGCGGGGCGGCGACGGGCTGGGCGCCGGGTTCGGCGTTCGCGTCGACGACGAGGCCGGTGAGGCCGAAGCGCTGCTCGGCGACCTGCACCAGCTGATCGAGGGTCTCGCGGATCTGCTGTTCACCGGCGGCACCCTGGAAGAGCGGCAGGGCCTGCCCGGCGACGACGGCGAAGACGGCCGGGATCCCCTGGATGCCGAACTGCTGCATCAGCATCTGGTTGGCGTCGACGTCGATCCTGGCGAGGACGAACCGGCCGTTGTACTCGACGGCCAGCCGCTCGAGAACGGGGCTCAGTTGCTTGCACGGCTCGCACCACTCGGCCCAGAAGTCGATGACGACGGGCACCTCGGTGGACCGCTGCAGGACATCGAGTTCGAAGCCTGCCTCATCGACGTCGATGACGAGGTCGGCCGGCGCGACGGCACCTCCCCCACCCTGCCGGGCGGATTCGGCGCGCGCCTGCTCCGCCTTCGACTTGGCCTCCTGGGCCGCCTTCACCGCGGCGAGGTCGACGACCCCGCTCATGGACATGTTCCGTGGCTGCATGCGTCTATCCTCCCCCGTTCGGCGCGCACATGTGAAAGGCGTAGTGAAAAGGGGTCCTGGTCGACGGTCACCGCTTTCGCTACGAGTCGTAGCGTAACGGGAGTGGCAGCCCTCTGGGAAGCGCCTCCGAGTGACCTCCCTCACGGCCTCAATGGGCAGGAACCGCCGTTATGGTCATGCCATGCAGAGCCGCACGCCGGTCAGCCGTACGGGACGCCCTCGCAGCGCCACCGCGGACGCGGCGATCCTGGCGGCGACGCGGGACGCCCTGATCGAACTGGGCTGGTCCAAGCTGACCTTGGGGGACGTGGCCACGCGCGCGGGAGTGGCGAAGACGACCCTCTACCGCCGGTGGCCCGGAAAGAACGAACTGGTCGTCGACGCGGTCGCGGTCCTCTTCGACGAACTGGAGCTGCCCGACCGGGGCAGCCTCGCCGCCGACATCGAGGGCGTCGTCCTCCAGTTCGCGGCGATCCTGGTGCGCCCGGAGACGAAGAGCGGCCTGATGGCGGTGGTCGCGGAGTCGACGCACGACGACGCACTGCGGGAACGCATCCGCGCGTCGATCGTGGACCGCCAGAAACGCCTGGTCCTGGAAGGTCGCGCCCGCGCCCAGCAGCGCGGCGAACTCCCCCCGGAAACAGACCCGGAGGAGGCCGCCCGCACGGTGGACCTGATCTTCGACATGGTGGCGGGGGCGGTGGTGCACCGCACGCTGGTGAGCGCGGAGCCGGTGGACCGGGAGTGGGCGGGGGCGTTCACCCGGGTACTGGTGCTGGGGCTGCGCGGCAGCCAGTAGCGGTTACACCTTGGCGGCCACCGGCGTCGGCTCCGCGAGCTGGTCCGCCAGTTCGCGGCTGACCCTGCGCTCCACGAAGAACGCGGCCGTGGGGACGGTGCCGGCGAGCAGGACCCACAGTTGCTTACGGACCGGCCACTTGGCCTTGGAGCCCAGGTCGAAGGCGAAGACCAGATACACGACGTACAGCCAGCCGTGCGCGATACCGACGACGCTGGTGAAACTGTCGGCGCCGTCGAGCTTCAACGCGTACTTGGCGAACACACCGAGGGTCAGCAGTACCAGCAGGACACCGGTGACGTAGGCCATGACGCGATAGCGGGTCAGCACGCTCTTTTTCATGCCTATGAGCGTAACCACCCGTTTCCGGCGATCTTCCGCCGACCCCGCCCACCCGGGCGACGCCACCGATCGACCCCGGCGACCCTGCCTACTCCTCGGCGAAGTCGCTCGCCGCCACCCGCAACGGCCGGAGCATCGCGAAGATCTCCGCGCACTCCTCCGCGTCGTACGTCCCGAGGCCGAAGTCCATCGCCATCAGGTCGCGGGTCGCCGCGTCGACCGCCTCGCGGCCCTTGTCGGTGATCGTGGCGAGGGTGCCGCGGCCGTCGTTCGGGTTGGGGCGTCTGGCGACCAGGCCCGACTTCACGAGGCGGTCCACGGTGTTCGTCACCGACGTCGGGTGGACCATCAGACGCTCACCGATCTTGGACATCGGCAGCTCGCCGGCCTTGGAGAACGTGAGCAGCACCAGCGCCTCGTACCGCGCGAACGTCAGACCGTACGGTTTCACGACCGCGTCGACCTCCGCGAGCAGGATCTGCTGCGCGCGCATGATCGAGGTGATCGCGGCCATGGACGGGACGTTTCCCCAGCGCTGCTTCCACAGTTCGTCGGCGCGTGCGATGGGGTCGAAGGGGAGACTGAGCGGCTTCGGCACGGCACCAGACCTTACCGGCCGGTCACATCGTGGTCAGCCCCGTCTCGCCCTTCGGTCCGGTCCGGTCCGGACCGCGCTCGGGCTGCCACAGGTGTCCCGCCCGGCCTCCCGGGGACCGTCGCCCACGGATGCGGTCAGGGGGCGAGGTGGCGTTCCACCGTCTCGACCTTGGAGGTCAGACCGTCGGTGACGCCGGGGCGGATGTCCGCCTTGAGGACGAGGGAGACGCGCGGCGCGCGTTCCTCCACGGCTGCGACGGCACGTCTGACGACGTCCATGACCTCGTCCCAGTCGCCCTCGATGGAGGTGAACATGGCGTCGGTGCGGTTGGGGAGGCCGGATTCCCGGACGACGCGGACGGCGTCGGCGACGTACTCCCCCACTTCCTCGCCGACACCGAGGGGCGTCACGGAGAAGGCGACGATCATGCCTTGACCGCCCCGTCCTGCGCCTGACCCCGCTCCTGCTGCTCCTGTCGGGCACGGGCGGCGATGGCCGTGTCGACCGCGTTCTCCGACTCGCGGCGCAGCTTGCGCTCGGCGAAGAACCCACCGGTCGGCAGGACGGAGAGGACGAAGTAGAGGACGCCGGTCTTCACGGACCACTTGGCGCGGCTCCAGGCGTCAGCCCAGAAGATCACGTAGAGGACGAAGAGAACACCGTGGACCATGCCCATGACGGGCACCGCGTTGAAGTCCGTGGTCCGCTTCAGCACCGAGCAGACCAACAGGAGGAGGAAGGAAACGGCTTCGGGGGCCGAGACCAGCCGCAGGCGGCGGAGGGCGGAGGCGGTCTTGATGTCCACGGGTCACCTTCGGTGGGTGCGAGGGGGTACGAGGGGTGCGCAGGGGTCGCTTTGTGAATGGATGCACAAACGTTCGTCCATTGTGACAGTCGCGGCCGGGGCGGACGGGGCGGGGGTGTGGGCGGCGGTGCGCACGGGGGTGAGGGCCGAGGTGCGGACGGAGGCGCGGCCCCTAGGGGGAGAATCGGGGGCGATCTCCGCCTTCGGGATCTGTTGCCGGGGGCGCCCGGCGGGCTACCTTCGCCACGTGGCGATGTTTCGACTTCAAGGCAGCAAGGTGCTGGCCATCGACATGACCGGGGACGCCGTGAAGGCGAAGAACGGCTCGATGGTGGCGTACGACGGCCAGATGGACTTCAAGAAGCTCAGCGGCGGCGGTGAGGGCATCCGGGGGATGGTCACCCGGCGGATCACCGGCGAGCAGATGACACTGATGGAGGTGAAGGGGCACGGGACGTGCTGGTTCGCCGACCGCGCCTCCGAGATCAACCTTGTCGGCCTCCAGGGGGACAAGTTGTACGTCGAGTCGAGCAACCTGCTGGCGACCGACTCGGGCCTGCGCACGGGCACGTCGTTCACCGGGCTGCGCGGCGCCTCGCAGGGCAACGGCCTGTTCACGACGACCGTCGAGGGGCACGGCCAGGCGGCGATCATGTCGGACGGGCCGGCCGTGGTGCTGCGCGTGAGCCCGCAGTTCCCGCTGACGGTCGACCCGGGGGCGTACATCGCGCACCAGGGCAACGTCAGGCAGTCCTTCCAGTCCGGCGTGACGTTCCGCACGTTCATGGGTGAGGGCGGCGGCGAGGCCTTCCAGATCCGCTTCGAGGGCGACGGCCTGGTGTACGTCCAGCCCAGTGAGCGCAACACGATCGCCGGGGACGTGTGACATGCCCTTCCGTGAGATCAACTCCAAGATGGTCGAGGCGACCGTCATGCCCGGTCAGCGCCTGTTCAGTCAGCGCGGGGCGATGCTCGCCTACAAGGGCGAGGTGTCCTTCACGCCCAACATGCAGGGCGGCCAGGGCGGGATCATGTCGATGATCGGCCGCCGGGTGGCCAACGAGGCGACCCCGCTGATGACGGTCGAGGGCAGCGGCACGGTCCTCTTCGGGCACGGCGGCCACCACATCCAGGTCATCAACCTCGCCGGGGACACGCTGTGCGTCGAGGCGGACCGCCTCCTCGCCTTCGACGGCACGCTCCAGCAGGGCACGATGTTCATGGGCTCCCAGGGCGGCGTCATGGGCATGGTCCGGGGCCAGGTGACGGGCCAGGGGCTGTTCACCACCACCCTCAAGGGACACGGAGCGGTCGCCGTCATGGCCCACGGTGGGGTCATCGAGGTGCCGATCACCCCCCAGCGCCCGGTCCATGTCGACCCGCAGGCGTACGTCGCGCACCACGGCGACGTCCGCAACAAGCTGTCCACCGCGCTGGGCTGGCGCGACATGGTGGGCCGCGGCTCGGGCGAGGCCTTCCAGCTGGAGCTCAGTGGCAGCGGTGCGGTGTACGTCCAGGCGTCGGAGGAGAAGCTGTGACCACCTACCCGGGCGGCGGCCCCGTCGTCCATGACCCGATGACGCTGCCGTCCGACGACAACGTCAACAAGTACACCTTCTGCGTGGAGCTCAAGGGGAGCCAGTGGTTCCTGCAGAAGGGGAAGATGATCGCCTACTACGGGACGGTCGACTTCAACGGCGTGGGACACGGCCGTCTGGACCGTCTTGTCCGTACGTCCTTTCATTCGCCTCTGCACGCGAGCGACTGGGTCGTTGCCGAGGGTTCGGGCAAGATGCTCCTCGCCGACCGGGCCTTCGACGTGAATTCATACGATCTGGAGGAGGGCAACCTGACCATTCGCTCCGGCAACCTTCTCGCTTTTCAGCCAAGTCTCGCGCTGAAGCAGTCGATCGTGCCGGGCTTCCTCACCCTCATCGGTACGGGCAAGTTCGTGGCCGCCTCGAACGGCCCGGTGGTGTTCATGGAACCCCCGATCCGGGTGGACCCGCAGGCCCTGGTCGGCTGGGCCGACTGCCCCTCCCCCTGCCACCACTACGACCATGGGTACATGACAGGTCTCATGGGCGGTCTACGTGCGATGACGGGCATCGGCGGAGCCTCCGGCGAGGAGCACCAGTTCGAGTTCGTCGGGGCCGGCACGGTGCTGCTCCAGTCGAGCGAGACTCTGATGGCGGAGCAGGCCACCGGGGTGGTTCCGCACGAGCCCGGGGTGCCCGGTGGCGGCGGGGCTCCCGCTGGGCATCCACAGCAACCGGGCGCACCGCGCCTTCCCGGACAGCTCGGTGACCTCCAGCGTCGCTTCGGGCTGTGAGCGGTAGTCTGCGGAGTGTGACATCGAACATGTGCACGCCGTCACACCACCCTCACTAGTTCGCCTTTCAACCTTTTAGGTAGACTTCATTCATGGAGACCGAGACGGCCACAAGCTGGCTGACCGACGCGGAGCAGTGTGCCTGGCGCACCCACCTGGAGGTCAACAGGCTGCTGACCTACCAGCTCGAAAGGGACCTGCAACCGTTCGGCCTGACGATGAACGACTACGAGATCCTCGTGAACCTCTCCGAGTCCGAGGGCGTCCGCATGCGGATGAGCGACCTCGCGTCCGCCACCCTCCAGTCCAAGAGCCGGCTGTCCCACCAGATCACCCGTATGGAGAACGCGAACCTGGTCCGCCGCGAGAACTGCGAGTCCGACCGGCGGGGCCTGTACGCGGTGCTCACGGAGCAGGGGATGGAGACGATGAACAAGGTCGCCCCCCATCATGTGGCGTCCGTGCGGCGGCACTTCATCGACCTGCTGGCCCCCGAGGCACTGGCCGAGCTCAGCATCTCGCTCAAGCCGATCGCCGAGCACCTGCGCGGCCACCGGGGCCGTCCATAGGGCCTGTTCGAGGGCCCAGACCGATCAGACGGGCCATACGACAGGTCAGGCGCGGCAGACCGATCAGGTGACAGGCAGGCGGAGCTCGAACAGGGCTCCGCCTGTCGCCGTTTCACCCACGGTCAGTGTGCCGCCGTGCCGTACGGCGACGTCCCGGGCGATGGCGAGGCCGAGGCCCGCGCCCCCGTCGTCGCGGCTGCGGGCGGCGTCGAGCCGTACGAACCGCTCGAACACCCGCTCCCGGTCCGCCTCGGGCACCCCGTCCCCGTCGTCGGCGACCTCGACCACGGCTCGCGCTCCCTCCCGCCGCACGGACACGGTGACCGCCGACCTGGCGTGCCGTTGCGCGTTGTCCAGCAGGTTGGCGACCAGTCGCCCCAACTGCCCCCGGGACCCGGCCACTTCCATGCTCTCCACGCCGACCGTCACTCCCGCCCGGCCTTCCGCCTGCTCCCGGACCAGCTCCGCGAGGTCGAAGCGCGCGTCGGCGGGCCGCTCCCCCGCGTCCAGCCGGGCGAGCAGCAGCAGGTCGGCGGCGAGGCGCTGCAGCCGTACGGTGTCCTCGACCGCGCCCTCGACGTCCAGCAACTCCGGGTGCGCGGCGCCGACTTCGAGCTGGGTGCGCAGGGAGGCGATGGGGCTGCGCAGTTCGTGGGAGGCGTCGGCGACGAACCGGCGCTGGCGTTCCACGGAGGTCTCCAGGGCGGCCAGGGTCTCGTTCGTGGTCCGGGCGAGCCTGGCCACCTCGTCGTGGGTGTCCGGCACGGGGACGCGGCGGGCGAGGTCCTGGGAGGCGGTGATCGCGGCCATCTCGGCCCGAATGCCCTCGACCGGGTGCAGCGCGCGCCGGGTGACCAGCCAGGTGACACCGGCGACGACACCGAGGAGCAGCGGGAATCCGATCAGCATGACGGTCAACGCGGTGCTGACGGCGCTCTGTTCGGCGGAGAGCGGCGCTCCCGCATACACGGTGAGCGTGCCTCTGTCGTCGACCTCGACCCGTACGGCGGCGAACCGGTAGTCGGCCTCGTCGCCCTCGACGGTCGCGGATCCGTCGGTGAAGGAGACGTCGTCGTCGATCTCGCCGGGCGAGAGGGAGCCGTCGTCATCGTCGTCCCCGGCTCCGCTGTCGGTACGGCCGCCGTCCGCCGCCGCCCGCGGACGCACAGCCGTCACCGCCGTCACACCTGTGCCGCTGATCCGCTCCAGGTCCTCACTGGCCGCGACCAGCCGCCCGGACGCGTCGACGACCTGGACGGGCCGGTCGTCGGCGTCGAGCGACAGCTTCTCGTACGCCGTCCCGGCCGCGAGGTCGGCGGCGACCGCCCGAGCGGTCCGCTCGGCCTGTGTGCCGGCCTGGCCGCTGAGGTTGGACCACAGGGAGAGCAGTACGGCGGTCCCGGCGGCGACCAGTGCGACCGCGACGACGACGGTGGCGCCGAGCGTCGCCCGGGCCCGTACGGAGCCGAGCGCGCGCCTCACCGCGGCACCTCCAGCCGGTAGCCGGCGCCGCGCACGGTCCGGATCAGCGGGGCGCCGAGCTTGCGGCGCAGTGTGCTGACGTACACCTCGACGATGTTCGGGTCGCCGTCGAACGCGAAGTCCCAGACGTGCTCCAGGATCCGCGCCTTGGACACCACCTCGCCGGCCCGCACGACGAGTTGCTCCAGGACGGCGAACTCCTTTGCCGTGAGGGTGACTTCCTGCTCGCCGACGTGGACGCGGTGGGCCGCGGTGTCGACCGTCAGCTCGCCGACCACATGGACGGGCGAGGCCCCCGCCGGCCCGCTCCGGCGCAGCAGCGCCTTAACCCTGGCGACCAGGACGACGTAGGAGAAGGGCTTGGTCAGATAGTCGTCGGCGCCGGTGTCCAGGCCCTCCGCCTCGTCGTACTCGCCGTCCTTGGCGGTGAGCATGAGGATCGGTACGTCGTGGCCGGCGGCGCGCAGGGCCGCGCAGACGCGGTAGCCATTGAGGCCGGGCAGCATGATGTCGAGGATCACCAGGTCGTACGGCGTCTCGGTGGCCCGGTGCAGGCCCTCGCGGCCGTCGTGGACGACGTCCACGGCGTATCCCTCGGCCGTCAGGCCCTTGGCGAGCGACAGGGCCAGTCGCTTCTCGTCCTCGACGATCAACAGACGCATGCGTACAGCGTCGCAAACCGAAGCTGAAGGCGCCTTCAGGTCGCTTCAGCCCTGCTTCAGCCATCGTCGGGCAGCTTGGTCCTCGTCATCGAAGCGAGCGAATCGCCACGAACCGAACCAAGAGGCAGGAACCCCATGAAGCGGAACATCGTCATCGCCACCCTCACCGCCGCCGCCCTGGCCGGTGGCACCGTCGTGGCCTTCGCGGCGAACGACGGCGGGCCGGCGGCGCGGCCCGGGACGGACACGACCGTGCGGGTCGCCACCGATCGGGACGACGACGCGGACGACCGGAGCGACGGCGCCGAGGACCGTACGGCCGTTCGCGGCAGCGGTGTCTCCGCCGCCGAGGCGGTCGCCGCCGCACTGCGGCACACCCCGGGCACCGCTGTCTCCGCCGAACTGGAGGACGACGGCGCCGACGCCGGCACGTGGAGCGTGGACGTCGTGCGGGGCGACGGCGCCGAGTACGGCGTGGAGGTGTCCGGCGCCGGGAAGGTGCTGGGCGCGCACCGCGACGACGACGGGGGCGACGACGACAGCGAGGACCGCGCCGAGTCGGCCGCCCTCAAGGGCGCGAAGTTCGACGCCCACGAGGCCGCCCTCGCCGCCGCCGCGAAGGGCACGGTCACCGAGGTCGACGCGGACGACGACAGCGGTGCCGTGGCCTGGAACGTGGAGACGGTGAAGGCCGGTACGACGAGTGAGTGGACGGTGGCACTCGACACGGGGAAGATCACGCGGGTCCAGTCCGACGAGGACTGAGCACGCCGTCGGGGGGGTCACTCGCGCATCGGGCCGTAAACGGGTGGGCGGGTGGGAAACAGAGCCGCGACCAGCACCACCACCCCGGTCAGCGCGAAGCAGACGCCCACCGGGAGATGTCCCGCGACGACCCCCGCCCCGGCGGAGCCGATCGTGCTGCCCGCGTTGGTCGCCGTGTTGACCCACGCCCCCGCCCGGACACGCGCCTCGGGCGCCACCGCCTCGTCGGCGATGAGATACGCGGTGGTGATGGCCGGGGACACGAAGACCCCGGCCACCGTCATGGCGACGACGAGGGTGCCCAGGCCCGGGGCGAGTCCCGCGCCGAGGAGCGCCAGGCCCAGGCCGCACGCCAGCAGGGTGAGCCGGGTCCGGGCCGGCCCTGACCACGCCACGACCCCGTTGAGCAGGCCCCCGACGGCGCTTCCGGCGGACAGCGCGGCCAGGACCCAGGCCGCGCTCGCCGCGCCGTGGCCGTGTTGCCCGGCGAACACCACGACCAGGAGGTCGAGGGAGCCGAGCCCGACTCCGACACCCGCGGCGGCGCCCACCGGACCCCGGACGCGGCCCAGCACCCGCCTGCCGCCGCCTGTCCCCCGGCGGGCGTCGGGTGCCGCGGGGCGCATCCCCCGTAGCGCCGGCGAGGTCACGAAACCGGCGGTGCCCGCCGCCATCAGGGCCGCCCCGACGACGATGCCGACGGCCGGCACGGTGAACCCGGCCAGGACACCGACCAGCAGCGGCCCCGAGACGAACAGCAGTTCCTCGGCGACACCGTCGAGGCTGTACGCCCGTTGCAGCAGTCGCCGGTCCTCGGCGATGGTGCTCCACACGGCCCGCATGGTCGGTCCGAGCGGCGGGACACAGGCGCCCGAGAGGGCGGTGAGGGAGCCCAGTACGGCCGTCGGCGCACCTGGGCGCCAGACGGCCACCGTGAGCAGCCCGAGCGCGGTGAGGTGGGTGAGCAGCAGGGGGACGAGCGCCCGGCGCGGCCCGTGCCGGTCGATGAGGGCGGCCCTGGCGGGCGCCAGGAGGACGACGGTGGCACCGAAGAGCGCCATCGCGGCACCGGCCACGGCGTAGGAACCCGAGGCCCGGGTGACGGCGAGCATCACGGACAGTGGGACGACGCCGTAGGACAGCCTGCCGAGCAGGGCGGTGGCGAAGGTGCGGCGGGCGTACGGAATGCGCAGGACGGCGGCATATGAAGGCCGCGTCGAGGTCGCGGACATGCGAAGTTCCTCTGGGAGGCGGCGCGTTGAGCGAGCGCCGTGGCAGAAAGGGGACGCCGGGTCACCGCGTCGACCGCGCCGCGTGTGCGGGCCGGTCGTCGTGGTGCGGGGCGGCACCTATGCCAAGAGGAGGAACATGCCGGTCAACGTATCAGCGTGGCCCGGGAGTCGGCCACGGCCGCCGCGAAATCCCGCCCGCCGACGGCCTCTTCACTTCTCGGTCAGACCCGCGACCAGTTCGTCCGCCGCCCGGTACGGGTCCAGCTCACCCGCCACGATCCGCTCCGCCAGGGCGCTCAGGCGCCGGTCGCCGCGGAGGTCGCCGATGCGTTCGCGGAGGGTCGTGACGGCGATCGTCTCGACCTCGTGGGACGCGCGGGCGCGGCGGCGCTCGGCGAGGACACCGTGCTCCTCCATCCACGCGCGGTGCTTCTCCAGGGCCTCCACCAGTTCGTCGACGCCCTCTTCCCTGGAGGCGACCGTCTTCACGATCGGGGGACGCCAGTCGCCGGGCTTCCTGGCCGCGCCGAGGCCGAGCATGTGGTTCAGCTCGCGGGCGGTGGAGTCCGCGCCGTCCCGGTCCGCCTTGTTGACGACGTACACATCGCCGATCTCCAGGATTCCGGCCTTGGCCGCCTGGACGCCGTCGCCCATCCCGGGCGCGAGGAGCACCACGCTGGTGTCGGCCTGCGCGGCGATCTCGACCTCGGACTGGCCGACGCCCACGGTCTCGACCAGGATCACGTCGCAGCCCGCCGCGTCCAGGACGCGGATCGCCTGCGGGGCCGCCCAGGCCAGTCCGCCGAGGTGGCCGCGGGTCGCCATCGAGCGGATGTAGACGCCCGGGTCGGAGGCGTGGTCCGACATCCGCACCCGGTCGCCGAGGAGCGCGCCGCCGGAGAACGGCGACGAAGGGTCGACGGCGAGCACGCCGACCCGTCTGCCCTGGCGCCGGTAGGCCGTGACCAGCGCCGAGGTCGACGTCGACTTGCCCACGCCCGGTGATCCCGTGAGGCCGACCACGTACGCGTTGCCCGCCAGCGGGGCCAGCGCGGCCATGACCTCGCGGAGTTGTGCGGACGCCCCCTCGACCAGGGAGATCAGCCGGGCCACGGCCCGTGGCCGGCCTTCCCTGGCCTGCGCGACCAGCGTGGGGACGTCCTCCATCACAACTCCGTTCCGATCCTGGCCGTACGGCCGGTACCGCTCGCGACCGCCTACGCCTTGGGTACCCGCACGATCAGCGCGTCACCCTGGCCGCCGCCCCCGCACAGGGCAGCCGCGCCGACACCGCCGCCGCGCCGCTTCAGTTCGAGAGCCAGGTGCAGTACGAGCCGTGCGCCGGACATCCCGATCGGGTGGCCCAGGGCGATCGCACCGCCGTTGACGTTCACCCGATCCGTGGACACGCCGAGGTCCTTGATTGACTGGATCGAGACCGCCGCGAAGGCCTCGTTGATCTCGATCAGGTCAAGATCTTCGACGCCCAGGCCCTCCTTCTTGAGCGCGTTCAGGATGGCGTTGGAGGGCTGGGAGTGGAGGGAGTTGTCGGGGCCCGCCACATTGCCGTGGGCGCCGATCTCCGCGATCCACTCCAGGCCGAGTTCCTCGGCCTTCGCCCTGCTCATGACCACTACGGCGGCCGCGCCGTCCGAGATCGGCGACGACGTACCCGCCGTGATCGTGCCGTCCTTCGTGAACGCCGGGCGCAGCTTGGCCAGCGACTCCGCCGTCGTGTCCGCCCGGATGCCCTCGTCCTGGCTGAAAACAACCGGGTCGCCCTTGCGCTGCGGGATCTCGACGGGGGTGATCTCCGCCTCGAACACGCCGTTCTTCTGCGCCGCCGCCGCACGCTGGTGGGAGAGCGCCCCGATCTCGTCCTGCTCGGGGCGCAGGATGCCCAGCCGCGTGTTGTGGTTCTCCGTCGACTGGCCCATGGGGATGTTCTCGAAGGCGTCGGTCAGCCCGTCGTACGCCATCGCGTCGAGCATCTCGATCGCGCCGTACTTGTAGCCCTCACGGGACTTGGGGAGCAGGTGGGGGGCGTTCGTCATCGATTCCTGGCCACCGGCCACGACGATGTCGAACTCGCCGGCGCGGATCAGCTGGTCGGCGAGCGCGATGGCGTCCAGGCCGGACAGGCACACCTTGTTGATGGTCAGCGCCGGGACGTTCATCGGGATGCCGGCCTTGACCGCGGCCTGGCGGGCCGGGATCTGGCCCGCGCCGGCCTGGAGGACCTGGCCCATGATCACGTACTGCACCTGGTCGCCACCGATACCCGCACGGTCGAGGGCGGCCTTGATCGCGAAGCCGCCGAGGTCGGCTCCGGAGAAGGTCTTGAGCGAGCCCAGCAGCCGTCCCATGGGCGTACGTGCGCCCGCGACGATCACCGAGGTGGTGCTGTTCGTTCCTGACATGAGGTGCGATCCCCTTTCAGCTGGGGAGCTGAGGAGTGTGTGAACGAGGGTTTACTTGAATGTACTGAGCGGTAGCCCCTGGCGTCACCGGGCCGTCGGTGTGACAGCGCGCACGTTGCGTAACCACCTCGGGCGCGCTGCACTAACACCATGTTGACGCGAATCGACCACATCGGGATCGCCTGCTTCGACCTCGACACGACCGTCGAGTTCTACCGGGCCACGTACGGCTTCGAGGTGTTCCACTCCGAGGTCAACGAGGAGCAGGGCGTCCGCGAGGCCATGTTGAAGATCAACGACACGGGCGACGGCGGTGCCTCCTACCTCCAGCTCCTGGAGCCGACCCGCGAGGACTCGGCCGTGGGCAAGTGGCTGGCCAAAAACGGGGAGGGCGTGCACCACATCGCTTTCGGTACGGCAGATGTGGACGGAGACGCCGCCGACGTCCGCAGCAAGGGCGTACGCGTTCTGTACGACGAGCCACGGCGCGGCTCCATGGGGTCGCGGATCACCTTCCTGCACCCGAAGGATTGCCACGGAGTACTGACAGAACTGGTCACTTCGGCGCCTGTTGAGTCACCTGAGCACTGACCCTCGTACATATGGGCCGGTAGGGTTGGGGACGGCCGCTGCCGTGTTGTCGGGAAGCGGCCCGGGTCCTGGTGTGTTGCGGTGCGGGATCCGAGGGCCGGGGTACAGGTTTCGGGGGCCGAGGGTGAGGGCGGGAGTCCGTGCTTCGCCGTTGATCTGACACCATTCCCCGGGAGCCCCGTTCGGCGGATGGACGTGGCTCGTTCGGAGAAGGTTGCGACCAGGGACGGATGGGACCGCGCAGTGCGGGGCTACGAACGCCAGGAGCGAGAGCCGGCGGCTGACGTCGACCACCTCTCTCGGTTCGAGGCCGAGATGGAGCGGCTGAAGACCGAGCGGGAAAAGGCGATTCAGCACGCCGAGGACCTCGGCTACCAGGTCGAGGTGCTGCGCGCCAAGCTTCACGAGGCGCGCCGCACACTCATGTCCCGGCCCGCCTATGACGGCGGCGACATCGGGTATCAGGCGGAGCAGTTGCTTCGCAACGCCCAGATCCAGGCGGATCAGCTCCGCCAGGACGCCGAGCGCGAGATGTCGCAGGCCCGCGCCCAGACCCAGCGCATCCTGCAGGAGCACGCCGAGCAGGCGGCCCGTCTGCAGGCCGAGCTGCATCAGGAGGCGGTCACCCGTCGCCAGCAGCTCGACCAGGAGCTTTCCGAGCGGCGCCAGACCGTCGAGTCGCACGTCAACGAGAACGTGGCGTGGGCCGAGCAGCTGCGGGCCCGCAGCGAGTCCCAGGCGCGCCGGCTCGTCGACGAGTCGCGGGCGGAGGCCGAGCAGGCGCTGGCCGCCGCGCGTGCCGAGGCCGAGCGGGTCGCGAACGAGGCCCGGCAGCGGCTGCAGAGCGAGGGCGAGACCGCCCGCGCGGAGGCCGACCAGCTGCTGCGCCGGGCACGCGCCGAGGCCGAGCGGCTCCTGAACAGCGCGACCTCCGAGGCCCGCGAGGCCGCCGACCACGCCGAGCAGCTGCGCAGCTCCACGGTGACCGAGTCGGACAGCGCCCGTCGCCAGGCCACCGAGCTGAGCCGGGCCGCCGAGCAGCGGATGCAGGAGGCCGAGACCGCGCTGCGGGAGGCCCGCGCCGAGGCGGAGAAGGTCGTCACCGAGGCGAAGGAGTCCGCGGCCAAGACGTCCGCCGCCGCCGAGTCCGCCAACGAGCAGCGCACCCGTACGGCGAAGGAGCAGGTCGCCCGGCTGGTCACCGAGGCCAGCCAGGAGGCTGAGACCACCAAGGCGATCGCCGAGGAGGTCGTCGCCGACGCCAAGGCCAAGGCCGAGAAGATCGTCGCCGAGGCCGAGGAGACCGCCCGCAGTCTCACCGCCGAGGAGACCGCCTCCCAGCTCGCCAAGGCGGCCCGCACCGCAGAGGACGTCCTGAACAAGGCGTCCGAGGAAGCGAAGTCGACCACCAAGGCGGCGACCGAGGAGGCCGAGCGCATCCGCGCCGAGGCCGAGTCCGAGGCGGACCGGCTGCGCGCCGAGGCGCACGACATCGCCGAGCAGCTCAAGGGCACGGCGAAGGACGACACCAAGGAGTACCGCGCCAAGACGGTCGAGCTCCAGGAGGAGGCCCGGCGGCTGCGCGGCGAGGCCGAGCAGCTGCGCGCCGACGCGGTCGCCGAGGGCGAGCGCATCCGCGCGGAGGCGCGCCGTGAGGCCGTCCAGCAGATCGAGGAGGCGGCCAGGACCGCCGAGGACCTGCTCGCCAAGGCGAAGGCGGACGCGGACGAGCTGCGTCAGATCGCCCAGACGGACAGCGAGAAGGTCCGTACGGAGGCCATCGAGCGCGCGACGACGCTGCGCCGGCAGGCCGAGGAGACGCTGGAGCGCACCCGCAAGGAGGCGGAGCGGCACCGCGCGGAGGCCGTCGAGCAGGCCGAGGGCATCGCGGCGGACGCCGAGCAGGCCGCGCGCGAGCTGCGCGAGGAGACCGAGCGGGCCATAGAGACGCGCCGCGACGAGGCGTCCGCCGAGCTCACCCGGCTGCACACGGAGGCCGAGGACCGCCTCACCGCCGCCGAGCAGGCGCTCACCGACGCCCGCGCGGAGGCCGACCGGGTCCGCCGCGAGGGGTCCGAGGAGGCGGAGCGGCTGCGTTCCGAGGCGGCCGAGCGCGTCCGCAGCCTCCAGGCGCAGGCCGACGCGGAGATCCAGCGGCTGCGCGACGAGGCCGCGGCGGACGCGTCGGCGTCCCGGGCGGAGGGCGAGGCCATCGCCGTACGCCTGCGGTCCGAGGCGGTGGCCGAGGCCGAGCGGCTGAAGTCGGAGGCCCAGGACACCGCCGACCGGGTACGGACGGAGGCGCAGGCCGCCGCCGAGCGGCTGGCGACGGAGGCGTCGGAGACGCTGGCCGCCGCGCAGGAGGAGGCCGCCCGGCGTCGCCGCGAGGCCGAGGAGACCCTCGGTTCCGCCCGTCAGGAGGCCGACCAGGAGCGTGAGCGGGCCCGCGAGCAGAGCGAGGAGCTGCTGGCGTCGGCGCGCAGGCGCGTGGAGGACGCCCAGGCGGAGGCCGTACGGCTGGTCGAGGAGGCGGACCGGCGGGCCAACGAGATGGTGTCGGCGGCCGAGCAGCACGCCCAGCAGGTGCGGGAGTCGGTGTCCGGGCTGCACGAGCAGGCCCAGGAGGAGATCCAGGGACTGCGGTCCGCGGCCGAGCACGTCGCCGACCGGATGCGCCGCGAGGCGCAGGAGGAGTCGGACCGGGTCCGCGCGGACGCCTACTCCGAGCGGGAGCGTGCCTCCGAGGACGCGAGCCGGGTGCGGCGCGAGGCGGCGGAGGCGTCGGAGCACGCCAAGTCGCTCGCCGAGCGCACGGTGGGCGACGCCATCGCCGAGGCGGAGCGGCTGCGTCAGGACGCCGCCGCGCACGCCCAGCGGGTGCGCACGGAGGCGTCGGACACCATCGCGGGCGCCGAGCAGGACGCGGCGCGCAGCCGGGCGGAGGCCCGCGAGGACGCGAACCGGATCCGTTCGGACGCGGCGACGCAGGCGGACACGCTGATCACCGAGGTGACGGCGGAGGCGGAGCGGCTCACCGAGGAGACCAACGCCGAGGCGGAGCGGGTCCGGGCGGAGTCCGTGGCCACGGCCGAGCAGCTGGTCTCGGAGGCGACCGGGGAGGCGGAGCGGCTGCGTGCCGAGGCCGCCGACACGGTCGGTTCGGCGCAGCAGCACTCTGAGCGTGTCCGTGCCGAGGCGGAGCGGGTCAAGGCCGAGGCGGCGCAGGAGGCCGACCGGCTCATGTCGACCGCGCGCGACGAGGCCGACAGCACGCTGGACGAGGCCCGCAAGGAGGCCAACAAGCGGCGCTCCGAGGCGGCCGAGCAGGTCGACACCCTCATCACGGAGACGGCCGCCGAGGTCGACAAGCTCCTGTCGGAGTCGCAGCAGGCCGCGCAGAAGACGACCGCGGAGGCGGAGGCGCAGGCCGACTCGATGGTGGGCGCGGCCCGCACCGAGGCCGAGCGTCTGGTGGGACAGGCGACCGCGCGGGGCAACTCGACGGTGGAGAAGGCCCGTGCGGACGCGGACGAGCTGCTGGTCGGCGCGCGCCGGGACGCCACCGCCATAAGGGAGCGCGCGGAGGAGCTGCGGGACCGCATCACGGCCGAGATCGAGAGCCTGCACGAGCGGGCCCGCCGTGAGGCCTCCGAGACCATGAGGTCGACCGGCGACCGCTGCGACGCGCTGATCAAGGCCGCCGAGGAGCAGCTCGCCAAGGCGGAGGCGAAGGCCAGGGATCTGGTCTCGGAGGCCAACTCCGAGGCGGGCAAGGTCCGGATCGCCGCCGTCAAGAAGGCCGAGGGGCTCCTGAAGGAGGCCGAGCAGAAGAAGTCCTCGCTGATCCGGGAGGCCGAGGAGCTGCGGGCCGAGGCGATCCGCGAGGCGAAGGCCACGGTCGAGGAGGGCAAGCGCGAGCTCGAGATCCTCGTCCGGCGCCGTGAGGACATTCAGGCGGAGATCTCCCGTGTCCAGGACGTGCTGGAAGCGTTGGAGTCTTTTGAGGCCCCGTCGGCGAACAAGGACGGCGGCGTCAAGGCGGGCGCTGCCGCCGGCGTAACTCGATCGGGTGGCAAGTCGTCAGAGAGCTAGCACGGAGGGCCCGTTGAGGGTTAACGCGGAGAGGGCGCTGTGTGCACTCTGTGGGGCTTTCTGGCGTCTTTGACCAATTCTTTGGCAAGCAGTCCGCCGGTTAGCCACTCAAAAGGGGTCTCATTCTCCATATCAATCGGGTGACTGCTCGATGACACGCCGCTTGGACCCCTAGGATTCCCCCTATCACCTCACCGGTCTCATTCGACAGGAACCCCATGAGCGACACTTCCCCCTACGGCTTCGAGCTTGTGCGGCGTGGGTACGACCGCGCTCAGGTGGACGAACGCATCTCGAAGCTCGTCTCCGACCGTGACAGCGCTCTGGCTCGCATCACTGCTCTGGAAAAGCGCATCGAGGAGCTCCACCTCGAAACGCAGAACGCCCAGGCCCAGGTGAGCGACGCAGAGCCGTCGTACGCCGGTCTCGGCGCGCGAGTCGAGAAGATCCTCCGTCTCGCCGAGGAGGAGGCCAAGGACCTGCGCGAGGAGGCCCGTCGCGCGGCCGAGCAGCACCGCGAGCTCGCCGAGTCGGCGGCCCAGCAGGTGCGCAACGACGCAGAATCGTTCGCTGCGGACCGCAAGTCCAAGGCGGAGGACGAGGGCGTCCGGATCGTCGAGAAGGCCAAGAGCGACGCCTCGCAGCTCCGCCAGGAGGCGACGAAGGACGCGCAGTCCAAGCGTGAGGAGGCGGACGCCCTCTTCGAGGAGACCCGCGCCAAGGCCGCCCAGGCCGCCGCGGACTTCGAGACGAACCTCGCCAAGCGCCGTGAGCAGTCGGAGCGCGACCTCGCGTCCCGTCAGGCCAAGGCCGAGAAGCGCCTCGCGGAGATCGAGCACCGCGCGGAGCAGCTCCGTCTGGAGGCCGAGAAGCTGCGCACGGACGCGGAGCGTCGCGCCCGTCAGACCGTCGAGACGGCCCAGCGCCAGGCCGAGGACATCGTGGCCGACGCGAACGCCAAGGCCGACCGGATCCGTTCGGAATCGGAGCGCGAGCTGGCGGCTCTCACCAACCGCCGCGACTCGATCAACGCCCAGCTGACGAACGTCCGCGAGATGCTCGCCACCCTGACGGGAGCCGCGGTCGCCGCCGCCGGCGCCCCGGTCACGGACGACGAGCCGATCACCCGCGGAGTACCGGCCCAGCAGTCCCGGTAGCCAGTCGGACGAGCGGTACCTGAGACCCGCACCCCTTCGAACGGGGGTGCGGGTCTCCGCCGTTTGGCGATCACTTGTAGACAGGGGGCGAGGGCACATCCCCAGGGGCGCGGGGAACTGCGCGACAAGCCACGACGGCGCGGCGCACACGCACCGGCGACCACCCCCAGAAGACCAAACCCACGTTCACCAGAAGTTGCCGCACACAAGTGGCAACCCCCCTCACCCCCAACTAGCGTGGCCGCATGATCGAGCTAGAGGGGCTGACCAAGCGGTACGGCGAGAAGGTGGCGGTCAACCATCTGACATTCACCGTCAGACCGGGCATCGTGACCGGCTTCCTCGGCCCCAACGGCGCCGGCAAGTCCACCACCATGCGGATGATGCTCGGCCTCGACCGCCCCACCGCGGGTGACGTCCGGATCGACGGTCAGCACTACGACCGCCTCAAGGACCCCCTCAAGTACATCGGCGCCCTCCTCGACGCCAAGGCCATGCACGGCGGGCGCAGCGCCTTCAACCATCTCCTGTGTCTCGCGCAGAGCAACGGCATCCCCCGCGCGCGCGTGAACGAGGTCCTCGACACCGTGGGGCTCACGTCGGTCGCCCGGAAGAAGGCGAAGGGGTTCTCCCTCGGCATGGGACAGCGGCTCGGTATCGCGGGCGCGCTCCTGGGTGACCCGCGGATCCTGATGTTCGACGAGCCGGTCAACGGCCTCGACCCCGAGGGCATCCACTGGATCCGCAACCTGATGAAGTCGCTGGCCGGTCAGGGCCGGACGGTCTTCGTCTCCTCGCATCTCATGAGCGAGATGGCGCTGACCGCCGATCACCTGGTCGTCATCGGCCAGGGCCGGCTCCTCGCCGACACCTCCATGGCGGACTTCATCGAGCAGAACTCGCGTTCGTACGTCCGTATCCGCTCCCCCCAGCGCGAACGGCTGCTCGACGTCCTGTACGCCGCCGGGATCACCGCGGTGCAGGCCGGCGGCGAGACGCTCGAAGTGGACGGCGGGAAGGCCGAGCAGATCGGTGAGCTGGCCGCGCAGCACCACCTCGTGCTGCACGAGTTGAGTCCCCAGCAGGCCTCCCTGGAGGAGGCGTTCATGCAGCTGACCGCCGAGTCCGTCGAGTACCACGCGCACTCCGACACCCCGGCCACCACCGGCCTCCCGGCGAGCTCCCCACCCGTCTCCCCCTCCGCGCCCCCGCCCGGTTCGGCGGCCGGGGCGTGGGGCGACGGCTGGCAGAAAGGACGGTCATGACGGCCGCTCAGGTCATCCGGTCCGAGTGGACCAAGATCCGGTCGGTGGCGTCCACGGTGTGGACACTCGGTCTCGCGGCCGTGGTGACGATCGCGCTCGGCGCGCTGATCTCGCTGCTGTTCAAGAACCAGTGGAGCGATCTCAGCGAGAAGGACCGGCTCTCCTTCGACCCGACGTACACGAGTTTCGCGGGGATGAGTCTGGGACAGCTCGCGATGATCGTGTTCGGGGTTCTCGTCGTGTCGAACGAGTACAGCACCGGCATGATCCGCACCTCGTTGGCCGCCGTACCGCAGCGCGGCACGTTCCTCGCCAGCAAGCTCACGGTGGCGGCCGGGCTCGCCTTCGCGGTCGGCGTCGTCACCAGCTTCGCCGCGTTCTTCCTCGGACAGGCCATGCTGGGCGACCACTCGACGTCCATCGGCGATCCCGGCGTGCTGCGCGCGGTCATCGGCGGGGCGCTCTACATGACGCTCATCGCCCTGTTCTCCATGGGCGTGGCCGCGATGCTGCGCAGTCCGATGCTGTCGCTCGGTGTCCTGATGCCGTTCTTCTTCCTGATCTCCAACATCCTGGGCGCCGTGTCGGCGACGAAGAAGGTCGCCCGCTATCTGCCCGACCAGGCCGGCAGCAAGATCATGCAGGTGGTCACCCCGATCGACAACGACACGCCGTACGGCCCCTGGGGCGGACTCGCGATCATGGTGGGGTGGGTCGCGGTGGCCCTGCTCGGCGGCTATGTGCTGCTGAGGCAGCGGGACGCCTGAACAGCGTCCCCCGCGCATGGATCACTCGGTCATGGACCCGACATTTTTACCGCGTTTTGAAGGGAACCGTCAGCGCCCGGATAAGCTCCTAACCCTTACGGGGGCTTGTGCCCCGCTGTCCTGAATTTTTCGATGGGTGCGGAGCATGATCGAGGCAGTCGGCCTGACGAAGCGCTACGGCGACAAGACGGCCGTGTACAACCTTTCCTTCCAGGTGCGGCCGGGTTCCGTCACCGGCTTCCTCGGCCCGAACGGGTCGGGCAAGTCGACGACGATGAGGATGATCCTCGGCCTGGACCAGCCCACCTCGGGCCAGGTGACGATCGGCGGCTTCCCTTACCGCAAGCTGCCCAACGCCCCCCGGCAGGTCGGCGCGCTGCTCGACGCCAAGGCCGTGCACGGCGGCCGGTCCGCCCGCAGCCACCTGCTGTGTCTGGCCCAGCTGTCGGGCATCCCGGCGCGGCGCGTGGACGAGGTGCTGGGCGTCGTCGGACTGCAGGACGTGGCCCGCAAGCGCTCCAAGGGCTTCTCGCTCGGCATGGGACAGCGGCTCGGTATCGCCGCCGCGCTGCTCGGCGACCCCCAGGTACTGCTCTTCGACGAGCCGGTCAACGGCCTCGACCCCGAGGGCATCCTCTGGGTGCGCAACCTGATGAAGGCGCTCGCGGCGGAGGGGCGGACCGTGTTCGTCTCCTCCCACCTGATGAGCGAGATGGCGCTGACCGCCGACCACCTCATCGTGATCGGGCGCGGACAGCTGCTCTCCGACATGAGCATCAAGGACTTCATCTCCACCAACTCCGCCGACTTCGCGCGCGTGCGCACCCCCGACACCGAGCCGCAGCAGCGCGAGAAGCTGACGGCCGCGCTGACCGAGGCGGGCGGCCAGGTGCTGCCCGAGCCGGACGGCGGGCTGCGCGTGACCGGGCTGCCGCTGCCCCGCATCAGCGACCTCGCGCACGGCGCCGACGTACGCCTGTGGGAGCTGTCGCCGCACCAGGCGTCGCTGGAGGAGGCGTACATGCGGATGACGCAGGGCGCCGTCGACTACCGCTCGACCGTCGACCAGAAGGCCGGGCTCCACCAGCTGCCGCCGCCGGGCATGGAGCCGCCGGTGCAGATGCCGGTCCCGGGGCAGGGCCAGCCGGGCTGGTACGCCCCGCCGCCGCCCCAGCAGGGCGGTCAGCCGCCCTTCGGGGACTCCGGACAGCACAACCACCCCGGACAGCCCGCAGGGCCGTACAGCGCCCCTGGCGGCCCCGGCGCTCCCGCCGGCGGCCACGCGAACCCGTACGCGCAGCCCGCCGCCACTCCTCAGCAGGCGCCCGCCGCTGCCGCCGCTCCCGCCCTGACCAAGCCCGAGGACGCCCGATGAGCACGCCCCAGCAGCCCCCGACGCAAGCGCTGCAGCCGCAGGCCGCGCCCAACTGGCAGGCGGCGCCCGGCACTCCGTACGCCGCCTACACCTCGCCGATCCCGGTCACGCCCACGCACCTCGGTCATGCGCTCGCCTCCGAGTGGACGAAGATCAAGTCGGTGCGCTCCACGATCTGGACGCTCGGGGTCTTCCTGCTCCTCGTCATCGGCATCGGTCTGCTGGTCGCCGTCCAGACGACCGACGAGGACTTCGGGGATGTGCCGTACACCATCCCCGCGTTCTTCGGGCTGGTGCTCGGACAGATCTGCCTGATCACGCTGGGCGTGCTGGTCGTCTCGTCGGAGTACGGCACGGGCATGATCCGTACGACGTTCACCGCCTCGCCGCAGCGCCACCGGGTGCTCGCCGCCAAGCTGATCATCTTCTTCGCCGTCGCGTTCGTCGTGTCCGCGTTCGCGATCGGTTTCGTCGGGCTGGTGACCGAGTCGATGCACAACACCGGTGAGGGCAGGGCGTGGGGGGGCAGCGTCGTCAAGGGTGCTCTGTACGTCTCGCTGCTCGGGGTGCTGGCCCTCGCGGTCGGCTCGATGCTGCGCCACTCGGCGGGCGCCATCACCGCGATGCTGGGTCTCGTCCTCGTGCCGGCGATCATGCCCGCGTTCCTGATGCTGTCCGCGAGCCTGCAGACGATCGGCGAGAAGATGCTGGAGTACAACGCCCCCAATTCCCTCGCCAAGATCTTCGGGATCGGCGAGGGGGACGGCAGCGGAGGCGGCGCCCAGCTCGGTCTGCTCGCCGGGGTGACCGCCGCGGCGATCGCCGGCGCCTTCGTGCTGCTCGACCGCAGGGACGTGTGATTCACCCGGACGCGTGAACTGCCCGGACTGCTGGGCGAGTTCGGAAACCCGGTCAGGACCTCGGTCGAGGTCTCGGTCAGAACCTCGGCGAGTTACGGGACCGCTGCACCCGCGTGGTGCGGCGGTCCTTCGCGTTCCAGCACGCCTTGTGCCAGTGCCGGCGGTCGTCCACGCCCGCGTGCTCGGCCCACGCGACGACGTGCGGGACACCGGACGGGATCAGCTGGTCGCAGCCGGGGCAGCGGTACGTCTTGCCCTGGGCGCTGGCGCCCGCCACGTGCCGGACGTTCCAGTTCTCGCCCTGCCAGCTCTCCGAGGACTGGAAGCCGCCGTAGCGGCCGGAGTCGTCCCCGTCGGCACTCCGGCCGGACGAGCCGCCGGGGCCTTGGGGGCGGTTGCGACGCGGGGACACAGGACACCTCACGGAGCGGGTCAGGGAGCACGGATGCGCTCCAGCCTACGCGGCGCGATCCTGGGTAGATGTAAGTAACCAGCTCCGCACCACTCCCCTCGAACCCTCTCGAACTCCCGCCCGAATCATGTCGTCGACTCTCGGGCCGCTTCGAGGCAGACCCCCGCCGGACCACAGGAAGCTCCCCACCCGGCCGCCCAATTCTGCAGACAATCCGCCAATCTCTCCGCCAAGCCGTGACTTCGGCACGTGTCGCACGGTTATGCCGTGCGGGGGAGCTCCGTGTCGGGGCCTAGGAAGCAGGAAAGAGCATGCGCGTAGGAAGTTTTGTGCTGGCGGCCCAGTTCCCGGGCCAGGGCCAGGGGGAGGCGCTGCACCGAGCGGTCCGGTCCGCCGAGGTCGCCGAGGAGGCGGGTCTCGACACGGTCTGGCTGGCGGAGCACCACTTCGTGCCGTACGGCACCTGCCCGTCCGCGACCACCCTGGCCGCCCTGCTGCTGGGCCGCACCCGGCGCATCCGGATCGGTACGGCGGTGAGCGTGCTGCCCACCACCCACCCCGTGGCGCTCGGCGAACAGGCGGCGCTGCTGCATCTGACGTCCGGCGGGCGGTTCACGCTGGGCGTGGGGCGCGGCGGGCCGTGGGTCGACCTGGAGGTCTTCGGGACGGGCCTAGAGGCGTACGAGGAGGCCTTCCCGGAATCACTCGATCTGCTGGTCCGCTGGCTGCGTGAACCGTCCGTGTCGGCGGACGGCGACCGGTTCAGGTTCCGCCAGGTACCCGTCGTACCCAGCCCGTCGGAGTCGCTGACCGAGACGGCGGGTCCGGAGGTCGTCGTCGCCTGCACCTCGCCGTCGAGCGTGCGGCTGGCAGCCGAGCGCGGCCTGCCGATGCTCCTCGGAATGCACATCGGGGACGAGGAGAAGGCCGAGATGGTCGCCCTGTGGCGGCGGTACGCGCGTGCGGCGGGGCGTCCGGCGGACGAGATCCGGGGCGCCGCCCATGTGTCGGCCGGTATCTGCCAGGTCGCGGACCGGCGTACGGACGCGGTCGAGACGCTGATGAAGGCGATGCCGGGCTGGCTGCGACAGGGGCTGGAAGCACATGTCACGGTGGATGGCCGGGAGCGTTCGATGCGGGACCCGGTGGCGTACACCGAACTCCTCTGCGGACTGCACCCGGTGGGCACGGCGAGGCTGTGCGCCGACCGGCTGGCGGCGACCTCCGAACGGACGGGCATCTCGCGCTTCGCCCTGCTGGTGGAGGGCTCCGGCGACCTGGCGGCCACGGAGGAGAACGTACGGCGGCTGGGCACCGAGGTGCTCACCCAGCTGCGCTGAACCGCTCGACCGCACTGCCCCAGGGAGCTTGCCGCCCCGTACAGAAACACCTCCCGCGTACGGAGCGGCAAGCCGTTGCCCCAAATCGCGTCAGCAGTCCCGGAATTCCGGGGACTGGTTCAGCAACTGACTGCGTACCGAGGTGAAGCGGGCCAGCTTGACATCCACCGAGGAGTCCAGCGGGAACACCGCCACCCGGTGGCAGTTCTGGAAGGCCAGCCGCACACCGAAGTGCCGCTGCAGCGCGCCGCGAATCGCGTCACTCGCCAGCGCTCGCAGCAGCTGGCCACGTGCCTGCTCGTCCGGCGGCGGCGTCTGGTTGTCGGCGAAGTCTCCGCCGTCCACCTTCAGCTGGGCCACCAGGGAGCTGATCATCTCCCATGCGTAGGGCAGGGAGGTCCGGACGCAGTCGACGAATTCAGCTTCGTCGACCTCGCCTCGCTCGGCCTGTTCGAGTAGGGCCGGTGAGACGTCGAGCGACATGAGTTCTCCTCTCGCACCCCCGGGTCACGGGGGTTGCCTGACAGGGAAAGAGAGCCCGCGAAACCGAGCACGCTCCGTACACGCATCGCGACCTCCCGTTTACTACGGTAGGCAACGGGCCGTGACCGCACCAGGAAAACGCGGATACAGGACCGGTCAGAACCGTCCTCGTAGGCACACAATCAGCCAACAACGAACAGTTGCCTCTGGCATGTTCCGTGGGCCCACCGAGCGCGTACCGGCACTGTGAGGTGGGCGAATCGCGTGGACCACCGCCCGTCGAGTAGCGTTGCCGACCATGCGTCTCGTCATTGCGCGCTGTTCCGTGGACTACGCGGGCCGGCTCACCGCTCATCTCCCGTCGGCCCCCCGTCTCATCCTGGTCAAGGCTGACGGCAGCGTCTCGATCCACGCGGACGACCGCGCCTACAAGCCTCTCAACTGGATGTCTCCGCCCTGCACGTTGAAGGAGGGGACCGGAGAAGAGGAGGGGATCTGGACCGTCATCAACAAGGCGGGCGAGAAGCTCATCATCACGATGGAGGAGATTCTTCACGACTCCTCGCACGAACTGGGCGTGGATCCCGGCCTGATCAAGGACGGCGTGGAAGCGCACCTCCAGGAACTCCTCGCCGACCGCATCGACACCCTCGGCGACGGCTACACCCTCATCCGCCGCGAGTACATGACGGCCATCGGCCCGGTCGACATCCTGTGCCGGGACGGCGAGGGCGCGACGGTCGCCGTCGAGATCAAGCGGCGCGGCGAGATCGACGGCGTGGAGCAACTCACGCGCTATCTGGAGCTGTTGAACCGCGACCCGCACCTCGCTCCGGTGCGCGGAATCTTCGCCGCCCAGGAGATCAAGCCCCAGGCCCGCGTCCTCGCCACCGACCGGGGCATCGGCTGCGCGGTCCTCGACTACAACGCCCTGCGCGGCATCGAGGACGACAAACTCCGGCTGTTCTGACGCGGGTTCACTGCGTGCGGCTTGGCGGTACGAGGAAGGGGGCGGGCCCGCCCCCTTCCTCGTACCTTCCTCGCGCTGTCAGATCACCGGCGCCGTACCGGCCGTCGACGCGGGTGCGGTGGTGGTGTCGGCGGGGGCGCTCGCCGGGGCGCTCGCCGGGGCGCTCGCCGTCTCGCTCTGGATCGGGCTGGAGACCGGACCGCTGGCCGTGGTCGTGGTCGCCGGGGTCGACGGCGAAGGCGATGTCGTCGGACCGTCTGTCGGCGGCGTGGTTGTCGGACCGCCGGTCGGCGGGGTCGTCGTGGGACCGCCTGTCGGCGGCGTGGTTGTCGGACCGCCGGTCGGCGGGGTCGTCGTCGGGCGCTCCGTCGGAGACGAGGTCACCGTACCGCCGCTGCTCCCCCCGGTACCGGTCCCGCCTCCCGGCGTCTTCGTCCCCGTCGGGTCGTCCGACGGGGTCGCGCCGTCCGTGGGCGGTGGCGTCGGGTCGTCCGAGGTGCCCATCGTCCCGTCGGGGCCCGGATCCGTCGGGCGGCTGGTAGCCGTACCGGTGTCGCCGTTGCTGTCTCCGCCGCCGTTGTCGGCCTTGTCGGCGCCGAGGCTGTCGTCGTCGCTGCCCGCGCTGGCGGACGGGTTGACGCCCACCTGGCCGGACGGCGTGTCACCCGGGTTCGAGGTCGCGCCCAGGGTCACCACCGTACCGAGCACGGCCGCGAGCAGGGCGCCCGCGCCGACCGCCACGAGGTTGCGCCGGGCACCGCCCACGAGCCGCTGGACGCCCGAGACCTTGTGCGCCCCGCCGCCCCCGGACCGGGACGCGATCACGGTCGGCGCGAAGTCACCGCCTCCATAGGCGGAATCCGAACCGGAAGACGAACCGGAACCCGTGCCCGAGGACTGTAGCGGCGGGTAACCGGCGGCCCCGAAGAGGGCCGGGACCCCACCGGGCGGCGACGCCGACTCCTCGTACCGCGCGTCCGGCACCTCCTCGCCCGCCGTGGAACCCGGGCCGGAGCCGAAGCCCGGTGTGTCACCGGCCCGGTCGGCGACCAGGGTGAGGGCACGGCGGCCCGCGACCGTGCCGCGCTTGTCGGCGACGGCGCCGCGCAGGCCGATGGCGGCCTCCAGCTCCGCACGGGCCTGGTCGAGCTGCTCGCCGCAGAGCGCGAGGATGCCCAACTCATGGTGGAAATAGGCCTGTTCCGAGACCTCCCCGGCGACCCGGGCGGCCTCGGCGCCAAGCTGCAGGACGTGTTCCCAGGCGCTCCAGTACAGTCCGGCCGCGAAGGCGGGCGCCGCCGTGCGGGCCAGTTGTACGGCTGTCCTCTCCTCTTCCTCCCCCGGCGTCACTGTCTCGGGGACCGGGCCGCCGAGGGCGACGAGCGTGGCGAGCGCGGCGATCAGGGCGTCGGCCTCGGCGCTCACCCGCTCGGGAGTCACGGACGGGTGCCCCGCCCACCAGGCGTAGTGCCGGGCGGCGGTGTACGCCCGGTCCTGGGCGCCTTCGCCGTATCCGGCGGCCTCCAGCTGGGTCCGCACGCCGGCGGCGAGCCGGTAGTGGGAGCCGACCGGGGACACCAGGGCGCAGCCGAGCAGCTCCCCGAGGGCGGCGTCCGCGTGGGTGTCGCCGACCAGCGCGGGCAGATGGGCCTGGTGGGGCACCTCACCACCGAGCGCGACGGCGAACCGCAGGGTGTCCCGCGCGGACGGGCTGAGCCGGGACGCGAGCAGTGGCGCGGGCGCGGCACCCTCGGCGAGCGAGGGCAGCGGTACGGCGTCCTCGTCGCCGGAGTCCAACGGCGCGTCGACCGGGACGTCGGCCGGGACGTCCTCGAAGACGCCGAACTCGTCGAAGGCGTCGGCGCGGGCCCGGAGTCCGTCGCGCTGCCTGAGCAGGGCGCCGGCCTGGACGAACCGCAGGGGCAGGCCCTCGGACTCGAACCAGAGGTCGCCGGCCCAGTTGGCCTCCTCCTCGGTGAGGACCCGGCCGACGGCACGCTCAAGGAGTTCCAGGCCACCGGCCCGGTCGAGGCCGTCGAGGAACAGCTCCTCGATCAGCGCGTCGGCGGACGGGGCGGGTACGTCGGGGGTGGCGCTGATCAGGAAGGCGCACTCGGGGGTCGCCTCCAGGAGTTCGTCGAGCGCGGCGCCGCCGAACTCCACGTCGTCGAGGACGACGACCGCGCCGGCCTCCCGGACGAGGGCGCGCAGTTCGTCCGGTTCCGGCCGGTACAGAGGTGCGCTGTAGACGGCGTAGAAGAGGTCGTAGAGCAGGTCGGTCTGGGTGCGGTGGAGACCGGTGAGGCGGACCACACCGTCGGGTGCGAGGTCGGCGCAGTCGGCGGCCACGGCGTCGAGGAGCGTGGTGCGGCCGGAGCCGGCCGGGCCGGTGAGACGTACGGAACGGCCGCGGGCCAGCAGCCGCACCAGCCGTTCGCGCTCGCCGTCGCGCTCCAGGAGCGGCAGTTCGGGCCGCCCGGGTCCGGGCGGTACGGGTGGCCGCGCGGCGCGGGTGATCTCGGTGCGCTCGGCCGCCGTGAGCTTGACGGGCCGGCCGGGCCGTTCGCCGGGCGGGCAGATCTCTATCTCGCTGCCGTCGACCGGGTTGACGGTGAGCAGGTAGTCACCCGAGACGAGCTGCGCCGTGCGCGCGAGCGCCGGCGTGTGCTGACCGAAGTCGGATGTGAGGGCGTCGCGAGGCGGGCGCTGACGCGGCGTGCTGCCGTCGGCGTCATGGCCGTACTCCTCGGAGCCCTGGTTGTTCGGGTCCATAAGGTTCAAGCCCCCCAAAAGCGTCGTGTGCGGGTCGACGGGACCCTGGCCCCTCCCGGCCTTGCTGCACACTGCGCTGTCGCTTCTGGTCCGGGCCCGCTCGTGGGATGTCAGGCAGCGGGCGACCGAACCCTAAACCTTCGCACAGTATCTATGACAGGCCGGGGTACCGCGCCGTCCGAGACGTCACAGTGTCGTGAGGATTGTGCGCGAAGCGCGTTTTCACACTCTGGGCAGCGACTCCACCCCGATGCCACCCTCGATCGCGAGGATCCGGTGCAGCCGGGTGGCCACCAGCAAACGTTGCATCTGCGGTGGTACGTCGCGCAGCACCAGCCGCCGACCGCACCGCCCGCACCGCCGGTGGGCTCCCATGATCACCCCGAGCCCGGTGGCGTCCCAGGAGTCCAGCTCGGACAGGTCCAGCACGAGATCGCCGACGCCCGTGTCGACGGCCGTGTGCAGGACCGTACGGGCGTCCGCCGCGCTGCGGACGTCGAGGCGGCCCCCGACGACCAGCTCGGCGTGGTCGCCCCTGATGTACATATGCGCTCCCGTGAGTGCGTGTGTGGTGCTCCGCGTCGGTAGGTGATGCAACGTCTGACTGCCTTTGGGGCGGCCAGGTTGCCGTCTGTGAGCGAACCGATACTCAATTCACCCCACAGGGTGATACCCCAGGGGTTCGTGCGGTTTCCGTACCTGTTGACTACGTGCGGTACTGCTGGTCGGCGATACGTCTCGTCCCTTCTCGGTACCGCCTGGTACTGCTCAGTGCTTGTAGAAGCCCTGCCCGCTCTTTCGGCCGATGTCACCGGCGTCAACCATCCGGCGCATCAGCTCCGGAGGAGCGAACTTCTCGTCCTGGGACTCGGTGTAGATGTTGCTCGCGGCGTGCAGCAGGATGTCGACCCCGGTGAGGTCGGCGGTGGCCAGCGGGCCCATGGCGTGCCCGAAGCCGAGCTTGCAGGCGAGGTCGATGTCCTCGGCGGTGGCGACACCGGACTCGTACAGCTTGGCCGCCTCGACGACGAGCGCCGAGATCAACCGGGTCGTCACGAAACCGGCGACATCCCGGTTGACGACGATGCAGGTCTTGCCGACCGACTCGGCGAACTCCCGTGTGGTGGCGAGTGTTTCGTCGCTCGTCTTGTAGCCGCGGACCAGCTCGCAGAGCTGCATCATCGGCACCGGCGAGAAGAAGTGCGCGCCGACGACCCGTTCCGGGCGGTCGGTGACGGCGGCGATCTTGGTGATCGGGATGGCCGAGGTGTTGGAGGCGAGAACGGCGTCCTCACGTGCGATCTTGTCGAGCGCGCGGAAGATCTCGTGCTTGACCTCAAGCTTCTCGAAGACGGCCTCGACGACGATGTCGGCGTCGCCGACCGCGTCCAGGTCGGTGGTCGCGGTGATGCGTCCGAGGGCGGCCTCGGCGTCGGCCGCGGTCAGTTTGCCCTTGCCCACGAACCGGTCGTACGAGGATTTGATGCCGTCGGTGCCACGGGTGAGCGCTTCGTCGGTGACATCGCGCAGTACGACGTCCCAGCCCGCCTGCGCGGAGACCTGGGCAATGCCGGAACCCATCAGGCCGGCTCCGATGACGGCAAGCTTCCGTGCCACTGTGCGACTCCCCTGACGCGCTGTTTATGTGCCTCGTGCATTGGGCCTCTTCGGCGGACCCTAGCGGTCGCGGGGGTGCTGTGTGACTGCTTAGTAACGCGTTTCACGTCTCATGGGGTGAGACACCGATCACGTCTGATCCGGCGGACCGGACGATCCTCCCGGCTGCCGAAGCCACCGGGATTCCTACCTCAGGGTTCGGAGTGCCAATTCCTCGGGGTTTCACACTGGTTGGCGCTTCCAGGTGGCCAGGACTCCGCACCGAGAACGTCTGTACGACTTGGGGCAACGTCTAGATTGGCGCCATGGTCAATCTGACGCGCATCTACACCAGGACCGGCGACAAGGGCACCACCGCCCTCGGTGACATGAGCCGGGTCGCCAAGACCGATCTGCGGATCTCGGCGTACGCCGACACCAACGAGGCGAACGCGGTGATCGGGACCGCCGTCGCGCTGGGCGCCCTGACGGAGGAGGTCGTCAAGGTGCTGACCCGGGTACAGAACGACCTGTTCGACGTGGGCGCGGACCTGGCGACGCCGGTGGCCGAGAACCCGGAGTTCCCGCCGCTGCGGGTGGAGCAGTCCTACGTCGACAAGCTGGAGGCGGACTGCGACCGGTTCCTCGAAGACCTGGAGAAACTGCGCTCGTTCATCCTGCCCGGCGGCACCCCCGGCGCGGCCCTGCTGCACCAGGCGTGCACGGTGGTACGCCGGGCCGAGCGCTCGACGTGGGCGGCGCTGGAGGTCCACGGGGAGGTCATGAACCCGCTCACCGCCACCTACCTCAACCGGCTGTCGGACCTGCTCTTCATCCTGGCCCGTACGGCCAACAAGGAGGTCGGGGACGTGCTCTGGGTGCCTGGCGGGGAGCGCTGAGCCGGGGCCCGGGTCACGCTTGGGCCAGATCGTGTACGTCGGCGCGATCAGCCCGTGGCGGCCGTCTCGACATGGCCGAGGCGACGGTGAAGACGCACGTCAGCCGGTTGCCGGGCAAGCTGGAGCCGCGCAGCCGGGTGCAAGCGGCCGTGCCGGCACAGGAGTTGGGGGTTCAGCGAATCGGTGGAGGCTTTCCGCGAAGTGGTCCAGACCTATTGACCCGTGGTCCAGACCTTCCTATTCTCGCGGCACTGTGGGTGCGAAGGCTCAGTCGCGCCCCCCTGACTCCCCCAAGGAGGCGCGGCATGCGCTTCGGACAAAGATGTACGGCAGGCCTGACAACCCTGCTGCTCCCCCTCGCCGCCATGGTCGGCCTCTCGACCCCGGCACAGGCTGCCGCTGTATCGTCATCGGCTACCGCCACCTACACCAAGACCCAGGACTGGGGCACCGGCTTCGAGGGCAAGTGGTCGGTCACCAACACCGGTACCACGTCGATCAGTTCATGGACGGTCGAGTGGGACTTCCCCTCGGGTACGTCCGTCACCTCGGCCTGGGACGCGGACGTGACGTCCAGCGGCGCCCACTGGACCGCCAAGAACAAGTCCTGGAACGGCACCCTCGCCCCCGGCGCCACCGTCACCTTCGGCTTCAACGGTGCCGGCTCCGGGGCCCCCGCCAACTGCAAGCTGAACGGCGGCAGTTGTAACGGCGGCTCGGTCCCCGGGGACAACGCCCCCTCGGCGCCCGGCACTCCCACCGCCTCCGGCGTCACCAACACCTCGGCGAAGCTGAGTTGGAGCGCGGCCACCGACGACAAGGGCATCAAGAACTACGACGTCCTGCGCGGCGGCACCAAGGTCGCGACGGTGACGGCCACCTCGTACACGGACACGGGTCTGACCGCCGGTACGGACTACTCGTACACCGTCCAGGCCCGGGACACCGCCGACCAGACCGGACCGGTGAGCGGCGCGGTCTCCGTGCGCACCACCGGTGGCACCACCGACCCGCCCACCGGGAACAAGGTCAAGCTCGGCTACTTCACCGAGTGGGGCGTCTACGGCCGCAACTACCACGTCAAGAACCTGGTGACATCGGGCTCGGCGGCCAAGATCACCCACATCAACTACGCGTTCGGCAACGTCAAGGACGGCAAGTGCGTCGTCGACGACACCTACGCCGCCTACGACAAGGCCTACACCGCCGACCAGTCGGTCTCCGGCGTGGCCGACACCTGGGACCAGCCACTGCGCGGCAACTTCAACCAGCTGCGCCAGCTGAAGGCCAAGTACCCGAACATCAAGGTGCTGTACTCCTTCGGCGGCTGGACCTACTCCGGCGGCTTCGCGCAGGCCGCCGCCAACCCGGCCGCCTTCGCCGCCTCCTGCAAGTCGGTCGTCGAGGACCCACGCTGGGCGGACGTCTTCGACGGCATCGACATCGACTGGGAGTACCCGAACGCCTGCGGCCTGACCTGTGACACATCAGGCGCGGCATCGTTCAAGAACCTGCTGTCGGCGCTGCGTACGACATTCGGGTCGAGCTACCTGGTCACCGCGGCCATCACCGCCGACGGCTCCTCCGGCGGCAAGATCGACGCGGCCGACTACGGCGGCGCCTCCGCCTACGCCGACTGGTACAACGTGATGACGTACGACTACTTCGGCGCCTTCGACGCGGACGGCCCGACCGCCCCGCACTCGCCGCTCACCTCGTACGCCGGTATCCCGGCCGCCGGCTTCAACTCCGCCGACGCCATCGCCAAGCTGAAGGCGAAGGGCGTCCCGGCGGCGAAGCTCCTGCTGGGCATCGGCTTCTACGGCCGCGGCTGGACCGGCGTCACCCAGTCCGCCCCCGGCGGCACGGCGACCGGCGCGGCACCGGGCACGTACGAGGCGGGCATCGAGGACTACAAGGTCCTGAAGTCGTCCTGCCCGGCCACCGGCACGATCGCCGGCACCGCGTACGCGTACTGCGGCAACAACTGGTGGTCGTACGACACCCCCGCGACGATCGCCGGGAAGATGACCTGGGCCAAGAACCAGTCCCTGGGCGGCGCGTTCTTCTGGGAGTTCAGCGGCGACACGAGCAACGGGGAGCTGGTGAACGCGATCAGCGGCGGCCTGGCGTAGTCACCGGCACGGCGGAAAAGGAGGGTGGGGCGGGCCCGTACACACGGACCCGCCCCACCCTCCTGTGCGTGTCAGGCCACGTTCACCTGTTGTCCGGGAGGCGCCGCCTCCAGCCAGGCGAGGAAGCCGGTCAGCGCGTCGTCGCTCATCGCCAGCTCCAGTCTCGTCCCCCGATGGAGACAGGCCAGCACCACCGCGTCCGAGAGCAGGGCCAGCTCCTCCTCGCCGTCGGGGGCGCGGCGGCCGGCCACGTCGATCGACGCGCGTTCCAGGACGCGGCGCGGACGGGGGGAGTACGAGAAGACGCGGTACCACTCGATGCGGTCGCCGTTGTAGCGGGCGACACCGTAGCCCCAGCCCTTGCCGCTGGGGTCGGGTTTCTCCGGCACGTCCCAGCGCAGGCTGCAGTCGAACGTACCGCCGGAGCGTTGGATGAGCCGGCGCCGCAGCCCGAAGACGAACAGGCCCACCACGACGAACGCCACTACCAAGCCGCACACAGTCAGAGCGAGGAACATCGACACCGACCTCCTCGTCTCCTAGGTAACGGAAAGGAAAAAACATCCGGATTCGCCTCAGCCGCGGCCAGGACCGGCGCTAACCGGTCCCAGCCGCGGCTGAGGCAAAGCATCCGCTGGGGCTCCCCCAGTGCCTGAAGGGCCTGGGAGGTACCCCCTGTGGTCAGCGCGCCGCCACGGCCCGCAGTCGGACGTCCGCACGCCGCTCGGCGGAGGCGTCGCCCTCCGCCTTCGCGCGCTCGAGCTCTCGCTCCACGCGCTGGACGTCGATCTCGTCCGCCAGCTCGGCGATCTCCGCCAGCAGCGACAGCTTGTTGTCCGCGAACGAGATGAAACCGCCGTGCGCCGCGGCGACGACCGTTCCACCATCACTCGTACGGATGGTCACCGGGCCCGACTCCAGCACACCGAGCAGCGGCTGGTGACCGGGCATGACGCCGATGTCGCCGGACGTGGTGCGCGCGACGACCAGGGTGGCCTCGCCGGACCAGACCTTACGGTCGGCCGCGACCAGCTCGACGTGCAGCTCAGCAGCCAAGGTTGGCTCCTCGGGTCACCACCCGGCTGTTGTGCCGGGTGTTGGGTTCAATTCTAGAGGTAGTGCGGAGAGGGGCAGGACGCACCCCGCGAAGGGTGCTCCCCTGCCCCTCTCCCAAAGGCGCCGGGGTCAGGAGACGCCCAGCTCCTTGGCGTTGGCCGTGAGGTCCTCGATGCCACCGCAGAGGAAGAACGCCTGCTCCGGGAAGTGGTCGTAGTCGCCGTCGATGATCGCGTTGAACGCGGTGATCGACTCGTCCAACGGCACGTCCGACCCGTCGACGCCGGTGAACTGCTTGGCGACGTGGGTGTTCTGGGACAGGAAGCGCTCCACGCGACGGGCGCGGTGGACGACGAGCTTGTCTTCCTCGCCCAGCTCGTCGATACCGAGGATCGCGATGATGTCCTGAAGGTCCTTGTACTTCTGCAGGACCGTCTTGACGCGCATCGCGGTGTTGTAGTGGTCCGCCGCGATGTAGCGGGGGTCCAGGATGCGGGACGTGGAGTCCAGCGGGTCCACGGCCGGGTAGATGCCCTTCTCGGAGATCGGACGGGAGAGAACCGTCGTCGCGTCGAGGTGGGCGAACGTGGTGGCCGGGGCCGGGTCGGTCAGGTCGTCCGCGGGGACGTAGATCGCCTGCATCGAGGTGATCGAGTGACCACGGGTCGAGGTGATGCGCTCCTGGAGGAGACCCATCTCGTCGGCCAGGTTCGGCTGGTAGCCCACCGCGGAGGGCATACGGCCGAGCAGGGTCGAGACCTCGGAACCGGCCTGCGTGAAGCGGAAGATGTTGTCGATGAAGAACAGCACGTCCTGCTTCTGCACATCGCGGAAGTACTCCGCCATGGTCAGACCGGCCAGGGCCACGCGCAGACGGGTGCCCGGGGGCTCGTCCATCTGACCGAAGACCAGGGCGGTCTTGTCGATGACGCCCGAGTCGGCCATCTCCTCGATGAGGTCGTTGCCCTCACGGGTGCGCTCGCCGACACCGGCGAACACGGAGACACCGTCGTGGTTGTTGGCGACGCGGTAGATCATCTCCTGGATGAGCACCGTCTTGCCGACACCGGCACCGCCGAACAGGCCGATCTTTCCACCCTTGACGTACGGGGTGAGAAGGTCGATGACCTTGACGCCGGTCTCGAACATCTCGGTCTTCGACTCGAGCTCGTCGAAGCGCGGGGCCTTGCGGTGGATGGACCAGCGCTCGCCCGAGTACGTCTCGTCGGAGTTCAGAACCTCACCGAGGGTGTTGAACACCTTGCCCTTGGTGAAGTCGCCGACGGGGACGGTGATGCCCGTACCCGTGTTGGTGACCACGGCCTGGCGGACCAGACCGTCGGTGGGCTGCATGGAGATGGTGCGGACCAGGCCGTCACCCAGGTGCTGGGCGACCTCCAGGGTCAGCGTCTTCTTCGCGCCGTCGAGGGCCGGGTCGGCCACCTCGACGTGAAGGGCGTTGTAGATCTCCGGCATGGCGTCGACGGGGAATTCCACGTCGACGACCGGGCCGATTACCCGGGCGACGCGGCCCGTGGCAACGGCCGTCTCAACTGTCGTCGTCATTACCTGTCACTCCCCGCGGTCGCGTCGGCCAGGGCTGCGGTGCCACCGACGATCTCGCTGATTTCCTGGGTGATTTCGGCCTGTCGGGCCGCGTTGGCAAGTCGGGAGAGCGTCGTGATGAGGTCTCCCGCGTTGTCGGTGGCCGACTTCATCGCGCGGCGCGTGGCGGCGTGCTTGGAAGCGGCCGACTGGAGCATCGCGTTGTAGATACGGCTCTCGACGTACCGCGGCAGCAGAGCGTCGAGGACGTCCTCCGCCGACGGCTCGAAGTCGTACAGCGGAAGGATCTCGCCCTTCCCCGTCGACTCCGCGGCCACCTCGTCGAGGCGGAGCGGCAGCAGACGGCTGTCGACCGCGTTCTGCGTCATCATCGAGACGAACTCGGTGTAGACGATGTGGAGTTCGTCCACGCCGCCGTCCGCCGTCTCCTTCTCGATGGCCTCGATGAGCGGAGCCGCGACCTTCTTGGCGTCCGCGTACGTGGGCTGGTCGGTGAAGCCCGACCACGACTCCACGACCTTGCGCTCGCGGAAGTTGTAGTGGGCCAGACCGCGGCGGCCGACGATGTACGTGTCGACCTCCTTGCCCTCCGCCTCAAGGCGCGCCGTCAGCTGCTCGGCGGCCTTGATCGCGTTGGCGTTGAAGGCGCCGGCCAGACCGCGGTCGCTCGAAAGGAGCAGGACCGCGGAACGGGTCGGTGTCTCGGCCTCGGTGGTCAGCGGGTGCCTGGTGTTGGACCCAGTGCCGACCGCCGTTACCGCGCGGGTGAGCTCGGTCGCGTACGGCGCGGAGGCCGCCACCTTGCGCTGCGCCTTGACGACACGCGAGGCGGCGATCATCTCCATCGCCTTGGTGATCTTCTTGGTCGCGGTGACGGATTTGATGCGACGCTTGTAGACCCGGAGCTGGGCTCCCATGAGTCAGGTCCCTTCCGTCGTCACTTGGCCGCGGCGGCCGGAGCGTCTTCGCCGAGAAGCTTGCCGTCCGAGGTCTCGAACTGCTTCTTGAACTCCGCGACGGCGTCGCCGATGGCGGTGATGGTGTCGTCCGACATCTTCGCGCCCTCCTTGATGGAGGTCATGAGGCCCTGCTCCTTGCGGTGCAGGTACTCCAGGAGCTCCTTCTCGAAGCGGCGGATGTCGCCCACCGGCACCTCGTCCATACGGCCGGTGGTACCGGTCCAGATGGAGACGACCTGGTCCTCGGTGGCCATCGGCTCGTACTGCGCCTGCTTGAGCAGCTCGACCAGACGCTGACCCCGCTCCAGCTGCGACTTCGACGCCGCGTCCAGGTCGGAACCGAAGGCGGCGAACGCCTCCAGCTCACGGTACTGGGCGAGGTCGAGACGCAGTCGACCGGACACCTGGCGCATCGCCTTGTGCTGCGCGGAACCACCGACTCGGGAGACGGAGATACCGACGTTCAGCGCGGGGCGCTGACCGGCGTTGAACAGGTCCGACTCCAGGAAGCACTGGCCGTCGGTGATGGAGATGACGTTGGTCGGGATGAACGCCGAGACGTCGTTGGCCTTCGTCTCGACGATCGGCAGACCGGTCATCGAGCCGGCGCCCAGCTCGTCGGAGAGCTTCGCGCAGCGCTCCAGGAGGCGGGAGTGCAGGTAGAAGACGTCACCGGGGTAGGCCTCGCGCCCCGGCGGGCGGCGCAGCAGCAGGGACACGGCGCGGTAGGCGTCGGCCTGCTTCGAGAGGTCGTCGAAGATGATGAGGACGTGCTTGCCCTCGTACATCCACTGCTGACCGATGGCCGAACCGGTGTACGGCGCGAGGTACTTGAAGCCGGCCGGGTCGGACGCCGGGGCGGCGACGATGGTCGTGTACTCCAGCGCGCCGGCCTCTTCGAGGGCGCCACGCACGGAGGCGATGGTCGAGCCCTTCTGACCGATGGCGACGTAGACGCAGCGGACCTGCTTCTTCGGGTCGCCCGAGCGCCAGTTGTCACGCTGGTTGATGATCGTGTCGACGGCCAGAGCGGTCTTGCCGGTCTGACGGTCGCCGATGACCAGCTGACGCTGGCCGCGGCCGATCGGGGTCATCGCGTCGACGGCCTTGTAGCCCGTCTCCATCGGCTCGTGCACCGACTTGCGCGCCATGACGCCCGGAGCCTGCAGCTCAAGGGCGCGTCGACCGCTGGTCTCGATCTCGCCGAGGCCGTCGATCGGGTTGCCGAGCGGGTCGACGACGCGGCCGAGGTAGCCCTCGCCGACGGCGACGGACAGAACCTCGCCGGTACGGGTGACCGGCTGGCCTTCCTCGATGCCGCTGAACTCGCCGAGGATGACGGTACCGATCTCGCGCTCTTCGAGGTTGAGCGCGAGACCGAGGGTGCCGTCCTCGAACTTCAGCAGTTCGTTGGCCATGGCCGAGGGGAGGCCCTCGACCTTCGCGATGCCGTCACCGGCGAGGGTGACCGTACCGACCTCCTCGCGCGAGGCCGCGTCCGGCTTGTACGACTGGACAAAGTTCTCCAGCGCGTCCCGGATCTCCTCCGGCCGGATCGTGAGCTCCGCCATCTGGGTTCCCTGCTCTCCTTGTTGGGCCCGAAGTTTCACTTGGGGGGATGGGGACTCCCCCCAAAAAAGAGGTGAATCCTCTGCACGGCCCAACGAGGGCCGCATTCAAGTACGTACTACGAGTATTGAGTTGCTGCGTGCTGTGTGGCTGCCGGGCGGGCTAGCCCGCCATGCGGCGGCCGGCGTCCTCGATGCGGTCCGCGATGCTGCCGTTGATGACCTCGTCGCCGACCAGCACCCGGATCCCGCCGAGGACCTCGGGGTCCACGTCCAGGTTCAGGTGCATCTGACGGCCGTAGAGCTTCGCGAGGGCGGCGCCGAGGCGCTGCTTCTGCGGGTCGCTCAGCGGGACCGCGGAGGTGACGACGGCGACCATGCGGTCCCGGCGCTCGGCGGCGAGCTTGGACAGGGACTCGAGTCCCGATTCCAGGCTACGTCCCCGAGGCGCGGTCACCAGGCGGGTCACCAGACGCTCGGTCGTGGCGGCGGCCCGGCCCCCGAGCAGGCTGCGCAGCAGCTCGCCCTTGGCGCCGGTGGTCGCGGCACGGTCGGTCAGCGCGGCGCGCAGCTCGGTGTTCGAGGAGACGATCCGGCCGAACCGGAACAGCTCGTCCTCGACGTTGTCGAGCGCGCCCGCCTGCTGGGCGGCCGTGAGGTCGGCGATGTCCGCCAGCTCCTCCAGCGCGTCCACCAGGTCACGTGAACGCGACCAGCGGGAGCGCACCATGCCGGACACCAGGTCGGTGGTGGGCCCGCCGACCTGGCTGCCGAGGAGACGCTGGGCCAGTTCGGCCTTGGCCTCGCCGGACTGCGCCGGGTCGGTGAGGACCCGACGCAGCGACACCTCGCGGTGCAGCAGCGCGGTGACCGAAGCCAGCTCGTCGGACAGCTTCTTCGCGTCGGCGGACGTCGAGTCCGTCAGCGCGTCGAGACGCTCCCGTGCGGCGGCGGCAGCCTCGCGACTGGCTCCGTGCACGGTCATCGAGTCGCCTCGGCCTTCTCCTCAAGGTCATCGAGGAAACGGTCGATCACGCGGCTCTGCCGGGCGTGGTCCTCAAGGGACTCGCCGACGAGCTTGCCGGCCAGCTCGGTCGCGAGCTTGCCGACGTCCTGACGGAGCGCGGACGAGGCGGCCTTGCGGTCGGAGTCGAGCTGGGAGTGACCGGCGGCGACGATCTCCTCGCGCTGCCGCTGGCCTTCCGCGCGCATCTCGGCGATGAGCGTGGCACCCTGCTCCTGCGCCTCCTGGCGCAGCCGCGCGGCCTCGTGCCGAGCCTCGGCGAGCTGAGCCTTGTACTGCTCGAGGACACTCTGGGCCTCGGTCTGAGCGGCCTCGGCCTTCTCGATACCGCCCTCGATGGCCTCGCGACGCTCTTCCAGAACCTTGTTGATGTTCGGGAGGAGCTTCTTGGCGAGGAAGCCGAAGACGATGACGAAGGCGATCAGGCCGATCACGAGCTCTGGGATCGGCGGGATGAGGGGGTTCTCTGCCTCCTCAGCCGCCAGCTGAACCAGGGGGCTCATATCAGTGCCTTTCGTCGAAAGGGGCGGTCCGACGTCTGGGTCAGGAGGTCGGGTAGACGAACGGCATGACCAGACCGATCAGCGCGAGCGCCTCACAGAAGGCGAAGCCGAGAATCTGGTTGGCGCGGATCAGACCGGCAGCCTCGGGCTGACGGGCGAGAGCCTGCGTACCGTTACCGAAGATGATGCCGACGCCGACACCCGGACCGATGGCGGCGAGGCCGTAACCGATCGAGCCGAGGTTGCCCTTGATTTCCGTGGCGGCGAGGGTGGCCTGCGCGAGAGCGGACATGCCGTTCTTCCTTCTCTTTCAATGACCGGTGGGGGTTGGCCACCGGATGTCTCTGGTAGTCAGGTCGGGCGCTCAGTGGTGCTCGGCGAGAGCGCCCTGAATGAAGCTGCAGGTCAGCAGTACGAAGACATAGGCCTGGACTGCCTGGATGAAGAGTTCGAAGGCGGTCATCACGAGGACCATCACGAACGAGACACCCGAGTACGCGATGCCGATGCCGTTCAGCATGTACCAGCTGGCGATCGTAAAGAGCAGCAGCAGGGTGTGACCGGCGAACATGTTCGCGAAGAGTCGCACGGCGTGGGTGAAGGGCCGGACCAGGAGGTTGGAGAACACCTCGATGGTCATGGACAGCGGCAGGACCGCGCCCAGCGACTTGTCGTAGCCGCTGATGTTCTTCCAGCCGCCGACGAACCCCTGCCGTTTGAAGGTCAGGCTGACCCACAGGATGTAGACGATGCCGGCCAGTACCGCGGGGTACGAGATGATCGCGGTGACCGGGAACTGGGCGACCGGGATGATCGACCAGAGGTTCATCATCCAGACGAAGAAGAAGAGCGAGACGACCAGAGGGACGTACTTCTCGCCTTCCTTCTTGCCGATGGTCTCGTAGACGACGCCCTTGCGGATGAAGTCGTAGCCCATCTCGGCGACCATCTGCAGCTTGCCCGGGACCACCTTCGGCTTGGCGAAGGCGGCCCAGAAGAAGCCGACGATGATGACCGAGCCAAGCAGCGCCAGCAGCATCGTCTTGTTGAAGTACGCGTTGCTGTCCCCGTCGCCCAGAAGCGGCTCGAACAGGAACGAGTGCAGGCCCGGAGCCGGGAAGCCACAACCGTCGAAGAGGTGGCAATCGGTCTCGAAGGCGAGCACCTGCGTCGGGTCAGCACTCACCGCGGGCTCCTTCAGCGTGGCGCATAGGTACGGCAACCTCGTTGTGTCGGCGCGGCACGCAGCCGCGGTTCGGCACTGGACTGGTGTTACGGATGTGGGGGCGGCTGTGGGGCATCAAGCCTCGCGATTGAGCAGGCGTCAGCTCAGATGCCCGCGCCCGCGATGCCGCAGTTGGCACCGGACGATAGCAGGCTCTCTCACACGCCCTTATCCCGGCCCTACCTCTCACGACGAGTGCCCCGTCTTGTGGGGCCTGTCCCCCGTCGTGGAGTCGGGTTCAACGTAGAGGATCTTTGCCTTCACGTGGGCACGCGCCTGCGCCGCGATCCAGGCGATTGTGCCTGCGACCAGCGTGAGCGCGAAGACCCTGGGGTTGAAAAGCGTCGTGTTCTTGAACGCCGCGAGAAAGATGAACAGCAGAAGAATTTGTGCCGCGTACAGCATCAGGCCCATTGCCTGGAACAGATGCGGAAGCGTTTTGGCAGTGCGCTGCAGAACGTAGAACCCGATTCCCATGAAGAGAATCACGACCAGCGTCGCGACAACCGCCCCGATCGCCCCTTCGGCACCGGTGACCACAGCACTGATGCCGGCGGCAAGAGCACCGACGGCGGCTGTGGGCACAGCGGCCTGAAGCAGGGTCCGGACGTCATTGGACGGCATGGCGGCAACTCCGCTTTCGCAGGGGGCGTGGGGTGTCGTCATGGACGAGCGTAGTCCCCGGGTCGAGCGGTGAAACTCACGCCAACCGACCGTCGCACTGCGGTCCTTCGGCTCTGTCCGGGGTTCTCGTGAACCGTATCACAAACTATTTGATGAGGTCTTTACCTGGATGGTGTGCTCGACGTCACGCATGAGAGTGAACCTGCACACCTGCGCAGGAACGCCGCCTATTTGTCTGGTATTGAGGCGACTAATTCCCCCACGGTTTGGCAATGCTCTAGTCAGATTCTTACCTTGCCCTGCTTGGACGCCAGCTTCAGTGCCTCCTCGATGAGGGTCTCGGCGATCTTGGATTCGGGGACGGTCCGTACGACCTCGCCCCGGACGAAGATCTGCCCCTTGCCGTTGCCGGAGGCCACCCCCAGGTCCGCCTCCCTGGCCTCGCCGGGGCCGTTGACCACACACCCCATCACCGCGACCCGCAGCGGCACGTCCATGCCCTCCAGGGCGGCGGTCACCTCGGCGGCCAGCTTGTAGACGTCGACCTGCGCCCGGCCGCACGACGGGCAGGAAACGATCTCCAGCTTGCGCGGCCGCAGGTTCAGCGACTGGAGGATCTGGATGCCGACCTTGACCTCCTCCACGGGCGGCGCCGAGAGCGAGACCCTGATCGTGTCCCCGATCCCCTGCCGCAGCAGGGCGCCGAAGGCGACGGCGGACTTCACCGTGCCCTGGAAGGCGGGGCCGGCCTCGGTGACGCCGAGGTGCAGCGGGTAGTCGCACGCCTCGGCCAGCAGCTCGTAGGCGCGGACCATGACCACCGGGTCGTTGTGCTTCACGGAGATCTTCAGGTCGTGGAAGTCGTGCTCGGCGAAAAGCGAGGCCTCCCACAGCGCCGACTCCACGAGCGCCTCCGGCGTCGCCCTGCCGTGCTTGGTGAGGAGGCGAGCGTCCAGCGAGCCGGCGTTCACGCCGATCCGGATCGGCGTGCCGCGGTCCTTGGCGGCGCGGGCGATGGCGGCCACCTGGTCGTCGAACTTGCGGATGTTGCCCGGGTTGACCCGGATCCCCGCGCAGCCGGCGTCGATCGCGGCGAAGACGTACTTCGGCTGGAAGTGGATGTCGGCGATGACCGGCAGGGAGGACTTGGCCGCGATGACGGGCAGCGCCTCGGCGTCGTCCTGCGAGGGGCAGGCGACCCGGACGATGTCGCAGCCCGCAGCGGCCAGTTCGGCTATCTGCTGGAGGGTGGCATCGACATCTGCCGTGACCGTGGTGGTCATCGACTGCACGGCGACCGGGAAGTCGCTGCCGACGCCCACCTCCCCCACGCGCAGTGCGCGCGTCCGGCGGCGCTCCCCGAGGGTCTGCGGCGGTGCGGCGGGCATGCCGAGCTGGACCGTCATTCTCCTTCTTCCTTCCCGATCACGCGCAGTGCCGTCGAGAGGATCACGTCGGCGGTCAGTCCGCTGCGGGCGAGGATGTCCTCGCGCCGCCCCTGGGCCAGGAACCGCTGGGGCAGGCCCATCACTTGGACCGGGCGGCGGGCGCCCGCGTCGGTGAGTGCCTGGGCCAGGGCCGCTCCGGCGCCGCCGGAGCGGCCGCCGTCCTCGACACTGATCACCGCCCGGTGCGCGAGACCGAGCTCGATGAGGGCGGGCGCGACCGGCTTGATCCAGCGCGGGTCGACGACGGTGACGCCGATCCCGCGCTCCTGGAGCCTCTCCGCCGCGTCAAGGCACATGCGGGCGCACGGGCCGACCGAGACCAGCAGGACGTCCCGACCGCCGGAGCGGTGCAGTACGTCCACGCCGGCGACGGTGTCCACGGCGGGTACGGGTTCCGGTACGGCGCCCTTGGGGAAGCGCAGCGCAGTGGGTGCGTCGTCGACGGCGACGGCCTCGCGCAGGGCGTGGCGCAGGGTCTCGGCGTCGCGCGGGGCGGCGACCCGCAGGCCCGGCACGAGCTGGAAGAGGGACAGGTCCCACATGCCGTTGTGGGAGGCGCCGTCCTCGCCGGTGACCCCGGCCCGGTCCAGGACGAAGGTGACCGGGGCCCGGTGCAGGGCGACGTCCATCAGCAGCTGGTCGAAGCCTCGGTTGAGGAAGGTGGCGTAGACGGCGACAACCGGGTGGAGTCCGCCGAGGGCCAGGCCGGCGGCGGAGGTGACGGCGTGCTGCTCGGCGATGCCCACGTCGAAGGTGCGCTCGGGGAAGCGCCGGGCGAAGGCGCCGAGGCCGGTCGGCTCCAGCATCGCGGCGGTCAGAGCGACCACGTCGGGGTACCGCTCGCCCACGGCGAGGAGCTCGGTCTCGAAGACGGAGGTCCACGACGGTCTCTTCGATGCCGGGGCCTTGCCCTCGGCGGGGCGGGCGCGGACCGCGTGGAAGCGGTCGAACTCGTCGCGCTCGGCCGGCGCGTGCCCGCGCCCCTTCTCGGTGACGCAGTGCACGACCGCCGGGCGGCGCAGGGCTGCGGCCCGGAGCAGGGCCTCCTCCAGCGCGCCCACGTCATGGCCGTCGACCGGGCCCAGACAGGGCAGCCCCAGGTTCTCGAACAGGCCGGGCAGACTCGTGTGTTCGCCCGCGCGGCGTGCGGTGAGGTGGTTGGCGATGCCGCCGATCGTCGGGGCGTAGGAGCGGCCGTTGTCGTTGAGGACGACGACGACCGGGCGGTGCGGGGCCGCCGCGAGGTTGTTGAGCGCCTCCCAGGCCATGCCGCCGGTCAGCGCGCCGTCGCCGATCACCGCGACGACCGCCCGGTCCCTGACTCCGCGCAGTGCGTGCGCCTTGGCAAGACCGTCGGCGTAGCTCAGGACGGTGGAGGCATGCGAGTTCTCGATGACGTCGTGCGCGGACTCCGCCCGCGCAGGGTAGCCGGACAGGCCCTCGGGCTGGCGCAGCGCGTCGAAGGCGTCCGCGCGGCCGGTGAGAATCTTGTGGACGTAGGTCTGGTGGCCGGTGTCCCAGAGAACGGTGTCGCGGGGCGAGTCGAAGACGCGGTGCAGGGCGAGGGTCAGCTCCACGACGCCCAGATTGGGGCCGAGGTGGCCGCCGGTGCGGCTGACCTTGTCGACGAGGAAGTCCCGGATGTGCCCGGCGAGTTCCTCCACCTGGGGCAGGCTCAGCGTGCGCAGCTCCTCGGGGCCACGCAGGGCCGCGAGGGCGGGCAGGGGGCGTTCGATGCCGGTGGTCATCTGTGCGGTCACCCGTTCTCGTCGGCGAGCGGTGTCAGCGGGGCCCGGCCGGTCACGGGGTCGGCGAGCCGGGCGGGCATGGCGAACACGACGTCCTCCGGGGTGCCTTCGTCGACGCGGACCTCGGTGTGGCCCAGTTCGGCCAGGCGCTCCACCAGACCGCGGACCAGAACCTCGGGGGCGCTGGCGCCGGCGCTGAGGCCGACGGTGCGGGCCCCCTCCAGCCACTCCTCGTCCAGGTGCGTGGCATCAGGGACGAGATGGGCGGCGCAACCCTCCCGGCGCGCGACCTCGACCATCCGCAGGGAGTTGCTGGAGTTGAGCGAGCCGACCACCAACACCAGGTCGCAGGAGCGGGCGAGGGACTTCACCGCGTTCTGCCGGTTCTGACTGGCGTAGCAGATGTCATCGCCGTGCGGGCCGACGAGGTCGGTGAAGCGCCGGTGCAGGGCCTCTATGACGTCGGCGGTCTCGTCGAAGGACAGCGTGGTCTGGGTCAGGTAGGCCACCGGGGTGTCGTCAGGCAGATCCAACCGGGCGACGTCCTCGGCGCTCTCCACGACCAGGGTGCGGGCGGGCGCCTCGCCGCGCACGCCCTCCACCTCCTCGTGGTCCTCGTGCCCGACGAGCAGGATGGTGCGGCCGTCGCGGACGTAGCGGACCGCCTCCTGGTGCACCTTGGACACCAGCGGGCAGGTGGCGTCGATGACGTCCAGTCGGCGCGCGGCCGCTCCCGCCCGCACCTGTGGGGAGACCCCGTGGGCGGAGAAGACGCACACGGCGCCCTCGGGCACCTCGTCCTCGCTGTCGACGAACACCGCGCCGCGGCGGCGCAGTTCGCCCACCACATGGTGGTTGTGGACGATCTCCTTGCGGACGTACACCGGCGCGCCGTACAGGTCCAGGGCGCGCTCGACGATGCCGATGGCTCGCCGTACGCCCGCGCAGAAGCCGCGGGGCTCTGCCAGGAGGATGCGCCGGCGGGGCGTCAGCTGCTCGGTGGTCATAGGGGCCTTCCTTGCGTCTGGAGTGCTGTGCGGGGGTGCGCCTCGTGGGCGCGCCACAGGGCGGCGTAGTGCCCGCCCAGCGCGAGGAGCTCGTCGTGCCTGCCGTCCTCGCGGACGCGTCCGTCGGCGAGGACGAGGACGCGGTCGGCGCGGGCCGCCAGGGCGAGCCGGTGGGTGACGATCAGGGCGGTGCGGCGGGTGGCGAGCCGGTCGGTCGCCGTGTTGACCAGGGCCTCGGTGGCCGGGTCCAGGGCGGAGGTCGCCTCGTCGAGCAGCAGGATCGCGGGGGCGGCGAGCTGGGTGCGGGTGAGGGCGATCAGCTGGCGCTGGCCGACGGAGAGGTTGCGGCCGCCTTCCGTGAGCTGGTGCCGGTAGCCGCCGGGAAGGGCGGTGACGAAGGCGTGGGCGCCGGTCGCGCGGGCCGCCGCCTCGATCTCGGCGTCGGTGGCATCGGGGCGGCCGTAGGCGATGGCGTCGCGGACCGGGCCGGCGAACAGGTAGGGCTCCTGCGGGATGACGCCGAGCCGCTGCCGGTAGGCGCTCAGGTCGAGCCGGGTCACGTCGGTGCCGTCGATGAGGACGGTGCCGGCGGTGGGGTCGTAGAACCGTGGGACGAGCTTGAGCAGGGTGGACTTGCCGGAGCCGGTCTCGCCGACGACGGCGACGCGCTGGCCGGCGGGGATGGTGAGGGTGACGCCGGCGAGGGCGGGCACGGTGTCGTCCGCGTAGCGGAAGCGGACGTCCCGGAAGGTGATCTCGCCGTGCAGGGGGACGACCGGGTGGGGGTGTTCGGGCAGCGGGGTGCTGGTGGGCAGGTTCAGCAGTGCGCCGATGCGGTCGAGGGAGACGCGGGCTTGCTGGAAGGCGTCGTAGAGCTGGGAGAGCTGTTGGACGGGGACGAAGAACAGCTCCAGGTAGAGGAGGTAGGCGACGAGCGTGCCGACCTCCATCGCGCCGTCGCGCACCCGCTGGGCACCGAGGGCGAGGACGCCGGCGGCGGCGACGGCGGCGACGCACTCGATGAACGGGAAGTACACGGCCATCAGGAACTGCGAGCGGATCCGGGCGCGGCGGTAGGCGTCGCTGTGCGCGGCGAAGCGGCGAAGGAAGGCGTCCTGCGCGCGGAAGGCCTGGATGACGCGCATACCCTCGGCGCTCTCCTGGAGGGCGGCGTTGACCGTGGCGGTGTGTTCCCGGGCGAGCTGGTAGGCGGCAACGGCGCGGCCGCGGAGGACGGCGGTGGCCAGGTACAGGGCGGGCAGGGCGACCAGGACCACCAGGAGCAGTACGGGGTCGGTGACCAGCAGGGCGACCAGGACGCCAGCCATGGTCAGCAGGGAGGCGAGGAAGGCGAGCAAGCCGGTCTGGAGGAAGCCGGCGACGGCGTCCACGTCCGTGGTCATCCGGGTCAGGATCCGGCCGTCGGCCTCGCGCTCGTAGTGGTCCAGGCCGAGGCGGTGCAGGTGGGCGGTCATGCGCAGGCGCAGGGAGTACAGGAGGCGCTCGCCGGTGCGTCCGGTGACCCGTATGGAGCCGCCCTGCACCGCCCAGCGCAGCAGGGCCACGGCCAGGGCGGCCACGCAGGCCGCCGTCAGCGCGCCGGTAGCCACGGAGCCGACGGTGCTCTCGATGCCCCACCGCACGGCGTACGGCTGGGCGAGCCCGCAGCCGACTTCGGCGAGGACCAGGGCGAGACCGGCGACGAGGGGGAGGCGGAAACCGCGGGTGAGGGTGCGGAGGGAGAAGGGGGTGGTGAGAGGGCGGGTGGCGGATGCCTCGTCCACGGCGGGGTTGTCGGGGGTGGGGGGCGTCTGGGGGGTGGAAGTGGTCGGGACGGCGGTGGTCAGGGCTGCGGAGAGGGGCCGGGCTGCGGGGGCGGGGGTGTCGGCGGGGGTGGTCTCGGGGTGCGGCTGTCGTGTCGGGTTCTCCTCGTGCCCGAACAGTGCCCGGAACTGCGGACAGCGGGTGAGGAGCTCCGGCTCGGTGCCGATGTCGGTGATGCGGCCGTCGTCCAGGACGGCGATGCGGTCGGCCAGGGCGAGGGTGGAGGGGCGGCGGGCGATGAGGAGGGTGCTGTGGTCGTGGGCGAGGGTGCGCAGGCCTGCGTGGATGGCGGCCTCGACGCGGGTGTCCACGGCGGAGGTCGCGTCGTCGAGGACGAGGAGGCGGGGGCGGGCCAGCAGGGCGCGGGCCAGGGCGAGGCGCTGACGCTGGCCGCCCGAGAGTGACTGGCCGCGCTCGGTCAGTTCGGTGTCGTAGCCCCCGGGGAGGGCGGTGACGAAGTCGTCGGCCCAGGCCAGCCGGGCGGCCTCACGGATCTCGGCGTCGGTGGCGTCGGGGCGGCCCAGCGCGATGTTCTCGCGAACGGTCCCGGCGAAGAGGAACGTCTCCTCGGGGACCAGGGCGAGGGCACCGCGCAGGGCGTCCAGACACAGATCGCGTACGTCGGTGCCGCCGATCCGCACCGAGCCGGACTGTGCCTCGTGGAAGCGGGCGAGCAGCAGGGCGAGGGTGGACTTGCCGGTGCCGGTGCCGCCGACGACGGCGACCGTCTCACCCGGTTCGATGCGCAGGATCAGGCCGTCCAGGACTCGACGGCCGGGGTCGTGGCCGAAGGCGACGCGGTCGAACTCCACGGCGAGCGGGCCGTCGCCGGGCAGCGGGAGCATGCCGTCCGGGTGGCTGGGCGGGGCGCCGGTCACCTCCAGGACGCGCTCGCAGGCGGCCGTGCCCTGCTGAACGGAGCTGAGGAGTCCGGCCAATTGGCGCATGGGGTCGGCGAGTTGGGTGAGGTACATGGAGAGGGCGACGAAGGTGCCGAGGCTGAGGTCGCCGCGGGTGGCCAGCCAGCCGCCGAGGAAGAGGACGGCGACCTGGGTGAGCGCCGGTACGGCCTGGAGCGCCGGCTGGTAGCGGGCGACCAGCCGGTTCAGGCGCAGCCGGGCGGTGTACAACTCCCGTGCCGCCTCGGTGAAGCGGGCCGTCTCCTGCTGCTCGCGGCCGTGGCCCTTGACGAGCTGGACGCCGGCGACGGAGCTCTGCACGACGCCCGCGACGGCGGCCGCGCGGTCCTGCGCCCGCCAGGAGGCGGCGAGCATCCGCGGGTGGCTGCGACTGGCGAGCAGCCACAGCATTGGGAGCATGGCCAGGCTCACCAGCGTCAGCGGCACCGACAGCATCGCCATCACGGCCAGCACGCCGACCACGGTGGTCAGTTGGGAGAGCAGCGCGGGCAGAGTGGCCACCAGGCTGTGGACGACGTCGAGGTCACCGGTCGCCCGGCCCATGAGTTGGCCGGGGCCGAGCCCTTCCGGTCCGGGTCCGTCGGGCCGGGACACCGCCCGGAACATCGCCGTCCGCAGCTCGTGCTGGACGTCCGCGGCGAGCCGGTTGGCGTAGTGGCGGCGCAGGAAGGTGAGCGCGTAGCGGGCCAGGGCGGCGAGCAGCAGCAGGCCGATCCAGGGCAGCAGGGGGCGTACGGCGCTGACAACGACGTCGTCCAGCACGATCTGGGTCAGCAGCGGGACCGCGACGCTCGTCGCCGTGGCCCCCACCGCGCCGACCAGCGTCGGCACCAATGCGCCGGGGTGCCGCAGGCAGATCCCTGCCAGGCGCCGCAGCGCAGGACCACGGAGGTTTCGCGTGTCATCGGCGTCGGACGCCACGGGCCGGGTCCTTTCGGGTGGGTCGTGTCCCGGCCGCGGTCACTCCAGGGCGACGGACACCACCGCTCGGGTGGTACCGACCATCGCCACAGTCGTGGTGGGCGCGCCCGGACGAGGCGGGAGGTGTAGGCGGGCGGTTGGGGGCCAGAGGGTGGGGAGCGGGACCGGGTGGTGAAGGCCGCCGGCGCGCAGGCCGTGGCCCCGGGCCTTGCCCAGGGCCTCCTTGCGGGTCCACAGCGTGAGGAAGGCCTCCGGGTGCTGGTGTTCGGGGAGGGCCGTGAGCCACTCGGCGGCCGCCACGTCCAGCCAGCGGCGGGCCAGGGCCGCCGCCGGGAGGGGGCGTAACGGCTCGATGTCGATGCCGAGTTCGGCCGGGCCACGGCCGAGGGCGACGGCTGAGACGCCCCCGGCGTGGCTGAGGCTGACCTTCAGGTCGGCGGCCGGCCCGGTGAGTCGGGGCCGGCCGCCGGGGTCGTACGCCAGCCGGATCAGGCCGGCGGGCCGGCCGGTCAGCCGTGCCGCCGCGGCGACGAGCGCGGCGTGGGTGGCACGCCGTTCGTCGCCCTCGGGAACCCGCCCCCACAGCACGGTCAGCCAGGAGGCGGCGGCCCTCATCCCGCCATCTGGCGGATGAGGCTCTTGGGGCGCATGTCGATCCAGTTCTTCTCGATGTAGTCGAGGCAGACCTGGCGGCTGTCCTCGGGGTGCGCCACCTCCCAGCCCGCGGGTACCTCGGCGAAGACCGGCCACAGGGAGTGCTGGCCCTCGTCGTTGACGAGCACCAGGTAGCGGCCGTCCTCGTTCTCGAACGGGTTGGACATGTCTGATCTCCTTCGGTTCTTCGGCGTTGTGCTGTGCGGCTGTGCACGGGGCAGGTCGCGGTCCTAGGACCGTCCGGCCGCCGTCTGTTCGAGGACGCGGACCGTGTCCTCGGCGCCCCGCTCCCCCGCCGTGCGCTCCGCCAGGCGGGCCGTCGCGCAGGCGATGCCGGGGTCGGTGACGGCGGTGTGCAGGGCGTCGGCGAGGGCGTCCGCGGTGAGGTCGCGCTGGTGCAACGGCGCCGGGGCGACGCCGAGTTCGTGCAGCCGCCCGGCCCACATCGCCTGCTCCTTGTGGAAGGGGCAGGCGACCTGGGGGAGGCGGGCCGCGAGGGCCGCGTTGTGGGTGCCGGAGCCTCCCGCGTGCACGGCGGCCCGTACCCGGGGCAGCAGCCAGTCGTAGGGGATCTCCCGCTCCACCAGGACGGAGTCCGGCGGGTCGCAGATCTCGATGCCGCCCCAGCCGGTGACCACGACCGCGCGCAGCCCGGTCCGGCGCAGCGCCTCCACGACGACGCGCCCGGTGTGCTCGGGGTCGTTGCCGAGCAGGCTGCCGAAGCCGACGAACACGGGCTGTTCGCCGTTCTCGAGGAAGCGCTGGAGCCGCTCCGGGGGCTGCCATTCGGGGGCCGTAGGCAGCACCCACGGGCCGGTGACATGGACCCAGTCGGGCCAGTCGGGAGCGGGCTCCAGGACGTACCGACTGAAGCCCAACACGACCGGCGCGGGGCTGCCGTCGGCCCGGAAGCGGTGGTCCAGGGCGCCAGGGCGGGGCGGCAGCCCCAGCACCTCGGCGCGCCAGCTCCTGAACAGCTCGCCCACCGCGCCCTGTCCGATCGCGTCCTCTGCGCGGGCGTGCCGCTCCAGGTTGTCCGCGCGTTCCTCGAAGGAGCCGACCTCCGGCGGATAGTGCCGGGAGGCCACGAAGTGCGGGTAGAGGCTGGCGAAGACATGCGGAACGCCCAGTCTCTCGGCGATCTGGTGCACGGCCTGACGGGACGAATGGGAATGCACGACGACATCGGCTCCGCTCGCCTCTGCGGCCTCCCACATTTCTCGCAGCACCACCGGATAAACCCTGGGGAATAACTCCTGGAATATCCTTTCGCGTTCCTGCTGATGAACGTCTCCGGCCTTCTCCTGATGGAGGAGGATCCGGCGGACGTCGGGCCGCTGCTGAAGTCTCACCACCTCGTCGTTGACAGGTGCGAAACGGACCCCGTGACCGGTCACCCAGGCCTCGTACAGGCGCGGTCCGACCAGCGTCGCGGTGTGGCCGACGCGGTTCAGCGCGTGGGCCAGCGCCAGGTACGGCTGGACGTCACCGCGGCTGCCGTGCGTGTAGATGAGGGCCTTCATGCCCCACGTCCTCCAGCGAAGCCGTATTGAGGGATCGACTAATTCCTCGGTCACGCTAACGCCGGGATCCGGGCCTGCGCTGGAGCGGTTCTGTACGGAACAAGCTGCCTCTTGCGGGTACTTGCAGAGAATGGAGACTGTGGTTCTTCCGACCACTAGGGGGAGGCACCGATTTGAAGGCCCTCATCTACAGTTATGGAACGCGCGGCGATATTCAGCCGTATCTCGCGCTCGCGTACGCGATGCAGCGGGCGGGGCACGAGGCCGTGCTCGCGGCGCCCCGGCTCTTCGCCGCGCTGGCGGCCGAGTACGGCGTCGCGTTCGCCCCGCTGGACGACGCCGCCGTGACCGTGCGGTCCCGTGCGGACATCCGCCATCTCCAGGCGCACAGCGACCGTCCGACCGAGCAGATCGAGGAGCAGCGGCGGGCGGTGCGCCAGGAGATGGTGCCGCACTACGCGACGGTCCTCGACGACCTGTGGGCGGTGGCGCGGGAGCACGGCCCGGACCTGATCGTGCACTCGCACGCGTTCCGCGAGGCGATCCCACAGATCGCCGAGAAGCTGGGCGTGCCGCATGTCCTGGGCGCCCTGTACCCCAACTTCGTGGTGTCGCACGACTATCCGGCCTTCGGCCTGCTGTCGGACATCTTCTCCGGCCGCCAGGACCAGAGCCGTATCGATGTGCGCACCTTCCTGCCACCGCAGGTCATCGACGTGGTGGACCGGTGGCGCGCCGAGACGCTCGGGCTGCCGCCGCGCGAGGGCCGGCTGGACTTCCGCTTCGGGGCCGACGGCACGCCCACGCCCGTCGTGCACGGCTTCAGCCCGCATGTCATCCCCGAAGGCTCGGACTGGCCCGACACCGTGCACACGGACGGTTTCTGGCATCTGCCCGAGCCGCTCGGCTGGGAGCCGCCCGCACGGCTGGTGCGATTCCTGGAGGCGGGCGAGAAGCCGGTGTTCATCGGGTTCGGCAGCGCGGTCGGCACCGACCCGGAGCGGACGACCTCGCTGGTGCTGGACGCGGTGCGGGAGAGCGGGTTCCGGGCCGTGGTGGTGGCCGGCTGGGGCGGGCTGTCGGCCGACGAAGCCCGGGGCGACGTCCTGGCGATCGAGGACGTGCCGTACGGCTGGCTGATGCCGCAGGTGCGGCTGGCCGTCAACTCCGGTTCGCCCGGCGCCCACAACGCCGCGCTGTCGGCCGGGATCCCACAGGTGACGTGCCCGTACGAGGTGAACCAGCTGATGTGGGGCGAGCATCTGCACCGGCTCGGGGTGGCGCCGCCGCCGCTGCACCAGCGCGAGCTGACCGCCTCCGGCCTCGCGGCGGCGATCGTCATCGCGGCCACCGACCCCGCGCTCCGGAAGGCCGCCGCCCGGCTGGGCGGTCTGCTGTCCGCGGAGGACGGCGCCGCGTCCGCGGTGAAGTTCCTGGAGACGATCCGGTGATGACGCAGCCCGCCACGTCGGAACGCGTCGACCTCCTCCCCGAGCTGGGCACGGCGGACCGGCTGGCGGTGTCCGCGCGCTGCACGGAGGGCGTCCTGACGAGTACGAGCGCCTTCTTCGACTGGCTCGCCGACCGCCGGTCCGCGCACGCGCAGCAGGTCGAACGGATCCCCTTCGACCGGCTCAGCGGCTGGGACTTCGCGCCCGGCACGGGCGATCTGCGCCACCGCAGCGGCCGGTTCTTCTCCGTGCACGGCCTGAAGGTGCGTTCCGACTTCGGCCCCGTGGGCGAGTGGGAGCAGCCGATCATCCGCCAGCCGGAGCACGGCATCCTCGGCTTCGCGGTCCGCGAGTTCGACGGGGTCCTGCACTGTCTGGTACAGGCCAAGTCCGAGCCGGGGAACGTCGGCGGGATGCAACTCTCCCCCACCGTGCAGGCCACGCGCTCCAACTACACGCGGGTGCACGGCGGTTCACCGGTTCCCCTGCTCGACGTCTTCCGCCGGCCCGAGCCCGGCCGGGTACTGGCCGACGTCCTCCAGTCCGAGCAGGGCTCGTGGTTCTGGCGCAAGCGCAACCGGAACATGGTCGTGGAGGTCGGCCCCGGGGTGGAGGCCGGCGAGGACTTCTGCTGGCTGACCCTGGGCCAGCTCGGCGCGCTGCTGTCCTTCCCCGACCTGGTGAACATGGACGCCCGTACGGTCCTGGCGTGCCTGCCGGACTGGCGCCCGCACGCCGGGCCGGACGCCGGGCTGCACACCGACCGGGAGATCCGCAGCTGGCTGACCGGCCAGCGCGCCGAGCGCCAACTGAGCGCCGAGCGACTGCCGTTGCAGGATCTCGCGGGCTGGCACCGGACGGCGGACGCCATCACACACGAGTCCGGCCGCTACTTCAGCATCGTCGCCGTCCATGTCGGCTCCCATCGCCGTGAGGTGCCCGCCTGGTCGCAGCCTCTGCTACGGCCGCACGGGGACGGGCTGGCGGCACTGCTGGTGAAGCGGATCGGCGGGGTGCGCCACGCGCTGGTCAACGCCCGCTCCGAGCCCGGCTTCCTGGACACTGTGGAGCTGGGCCCGACGGTGCAGTGCACCCCGGCCAACCATGCCCACCTGCCGCCCGGCGACCTGCCGCCCCATCTCGACCTGGTCCTCGGAGCCCCCCTCGCCCGCACCCTGTTCGACACGGTGCTGTCCGAGGAGGGCGGCCGCTTCCATCACGCACAGAGCCGCTACATGATCATCGAGGTGGACGACGCCGGCCCGGTCGGTGAGGGAGACACCTTCCGCTGGCTGACCGAACGCCAGCTGGAGGAGCTGCTGAAGTACGGCGGTCATCTCAACGTCCAGGCCAGGACGCTGGTCGCGGCGCTGAGGACGGTGCGATGACCAGCGTCGTCGTCCTCGGTGGGGCCGGATACGTGGGGCGCCATGTCTGCGCCGCCTTCGCCGCGCGCGGCCACGAGGTCGTGGCGGTGGGCCGGCGTCCGGCCGAGGATCCGTTGCCGTACCGCACCGCGCTGCTGGACCTGGCGGAGACCGGACCCGGGGAGCTGGGCCGCGCCCTTCGGGCGCTGCGCCCGTCGGTCGTGGTCAACTCGGTCGGCAGCATCTGGGGCCGTACCGACGCCGAGATGTGGTCCGCGACGGCGGTTCCCGTGCTGCGGCTGCTGGACGCCCTCGGCCGAATGCCGGACACCCCCCGGCTTGTCCACCTGGGCTCGGTCCTGGAGTTCGGGCCCGTCCCCTCCGGCACCCGGGTCTCGGCCGCCGTCCCGGCGCGCCCCGATACCGCCTACGGCCGGGGCAAGCTCGCCGCGACCGAGGCGGTGCTGCGCGCCGCCGCCGAGGGCCGTGTGGACGGCACGGTGCTGCGGGTCTCCAACGTGTGTGGGCCCGGCACCCCGGGCGTCAGTCTGCTGGGCCGGGTCGCCGGGCAGTTGCTGGCCGCGTCCGACGAGGGCCGCGAGGCCGTCGTAAAACTGACCCGGATGAGCGCGCGCCGCGACTACGTGGACGTCCGGGACGTGGCCGACGCGGTGGTCGCCGCGGCCTCGGCCCCCGCCGTCCCGGAACCGCTGGGCATCGGGCGGGGCGAGGCCGTGCCCGTGCGCGACCTGGTCGATGTGCTCGTCACCGCGAGCGGGATCCCCGCGAGCGTGGTGGAGCTGCCTCCGCCGCCCGGCTCGCCCGGCGGCGGTGCCGACTGGCTGTGCGTGGACACCGCCGCGGTTCGCACACACCTGGGGTGGCAGCCCCCTATTCCCCTGGCGGAGTCGGTGCGCGACGGCTGGCTGGCCGCACTGCGCACCCACCGCACCGCACCGCCGTCAACGAACCGATCCGCCAGGAGGTTGAGCACCACATGACCACCTATGTCTGGGACTATCTCCCGGAATACCACGCCGAACGCACCGACCTGCTCGACGCCGTCGAGACCGTCTTCTCCTCCGGCAGGCTGGTGCTCGGCGCCAGCGTGGCGGGCTTCGAGCGGGAGTTCGCCGACTACCACGGCGCACAGCACTGCGTCGGTGTCGACAACGGCACCAATGCCGTCCAGCTCGGCCTCCAGGCCATCGGCGTCGGCCCCGGGGACGAGGTGATCACCGTCTCCAACACCGCGGCCCCGACGGTGGTGGCCATCGACGGCACCGGCGCCACACCGGTCTTCGTCGACGTCCGCGAAGAGGACTACCTGATGGACGTGACCCAGGTCGCGGCCGCCCTCACCCCCCGCACCAAGGCGCTGCTGCCGGTGCATCTCTACGGGCAGTGTGTCGACATGGAGCCACTGCGCGCCCTCGCCCGCGAGCACGGCCTGGCGGTGCTGGAGGACTGTGCCCAGGCGCACGGCGCCCGCCACCACGGCCGCCCCGCCGGCACGCTGGGCGACGCCGCCGCGTTCTCCTTCTACCCGACCAAGGTGCTCGGCGCGTACGGCGACGGCGGTGCCGTCGTCACCGACGACGAGTCCGTCGACCGCTCGCTGCGCAGGCTGCGCTACTACGGCATGGAGGAGGTCTACTACGTCGTCGAGACGCCCGGCCACAACAGCCGGCTCGACGAGGTGCAGGCCGAGATCCTGCGCCGCAAGCTGCCCCGCCTCGACGCCTATGTCGAGGGCCGGCGGGCGGTGGCCCGGCGCTACGAGGAGGGCCTCGCGGACCTCACCGGCGAAGGCGGCCTGGTCCTGCCGGCCACGGCCGCGGGCAACGAGCACGTGTACTACGTGTACGTCGTGCGCCATCCCCGGCGTGACGAGATCATCGAGCGGATGAAGGCGTACGACATCTCCCTCAACATCAGCTATCCGTGGCCCGTGCACACCATGACGGGCTTCCAGCACCTGGGGTACGCCAAGGGCTCGCTGCCGGTGACCGAGCGGCTGGCCGGGGAGATCTTCTCGCTGCCCATGTACCCGTCGCTGTCGGCGGGTGTGCAGGACAAGGTGATCAGCGCGCTGCGCCAGGTGATCGGCAGCCTCTGAGCACGGGAAACGGGGAGGGGGCCCGGCGCTTGAAGCGCGGGCCCCCTCCCCGTTGTTGAACGGTGCGGGCGTCGTCGCGGACCGCGTCGAGGACGAGGCGGTGTGCGTGCTTCTTCTCCTCCAGGGCCACCACCCGTCCCCGCCCGTCGAGTTCGGAAGCGGCGCCTCCTACGGCAGGTAGGTGATGCCGGCCAGGACCAGTGACTTCATGTCCACAACGCGACGGTGTCACGGTCGACGAAGCCGAAGATGCCCGCGAGCGTGGTACGGCGGCTGTCGGCGCCGATGTTGGGCTCGACGGCGTGGATGTGGCCGCCGTTGAAGACGTAGACGTCCCCGGCGTTGATCTCCAGCCACTGGCACTCGATGCTGTCGAGAGTCTCCATCGGGTACGGCGAGCCGCTGTGCTCCAGGCCGAGTCGGCGCTTGCTCTCCTCGTCCGGCTGGATGTTCCACACCGCGAGGCGGCCGCCGTCGCCGTTCTCCAGGCAGATGTTGAGCGCGCACACCTCATGGTCGAGGACGCCCTGGATCTCGAAGTCGGCCTGGCGGGGCTCGGCGCACTGCGAGGTGTCCTCGTGCGGGTCGAGGGTGTAGTCGCCGGCGCCGTGCCAGGAGCGCAGCAGGCCCCGGCAGGCCTGGCGGCCGTCGTGCTCGGCGCGGCGCACGGTGACGCCCTCGGGTGCGAGGGCCTTGGCGAGACCGTCGTAGAACTCGGTCAGCGGGTCCCGCGGGATGTCGAGGACGCTCTCCAGGGCGGCGGCGGTGCGCTCGGACTCGTCGAGGTAGTTCCGGGTCGTCTTGTGGTAGTGGTACGTGCCCAGGTAGTAGCTGGGCGCGACCGAGGTCCTGCGCTCGCGGTCCGGGCTGGACCAGAAACGCCCGGACAGCTCCGCGCAGGTGTCCGGGGCGATCACGCCGCGGAAGACGACGCCGGCGCTGCGGCCCTTGAGGACGTCGACGACGGCCTCGGGTTCGAAGGTCCGGTACTCCTTGATACGGAAGTAGTCGGGGTCGCCGCTGAATCCGGTGAGCCTTGCCGCGGCAACGGTGTCGGTGGTCGCCATGTGGTGCTTCTCCCTAGGTTGTTCGGTGTCCGGGTCAGGCGGCGACGAGGAAGCGGCCGAAGGCCGCGTGGAAGGCCGTCGTCCAGTGCGGGTCGGTCAGCTCGTCGAGGGCGGAGGCGACGTCGGCCTGGGTGACCTCGCCGCCTCCGGCCGGCGCCAGCCAGCGCCGCACCGTCCGCTCGTCCGGGGCTGTGAAGTTGTCGGTGTCCAGGGCCGCCCGGACCACCGCGGCGCCCAGGCCGGCCGCGGCGGCGTGGTGGCCGCGTTCGTTCAGATGGCGGGCCAGGTCGAGCAGCGCGGTCGCGGAGGCGTCCGTGCCGCTGAGACCCGTGAAGTCGAAGACTTTGAGGAGCGCGCCGATGCCGCCGCCCCCGAGCGTCCCCGCCCGCAGGTGGTGCAGGAGCGCCGGTGCCGTGGCGTGATCCTCGACGGCCGGGCGCCACCAGATGCTGAGCGAGACCCCGCCCTGCAGGCCGGAGACCTGGTGCCACCAGAACGGTGGCAGGTAGAGCAGGTCGCCGGGTTCGAGGACCGCCTCCCAGGCATCGAGGCCGGCGAACTCCGGGAAGGCCTCCAGGTCAGGGGCCTCCGGGTCGATGGCGCTCGCGTTGTGCATGCCGCCACGCAGCCCGGTCTGGATGCGGCCGAAGTCCTCCGGCCGGAACAGCAGGAACCGCTTGCGGCCCTCGATCTGGACGTAGAGGTTCTGCGCCATGTCGAAGTGGAGCTGGGTCGTGTAGTCCTTCGAGCCCATCCAGAGGTTGAGGTCGGAGATGCGCTGCGCGGGGATCGCGGAAGGCAGCTCCACGTCGTCCGCGAGTTCCGCGATCTCCTTGAGCAGGGAGACCTGCGGGAAGTAGACGACGTCCGCGCCCGTGCCGGCGGTGACCCGCTCGACGATCTCGTCCGCGCGCAGGGACACTCGCTCGGAGTCGATGCCAGGGCCGAACCGGGTACCCCCGCCGGCAGCCGGCGCCCAGGCCTGCACACCGTGCCGCTCGTAGCTCTCGGCGACGTGCCGGATCGTCCACCCGGTGACCTTCCGCAGCGCGTCGGCGCCCCGGATGATCAGAGGGGTTCTCGGCGCGCCGTCCGCGAGGTCGGCCGGCAGCTCCGTGACGACGTCCACCAGGGACAGGCGGTAGGGCAGGGACACGCTTCCTCCAGTGCTGGGCACGGTGTGGGACACGTCCACCCTGCCCGTGGCACCGCCGGACGGCCTGAACACGGGCTGAACGTGCGGTGCCCCTCCCACGCTCAGGTGAGCGAAGTCAGGCCCGTTCCCGGCGCGTTGACCAGGACGGCCGTGTTCCCGGCCGGGTGCCGGTTCTCGTAGACGAGCTGGTGGGCGTCGGCGATCTCGGCGAACGGCAGGGTCAGGCTCAGACACGGGTCGACCCGGCCGGAGGCCACCAGGTTGATGGCGGCCCGGGTCTCCCGGACGTTGGCCGCGTGCGAGCCCTGGAGACGCTTCTGGAACATCCACAGGACCCGCAGGTCGATGTCGCCGTTGAAGCCGCTGGTGCCCGCGCAGGTGACGACCATGCCGGCGTGGTCGCAGACGTAGACGGAGGTGGCCAGGGTGTCCCGGCCCGGGTGCTCCAGGACGATCCGCGGGGAGCGCCGCTCGCCGAGGATGTCCCAGATGGCTCGGCCGAAGGCGCGGGCCCCTGCCTGCCAACGGGCGTACTCCGCGGCGTCGTTCGCGTCGGGCAGCCTGCCCCAGTGGTCAAAGCCGCGGCGGTTGATGACGCCGCGGGCGCCCAGCTTCAGGCAGTGCTCGGCCTTGTCGTCGTCGGAGACCACAGCAATGGGGATCCCGCCGAAGTGGTCGGTGAGCTGGATCGCCATGGAGCCCAGCCCTCCGGACCCGCCCCAGATCAGCACCGGGTCGCCGGGCCGCACGATGTGCGGGGCCCAGCCGGTGAGCATCCGGTACGAGGTGGAGCCGCCACCGAGGAAGCAGCCGGCCTGCTCCCAGGTGAGCTGCTCGGGCTTGGGGTGCACCTGGTACTCGTCGACAACCGTGAACTGGGCGAAGGAGCCGAAGTTCAGCTCGTACCCCCACGCCTTCTGCGACCTGGAGGCGGTGGGGTCGACGCCCATGCGGATGTCGGGGGCGGACTCGTCCCACTGGACCCCGGCGATGATGACCGGGTCGCCAACCTTGTACTGGGTGGCGCCTTCGCCGACCGCCCAGACCACGCCGGCGCCCTCGGAGCCGGCGATGTGGAAGTCGTGCGGATCGCCCTGCTTGCGGCGGGCGGCGATGACGTCGGCGGGGGTGCCGAGACCGGCCCACACGCCGTTGTAGTTGACGCCGGCCGCCATCACCATGACCAGGACCTGGCCGCGGCCCACCGGCGGGACCTCGACCGGCTCGACCTGGATCGCCTGCCGGGGTTCGCCGTAGCGCTCGGGCCGGATCACGGCCGCGTACATGTGGCTCGGGACGTGGCCGAGCGGGGGGAGCTCACCGATCTCGTAGAGGTCGCGCTTCATCGCCCCTCCTCCTCACTGAAGGTCTCGAGGTGTTCCGTGACGATCCGGCCGACCTCGGCGATCGGGCCGGGCAGCAGCATCTGTTCGTGCCGGCCGGGAAGGGTGCGGGCGTCGATGCGCCCGTCGACGTACGGCCGCCAGCGCCGCGTTCCCTCCTCGGCTCCGGGGCCGCCCTCAGCGGCCGCGAGGAGCAGCACGTCGCCGCGGTAGACCTTCGGCGTGAAGGCCCGGCGGAGCTCGACGTGGTCCTGGAAGGTCTGCGCCACCGTGGCCAGGTGGTCGGCCAGCAGGTCGGTGAGCGCGTTGCCCTGGGCGCGCAGCACCCGGGCGACACTCTCCTCGTCCGCTTCGACGCCCTCGGACAGTTGGCCGCCGAGGCCGGTCGCCTCCAGCAGCGCCGCCATCAGGTTCCGCTTGTCGGAGGCGGACACGGGGGCCGCCGCGGGAGACTCCACGGGGAACGAGTCGAGTACGGCGACGAGGCCGGCCTCGGCCCCGTCCGCGTGCAGCCGGGTCGCCACCGCCTGGGCGACGAGCCCGCCGAAGGACCAGCCGAGCAGGTGGTACGGGCCCTCGGGCTGGACGGCGCGGATCCGTTCGGCGAAGTGCTCGGCGATCTCCTCGATGCCGCCGGGCCGGTAGCCGGGCGTGGAGAACGCCCGCGCCTGCACGCCGTAGACCGGCAGCGAGGCGGGCAGGTGGCGCAACAGGCCCGCGTACCGCCAGCTCAGGCCGCCGCCCGCGTGGAAGCAGAACAGGGCGGGGCCGCTTCCCTTGGCACGCAGCGGCAGCAGGACGTCGAGTCCGTTGTGCTCGTCGGGTCCGGTGCCGCCCGCCAGCTTCTCGGCGAGCCCGCGCACGGTCGGCGAGGTGAACAGGGCCTGGATGCCGAGTTCGCAGCCGAGGACCGAGCGGATCCGGCTGACCAGGGAAGCGGCCAGCAGCGAGTTGCCGCCGAGCAGGAAGAAGTCGTCGTCGATGCCGAGGTCGGCCACACCGAGGGCGTCCGTGAACAGTTCGCACAGGACGGTCTCCTGGGGGCTGCGCGGCTGTCCGGCGGACTCCGTGCGGTGCTGCTCGGGTGCGGGCAGCGCCTTGCGGTCCAGCTTCGTGTGCGAGGTCAGCGGCAGTCTGTCCAGGACCACGATCGCGGACGGCACCATGAACTCCGGGAGCCTCTGGGCCAGATGGGCCTGGAGGGCGGCGAGGTCGGGGGCCGAGGCGCCGGCGTCCGGGACGACGTAGCCGACGAGGCGCTTGTCGCCGGGGCGGTCCTCGCGGACCAGGGCGACGGCCTGGCCGATGCCGGGATAGTCGCTGAGCGCCACCTCGACCTCGCGCAGCTCGACGCGGAAGCCGCGCAGCTTGACCTGCTCGTCGGTGCGGCCGACGAACTCCATCAGGCCGTCGGAGCGCCAACGCGCCAGGTCGCCGGTGCGGTACATGCGGGTGCCGGGCTCGCCGTAGGGGTCGGCGACGAACCGCTCGGCGGTCAGGCCGGGGTTGTTCTCGTAGCCGCGGGCCACGCCGGACCCGGCGAGGTACAGCTCGCCGTCCACGCCGACCGGCTGGGGGCGCAGGCCGTGGCTGAGGACGTAGGCGCGGGTGCCGTCAAGGGCGGCGCCGATCGGGACGCTCTCGGGGACCTCGTCGCCGGGGCGCATGGAGTGCCGGGTGGAGAACACGGTCGTCTCGGTGGGACCGTACCCGGCCGTGACGACGGTGTCGGTGCCGGCGCAGGCGTCGAGCGCCCTGCGGACGGCGTAGGCGGGGACGACGTCACCACCGGTGCGCACCTCGGCCAGGCCCCGGAAGCACTCCGGGTGGGTCTCGGCGAGCAGCCGGAACAGGCCTCCGGAGGCCCACAGTCCGGTGATCTCCTCCTCGACGACGAGGGAGGCGATGGCCTCCAGGTCGACCTTGCCGGGCGGGGCGATGACGACCTCGCCGTGGTTGAGCAGCGGCACCCACCATTCGAGGGTGGAGACGTCCCAGGCGTGCGGGGAGTGGAAGAGCACGCGCTGGGTGCCGTCCAGCCTCCACCAGTGGTCGGCGGCGAGCTCTACGACGGAGCGGTGGCTGACGGCGACGCCCTTGGGGGCGCCGGTGGAGCCGGAGGTGTAGATGACGTAGGCCAGTTGGTCGGGCAGGACGTCGACGGCGGGTGCGGTCGTCGGCTGCTCGGTCATGCCCGGGTCCGCGTCCGCGGCCAGCACCTCGACGGTGTCCGCGAGCTGCTGCCTCCAGTGGGCGGTGCGGGAGCCGTCGGTGAGCAGGACCAGGGAGCGGGTCTCGGTGAGGAGCAGCCGGACGCGCTCGTCGGGGTAGGTGGGCTCCAGCGGGACGTACACCGCGCCCGCCTTGAGTACCGCGAGGACGCTGACGATCAGGTCGACGGAGCGGTCCAGCAGGACGCCGACGCGGGTCTCGGGGCGCACCCCGAGTCCGATGAGCCGGTGGGCCGCCTGGTTGGCGCGCTCGTCGAGCTGACGGTAGGTCAGGCGGTGGTCACCGAGGCGTACGGCGATGTCGTCGGGGCCCTCGGCCACGGCCTGCGCGAAGTGGTGGGTCATGGTCGGCGGGCCGGCGGGGACGTCCAGTGGGCCGCCGTTCCAGCCGTCGACGAGCTGCCGGAACTCCTCTGCGCCGACCAGGTCGACGGTGGCGAGCGGCCGGCCCGGGTTGTCTGCGACGCTCTCCAGGATCCGCGTGAAGCGTTCCAGCAGGGCCTCGACGGTCTCCGTGTCGAACAGCTCGGAGCGGTGGTCGAGGCGGAACCGCAGACGGCCGTCGCCCACGGAGGCGATCAGGGCCAGCGGGTAGTGGGCGACCGCGCGGGTCTCCACGGCGGCCGCGCGCAGGGCGGTGTCCTGACGGTCGCCGCCCGAGGGCGTGGGGAAGTTCTCGTAGACGAACAGCGTGTCGAAGAGTTCGCCGCCGAGCCCGGCCAGACGCTGGACGTCGGCGAGTCCGAGGTGGTGGTGGGCGCTGAGCGCGGACTGCTCCTCCTGGACCCGGGCCAGCAGGCCGTGCCAGTCCTCGGCCGCGTCCAGGCGCACCCGGACGGGGATCGTGTTGATGAACAGGCCAACGATGGACTCGATGCCGGGCACCTCCGGCGGACGACCGGAGACGGTCGCGCCGAAGACCACGTCGTCGCGGCCGAGCAGACGGCCGAGCAGCGCCGCCCACGCGCCCTGGAGGACGGTGTTCAGCGTGACCGCGGAAGCTTTCGCGAAGGTCCGCAGGGCCGCGGTGACCTCCGGGGAGAGGTTCCGGGCGACACTCGTGGGCATCCGGGTGGGGGCGCCCGAGCCCGCCGGGGCCAGCAGCGTCGGCTCGGCGAGCCCGTCCAGCGCGCCGCGCCAGGCCGCCTCGGTCGCCGCGCGGTCCTGGCCGGCCAGCCACACGAAGTAGTCGCGGTACGGGACGACTTCGGGCAGCGCGGCCTGCTCGCCGTGGTACAGCGCGACCAAGTCCCGCAGGAACAGCGGCATAGACCAGCCGTCGAGCACGATGTGGTGCTTGAGGACCAGCAGCCGGTGCCGCTCGGCGCCGAGCCGGATGAGCAGGAAGCGCACCATGGGGGCCCGCGCCAGGTCGAAGCGGGTGTCCCGGGCCTCGTCTGTGAGCCGGGCCAGCTCGGCCTGCCGGGTCTCCTCGTCGAGGCCGGAGAGGTCGATCTCCTCCCAGGGCAGCTCCGCGCGGCGCACGATGACCTGCACCGCCCGGTCGTCGGGCCGGTGGTGGAAGGCGGCCCGCAGGTTGGCGTGGCGCTCCAGCAGCGCCTGCCCGGCCGCGCGCAGCGCCGCGGGGTCCAGCGGCCCCTCCAGGTCGACGCCGAGCTGCATCGCGTACACGTCGGGGCCGGAGTCCGTGAACTGGGTGTGGAAGAGCAGGCCCTCCTGGAGCGGGGAGAGCGGCAGTACGTCCTCGATGCCGCCGTGGGCGTCCGCGAGCCGGTCGATCTCGGCCTGGTCGAGGGCGACCAGGGGCAGGTCGGACGGGGTGAGTCCGCCGGGCTGGCCGCCGAGCGACCCCAGCGCCGCGAACCATTCCTCGGCGAGCTGCCGGATCTGCTCGGCCGTGAACAGGGCGCCGGGCCAGGAGAAAGTGACGTCGAGCCGCGGCCCCTCGGGGGTCTCCCGGGTCACCGCGCTGATCTCCAAAGCGTGGGCGAACGGCATGCCGGGATCGGACGGCACGACGCGGGTGTCCATGCGGGACTCCCCCGCCCAGTCGCCCGAGTCCTCCAGGCTCGACGCGCTCACCCGGCCGAGGTAGTTGAAGCCGATCTGGGGCGCCGGGTACGCGGCGAGCGCCCCGGCGGTGTCCGGATTGAGGTAGCGCAGCAGTCCGAAGCCGAGGCCGTTGTCGGGGACGGCGCGAATCTGCTCCTTGACCCGCTTCAGGGAGGTGGTGGCGGCGCCGGTGCCGGGGTCGAGACGCAGCGGGTGGATGGCGGTGAACCAGCCGACCGTGCGGGACAGGTCGATGTCGTCCCGGATCTCCTCGCGGCCGTGCTTCTCCACGTCGACGAGGACCGAGGAGTCGGCGCCCCAGCCCTGGCGCTCGCGCCAGCGGGCGGTGGCGAGGGCGAAGCCGGTGAGCAGTGCCTCGTCCATACGTGCCTGTACGTCGGTCAGCAGCGCGCCGGTGGTTGCGGCGGGCAGTCGCACCGAGAGGTGTTCGGCGGTGCCGTAGGTGTCCCGGGCCGGGCTCAGCGGGCCGGAGCCCAGGCGCGGCTCAGGCTCCTGGAGCATCCCGGCCCACAGGTCGAACTCGGCGGTGCGGTCGGCGTTCTGGGCCTCCGCGAGCAAGAGCTCGGACCAGCGCCGCAGCGAGGTGCCGACGGGGGCGAGCTGGGGTTGCCGACCGTCCTGGGCCGACCGGCAGGCGGCGACCAGGTCCGGGAGCAGGATCCGCCAGGACACGCCGTCGACGACGAGGTGGTGGGCGGTGACCAGCAGCCGTCCGGGGCGGCCGGCTCCGGCGTCGAACCACACGACCTGGAGCATCGCCCCGGCCTCCGGGTCGAGGCGCAGCCGGGCGGCCTCGCCCTCCGCGGTGACCAGCGCGGTGAGGTCCGGGTCCGTCGGGTCGTCGGAGTGGGCGCTGACGTCCACGCGGCGGACGACGTCCTCGGCGCGGACGCTCCCGCCTGCCTCCACCTGCAGGCCCCAGATGACGCCGGTGGCAGACAGGCGCAGGCGCAGAGCGTCGTGCCGGTCGAGCAGGGCCTGGACGGCGCGGGTCAGCCCGTCGAGGCCGAGGGCGGGTACGCGCAGGAGCACGGACTGGTTGAGCCCGGCTGCCGGGCCGCGCCGCTGCGCCAGCCAACGCACCACTGGGGTGGGCGGCACCGGTCCGACGCCGTCGGCGGCGGGCGCGGCCTCGGCCGGCCGCGCGTCCACCGCCTCCACGGCGGCGGCGAGTTCGGCGACGGTCTGGTGGCGGAACATGTCGCGCGGCGACACGGCGAGCCCGGCCTCCCGGGCCCGGCTGGCCACCTGGAGGGCGGTAATGCTGTCGCCGCCGAGGGAGAAGAAGTTGTCGTGGACGCCGATCCGGCCGAGGCCGAGCACCTCCGCGAACAGGCGGCACAGCAGTTCCTCGCGCGGGGTGGCGACGACGGCGGCCGGGGCGGCGGGCGGGGCGGCGGGCGGCTCGGGCAGGGCCGCCTTGTCCAGCTTGCCGTTGACGGTGAGCGGGATACGGTCGAGCGTGACGAGCGCGGACGGCACCATGTACTCGGGCAGCAGCTCGGCGAGCCGGGCGCGGACGGCCGCCGTGTCCAGGCCCACACCGGGGGCGGCGGTGAGGTAGCCGACCAGTCGCCTGCGGCCCGGCTCGTCCTCACGAACCACCACGGCCGCCTCGCCGACGCCGGGGCACGCGGTCAGCGCCGAGCGCACCTCGCCGAGTTCGATGCGCAGACCGCGGATCTTGACCTGGTCGTCGGCGCGGCCCACGAACTCCAGCTGCCGGTCAGGGAGTTGCCTGACCACGTCGCCGGTGCGGTACATACGGCCGCCGGACGGGGCCGCGACGAACCGCTGGGCGGTGAGCGCGGCGCGGCCGAGGTAACCGCGAGCGACGCCCGGACCCTCGACGTACAGCTCGCCCGGCGTGCCGTCCTCGACGGGCCGGAGCCGGTCGTCGAGGACGTGGAGCCGGAAGTTCGGCAGCGCGGCGCCGATCGCGGGTATGCCGTGCTCGGGCGCCAGCGGTCCGGCCATCGTGCAGGAGACGGTCGTCTCGGTGGGGCCGTAGCAGTTGAACATCCGGCGTCCCGTCGCCCACTTGGCCACCAGGCCGGCCGGCGGGGCCTCACCGGCGATCACCAGGGTCCGCACCGAGGGCAGGCTGTCCTCCGTGAGCCGGGCGAGGACGGCGGGCGGCAGCGTGGCGTGTGTGACGTCGTGCTCGCGGATCAGCTCGGGCAGCACCGCTACTTGGTCGAGCATGTCGGCGGGGCCAAGCACCAGGCAGGCGCCGCAGCTCAGTGGGGTGCAGATCTCCGACAGCGCGGCGTCGAAGCTCAGCGAGGCGAACTGGAGGACACGGCTGCCCTCGCCCATGGCGTAGGGCTCGATACGGGCCCGCACGAGGTTGGGGATGCCCTGGTGCGTCACGACGACGCCCTTGGGGCGGCCGGTGGAGCCGGAGGTGTAGATGACGCAGGCGGGAGTCGCCTCGGTGACCGCCGACGTGCGCTCGGCGTCGGTCAGGTCCGCCTCCGCCAGACCGGCCAGCGCGGCCCGGGTGTCGGTCGCGTCGAGGACGATCCGGGCCGTGCCCGGCGCCTCGGGCAGCCGGTCCGCGACCTCGGTCGTGGTCAGCGCCAGCGCCGGGGCGGCGTCGCCGAGCATGTAGGCGATCCGGTCCGCCGGGTACTCGCTGTCGAGCGGCAGGTAGGCGGCGCCGGACTTCAGGACGGCGAGCACGGCGACGACCATGTCCGCCGAGCGCGGCACCATCAGCGCCACGGTGCTCTCCGTACCGGCACCGTGCCGGACGAGCAGCCGGGCGAGCCGGTTGGCGCGGGCGTTCAGCTCGGCGTAGGAGACCGTGCCGTCGGCGGTGGCCACGGCGGGGGCGCCTGGGGTGCGGGCGGTCTGCCGCTCCACCAGTTCGTGCACGAGGTGGGTGCCAGTCAAGTCGTTCTCCAGCGTTTCGATGTCGAGGTCGCCGATCGCCCGGTCCGGGTAGGCGGTGACCTCCGCAAGCAGGCGTGTGAAGCGGGCCGCCATCGCCTCGACCGTCGGACGGTCGTAGAGGTCGGCGGCATAGGTGAGGGCCCCGGCCAGTCCGCCGGCGCCGGGCCGCTCGGCCAGCCTTACCGACAGGTCGAACTTCGCCCTGCCCGCGCCCTCTGGCAGCGGGGCGCCGAGGCTCGGCCCCGCGATCAGGCCGTCCAGGGCGGCCGTGTCCCGGCTGAAGTTGTCCAGCACGAGCATCACCTGGAACAGCGGGTGGCGGGCCAGCGACCGCGGCACGCCCAGCGCGCCCACCAGCCGCTCGAACGGCAGATCCTGGTGGCCGAAGGCGCCCAGGTCCGTCTCCCGGACCCGGGCCAGCAGCTCGCGGAACGTGGGATCGCCGGAGGTGTCGGTGCGCAGCACCAGCGTGTTGACGAAGAACCCGACGAGGTCGTCGGCGGCCGGGTCTGTGCGCCCCGCCGACGGCGTCCCGAGCGGGATGTCGGTGCCGGCCCCGAGCCGGGTGAGCAGGGCCGCGAGCGCCGCCTGGAGCACCATGAACAGCGTGGTCCGGCCGTCCCGCGCGGCGGCTACGAGCCGCTGGTGAAGCTCCGGCGCCACGTCGAAGGACACCGAGCCTCCACGGTCGCTCAGCTCGACCGGGCGGGACCGGTCGGCGGGCAGCGGCAGGACATCGGGCATCCCGGCCAACTGGCGCTTCCAGTAAGTCAGTTGCCGCGTAGCCTCGCTCTGTGGGTCCGTCTCCTCGCCCAGCAGCTCGCGCTGCCACAGCGTGTAGTCGGCGTACTGGACGGGCAGTTCGGCCCACCCCGGCGACTCGCCCGCGCGCCGCGCCCGGTACGCCTCGGCCAGATCGCGGACCAGCGGCCTCGTCGACCAGGCGTCACCGGCGATGTGGTGCATGACCAGCACGAGGACATGGTCCTCCGGGCCCAGCCTCAACAGCGTGGCTCGCAGCGGCAGTTCGGAGTCGAGCGAGAAGGACTCCGCCCCCAACGCCGCCAGCCGGTCGGGCAGCTCGGCATCACCGACCTCCAGCACCCGCAGCTCCGGCCGCGCTTCCTCCGGGCGCAGAATGCGCTGGTACGGCCGCCCCTCCCGGCTCGGGAAGACGGTACGCAGGCTCTCGTGCCGGGCGACGACATCACCTAGCGCCGCCCAGAGCGCGTCCCGGTCGAGCTGACCGTGCAGCCGGCTTGCCAACGGCAGGTTGTACAGGGCGCCGCCCTCCGCGATCTGGTTGATCAGCCACATCCGGTGCTGCGCGAACGACAGCGGCACCGTCTCGGGCCGCTCGCGCCGCACGAGCGCCGGGCGCGGCCGGGAGCTGCCGAGCTGCCGGGCCAGGGCCGCCGGGGTGGGGTTGCGGAACAGGGCCGCCACACCCACTTCGGCGCCCAGCACACTCCTGATGCGGGCGATCAGGCGGGTGGCGAGGAGGGAGTGCCCGCCGAGCCGGAAGAAATCGTCATCGGCACCGACCCGGTCGAGGCCCAGGAGATCGGC
>NZ_JARAZV010000002.1:0-572877 GCF_033795085.1 Streptomyces sp. AK08-02
CCACCGGGTGTGGTGCGGTTGAGTGTTTCATAGTGTTTCGGTGGTCATAGCGTGAGGGAAACGCCCGGTTACATTCCGAACCCGGAAGCTAAGCCTTTCAGCGCCGATGGTACTGCAGGGGGGACCCTGTGGGAGAGTAGGACGCCGCCGAACAATCTTTGGAGGACCCCTGGTCCCAGCGTTCACGCTGGGACCAGGGGTCCTTTTTGTTTTAGAAGAAAAACAGCGCCCGGAGCGCGCCGGCTAGTCGGCTGCGCGAGAATGACTTGCGGTACCGAAGACAGGAGTCACCCATCATGTCCACCAACTCTCCCGACGAGCGCCCGGAGCGCGACCAGCGCCGCCGGGACAGTGGTGACCGCGGCGACCGTGGCGGGTACCGAGGGGCGCCTCGCGGCGACAACGATCGCCGCGACGACCGTGGCGGTTCCGACCGTGGTGGCCGACCCGCGGGTGGTTACGGTCGCCGTGATGACCGGCCGGCGGCCCCCCGACGTGACGACCGGGGTGAGCGGCCCGCCGGCGGAGGTTTCCGCCGCGACGACAACCGTGGTGATCGTGGCGGTGCTCCGCGCCGCGACGACCGCCGTGACGGAGATCGCGGGGCTCGTCCCGCTTTCCAGCGTGACAACCGTTCGGACCGGCCGGAGCGCTCGGACCGTCCGGCGGGGCCTCGTCGGGATGACCGGGGGGACCGTCCCGCCTTCCGCCGGGATGACAACCGTGGTGGTGGCGACCGCGGTGGCTTCGCGCGGCGTGACGATGATCGTGGTGGGTTCCGTGGTCGGAGTGACGACCGCGGTGGCCGTCCCACTGGCGGTGGCTTCCGTGGGCGTGACGACCGTCCCGACGACCGGGGTGGCCGTCCGGCCGGAGGCGGCGGGTTCCGTCGTGATGACGACCGCGGTGACCGTGGTGGGTTCCGTCGTGATGACGATCGTGGTGGGTTCCGTGGGCGGAGTGACGACCGCGGTGGCCGTCCCACCGGTGGTGGCTTCCGTGGACGTGACGATCGTCAGGATGACCGTGGTGGGCGTCCGGCCGGCGGTGGGTTTGCCCGTCGGGACGACCGTCAGGATGATCGCGGTGGGCGTCCCGCCGGAGGTGGCGGGTTCCGTCGTGACGACGACCGCGGTGACCGTGGTGGCTTCGCGCGGCGTGACGATGATCGTGGTGGGTTCCGTGGCCGGAGTGACGACCGCGGCGGCCGTCCCGCCGGCGGTGGCTTCCGTGGACGTGACGACCGGTCGGCAGCCCCCCGTCGCGATGACCGACGAGACGACCGACGCGACGATCGACGGGACGGAGAGCGCCCTGGGTTCCGTCGCGATGACGATCGCGGTGGGTTCCGTGGCCGGAGTGACGACCGTGGTGGGCGTCCGGCCGGCGGTGGGTTTGCCCGTCGGGACGACCGTCAGGATGACCGGGGAGGCCGTTCCGCCGGAGGCAGTGGGTTCCGTCGTGAGGATGACCGCGGTGGTAGCTCCGCCGGAGGCGGCGGGTTCCGTGGACGTGACGACAATCGCGGTGACCGTGGCGGCTTCCGGCGTGATGACGATCGCCGTGAAGGCGACCGGGGTGGCTTCCGCCGGGATGACAACCGTGGTGGTGGCGACCGCGGTGGCTTCGCGCGGCGTGACGATGATCGTGGTGGGTTCCGTGGTCGGAGTGACGACCGTGGTGGCCGTCCCACTGGTGGCGGCTTCCGCGGGCGTGACGACCGTGGAGGTCGGCCCGGTGGCGGCGGTGGTTACCGGGGACGTGACGACAGCCGGGGAGACGACCGGCGGGGCGGCGGGTTCCGGGACGAGCGTGACCGGGACCGGGAGCCGATCAAGCGGCTGCCGATCGCCGAGGACGTCACGGGCGACGAGATCGACAAGGACGTACGCCAGGAGCTCATGAGCCTGCCCAAGGGGCTGGCCGAGGAGGTCTCCAAGAACCTGGTGATGGTCGCCAGGCTCATCGACGAGGACCCCGAGGGTGCCTACGGGTACTCGCGGGTGGCCCTGCGGCTGGCTTCGCGTGTGGCCGCCGTACGAGAGGCGGCCGGGTTCGCCGCGTACGCGAACCAGAAGTACAGCGAGGCGTTGGCCGAGTTCCGTGCGGCTCGGCGGATGACGGGCAACGTCGACCTGTGGCCCGTCATGGCCGACTGCGAGCGTGGGCTCGGGCGGCCCGAGAAGGCGCTCGACATGGCCGGGGCGCCCGAGGTGCACAAGCTGGACAAGGCAGGACAGGTCGAGATGCGGCTCGTCGCGGCCGGTGCTCGGCGTGACATGGATCAGCTCGACGCGGCCATCGTGACCCTGCAGAGTCCCGAACTGGCCTCCAACTCCGTACAGCCGTGGACCGCGCGACTGCGGTACGCGTACGCCGACGCGCTGCTGGCGGCCGGGCGTGAGGACGAGGCGCGCGAGTGGTTCGCCAAGGCCGTCGAGTCCGACAAGGACGGCAGCACGGACGCCTCGGATCGCCTCGCCGAACTGGACGGTGTGGAGTTCGTCGACGCCTTCGACGAGAGCGAGGACACGGACGAGGACGAGGGCGAGAGCGAACTCGACAAGGGCGTCGAGTCCGTCGAGATCGAGTCCGCCGCCTCCACCGAGGTCGTGGAAGCGGCTTCGGCCGACGACGACATTGACGACACCGACGGCAGTGGCGTTGGTGACGATGTGGTCTTGGACGACGTCGAGGACGAGAAGCGTTGATCTGAGGTAGTCGGTCGAAGGGCGGGATCCCGGTCAGGGGTCCCGCCCTTCCGCGTTTCAGTGCGCCAGACTGCGCAGGACCAGGCCGGAGGCCGGCTTGGGGCCGAAGGACGTCGACTTGCGGGGCATCGTGACGCCCTGGCGGGCCAGGTCGCGTACGACCTCCTCACGGACCGGGTGCATCAGGACGGCCGTCCCGCCGTCCTGCTCCGCCTTCTCCACCGTCGCCGCCGTGTCGTGGATGTACGCGATGTGCGCCGGGGAGTCCTCGGGGATGTGCCAGACGTGGTCGAGGAGTGTGGCGTGCAGGACCGTCGCGTCCAGGGTGCGCCAGGCCTGCGGGTGGCCGGACGGGATCGTACGGGCCAGAAGGGCCTCGTCCGGGTGGTCCACCAGGTGGAAGGCGCCGTCGCCGGCCAGGAGGAAGGCGTTGCCCGCGGTGGCCGCCTCCGCGAGGGCGGTGAGCGCTTCGGCGAGCGGGACCGCCAGGTGACGTACCCGGAAACGGCCCTCCAGGGCTGCCAGGGCCTCGGGGACGGGCAGGCGGTGCAGCAGGCGGTGGATCGCGCGGACGCGCAGGGGGTAGCGGACGGTGTTCACGAGGAGTACCAGACCGTGGTCCCAGGGGCTGGGGGACGGATGCTCCGCGCGTAGACGCAGATACGTCGCCCAGCGGTGGTGGCCGTCGGCGATGAGGGCCTGGTGATGTGCCAGGTCCGCCTGGATCCCGGCCAGTTCGGCGGGGTCGGTGACCGCCCACAGGCGATGGCCGAAACCGTCCTCCGTGGTCGTCGAGAGCAACGGGGGGCGCTCTGCCGCGCGTTCGACCACAGCGCTCGTGGTGTGCGGCGACGCGGCGGCCGAGTCGTTGCTCCGGTAGGTGAGGAGGAGCGGTTCGAGGTTCGCGGTGGTGGCGCGCATCAGGGCCGCGCGGTCCGCCACGACGTGTGGCATGACGTCCTCGTGCGGCAGGACGACGCCTTCCGACGGCTCCGACAGGCGCAGGGCCCCGATGACCCCGCGTTGGAGATGACCCGTCGTGTCACGCTGCTCGTAGACGTACAGGGCGGGTTCGGGATCGGCGGTCAGGATGCCCTCGGCGAGCCAGTCGTCCAGGGTGTCCGCCGCCTGTTCGTTGCGGATGGACGGGGTCGCCGCCTGGGGGAGGATAAGCCGGACGATGTTGTGCGGGTCGGCCGACTCTAGGTGTATCAGGCCGTCCGGGCGCACGATGACGTCGTACGGCGGAGAGGTCACGGCGGCCAGGCTGCCGACCCGGTCGGGGTCGTAGCGCAGGCCCCGGAACGGGGTCAGTTGAAGGCCCATGCGAGCCGGTACGTCCGCGGGACCTGCAGTGTTCATTGGTGCATCGTAGGGCTGTCGGTGGCATGGGGGATGATCGGGGGAAAGCCGGTCGAACGAGGAGCGATGCACAATGAGCCAGACCGTCAGGACGCGGCCCGGAGGCAGTGCGCGGACCCTCAGTGAGGCGTACGACACGGCACTGCTCGACCTCGACGGGGTGGTGTACGCGGGGGGCAACGCGATCGTGCACGCCGTCGAGTCGCTCCAGGTCGCGCGGGACGGCGGGATGCGGCTCGCCTATGTCACCAACAACGCGTTGCGGACTCCGGACGCGGTGGCCGAGCACCTCACCGAGCTGGGCATAGCGACCGAGGGCTCGGACGTCATCACCTCGGCGCAGGCCGTGGCCCGGTTGATCGCCGACCAGGTGCCGGCGGGTGCGCGTGTGCTGGTGATCGGCGGCGAGGGGCTCCGGGTCGCGCTGCGCGAGCGGGGGCTCGAACCCGTCGAGTCGGCCGAGGACGAGCCGGTGGCTGTCGTGCAGGGGTACGGCGGACCCGAGTTGCCCTGGGGGCGGTTCGCGGAGGCGTGCTATGCCATCGCGCGCGGGGTGCCCTGGTTCGCGTCCAACACCGACCTGACGATTCCGAGCGCACGCGGGATCGCGCCGGGCAACGGGGCCGCGGTGGAGGTCGTACGCATCGCGACCGGGGCCGAACCGCAGGTGGCGGGCAAGCCGTTGCCGCCGATGCACAGGGAGACCGTGCTGAGGACCGGTGCGAAGCGGCCCCTGGTCGTCGGGGACCGGCTGGACACGGACATCGAGGGCGCGTTCAACGGGGAGGTCGACTCGCTGCTGGTGCTGACCGGCGTGGCGGACGGCGCACAACTGCTGGCCGCACCCCCGCAGCACCGGCCCACCTATGTCGACGCCGACCTGCGGGGGCTGCTGACCGGGCAGCCCGAGGTGACGGACGCGGGCGACGGTTTCCGGTGCGGGGGGTGGACGGCGACCGCGGGGGAGAAGCAGCTGGAACTGACCGGGGACGGGGAAGCGCTCGACGGGCTTCGCGCGCTGTGCGCGGCGGCCTGGACGGCTGCGGGGGACGGCACGTGCGCGTTGGACGGGGGGAAGGCGCTGGCTCGGCTGGGGTTGTGAGGGACAGAGGCTCAGGGCGTGTGAGGGGCGGAGGCTCGGGGCGCTCTCCGGGACGGGTAACGAGGCGCTAGCGAGGGTAGGCTAACCTAACCTCGTGTTTGTCGACAGCCCTCCTGAACCTCGCGCGAAGACCACCGCCCCCGCGCTCCCGAAACGTCGGGCGATACGGGCCGTTGGGCTCCTCGTCTCGCTGGGGATCCTGATCCTCGTCGCCCTCGCGAGCATCGCGATCGGTGCGAAGGAGCTGTCCCTGGAGCAGGTCTGGCACGGCCTGTTCCAGGACTCGGGGACCTACGGCGACGTCGTCGTGGGCGAGCGGGTCTCGCGCACCCTCCTCGGCCTCCTGGCCGGTGCCGCACTGGGGCTGTCCGGGGCGGTTCTCCAGGCGCTGACCCGTAACCCACTGGCCGATCCCGGGCTGCTCGGCATCAACGCGGGTGCCTCGGCGGCCGTCGTCACCGCCATCACCTTCTTCGGCGTGACCTCGCTCAAGGGATACGTCTGGTTCGCGTTCTTCGGAGCCGCCGCCGTCGGCGCGCTGGTCTGGTTCCTGGGCGGCAGCCGGGGTGCCACGCCCGTGCGGCTCGCTCTCGCGGGCACCGCGATCAGCGCCGCGCTCTACGGCTATCTCCAGGCCGTGATGATCACGGACGACGCCGCGCTCAACAGGATGCGCTTCTGGACGGTCGGCTCCCTGGCGTCGGCCACCGACGACACCATCACGCAGGTCCTGCCGTTCATCGTGGTCGGCACAGTCCTCGCCCTGCTGCTCGCCCGGCCGCTCAACGCCGTGGCGATGGGCGACGACACCGCCCGCGCCCTCGGCGCGAACCTGAACCGCACCCGCGCGCTGTCCATGGCGGCCGCGACCGTGCTGTGCGGGGCCGCGACCGCCGCCTGCGGCCCGATCGTCTTCGTCGGGCTGATGGTCCCGCACGTCGTCCGGTCGTTCACCGGCCCCGACCTGCGCTGGATCCTGCCGTACGCGACCGTCCTGTCACCCGTGTTGCTGCTCGGCGCCGATGTCGTCGGACGGATGGTCGCCCGACCTGCCGAACTCCAGGTCGGCATCGTCACCGCGGTGATCGGCGGGCCGGTCTTCATCTTTCTCGTACGACGGCGGAGGACGGCGCAGCTGTGAAGAGGAACCTTGTCCGGCCCGGCCGAGGGGGCACCCGCGCCGGCCGTTTCGTACGGACGCCGGGGGGCCTTTCCCTCCGCATCGACGTCCGTGCGCTGGTCGCCGTCGTGGCGCTGCTGCTCGCCGCGCTCACCGCGAGCGTGGTGCTGATCGGTACCGGCGACTTCCCGATCCCGGCCGGCGACGTCCTCAGGACGCTGTTCGGCGACGGGAACGCGGGCCAGGAGTTCATCGTCAACGAGCTGCGGCTGCCCCGGGTGCTGGTCGGGCTGCTGGTCGGGGCCTCGCTCGGGCTGGGCGGCGCCCTGTTCCAGGCCATCTCCCGCAATCCGCTGGGCAGTCCGGACGTACTCGGGCTCAGCCAGGGCTCGACAGCCGGTGCGCTGGTCGTGATCGTGCTGTTCTCCGGGAGCGCGGGCGCTGTCACCCTCGGGGCCCTCGCCGGCGGGCTGGTGACCGGGCTCGCCATCTATCTGCTCGCCTGGAAGCAGGGCGTGCACGGGTACCGGCTCGTGCTCGTCGGCATCGGGGTCTCCGCGGTCGTCACGGCGGTCAACGGCTACTTGATCACCAAGGCCGACCTCGTCGACGCGGCCCGCGCGGTGGTGTGGATGACCGGCTCCCTCAACGGCCGTGGCTGGGACCAGGTCTGGCCGTTGCTGTGGCTGTGCGTGGTCCTCGTACCCGTGGTGCTCGCGAACGCGCGCGGGCTGCGGATGACGGAGATGGGCGACGACGTGTCGTACGCACTCGGTGTGCGCGTCGAGCGCGTACGACTGGTGCTGATGCTGGCCGCCGTGCTGCTCACCGCGGCTGCCACGGCCGCCGCCGGGCCCGTGGGCTTCGTGGCACTGACCGCGCCGCAGCTCGCCCGGCGGCTGACCCGCTCGCCCGGCCCGAACCTGGTGGCGTCCATGTGCATGGGCGCCACCCTGCTGATCGTGGCCGACTGGGCCTCACAGCGGCTCTTCGGCGCCGACCAGCTGCCCGTGGGCGTGGTGACCGGAGTACTCGGCGGGGTGTATCTGCTGTGGCTGCTGGTCACCGAGCGCAAGGCGGGCCGCATATGAGAGATCCGCATATGAGAGGGCCGGACATGAGTGGGCCGGGGAACGAGCGGGCCGGGAGCGGCCCGGTGAACGAGAACGTCGAGAAGGGCACCCACACCGTGAACCGCCTGTCTGCAGAGAGCGTCACCCTCGCCTACGACCAGCGGGTGATCGCCGAGCAGTTGTCGGTGGAGATCCCCGACAACTCCTTCACCGTGATTGTCGGCCCGAACGCCTGCGGCAAGTCCACACTGCTGCGGGCTCTGTCGCGCATGCTGAAGCCGAGTGAGGGCCGGGTGCTGCTGGACGGGCAGGTCATCCAGTCGATGCCCGCGAAGAAGGTCGCGCGGACCCTGGGGCTGCTGCCCCAGTCGTCGGTCGCGCCCGACGGGATCACCGTCGCCGACCTGGTGGGCCGGGGCCGCTACCCGCACCAGGGCATCCTGCGCCAGTGGTCCCACGACGACGAGCGGATCGTCCGGGAGTCCATGGAGTCGACCGGCGTCGCCGAACTCGCCGACCGCTATGTCGACGAACTCTCCGGCGGCCAGCGCCAGCGCGTGTGGATCGCGATGGCGCTCGCCCAGCAGACACCGCTGCTGCTGCTCGACGAGCCGACCACCTATCTCGACATCCAGCACCAGATCGACGTCCTCGACCTCTGCGCCGAGCTGCACGAGGAACAGGGCCGGACCCTGGTCGCCGTACTCCACGACCTCAATCACGCGGCCCGCTACGCCACGCACCTGATCGCGCTGCGGGAGGGCTCTGTCATCGCCGAGGGCGCGCCGGGCGACATCGTCACGGCCGGACTGGTCGAGGAGGTGTTCGGGCTGCGCTGCCAGGTCATCGACGATCCGGAGACGGGGACACCGCTGGTGGTGCCGGCCGCGCGCAAGGCCCGCAGCAGGGCGGCTACAGGAGTTTCCTGAGGCGGAACAGGTCCCGTAGGCCCGCCTCCAGTTTCACCCGGCCCGACCCCCACGCCTTCGCGAAGTTCAGCTCCCCGGAGACCAGCGCCAGCAGGTCGTCGCCGGTCATGGTCAGCCGGATCTCGGCCTTCTCCGGGGGCGGTCCCTGGAAGGTGTCCCGCACCTCGATACGGCCGCCCCGAAGACGTCCTACGAAGGTGACGTCCAGGTCGGTGATACGGCAGCTCAGCGAGCGGTCCAGGGCCGCCGCCTCGCGTACGTCCCCGCTCGCGCCCGCCATGTTGTCCGAGAGCTTGTCGAGTGCGCTGCGGCACTCCTCAGTCGTGGCCATCGCGAACGACGGTACCTCAGCCGTTCGGGGTAGCGTCGGGGCATGAACGACTCAGTGCCCCCGGCCGCGGGCCCGGCGGAGACTCCCGTTCCGGATCCGGCTCCCGGCACGGTCGCGGAAGCGGCCGTCGAACCGGAGGCGGACCCCGCCGCGCCGGCCCCGCTGGACGTCACCCGCACCCCCACGGGCGACGCCGACGTCGACGCCCTCCTCGACCGGCTCGGCGACGCCGACCACCTCGCCACGGACGGTCATGTCGAGGTGTACGAGGATGTACACCGGGGGCTGCGCGACACGCTCACCGCGCTCGACGCCCGCCCGGGACCTCCGGCGCCCCCATCGACGTACGGCAATAGGAGCTGAACCGAACGTGGCAGGAGTGGCACGCCGCCGCCTTGACGCCGAGCTGGTGCGGCGGAAGCTAGCCCGCTCGCGCGAGCACGCGAGCCAGCTGATCGCCGCCGGGCGGGTCACCGTCGGCAAGACCGTCGCGACCAAGCCCGCCACCCAGGTGGAGACCGCCGCCGCGATCGTCGTCGTGACCGACGACAACGATCCCGAGTACGTCTCCCGGGGCGGCCACAAGCTCGCGGGTGCCCTGGAGGTCTTCGTCCCGCAGGGGCTGAAGGTCGGCGGACGGCGGGCGCTGGACGCCGGCGCGTCCACCGGTGGATTCACCGACGTACTGCTGCGCGCCGGTGCCGCCCACGTCGTCGCGGTCGACGTGGGGTACGGACAACTCGCGTGGTCTCTCCAGAGCGATGAACGCGTCACCGTCAAGGACCGTACGAACGTACGCGAGTTGACGCTCGAAGCGATCGATGGGGAACCAGTGGATCTTGTCGTGGGGGATCTGTCCTTCATCCCGCTCGGTCTCGTGCTGCCCGCCCTTGCGCGGTGCGCGGCACCCGATGCCGACCTGGTGATGATGGTCAAGCCACAGTTCGAGGTGGGGAAGGAACGGCTGGGCAGTGGAGGAGTCGTACGCAGTCCGGAACTGCGTGCCGAGGCGGTACGCGGAGTCGCCACCCGCGCAGGGCAGTTGGGGCTCGGGGTGCAGGGCGTGACCGCCAGCCCGCTGCCCGGGCCGTCGGGGAACGTCGAGTACTTTCTGTGGCTGCGGGCCGGCGCACCTGAACTGAACCCGGCCGATGTTGACCGTGCAGTGGCGGAGGGGCCTCGTTGACTCAGACCCGAGATCGTACTGTTTTCCTGCTCGCCCACACCGGGCGGCCGGCCGCCATCAGAAGCGCCGAACTCGTGGTCGAGGGGTTGGTGCGCTCCGGCCTCGGGGTGCGCGTCCTCGCGGCGGAGGCGGCCAATCTGCCGCTGCCGCCCGAGGTGGAGCTGATCGAGGAGGCCACCGCGCAGTGCCTCGACGGCTGCGAGCTGCTCATCGTGCTGGGCGGCGACGGCACACTGCTGCGCGGCGCCGAGTTCGCCCGGGCGTCCGGGGTGCCGATGCTCGGCGTCAACCTCGGTAGCGTCGGCTTCCTGGCCGAGGCCGAGCGCGACGACCTCGACAAGGTGGTCGACCGGGTGGTGACGAAGGCGTACGAGGTCGAGGAACGCATGACCATCGACGTCGTCGTGAGCCAGAACGGCCACATCGTGCACACCGACTGGGCGCTGAACGAGGCGGCCGTGCAGAAGGTGTCCGCGGAGAAGCTGCTGGAAGTCGTGCTGGAGATCGACGGGCGGCCGGTGACGGGGTTCGGGTGCGACGGCATTTGTCTGTCGACGCCTACCGGGTCCACCGCCTATGCCTTCTCCGCGGGCGGGCCTGTGGTGTGGCCCGAGGTGGAGGCGTTGCTGATGGTGCCGATCAGTGCGCACGCGCTGTTCGCGAAGCCGTTGGTGACGTCGCCGGATTCCGTGCTCGCCGTGGAGGTTCTGCCTCATATTCCGCCGGGTGTGTTGTGGTGTGACGGGCGGCGGACCGTGGAGTTGCCGCCCGGGGCGCGGGTGGAGGTTCGGCGGGGGGCTGTGCCGGTGCGGTTGGCTCGGCTGCATCATGCTTCGTTCACCGATCGGCTGGTGGCGAAGTTCGCGTTGCCGGTGTCCGGGTGGCGAGGGGCGCCTCATTAGCGCTCTGTAGGGGTGGCGGGGATCTGTGCGCGTGTGCGGGTTCGTCGTGGCTTGTCGCGCAGTTCCCCGCGCCCCCGAAAACTTCCACTCACCCGGGTGACATCTGACCGCCGATAGTCATTCGTTACCTGCGGGTTCTCTCATTCGAGGTGGGGGGCGTCGCACATCGGGTGGCTGACCTCGTATGGTCGTGTTCGTGTTGGAGGAGATGCGGATACGGTCGCTCGGCGTGATCGACGATGCGGTCGTCGAGTTGTCGCCAGGCTTCACCGCCGTGACCGGTGAGACCGGTGCGGGTAAGACCATGGTCGTGACCAGCCTGGGGCTGCTGCTCGGTGGGCGGGCTGACGCGGCCTTGGTGCGGATCGGGGCCAAGAACGCCGTGGTGGAGGGGCGGATCACCGTGCCTCCGGGCGGGGCCGCCGTCGTACGGGCCGAGGAGGCCGGTGCGGAGCTGGACGACGGGGCGCTGCTCATCAGCCGTACCGTTTCCGCCGAGGGGCGCTCCCGGGCGCATCTGGGCGGGCGTTCGGTGCCCGTGGGTGTGCTGGCCGAGCTGGCCGACGAGCTGGTGGCCGTGCACGGGCAGACCGACCAGCAGGGGCTGCTCAAGCTGTCCCGGCAGCGGGCGGCGCTCGACCGGTACGCGGGGGACGCGGTCGCCGCGCCCCTCACCAAGTACGGGGAGGCGTACAAGAGGCTGCGGGCCGTCGCCAACGAGCTGGACGAGATCACCACGCGCGCGCGTGAGCGGGCCCAGGAAGCCGACATGCTGCGGTACGGGCTCGACGAGATCGCCGCCGTGGAGCCGCGGGCCGGTGAGGACGCCGAGCTCGCCGAGGAGGCGGAGCGGCTCGGGCACGCGGAGGCGCTGGCCTCGGCCGCGACCGTCGCCCACGCCGCCCTCGCCGGCAACCCCGAGGACCCCGAGGGCATCGACGCCGCCACGCTCGTCGCGGGCGCCCACCGGGCCCTGGAGGCCGTACGGTCGCACGACTCGGCCCTGGCCGCGCTCGCCGACCGGATCGGCGAGGTCGGCATCCTCCTCGGGGACGTCGCCGGGGAACTGGCGGGGTACGCCGACGACCTGGACGCCGACCCGCTGCGGCTGGCGGCCGTCGAGGAACGCCGGGCCGCGCTCACCGCGCTCACACGGAAGTACGGCTCCGATGTCGCCGGTGTGCTGGCGTGGGCCGAGGAGGGCTCCGCGCGGCTGCTGGAACTCGACGGCGACGACGAGCGGATCGGCGAGCTGACCGCCGAACGTGACGCGCTGCGCGGCGAACTGAGCGGGATGGCGCAGGCGTTGACGGACGCACGGACGGAGGCGGCCGCACGGTTCGCCGCCGCCGTGACCGCCGAGCTGGCCTCGCTGGCCATGCCCCACGCGCGCGTGTCGTTCGACATCCGGCAGACCGAGGACCCCGAGGGTGTCGAGGTCGACGGACGTACGGTCGCCTACGGGCCGTCCGGCGCCGACGAGGTCGAGCTGCTCCTCGCCCCGCACCCCGGGGCGCCCGCCCGGCCCATCGCCAAGGGGGCGTCCGGGGGTGAGCTGTCCCGCGTGATGCTGGCCGTGGAGGTCGTGTTCGCGGGGACCGACCCTGTGCCCACCTATCTGTTCGACGAGGTGGACGCCGGTGTGGGCGGCAAGGCGGCCGTGGAGATCGGGCGCCGCCTGGCGAAGCTCGCGAAGAGCGCACAGGTCGTCGTCGTGACGCATCTGCCGCAGGTCGCCGCGTTCGCCGACCGGCAGCTGCTGGTGGAGAAGACCAACGACGGATCGGTGACCCGGTCGGGCGTGAAGGTGCTGGAGGGCGAGGAGCGGGTACGGGAGCTGTCCCGGATGCTGGCAGGGCAGGAGGACTCGGAGACGGCGCGGGCGCATGCGGAGGAACTGCTGGCGGCGGCCCGGGCGGACGGCTGACATTCGAACAGCTGACGTTTAGTGGGGTCTCTCTCACCCGAGTGAGTGACCCGCTCCGCCTCTCCATGGTTCGGAACACCCGTACGTACTGGCATCCTTGAAGGAGTACGGAATACCCCCCGTACCCGGAGGAAACAGCGCGGTACACCCCTTCCGCCCAAACCTTCTGTACGTTTCTGCGTGTCCTTTCTTCGTGACCGCCCGACGCCGAACCAGGAGCCCCCGGCCACGTGAGCCTCGCGAGCAGCCACTCACCGCACGGTCAGGCGCCGCTGCGCACCGTGCAGGTGCTCGGCGGTGGCAACGCCGGCAGCAGCGCGCATGTGCGCTCGCTGGCCGCGGGGCTCGTCGCGAGAGGCGTGCGGGTCATCGTGTGCGCCCCCTCCGACGCCGACAGCACCTACGACTTCACGGGCGCCGGTGCCGAACACGTGCCCATCCCGCGCAGCAGCGACCCCGGCTCGGTGGCGGCGCTGCGCGCGGCCTGTTCGAACGCGGACCTGGTGCACGCGCACGGGCTGCACGCCTCCTTCCGGGCCGCCCTCGCGCTCAGCGGGCGCCGTACTCCGCTCGTCGTCACCTGGCACAACCGGGCGTACACCGAGGGGCCGCGCGCCCAACTGCTGAGGGTGCTGGAGCGACGGGTCGTGAAGACCGCCGCCGTCGTCCTGGGAACCTCCTCCGACCTCGTGGACCGGGCCAGGCGGCGGGGGGCCCGGGACGCCCGGCTGTCCGCCGTGGCACTGTCCGCCCCGCGCGGGGCCGTCGGACGGGACGAGTCCGACCGGTGCAAGACCCGCGCCGAACTCGGAGCCACGGACCGCCCGTTGCTCATGTCCGTCGGCTCCCTCGACCGGCACCGGGGGTACGACGTCCTGCTGGACGCCGTACGCGCGTGGTGCGGTCTCGATCCCTCGCCGCTCCTCGTGATCGCGGGGGAGGGGCCGCTGCGGGCCGAGTTGCAGGGCCGCATCGAGAACGAGGGGCTGCCGGTCCGGCTCATCGGGCGGCGCGACGACGTGAGCGACCTGCTGTTCGCCGCCGATCTCGCCCTGCTGCCCAGCCGTTGGGAGTCGCGTTCCGTTCTCGCCCAGGAGGCCCTCCACGCGCGCGTGCCGCTGATCGCGACCGCCGTGGGAGGCGTTCCGGAGGTGGTCGGGGACGCGGCCGAACTCGTCCCCTACGGCGACGCGGCGGCGCTCGGCAGGGCTGTCGTACGGCTCCTCGGGAATCCGGAGCGCCGGGAACTCCTTCGGGAGCGGGGCGTCCGGCAGATCGCCACCTGGCCCACCGAGGACGAGACCGTCGCCCAAGTGCTCAGTGTCTACGACGAGTTCACACAGCCCCGGCCGCTGCCCTAGGGATCGGGCTCTTGTGTGGTCAGGGCAGGTGTCTGCGGGCCCGTAGCGCCAGGCTCAACGCCAGTACCGTCTGCGGGTCGTCCAGGTCGGTGCCCAGCAACTCCCCGATCCGGGCGAGGCGATTGTAGAGCGTCTGGCGGTTGAGGTGGAGTTCGCGGGCGGTCTCCGCCTTGCGGCCCGCATGGGCCAGATATGTCTCCAGGGTGGGCAGCAGCGGCGGCTTGGAGCGGTGGTCGTGGGTGGTCAGCGGACCGATCGCGCGGTCCACGAAGGCCGCCAGGTCAGGGTGGTCGCGCAGGCGCCACAGCAACAGATCGATGTCCAGGCGGCGGGCTTCGTACCACGGGAGGTCCGGCAGACCCTGGGCCGCCGTCGCCGTCTCCGCCGCGTGGCGCAGCCCCGCCGAGGCGGCCGCCCAGCCGCCGGCGACCCCGACCACGACGACCGGCGGCTGGGCGCCCGGGCGTTGCATCCCGGCGCGTTCCACGCCCGCCCGCAGCGCTGCCGCCACCCGGTCGGCGACCGTCGGGCGCTCCGACTCCGCGCGCAGGCCCACCAGCAGCGGCACCCGCCCCTCCACCGGCCGTACGCCCAGCAGGACCGGCACGCCGACCGACGCCAGCTCCTCGGTGACCGCGCGGGCCAGCACCGCCCAGCCTCCGCCCGGGGTCAGCGTGTCGCCGAGCCGCATCACCATCGGCAGCAGCGGACCGGCGCCGGGCCGGAAGCCGAGGACGCGGGCCTGCGCGGGCGCGGCCTCCGCGTCGACCCGGCCCTCGGCGAGGTCGGTGAGGAAGTCGCCCCGGCCGCGCGCCGCCAGCTCCTCCTCCTGACGGGCCTGCATCAGGACGACGGCCAGGATGCCCGCGGCCCGTTCGGCGGCCATCCGGTGCACGGGGGCAAGGGGTTCGAGGACGGGAAGCAGGACCAGACGTGCGCGGACCGACCCGGTGCCGGGCCCGCCCCCGGGGACGTCGACGAGCACGGAACCGGCGGGCGGCGGCGCGTCCCTGTGCTGGGTGCGCAGGCCCTCCCACACCTGGAGCGGATCGGCGCCCTCGGGGCCGGCCCCGGCGGCGTACAGGAGCCGGCCGTCGGCCGTCTCCAGGAACACCGGGTTGCCGCTGAAGTCCGCCAGGATGCCGAGGACCTGCGGGACACCGCCGCCGCCGAGCAGGGCCTCAGTGCAGCGCCGGTGGACCTCCTCGGCCCGCTGGAGCAGCGCGTAGTGGCCGTTGACGATCTCGGTGTGGATCTCTTCGGTGACGGCCACGAACGCCACCTCGCGGTGCAGCTGGACCAGGGGGAGGCCGGTCGCGTGGGCCGTCTCCACGAGGGCGGCGGGCAGCCGGGTGAAGCGCGGGCCCAGCTCCACGACGAGCGCCGCGATGCCCCGCTCGGCGAGGGTGCGGACGAACGCGCGCTGCTCGGCCGGTCGGGTGCCGAGCCCGTACCCGGTCGTCAGGAGCAGCTCGCCGCCCTTGAGCAGCGAGGCGATGTGCGGGACCTCGCCCGCGTGCACCCACCGCACGGTCCGCCCGAGCCGGTCGGCGCCCGCCAGGACCTCGGGCAGCCCGCTGCGCAGCCCGGGCAGTTCGAGCGCCCGCCGCACGGTGATGCCGGCGCCCCGGGTCTCGTGACGACTGTCCGTACGGCTGTCCATGCAGCGGACGCTACCCGCACCTGCGCCGCGCTGACGATCCGCGCATGGACGGCACGCGCGGCTCGGCTACGCCGGAACGATGTTGTGGTTGAAGCGGAACACGTTGTCCGGGTCGTACTGGCGCTTCACCGACGCCAGTCGGCGGGTGTTCTCGGCGCCCAGGCCCGCGATCACGCGCTCCGCGCCCTCGTCTCCGATGAAGTTGAGGTAGACCGCGCCGGTGCTCCAGGGCTGGACGCGGGTCCGGACATCGTGGACCCACTGGACGCAGCGCTCGTCGTCGGCGGGGTCCTCCCAGCAGCCGTAGGGGTGCACGGCCCAGGAGGCGTCCCGGTAGGGGACGGGATACTCCGGCGGGCCGTCGGCGATGGCGCCGCCGAGCGGGAACAGCGCGCTCTGGGTTCCGGTGGGCACGGGAAGCGCGTCCCCGAGAGCGCAGAAGACGTCCAGCAGCTCGTCGGGCGCGCCCGTCAGGTACTCGGCCGACCAGTAGTTCCGCATCCCGGGCGGGTCGTCGAGCATGCACTGGAAGTCCGCGTACGGGATCGCGGTGACGATCTCCACCTCGTGCGGCAGCGCCAGCAGCGGCTCGACGAGCTTGCGCATGTCCTCCTCGGCGCCCGCGTACGTCAGCAGCGCCCCGCACAGCAGGTGTCCGACCAGATGCGGCGGGACGAACTCCTCGGGCGGGCCGGTGAGATGGATGACCCCGCCGCTCGCCTCGACCGGGCCGGCCTCGATCACGTCGCGGTAGGTACGGGTGACCTCGGCGGCGAACTCGGGGAGATAGAGCAGCAGCGCGATGGAGAACGCGGGCAGCTCGTGCAGCCGCAGGGTGAGGGAGGTGGCGACACCGAAGTTTCCGCCGCCGCCGTGCAGGGCCCAGAACAGGTCAGGATTCTGCTCGGCGCTCGCGTGGAGCGCGGTGCCGTCGGCGGTGACCAGGTCGACACCGAGGAGGTTGTCGACGGCGAGGCCCTGGACCCGGTCGAGCCAGCCGCTGCCGCCGCCGAGCACGAAGCCGGCGACACCGGTCGTGGAGACCCGGCCGCCGGTGGTCGCCAGCCCGTGCGGCTGGGTAGCCCGGTCCAGGTGGCTCATCAGGGCCCCGCCCTGGACACGTACCGACTGCGCCGCACGGTAGACGGTCACGTCGTGCATCCGGCGCAGGTCGATCACCAGACCCGCGTCGTTCACGCCCATGCCCGCCACACTGTGGCCGCCGCCGCGCACCGCGATCGGCAGGTCCAGGTCGCGGGCGAAGTGCACGGAACGGACCACGTCGGTCTCGTCCGCGCACTGGGCGATCACGGCCGGGCGGCGGTCGATCATGCTGTTGAAGACGGTACGGGCGTCGTCGTATCCCGGGTCCCCCGGGGCGAGTACGTCACCGGTCAGGTCCTCGCGCAGTGCGGTGAGGGCTGCGCCTGCCTTTGAGGGGGAAGCCATGGCGGCCCCCTTCCGATAAGGGGCATTTATGTGCTTCCAGGGTAGGCGCTTTGGTGGGAGGGCGCCGTTTTGGGGTGCGGCGCAGTCGTGGCTGGTCGCGCAGCAACCCGCGCCCCCAAAAAAACGGGGCGCGGGTTGCTGGGCGTCAGTCCCTAGCCGCCGTAAGCCCCCGAAGCCGTCAGCCTCAGGGCCGTGTCGATCAGCGGGACATGGCTGAAGGCCTGGGGGAAGTTGCCCACCTGGCGCTTGAGGCGCGGGTCCCACTCCTCGGCCAGCAGGCCCAGGTCGTTGCGGAGGGCGAGGAGCTTCTCGAAGAGCTTGCGGGCCTCGTCGACCCGGCCGATCATCGCCAGGTCGTCCGCCATCCAGAACGAGCAGGCGAGGAACGCGCCCTCGTCGCCCGGCAGACCGTCGAGGTTCTCGTCGCCGCCCGAGGTCGTCGGGTAGCGCAGGATGAAGCCGTCCTCGGTGGACAGTTCGCGCTGGATCGCCTCGATGGTGCCGATGACGCGCTTGTCGTCGGGAGGCAGGAAGCCCATCTGCGGGATCAGCAGCAGTGAGGCGTCCAACTCCTTCGAGCCGTACGACTGGGTGAAGGTGTTGCGCTCCTTGTCGTAACCCTTCTCACACACGTCCCGGTGGATGTCGTCGCGCAGTTCGCGCCACTTCTCCAGCGGGCCGTCCGCGTCGCCGGACTCGATGAGCTTGATCGTGCGGTCCACCGCGACCCAGGCCATGACCTTGGAGTGCACGAAGTGCCGACGCGGACCGCGCACCTCCCAGATGCCCTCGTCGGGCTCGTCCCAGTGCTGCTCCAGGTAGCGGATCAGCTTCAACTGGAGCAGGGAGGCGTAGTCGTTGCGGGCCAGGCCCGTCATGTGGGCCAGGTGCAGGGCCTCGGTGACCTCGCCGTACACATCCAGCTGGAGCTGGTGCGCGGCGCCGTTGCCGACCCGGACGGGGCCCGAGTTCTCGTAGCCCGGCAGCCAGTCCAACTCGGCCTCGCCCAGCTCCCGTTCGCCCGCGATCCCGTACATGATCTGCAGGTTCTCCGGGTCGCCCGCGACCGCGCGCAGCAGCCACTCGCGCCAGGCGCGGGCCTCGTCGCGGTAGCCGGTGCGCAGGAGCGAGGAGAGGGTGATGGCCGCGTCGCGCAGCCAGGTGTAGCGGTAGTCCCAGTTGCGTACGCCGCCGATGTCCTCCGGGAGGGAGGTGGTGGGCGCGGCGACGATGCCGCCGGTCGGCGCGTACGTCAGCGCCTTCAGCGTGATCAGCGAGCGGACGACGGCCTCCCGGTAGGGGCCGTGGTACGTGCACTGTTCGACCCACTCGCGCCAGAACTCCTCGGTGGCGTCGAGGGACTGCTCCGGTTCGGGCAGCGCGGGCGGCTGCTTGTGCGAGGGCTCCCAGGAGATGGTGAACGCGATCCGGTCACCCGGCGCCACCGTGAAGTCGGCGTACGTCGTCAGGGACTTGCCGTAGGTCTCGGCGGTGGTGTCGAACCACACCGAGTCGGGGCCCGCGACGGCGACCGTCCGCCCCTCGTGCTTGTGCACCCAGGGCACGACACGGCCGTACGAGAACCGCATGCGCAGGGCCGAGCGCATCGGCACCCGGCCGCTGACGCCCTCCACGATGCGGATCAGCTGCGGGGCGCCGTCGCGAGGGGGCATGAAATCGGTCACTCTGACCGTGCCGCGTGGGGTGTCCCACTCGGATTCCAGGATCAGCGAGTCGCCCCGGTAGCGGCGGCGGGCCGCCACGGGGGGTTTCGCGTCCGCCGCGTGCGCGGGACCGAGGCGCCAGAAGCCATGCTCCTCGGTGCCGAGCAGTCCCGCGAAGACGGCATGGGAGTCGAAGCGGGGCAGGCACAGCCAGTCGACTGTGCCGTCCCGGCAGACCAGCGCGGCAGTCTGCATGTCCCCGATGAGTGCGTAGTCTTCGATGAGCCCGGCCACGTGCAACTCCAGTCGAACGGCCACGTCGCCCCCAAAAGGAAAACGGGGGTCTCGATCTTGCGGTCAAGGGTTCGTTTGTCCAGCATCGTTGAGCGGTGAAGCAAACACCAATCTTTGCTCAACGGACTGACGAGCGCTCGTTGTTCCGGGGTTACGGGCGGGGGTGGTGCCGTGTTGCCGGAAGGGCTCGGCAGCGAGTGTCCGAGGAGCATACGACGCACTCAGACGGTCCGCGTGCCGCTCCGGAGAACCCGGGTCCGCTGAACGAGTGAAGCTCTGGTGAGCGGGCACCGTTTCGAGTGAGCGCCGGACAGGGCGATGGTGACTCGTGTACGGGATACGTGTCCGCGTGTGCGCGGAGCGTGGCCGGAAGCCATCTCCTCGGGTCGCTGATACCCTGGTAGCCCGTGGACCGGTGGGCACGAAACCCCCGAACCGCAGCGACGGATCCTCCCCTGAAAACCCGGAAAGCTCCGGGCCGGGCGGCCGTACCGCACTCCAGACCGCGACCACGGGAGCCCCGCCTTGGCCATGACACCCGCTGCTTCTCGAAACAGCAACGCCACGACGACCAAGCACATCTTCGTCACCGGGGGTGTCGCCTCCTCGCTCGGCAAGGGTCTGACGGCCTCCAGCCTCGGCATGCTCCTCAAGGCGCGCGGTCTGCGTGTCGTGATGCAGAAGCTCGACCCCTACCTCAACGTCGACCCCGGCACGATGAACCCCTTCCAGCACGGCGAGGTGTTCGTCACTCATGACGGCGCCGAGACCGACCTGGACATCGGCCACTACGAGCGCTTCCTCGACCGCGACCTCGACGGCTCGGCGAACGTCACCACCGGCCAGATCTACTCGACGGTGATCGCGAAGGAGCGGCGCGGCGAGTACCTGGGCGACACCGTCCAGGTCATCCCGCACATCACCAACGAGATCAAGCACCGCATCCGCCGGATGGCCACCGACGAGGTCGACGTCGTCATCACCGAGGTCGGCGGCACGGTCGGCGACATCGAGTCGCTGCCCTTCCTGGAGACCGTGCGTCAGGTCCGTCACGAGGTCGGCCGCGACAACGTGTTCGTCGTGCACATCTCTCTGCTGCCCTACATCGGCCCCTCCGGCGAGCTGAAGACCAAGCCGACCCAGCACAGCGTGGCGGCCCTGCGGAACATCGGTATCCAGCCGGACGCGATCGTGCTGCGCTGCGACCGCGAGGTCCCCACCGCGATCAAGCGCAAGATCTCCCTGATGTGCGACGTCGACGAGGCCGCGGTCGTCGCCTGTCCGGACGCCCGCTCGATCTACGACATCCCCAAGACCGTGCACCGCGAGGGCCTGGACGCCTATGTCGTCCGCAAGCTGGACCTGCCCTTCCGGGACGTGGACTGGACGACCTGGGACGACCTCCTGGACCGCGTCCACAACCCCGCCCACGAGATCAACCTGGCGCTGGTCGGCAAGTACATCGACCTGCCCGACGCCTACCTCTCCGTCACCGAGGCCCTGCGCGCGGGCGGATTCGCCAACCACGCGCGCGTGAAGATCAAGTGGGTCACCTCGGACGACTGCAAGACCCCGGCGGGCGCCAAGAAGCAGCTGGAGGACGTGGACGCGATCTGCATCCCGGGCGGCTTCGGCGACCGCGGGGTGTCCGGCAAGGTCGGCGCGATCCAGTACGCCCGAGAGCACAAGATCCCGCTGCTGGGGCTGTGCCTGGGCCTGCAGTGCATCGTCATCGAGGCGGCCCGCAACCTGGCCGGCATCGAGGACGCCAACTCCACCGAGTTCGACGCCGCCACCGCCCACCCGGTCATCTCGACCATGGCCGAGCAGCTCGACATCGTCGCGGGCGACGGCGACATGGGCGGAACGATGCGCCTGGGCATGTATCCGGCCAAGCTCGCCGAGGGCTCCATCGTGCGCGAGGTGTACGACGGCAAGGAGTACGTCGAGGAGCGCCACCGCCACCGCTACGAGGTCAACAACAGCTACCGCGCCGAACTGGAGAAGCAGGCCGGTCTGCAGTTCTCCGGCACCTCCCCGGACGGCAAGCTGGTGGAGTACGTCGAGTACCCGCGCGAGGTCCACCCCTACCTGGTGGCCACGCAGGCCCACCCGGAGCTGCGCTCCCGCCCCACCCGCCCCCACCCGCTCTTCGCCGGCCTCGTCAAGGCCGCCGTCCGACGCAAGACGGGCAAGTAACGCCAGGGCTGTACGGTGACCGGGGCGCGCGCCTTTGGGGGTGCGTGCCCCGGTTTTCTGTGCCGGCTCCGGGCCGGTTCCTGGACCGGTTCTTGTGTACGGGCGGGACGCGGGATGCGGAAGGACACGTCGACATGACCACCATCAAGGACACTCCGGAGGAGTGGGAGATCCGGGCGACCGAGACCCCCTTCGTGGGTAACAAGACCTCCGTTCGCACCGACGAGGTGGTCATGCCGGACGGCTCGGTCGTGGGCCGCGACTACCAGGTCCACCCCGGCTCCGTGGGCGTCCTCGCCCTCGACGACGAAGGCCGGGTCCTGCTGATCCGTCAGTACCGTCACCCCGTACGCCAGCGGCTGTGGGAGATCCCGGCCGGGCTGCTCGACGTACCTGGCGAGAACCCGCTGCACGCCGCCCAGCGGGAGCTGTACGAGGAGGCGCACGTCAAGGCCGAGGACTGGCGGGTGCTGACCGACGTCTACCCCACGGCGGGCGGCTGCGACGAGGCCGTACGGATCTTCCTGGCCCGGAATCTGTCCGAGGCCGAGGGGGAGCGCTTCGAGGTCGAGGACGAGGAGGCCGACATGGAGTACGCGCGCGTGCCCGTCGACGAACTCGTCCGGGGTGTCCTCGCCGGCGAGGTGCACAGCAACTGCCTTGTCGTGGGCGTCCTTTCGCTGGTGGCGGCCGAGAAGGGCGACGGACTCGACGCGCTGCGCCCGGCCGACGCGGCGTGGCCGGCCCGGCCCTTCGAGGCCTGAGGCGCCCTCAGGGGCCCCTTGCCGTGCCCGGTGTGACCATCGGCTGATCCGATCGAGCGACCTGCCCGCCGCGCTCCGCACAGATCGTTGCAGAGCGTGAACTAGGCTCTGGAAACGCCCGAACCGGAGTCCCGGCGGGCTTGCTCGTGCAGGTGGACGGGAGTGTGGCCCGTGACGGATCAGGCGGTGGACACAGACGGTACGAAGCTGTCCGGAAACGATCGGTCGCCCGTTCCAACGGACAGTCAGTTCCTCGGTCGGACAAGAGAGTTGAAGGAACTGCGCGCCGACATCGAGCGCGCAGGTCTCGACACTCTCGCGGGCCGGAAGGCGCCCCGCGCGCGCGTGCTACTCATCGCGGGCAAGCCCGGATCGGGCCGCAGCGCGCTCGCCGAGGAACTGGTCCGGCAGGTCGCGGACAGTTACCCGGACGGTGTGCTGCGCGCCCGGCTCACCGAGCCCGACGGCACCCGCGTGCCGACCGAACGCACCGCCCGCGAGCTGCTGACCGCCCTGGAGCTGCCCACCCCGCCCGGCGCCGACGAGGACGAGCTGTCCGAGGCGCTGCGCGACGCGCTCGCCGACCGCCGGATGCTGCTCCTGCTCGACGACGCGGCCGACGCCGAGCAGGTCGACGCGCTCCTCCCGGACAACCCGGACTGTCTGGCCGTCGCCGTCTCCGGGGGCCCGCTGACCGGGATCTCCGACGTCCGCCCCTGCACCCTGGGCGGCCTCGACACCAAGTCCGCCGTGGAACTCCTCGAACGCTTCACCGGGTCGGTGCGCGTCACCGTGGACCCGCGCTCGGCCGAAGCCCTCGCCGAGGTGTGCCAGGGGCAGCCCGCCGCGCTGATGCTGGCCGGCGGCTGGCTGGAGGCCCGGCCCAAGGCGGCCGTCTCCGACCTCGCCAAGCAGCTGCACGCCGAGGGCGACGAAGGCACCGCCCTCAGCCGCGTGTTCCACCTCGTGTACGCCTCGCTGCCCACCCCGGCCGCCCGGATACTGCGACTGCTCGCCCTCGCCCCCGGCGGCCTGGTCGACCCGCAGACCGCCTCCGCGCTGGCCGGCTGCTCGGTCGGCGGCGCCCGCGCCACCCTGGACGACTTCGTCGCCCTGAGCCTTCTGACGGCCGTGGACTCGCCGCTGCCGCAGTACGAGGTCCCCGGCTGCCTGATGCCCTTCCTGCGCCCTCTCGCGGTGTCCCAGGACCGCCCGGCCGAACTCCAGCTCGCCCGGGCCCGGATGCTGGAGCGGACGGTACGGCTGCTGGTGTCCTGCCGGGCGATCACCGAGACCGACAGTCCGCTGGCCCGCGAGAAGCTCCTCGGCATGCCCAGTGCGCTGCGCTTCCCGAACCCGAGGGCGGCGGCGGACTGGCTCACCATCCGCAGGCCCGCCCTGCTCGCCGCGGCTCGGCTGGCCGTGGCCGACGGGGAACTGGACACTCTGGCCAGGCGTCTGATGTCCGCCCTGGTCAAGGCCATGGTCGCGCACATCGGCACCCAGGCCGCCGCGCCCGACCTCTACGGCGTCCACCGCCTCGTCCTCGACATCGCCGAGCGCCGCGAACTGCCCCGCGAGCGGGCGGCCGCCCTGCTGAACCTCGCCGACCTGGACGCGCAGACCGGCCGTACGAACGACGCGCTGACCCGTTACCGGGCCGCGCTGGACGCCGGACGCGAGGCGAACGACCCGTACGCGACCGGGCGGGCGATGGAATCCGTAGGGGGCGCACACCAGGAGCTCGGGGACTACGACCGGGCCGCCGACTGGTACGGGCGTGCGCTCGCCCAGCGCCTGGCGCGCGACGAGCGCGAGGACGCGGCCCGGCTGTACGGCCGTATCGCCACCGCGCACACCTACGCGGGCCGCTACGGAGAGGCGCTGCGCAACTGGCGTGCCGCGGTTGCCGGTCACCGCAAGAACGGTGATGTGGGCGCGCACGCGCGGGCGTTGAGCGAGCTGGCGCGGGTCCAGGAGTACGCGGGGCGGCCCGACGAGTCGCTGCGCACCTGCCAGGAGGCGGTGGAGTGGGCGCGTCGCGCCGACGACGTACGGCTGCAGGGAGCGCTTCAGCTGCGGCTGGCCGACACGCTGGAGCACCTCGGTGATCCGGTGGCGGCGGGACTGCACCGGAGCGCCGCCGAGCGGCTGCTGGGCGGCGAGCCGGACCACCAGGAGAGCGGGGCTGGGCTCCCCGAAGGCGAATCCGACCTGGAACACGACGCTAACACCTACGAAATCCGTAGCGCATCAGTCGAAGATTGATGCATTGAAAGGCTAGACACCGAGAACGCCTTCATTAGACTGGCTGTACCGCGCCTTCTCCTGCGGTCTCCTGGTGTGCCCTCGCACGTCCGGGTATGTATTGCTATGCCCCCGCATCCTCTGAGCCAAGGACCGTGATCGACGTGAAGGTCGGCATCCCCCGCGAGGTCAAGAACAACGAGTTCCGCGTGGCCATCACCCCGGCCGGTGTGCACGAGCTGGTGCGCCACGGCCATCAGGTCGTCATCGAGCGGAACGCCGGTGTCGGCTCCTCGATCACGGACGACGAGTTCGTGGCCGCCGGCGCGCGCATCCTGCCCACGGCCGACGAGGTGTGGGCCACCGCCGACCTGCTGCTGAAGGTCAAGGAGCCCATCGCCGAGGAGTACCACCGCCTCCGCAAGGACCAGACGCTCTTCACCTACCTGCACCTGGCCGCCTCCAAGGAGTGCACGGACGCGCTCGTCGCGTCCGGCACCACGGCGATCGCCTACGAGACCGTCGAACTGCCCGGTCGCGCCCTGCCGCTGCTCGCCCCGATGTCGGAGGTCGCCGGCCGGCTGGCCCCGCAGGTCGGCGCCTACCACCTGATGCGCTCGGTCGGCGGTCGCGGCGTGCTTCCCGGTGGCGTCCCCGGCACGCAGCCCGCGCGGGCCGTCGTCATCGGCGGTGGTGTCTCCGGCTGGAACGCCACGCAGATCGCCGTCGGCATGGGATTCCACGTCACGCTGCTCGACCGCGACATCAACAAGCTGCGCGAGGCCGACAAGGTCTTCGGCACCAAGGTCCGGGCGATCATGTCCAACTCCTTCGAGCTGGAGAAGGCCGTCCTGGACGCCGACCTCGTCATCGGCGCGGTGCTCATCCCCGGCGCCAAGGCCCCGAAGCTGGTCACCAACGAACTGGTGTCGCGGATGAAACCGGGGAGCGTTCTCGTCGACATCGCGATCGACCAGGGCGGCTGCTTCGAGGACTCGCGCCCCACGACCCACGCCGAACCGACCTTCCCGGTCCACGGATCGGTCTTCTACTGCGTCGCCAACATGCCCGGCGCGGTACCCAACACCTCGACCTACGCGCTCACCAACGCCACGCTGCCGTACATCGTGGAACTCGCCGACCGGGGCTGGGTGGCGGCGCTGCGTCGCGATCCCGCTCTCGCCCGGGGCCTCAACACCCACGACGGCAAGGTCGTCTACCGAGAGGTCGCAGAGGCGCACGGGCTGGAGCACGTGGAGTTGGAGACACTTCTCGGCTGACGTTCCGGGCCGCTCCGACGGTGCTCCCGGTCGACTAAACGACCAAGTCATCAACGGGTAAAAGGCGATACGTCAACAGGGCTCGTCAACGCCCCGCACCCCGCCGGACCTTGCCCGACAAGGTCCGGCCGGATGTGTGTATGGTCACTTTGCGACACTCGTTCAACTCGCCTCGAACGTAACGCTTCAACCGATTCGCGCACCGGTGAACCCTGCCGTGCGACGGCCGTACGCCCTTGACAGAGGGATGTTTCATTGCCGACACATCGGGCCGGGTCCGGCGGATTGTGTTGCTGCGAACGGCCGACACGCCATAGAGTCGCCAACCGTCGGCATGGTGCCACGCTGACCTATCGAGAAGTTTCCTGGTCACCAAGGAGGTAAGACGACTTGTGAATGAGTCGACATTTACTCCCGGGGGTGGTCAACCAGGAATGCCGGCGCGGGGATCGGGCCCCACGGGGCTCGCGGCTGTCGGCTCCGTCGCGGTCCGCACCTTCGCCGCCCACCAAGGTCACCAGATGTCCGAGGTGACTCGGCCAGGACACATGAGCATGGATGGTCATCACGTGAACGCCATGGCCGGCGACGGTAGTGGCGGGGTCCACAACCACTTCGCCGACTACGACGAACTGCCCGACGGGCACTTCTACGACCCCGACGCCGAGTACGAGCCCGATCCGGAGTACGCGGCCACGCTCGCGCCCGACGCGGCCCGTCAGCGCCGCGAGCGCATCGGCCCCACCGGCCGCCCGCTGCCGTACTTCCCGATCCCGGGTCCGCTGACGAGTCACGGCCCCGCGACGATCGTCGCGATGTGCAACCAGAAGGGCGGCGTCGGCAAGACGACGTCGACCATCAACCTGGGTGCCGCTCTCGCCGAGTACGGACGCCGGGTCCTGCTGGTCGACTTCGACCCGCAGGGCGCCCTGTCCGTGGGCCTCGGTGTGAACCCGATGGAACTCGACCTGACGGTCTACAACCTGCTCATGGAGCGGGGGATGTCCGCGGACGAGGTGCTGCTCAAGACGGCGGTCCCGAACATGGACCTGCTGCCGAGCAACATCGACCTGTCGGCGGCCGAGGTGCAGCTGGTGTCGGAGGTCGCGCGCGAGTCGACGCTCCAGCGCGCCCTGAAGCCGCTCATGGCCGACTACGACTACATCGTGATCGACTGTCAGCCCTCGCTCGGCCTGCTCACCGTGAACGCCCTCACGGCGGCTCACAAGGTGATAGTGCCTCTTGAGTGCGAGTTCTTCGCGCTGCGCGGTGTCGCACTGCTGACGGAGACCATCGAGAAGGTCCAGGAGCGGCTGAACCCGGAACTGGAGCTCGACGGCATCCTCGCCACGATGTACGACTCGCGCACGGTGCACAGCCGTGAGGTGCTCGCACGTGTCGTCGAGGCCTTCGACGACCACGTCTACCACACGGTCATCGGACGCACGGTCCGCTTCCCGGAGACCACGGTCGCCGGTGAGCCGATCACCACGTACGCCTCGAACTCCGTCGGTGCCGCCGCCTATCGCCAGCTCGCCAGGGAGGTGCTCGCCCGGTGTCACGCCGAGTGAGTCTGCCGGGGGCCGACGAACTGTTCCGTACCACCGGGGGCATGGCGCTCCAGTCGTCCTCTCCCAGGCGCCAGGCCAACGGCGAGGCTCGCGTTCCGGGTCCCGCCGGGGAGAGCGACGGGGCCGCCGCCTCGGAGGACGCGCCTCACTCGGTGCCCGTCCAGGGCGGTGACGGCGACGGCGACGAGCATGTCGCCGCCGGCGTCGACCCGGCCGGGGAGTCGCGCAGCCGGCAGGCCGCGGCGGAGCGTTCGGTGCGCCGCCAGGGCGAGCAGGAAGGTTCTGCCTCGGGGCAGGGCCCGTCGCCCCAGTCGGTGTCGGCGTCCCGCAAGCGCGGCCGGGCCCCCTCGCGGCGGCCCAGCGGGCGTGAGCGGCACGACGAGAAGATCACGGTGTACGTCTCCGCCGAGGAGCTGATGGACCTGGAGCACGCGCGTCTCGTGCTGCGGGGCGAGCACGGACTGGCGGTCGACCGCGGGCGGATCGTGCGCGAGGCGGTCGCGGTGGTGCTCGCGGATCTTGAGTCCCGTGGGGACGCGAGCATCCTCGTACGACGGTTGCGCGGCCGCTAGCGGTAGCCTGCGTGGGCCATGACCTCGAACGACGCCCCTGCCCCCGGCCCCGGCTCCGCCGGTCGTCGGCGTGTGCTGGGGCGGGGTCCGGGAGGTTCGCCGCCGGTCACGGCCGAGGAACCCGTCGAGGCGTCCCCCGAGGTCCATGAGGAGCCGGTGGAGGCCTCCGCGGTCGCCGAGGAAGTAACGGATCCCCCGGTTCCGTCGGCCGAACCCGAGGACGGGGTCTTCAAGGTCCGGCTCGCCAACTTCGAGGGGCCCTTCGATCTCCTCCTCCAGCTGATCTCCAAGCACAAGCTCGACGTCACCGAGGTCGCCCTCTCCAAGGTGACCGACGAGTTCATCACGCACATCAGGGCGATGGGCCCCGACTGGGATCTCGACCAGACGACCGAGTTCCTGGTCGTCGCGGCCACCCTGCTGGACCTGAAGGCCGCGCGGTTGCTGCCCGCCGCCGAGGTCGAGGACGAGGCCGACCTGGCCCTGCTGGAGGCGCGCGACCTGCTGTTCGCGCGGCTGCTCCAGTACCGCGCGTACAAACAGGTCGCCGACATCCTCAGCCGCCGCCTCGACGACGAGGCCCGCCGCTATCCCCGTACCGTCGGACTGGAACCGCACCACGCCGAACTGCTGCCCGAGGTCGTCATCAGCATCGGGGCCGAGGGGTTCGCGAAGCTCGCCGTGAAGGCGATGCAGCCCAGGCCGAGACCGCAGGTGTACGTCGACCACATCCACGCGCCCCTGGTGAGCGTGCAGGAGCAGGCCCAGATCGTCGTCGCGCGGCTGCGGGAACTGGGCGAGGCCACCTTCCAGGAGCTCGTCGCGGACACCGGCGACACACTGACCGTCGTGGCGCGCTTCCTGGCCCTTCTGGAGCTGTACCGGGAGAAGGTCGTCGTCCTGGACCAGGAGACCGCGCTCGGGGAGCTGATGGTGCGCTGGACGGGCGGGGAGGGCGATCGCGAGCCGACGGTCACCGACGAGTTCGACCGGCCGCCGGAGCCGGTGAAGCCAGGGAAGGACGAGAAGGCGTGAGCGAGGAGACCACAGAGGTGCCGGCCGGGCCGCGGACCGTCGCCGATCTCGATCTCGGGCCCGCACTGGAGGCCGTCCTCATGGTCGTGGACGAACCCGCGACCGAGGAGCACCTCGCGAAGATCCTGCAGCGCCCCCGGCGGCAGATCGCGGACGCCCTGCGCGCGCTGGCCGACGAGTACACCGTTCAGGGGCGCGGTTTCGAGCTGCGGCTCATCGCCGGGGGCTGGCGTTTCTACTCCCGGCCCGAGTACGCGGCGGCGGTCGAGGGCTTCGTGCTGGACGGCCAGCAGGCCCGGCTCACCCAGGCGGCGCTGGAGACTCTCGCGGTCGTCGCGTACCGCCAGCCGGTGAGCCGCAGCCGGGTCTCGGCCGTCCGCGGAGTCAACTGTGACGGGGTCATGCGGACCCTGTTGCAGCGCGGTCTGGTCCAGGAGGCGGGCACGGAACCCGAAACAGGTGCGATCCTGTACACGACGACGAACTACTTCCTGGAGCGGATGGGCCTGCGAGGCCTGGACGAACTCCCGGAGCTCGCACCCTTCCTTCCGGAGGCGGACGCGATCGAGGCCGAGACGCAGGAAGGTGTTCCGTCGTTCGATCCGGATGCTCCCGATGCTCCGGGTGCAGACGACGCAGACGACCAGACGGAATTTTGATGCGAAGCAGTAGCGGCAGCGGTAGCGGTAGCGGTAGCGGCAAGAGTGGTGGCGGGCGCGGTAGCTCTCGCGGCGCCGGCAGCGGCGGGGGCGACAGGCGCGGTCAGGGCCAGGGCCAGGGGCGCGGTCAGGGCTCAGGTCAGGGGCGAGGCCAGGGCTCGGGTCAGGGTCAGGGGCGCGGCGGTCCGGGTCAGAGTCAGGGGCGAGGCCAGGGGCAAGGCTCAGGTCAGGGCCAGGGCCAGGCTCAGGGTCGTCCCAGCAAGCCGCGTCCCGAGGAGCGCCGCTACGACGTGGGGCCGGGCGCGACTCCGGACGGTCCGAAGTCCGGGCGCGGTGCCTCCGCGCGCGGCGGTGCCAAGGGTGGGCCCAGGCAGGGTCACAACAGCACCGGACGCGGGCGCTGGGTCCCGGCGACCTCTCGTGAGTACGACGCGCGGGCCGAGGAGCGCAACCGGGAGCGGTACGCCGAGAAGAAGGACGTCAAGCTGCCCAAGACGTTCCCGGGTGCCGAGCAGGAGGGCGAGCGGCTCCAGAAGATCCTGGCGCGTGCGGGCTACGGCTCCCGGCGGACCTGCGAGGAGCTGATCGAGCACGCGCGCGTGGAGGTCAACGGCGAGATCGTGGTCGAGCAGGGGCTGCGTGTCGACCCCGAGCGCGACGAGATCAAGGTCGACGGGCTGACGGTGGCCACGCAGTCGTACCAGTTCTTCTCGCTGAACAAGCCCGCGGGCGTCGTCTCCACGATGGAGGACAACGAGGGCCGGCAGTGCCTCGGCGACTACGTGACGAACCGCGAGACGCGGCTCTTCCACGTCGGTCGGCTCGACACCGAGACCGAGGGCGTCATCCTCCTCACCAACCACGGTGAGCTGGCGCACCGGCTGACCCACCCCAAGTACGGCGTGAAGAAGGTCTACCTCGCGCACATCGTGGGCCCGATCCCGCGCGACCTGGGCAAGCAGCTCAAGGACGGCATCCAGCTGGAGGACGGGTACGCCCGCGCGGACCACTTCCGCGTCGTCGAGCAGACCGGCAAGAACTATCTCGTGGAGGTCACCCTTCACGAGGGCCGTAAGCACATCGTGCGCCGCATGCTCGCGGAGGCCGGTTTCCCGGTCGACAAGCTGGTGCGCGTCTCCTTCGGTCCGATCACCCTGGGCGACCAGAAGTCGGGCTGGCTGCGCCGGCTGTCCAACACCGAGGTCGGCATGCTGATGCAGGAAGTCGACCTGTAGGCGAGTGGATGTGCTCGCGCGTGCGGCCGGTCCCGGAGCAGTCCGGGGTCGGCCGCTTTTGTGCGCCGAGAAGCCCCCGTGGCCTCGCTGGGCCCACAGGCGACTCCGGGTGCCCTCCGGGGCAGTCCTGCTCCTCCTGGGCGCCTGAGGGGCCGCTGAGAGGCTTTGGGCGTATGGGAGTCGTCAAGAAGGGTTGTGGGGTCCGCTCGTGCTCTTTATAGTCGGTATGACTATTGGTCATGGTGACCATAAAAAGTGACGGCAGGGGGGGTGGGCGGGCATGACCGCACCTGTGAACGGAGCGGCTCGGGGCCAGGCCCCCGAGGGGTACGACAAGTACGCCTTCGAACCCTTCGCCGTCACCGTCGATCTGGCGGTCCTCACCCTGCGAGCGGGCGCGCTGCACGTACTGCTCGTCGAACGCGGTCACGAGCCGTACGCCGGCCGCTGGGCGCTGCCCGGAGGGTTCGTCCTGCCCGACGAGTCCGCGGAGAGGGCGGCCCGGCGCGAACTCGCCGAGGAAACCGGCCTGTCGGACGTGTCCGGGCTGCACCTGGAACAGCTGCGCACGTACAGCGAACCCGACCGCGACCCGAGAATGCGGGTCGTGTCCGTGGCCTTCGCCGCCCTGCTGCCGCACGCGCCCGAACCGCACGGCGGCGGGGACGCGACGCAGGCCCAATGGCTGCGGTACAACGCGCTCGGACCGCTCGCCTTCGACCACGACAGCATCCTCGCCGACGCCCACGACCGGGTCGGCGCCAAGCTGGAGTACTCCTGCATCGCGACCGCCTTCTGCCCGCCCGAGTTCACCCTCGGCGAGCTGCGGCAGGTCTACGAGACCGTGTGGGGCACCGCGCTCGACCCGCCCAACTTCCGCCGCAAGGTGCTCGCCACCCCGGGCTTCGTCGAGCCCGTGCCGGGCGCCGCGCGTCTCACCGGCGGCCGGGGCAAGCCCGCCGCGCTGTACCGCGCGGGCACCGCGGCCACCCTGCACCCGCCACTGCTGCGCCCGACCACGTCGGCGTCGCCGGCCCCGCCCCCGTTCTCCCCGTCCCCCTCCTCCCCGTCCCCTTCGTCACCGTCTCCCACATCACCGGAAGGACGCCCCGCATGACCACCACGACCGTCAGGAAGCGCGCCGCCAGCGGGGCGTTGATCGGGCTCGCGCTCGGCGACGCCCTGGGCTTCCCGACCGAGTTCAAGGACATCCCCTCGATCCTCGCCACCCACGGTCCCTGGCGGCGGATGGAACTGCCCACGCCCGCGATCGTCACCGACGACACACAGATGACCCTGGCGCTCGCCCATGGTCTGCGTGCGGCGATGGACCGGGGGCTGCTCGCCCCGGCGGGGATGGAACGGCCGGTGCGCGCGGAGTTCGTGAAGTGGTACCGGTCGCCGGACAACAACCGGGCGCCGGGCCACACGTGCCTGGTCGCCTGCGACCTGCTGGAGAACGAGCGGCTGCCCTGGCAGGAGGCCAGTCAGATCGGCTCGAAGGGCTGTGGCGCCAACATGCGCGTCGCGCCCCTCGGTCTGATCGCGGCCCTGAGCGAGGAACAGCGCGCGGGCGCCGCCCAGTTGCAGGCCGGCCTCACCCACGGACACCCGACAGCGCTGGCCGCGTCCGACCTCACCGCCTACGCCGTACGGCTGCTCGCCCATGGTGCTGAACCGGCCGAACTGGTGACCCTGCTGCGTTCGCACGCGCAGGACAGCCGCAGCCGTTACTACCACCGCTGGCTGGGCGACCTGTGGACGCACAGCCACGATCCGAGCCCCGAGCACTTCATCGCCCGCGGCTGGGACGAGTGCCTGGCGATCCTGGACCGGCTCCAGCTCGCCGTCCGCACCGCCTCGCCCGAGGACGACCCCTGCCTCGCCACCGGCGCCGGCTGGACCGCCGAAGAGGCCCTGGCGACCGGCCTGCTGTGCTTCCTGCTCTTCCCCGACGAGCCCCTCACGGCCCTGCGCCGCGCGGCCTGCACCTCCGGCGACTCGGACTCGATCGCCTGCCTGACCGGAGCCTTCGCCGGCGCCCACCACGGCACCGACGCCTGGCCGACCCCCTGGGCGGACCGCATCGAGTACGGGGGTGACCTGCAGACACTGGGCGCGCTCTGGGACGCTTGACGGATGCGCAACGCCCTGGATCTCGCAGACCTCGACCTGGCGGCCGTGGTCGCCGAGCAGCCCGACCCGGTGCTCTTCGCCACCGTCTCGGGCGCCCACCTCTACGGCTTCCCGTCCCGTGACTCGGACGTGGACCTCCGGGGAGTCCATCTCCTTCCGGTCGCCGACCTGGTCGGTCTCCGCGAGCCGGAGGAGACGCGGTCGCGGATGTGGGAGCGGGACGGTGTCGAGCTGGACCTGGTCACCCACGATCTCCGCAAGTTCGTACGGCTGCTGCTGCGCCGCAACGGTTATGTGCTGGAGCAGCTGCTGTCTCCGCTGGTCGTGCACACGACCGACACGCACCGGGAGCTCGCCGCGCTCGCCCCCGGTGTCCTCACCGGCCACCACGCGCATCACTACCGGGGCTTCGCGCAGACGCAGTGGCGGCTCTTCGAGAGGACCGGCGAACTCAAGCCGCTCCTCTACACGTTCCGAGTGCTGCTCACCGGCGTCCACCTGATGCGCAGTGGCGAGGTGCAGGCCCATCTGCCCACGCTTGCCGGGGAGATCGGCGACGCCCCCGGGTATCTGCCGGAGCTGGTCGCGGCCAAGGCCGAGCGGGAACACGGGGCGGCGGACATCGTCCACGCGCGCGTGGCGGCCGATGTGGAGCGGCTGCACCGTGTACTGGACGAGGCGCAGGCCGCCTCAGGGCTGCCGGACGCCCCCACCGCGTACGACGCCCTGCACGACTTCGTCGTACGGGTCCGGCAGACGGGCTGAGGTGCGGCGGGTGCGGAACAGGAAGTCCTCGACGCGGGGGCGGTCCGGTTCCTCGGGGAGGGGGCTGGTGCGGCAGGCCTGCTCGGCCTCCTGCGCGAGGCGGTCCATCCGGGACTCGATCTCGGGCCAGCCCACCTCGCCCCGTTTCACCGCCAGCAGCGGGCCGCGCTCGTCGCCGACGTCGATCGTCAGCGTGCCCGTGCGCAGCAGGTCGCGGCAGCTCATCAGCAGGCGCAGCAGGTGCATCGCGTGCTTCCAGCGCGGGGCGCCGTGGACACGGACGTCGGCCTCCAGCTTCTTGCGCTGGCCGAGCGCGTAGCGCGCGAACGTCTGGTGCGCCTGGCGGGAGAGGAACGCCTCGCGCAGGGCGAGGAGCTCGCGGCCGGTGTCGTCGGCGTACTCCACGAGAGGCGAGTGGAGGCACTCCAGGATGTTCGGGTTGGCCCGCAGCGCCAGTGTGCAGAAGCGTTCCAGCTCCCAGCTGAACTGCTCCTGCGCCGGTCCCTCCACATGCGTGGGCGGCTTCTCGAAGCGCCAGAACAGGGGAGTGGGCGCGAGGAAGACCCCGCGCCGGTCCGTGTCACTGCCCTCCGTCGCCAGACCGAAGGCACGCGAACCCATCACACAGGCGTAGACCGTGTGGTCGCGTACCAGGGTCTCGTGGTTCTCGGTGCTCACGGAGCTCTTCGAGTCGGAATGCGGGCTCATTCAGGGAGCGTACGGGGGAGGTCACGCCAGGCGGATCGAATTTCCCGTCACCGTGATCTTCTTCTCCGCCAGTGGCCGTGACGCCGGCGGGTTGGCCACCGAACCGTCCGTGATGTTGAACTTGCTGCCGTGGCAGGTGCAGTTGATGGTGCCGCCCTTGACGTTGGCCACGGGGCACTGCTGATGCGTGCAGATCGACGTGAAGGCCTTGAACTCGCCCTCCTTGGGCTGGGTCACCACGACCTGCTCGTCCTTGAAGATCTTGCCGCCGCCGACCGGGATGTCGGCCGTCGTGGCCAGCTCCTGTCCGGGAGAGCCGGCGGAGACCGTCGACGACCCGGATTCGTCGCCGTACTCGCTGCATCCCGCGGTGAGCGCCGCCGCGCCCGTCGCGAGGAGGATCGTGCGGCGCGTCGGGCCTTGCGTCATGTCGTCACTCCGATGTTGCGGAAGAACCAGAGGGCGGAGGTGAGCCAGATGATCGTCAGGACGGTGAAGACCAGTCCGCCGACGACCGGCAGCAGCCAGCCGGGCAGCCGGTCCCAGCGAAGCAGCAGCATCTTGGCACTGAACACGCCGAAGAAGAAGCATCCCAGGAGGGAGTGCCACATCACGCGTGAATCGTATGTTTGATACCCGAAAGCGTACAGACAGTGCACTGCCACCGGAACCGCCACGAGGAACGCGATCCGCCCCGACCAGCGGTGCACCACCGCCGACCAGCCCGGGCCCGGCAGCTTCCCGTACACCATGAGCGCCGACACGACCTGGACGAGCGCGAAGCCGAACGCCGTCGTCGCGAGCCAGGACTTCACCGCGCCCGTGCTGCTGAAACCGGCCAGGTTGAAGGCGGTGCCCTCCGGGTCGTGGACCTTGCCGTACACACCCAGGCCCACCGCCACGGCGGCGGCGACGAGCGCCGGGACGAGATATCGGGCCGCGCTCGGGCCGCTGGGGGCAGGGGGGCGCGGGGGAAAGCTCTGGGTGGCGGCGTTCGGGTCCACGGTCATGTTCGGCTCCCTGCGAGGAGTGGGATTCAGGGTGTGACCGGGCGGGCCGTGAGCCGCTGGCCGTCGATCGTGACCGCGCCGGTCTCCGGGTCGATCCGGGGCGCGGGGGAGGGCTTGCCGTCGCGCCTGAGGATGCCGACCTGTTCCCCGGTCGACAGCACGATCCAGCCGCCGTCGATCTTGGCGTCCCGGACGGTCGCGGTCGCTCGGTACAGCCCCGACGGCTTGACCGCCCGGTCCGCGGTGAAGGCGTAGTGCCCGCCCTCGATGTCGACCGTGCCGCGGATGCTCCCGCCCTTGAGGGTGCCGTTCAGTACGGAGCCGCCCCCGCCGGTGAGCTTCATGGAGCCGTCGGTCTCGACATCGCCCTTCAGCCACGACTCCTTGTCACGTCCGTCGCAGAAATACGCGATCGCGTGGCCGTCGCGCAGCGAGACCGACACCGCGGAGGAGTCGTCGTCCGTACGGCCCGCGTAGTCCGCGTTCGGCGCGGGGGCCTTGGTGGGCGACGGGGACGAGGACGGGGTCACGGGCGGGGAAGGCGACGGTGACGCCTTCGTGTTCGGAGGTGCCGGTGACGGAGACACCTTGTAGGCGGGTGAGTCCGCCTGGGACGTGGACGCCGGCCTCGTCCCTGTCGTCGCGTTGAGCGACAACATGAACAGGGCCAACAACAGTCCCGCGAGCAGTGTGAAAAGCGGTCCGGTGCGCTTCATCGGGCCTCCCCCGAGGCGAGCTTCCTGCCATGAGAGCGGACCCGGGCCCCCGCGTCCAGAGCGCACGGGCGTGTTCGCACTCCAAGTCGCGGATTGGGGCGAATCGGGTGACATTGGCAGGGCCCGATGCGCGGCGGGGGCGCGTCTCAGCGGGCGAGCGCCGCGGGTCCACTTCGCGCGGGCTGGCTAGGCTGGATGCGCCAAGAGCCGATACGTAGATACGAATACGTACATCAGCTCCACCCATGTACATCAGCGAGGAGCATCACAGTGGCGGTACGAGCGGTCCGGGGAGCCGTCCAACTGGACCGGGACGAGGCCGGGCACATGGCCGAGCGGGTCGGTGAGCTGCTCGTCGCGGTCCTGGAGCGCAACAGCCTCACCGCGGACGACCTGATCAGCGTCTGGTTCACGGCCACCCCCGACCTGCACAGCGACTTCCCGGCCGCCGCGGCCCGCAAGCTCGGCATCGTCGACGTACCGCTGATCTGCGCCCAGGAGCTGGACATCGAGGGGGCGATGCCGCGGGTGGTCCGGATCCTCGCGCACATCGAGTCGGACCTGCCCCGCGCGGACATCGCGCACGTCTACCTCGGTGCTGCGGGTGCCCTGCGCAAGGACATCGCCCAGTGAGGACCGCACTCGTCATCGGCACCGGCCTCATCGGTACGTCCGCCGCGCTCGCCCTCGTCTCGCGCGGTGTCGTCGTCCACCTCGCCGACCACGACCCCGAGCAGGCCCGTACGGCGTCCGCGCTGGGCGCCGGGACGGACGAGGCGCCGCAGGGGCCGGTCGACCTCGCGATCATCGCCGCGCCGCCCGCGCACGTGGCCGGCACCCTCGCCGACGCGATGCGCCGGGGTGTCGCGCGCGGCTACCTCGACGTGGCCAGCGTCAAGGGCGGCCCGCGCCGTGAGCTGGAGGCGCTGGGCCTCGACCTCGCGTCCTACATCGGCTCGCACCCCATGTCGGGCCGCGAGAAGTCCGGCCCGCTGGCCGCGACCGGCGACCTCTTCGAGGGCCGTCCCTGGGTGCTGACCCCGACGCGGGACACCGACACGGAGGTGCTGAACCTCGCCCTCGAACTGGTCTCGCACTGCCGTGCCGTCCCCGTCGTCATGGACGCGGACGCCCACGACCGTGCCGTGGCCCTCGTCTCCCACATGCCCCACCTGATCTCCAGCATGGTCGCCGCGCGGCTGGAGAACGCGGAGGAGGCGGCCGTACGGCTGTGCGGGCAGGGCATCCGGGACGTGACCCGGATCGCCGCGTCCGATCCCGGCATGTGGATCGACATCCTCTCCGCCAACCCCGGGCCGGTCGCCGACCTCCTCACGGACGTCGCCGCGGACCTGGAGGAGACGGTTCAGGCACTGCGGTCCCTGCAGTCCTCCGACGAGGCGAAGCGCCGTGCGGGCGTGTCCGGGGTCGAGGACATGCTGCGGCGCGGGAACGCGGGACAGGTCCGGGTGCCCGGCAAGCACGGGTCCGCTCCGCTGGTGTACGAGGTCGTGGCCGTGCTCATCGACGACCAGCCCGGGCAGCTGGCCCGGATCTTCGCCGACGCGGGGCGGGCCGGGGTCAACATCGAGGATGTGCGGATCGAGCATGCGACGGGGCAGCAGGCGGGGCTTGTGCAGTTGATGGTGCAGCCGTCGGCCGCACCCGTGCTTTCTGCTGCGCTGCGGGAACGTGGGTGGGCGATTCGGCAGTAGTGGGCGGTGTCGGTGCCGGGCTTGCTGGGGGCTGCGCCCCCAGACCCCCGCTCCGGCCCTGAACGGGCCTTGTCCTCAAGCGCCGGACGGGCTGGGGGTGCGGGCCTGGGTTGGAAGGGTGCCGGACGGGCTGGGGGTGCGGGCCGGGGCCAGAAGGGCTTGCGGCCGGATGAGTGACCAGTACCCAGTAACCTTGTCCGGGGTGCCATGCGCCCTCGCCCCACCACCCCGGACCAGGAAAGGTGCCTCCACAGTGGACCGCGCCGCAGTGATTGTCGCCATAGACGGGCCCTCCGGCACCGGCAAGTCGAGCACGTCGAAGGCTGTCGCCGCGCAGCTCGGGCTGAGCTACCTGGACACCGGGGCCCAGTACCGGGCCATCACCTGGTGGATGGTGACCAGCGGGATCGACCTCACGGACCCCTCCGCGATCGCCGCCGTGGTGGGCAAGGCGGAGATCGTCTCCGGTACGGACCCGGAGAACCCGACGATCACCGTGGACGGCACCGACGTCAGCGGCCCGATCCGTACCCAGGAGGTCACCTCCAAGGTCAGCGCGGTGAGCGCCGTACCGGAGGTGCGTGCCCAGATCACCGAGCTGCAGCGGTCCATCGCCGCGTCGGCGGAGAAGGGGATCGTCGTCGAGGGGCGGGACATCGGGACGACCGTGCTGCCCGACGCCGACCTGAAGATCTTCCTCACCGCGTCCCCGGAGGCCCGCGCCGCCCGGCGCAGCGGTGAGCTGAAGGGTGCCGACGTCAACGCCACCCGTGAGGCGCTGCTGAAGCGGGACGCGGCCGACTCCAGCCGTAAGACCTCGCCGCTCGCCAAGGCGGACGACGCGGTGGAGGTCGACACCTCCGAGCTGACTCTGCAGCAGGTCATCGAATGCGTCGTCACCCTCGTCGAGGAGAAGCGGGACGCGAAGTGAGCGTTCCCTCGAAGGCGGCGCAGGCGTCGAAGGCGGCCGAGGTTCCCACGCAACGGGGTGCCGAGGTCGGTCGGCGTATCGGTGTCGGCCTGATGTACGGGCTGTGGAAGCCGCGCGTCCTGGGCGCCTGGAAGGTCCCCGCGACCGGTCCGGTGATCCTCGCCGTCAACCACTCCCACAACATCGACGGCCCGATGGTCATCGGCGTGGCGCCCAGGGCGTCGCACTTCCTGGTCAAGAAGGAGGCGTTCATCGGGCCGCTCGGACCCGCCATGCACGCCCTCGGCCAGGTGAAGGTGGACCGCTCGACCGCCGACCGCACGGCGATCGCCCAGGCCCTGGCGGTGCTGGCGAACGGCGGAGTCCTCGGGATCTTTCCCGAGGGCAGCCGTGGCGAGGGCGACTTCGCCTCGCTGCGCGCGGGGCTGGCCTACTTCGCCGTGCGCAGCGGCGCACAGGTCGTTCCGGTGGCCGTCCTGGGAAGTACCGACCGCCGCGGACGGTTGATAAAGGGGCTGCCTCCGCTGCGCAGCCGCGTCGACGTGGTCTTCGGTGACCCGTTCGAGGCGGGCGACGGCACCGGGCGGCGTACGCGGGCGGCGCTGGACGAGGCGACCGTACGCATTCAGAAGCAGCTCACCGCGCACCTGGAGAACGCCAGACGGCTCACCGGCCGTCAGGAAAACGCCGGGCGCCCCGCCGGGCGCTGAGCGACACTTGAGTACTTGAGCAGTTTGAGTAGTGGATCACCCGATACCGGGGGGTTCCACCGATCACCACGATGAACGAGGTACGGACTTCATGAACGACCACATTCCCTCCGACGGCTCGGGAGAGCACGAGCACGGAGAGCTTGGCGACGCCGAGTACGCGGAGTTCATGGAGCTCGCCGCGGTGGAGGGCTTCGATGTCGCCGATGTCGAGGGCGCGCTCGACGAGGCGGGGCACGGGCCACTGCCCGTCCTCGCCGTCGTGGGGCGGCCGAACGTCGGCAAGTCGACACTCGTCAACCGCATCATCGGGCGCCGTGAGGCCGTCGTCGAGGACAAGCCCGGCGTCACCCGCGACCGCGTGACCTACGAGGCCGAATGGGCCGGGCGACGCTTCAAGCTCGTCGACACGGGTGGCTGGGAGCAGGATGTCCTCGGCATCGACGCCTCCGTGGCCGCCCAGGCCGAGTACGCGATCGAGGCGTCCGACGCCGTCGTCTTCGTCGTCGACGCCAAGGTCGGCGCGACCGACACCGACGAGGCCGTCGTGCGGCTACTGCGCAAGGCGGGCAAGCCCGTCGTCCTGTGCGCCAACAAGGTCGACGGGCTGAGCGGCGAGGCCGACGCCTCGTATCTCTGGGCCCTCGGTCTCGGCGAGCCGCACCCCGTCTCCGCGCTGCACGGCCGTGGCACCGGCGACATGCTGGACGCCGTCCTGGAGGCGCTGCCCGAGGCGCCCGCGCAGACCTTCGGTGCCGGGGTCGGCGGCCCGCGTCGTATCGCCCTCATCGGCCGCCCGAACGTCGGCAAGTCCTCCCTGCTGAACAAGGTGGCGGGCCAGGAGCGCGTCGTCGTCAACGAGATCGCGGGCACCACCCGTGACCCCGTCGACGAGCTGATCGAACTCGGCGGCGTCACCTGGAAGTTCATCGACACGGCGGGCATCCGTAAGCGCGTCCACCTCCAGCAGGGCGCCGACTACTACGCCTCGCTGCGTACGGCCGCCGCCGTGGAGAAGGCCGAGGTCGCCGTCATCCTGATCGACGGCTCCGAGAACATCTCCATCCAGGACCAGCGGATCGTCACCATGGCCGTCGACGCGGGCCGAGCGATCGTCCTCGCGTACAACAAGTGGGACACGCTCGACGAGGAACGCCGCTACTACCTGGAGCGGGAGATCGAGACCGAGCTCGCCCAGGTGGCCTGGGCGCCCCGCGTCAACGTCTCGGCGCGTACCGGCCGACACATGGAGAAGCTGGTCCCCGCGATCGAGGCCGCTCTCGCGGGCTGGGAGACCCGGGTTCCGACGGGCCGGCTGAACGCCTTCCTCGGCGAGCTGGTAGCCGCCCACCCGCACCCGATCCGGGGCGGCAAGCAGCCGCGCATCCTGTTCGGCACGCAGGCGGGCGTCAAGCCGCCGCGGTTCGTGCTCTTCGCCTCCGGCTTCATCGAGGCGGGCTACCGCCGCTTCATCGAGCGCCGGCTGCGCGAGGAGTTCGGCTTCGAGGGCACGCCGATCCACATCTCGGTGCGGGTGCGCGAGAAGCGCGGCCGTAAGAAGTAGTGGTCGTACGTAGTGGTCGTACGTCTCGTACGTGACTGAGGGCGGCTCCGGATGGGAGCCGCCCTCAGTCACGTGCAGGCGGTGGTCACGCGCCCCGGCGCGGGCCCGGTGGCAGCGCAGCCGGGATGTGGGTCATCCCGGTGTAGTGCTGCTGCCGGGCCCCGGTCGGCCATACGGCGGTCGGGGTCGGGACCGCCGGCTGCACCTGCTGCGCGTCGAGTTGGCCAACCCGCTGCCACACGGACTGCTGGCCGCCGCCCTGGCCGCCCGTACCGCCGTTGCGCGCGCTGAACGCACCCGCGCTGTAGGCGCTGTACGAACCGGAGTTCAGGTTCGAACCGTACGAACGGCCGTACGAGGCGCGGCTGTTCGGGCTGGCCCCGAAGGCCGCGAAGTCCAGCTCGTCCTCGCCGCTGCGGTCGCCCGGCAGCGAACGGAAGGACTTGCCGTACTCGGCGTAGAGCGCGTCGTAGATCGGCGTGGCCGAGGTGACGCTCGGGTAGTCCTGGGGCGCTCGCGCGGACGGGAGCGACTGGTAGGACTGGCGGCGGGGGGCGTCGTAGGTGTGCACGTACGTGCAAACGACCCCGCCGCCCAACAGGGTGCGGCCGACGCCCGGACTTTGCCGGGCGCGCAGCGCGCCGCAAAGGGGGCGCGGGGAACTGCGCGACCAGCCACACTCAACCGCCGGCCGCCAAGCCACCGAAGCACCCCCGGCCCTAAGCGCTCACGTGCCCGCCGGAGGCAACCGCTCACGTGCCCGCCAGAGGCAACGCGCTGGCGACCAGCTTCCCGATGCCCGCCGCCTTGTCCAGCGCGTCCCGCAGCAGGTCCTCGCGGGGCTGGCGGCCGATGGAGCCGACCGGCGCCGCGAACACCAGTACCTGCTGGTGCTTGTTGGCGGCGGCACGCCAGCTCTCCGTGACCTGGAGCGGCTGGTGCGCCTGCCACCAGGCCACCGCAGAGCCGCCGTTCGGGCCGGGCTGGAGTACGGCGTGCAACTGGCCGGCCGCGAGCAGCACCGACCAGCCGTGCAGGACGGGCGGCACCTCCGTCAGCTCGGTCAGTGGCATGAACCCCTGCTCGATGAGGAGCGGGAGGAAGTCGTCGCCGGCGCCGGTCGCGCCGGGGCGGACGATCGGGGCGGTCGGCTCGACGACCAGGGCGGGGTGCAACTCGCCCTCGATCAGGACGAGTCCGCTGGTGACGCCCAGTACTGCCTGCTCGGGTGCGGCCATCGGGGTCTCCTCGTCGGCGTTGATGGAGCGGACCGCGCCCTGGAGCTGCTCCTCGGTGACCTGGACGACCTGCGAAGGCAGGCAGCCGGCGTGGGCGAAGGCGAGGACGGCGGTCTCGTCCCCGATGAAGAGGACGGTGCTGGTGCGCTCCTGGGCGGAGTCGCCCGGCGTGCGGCAGGACGTGCAGTCGTAACTGCCCGGGGCGTTGTCGCCGGTGAGCAACCGGTCGGCTTCTTCGTCGCCGATCTCGGCGCGGACCTCGTCGCTGACATCGAGCATGCGCGGCACGGGTGGCTCCCTCGGGATGCGGTGCGTGGCGAGGCCGGGTCGCCCCCGGCCGGTGGGCCCGGACAGTCCGGGCTCATGAAGATGACAACGGGCGACCTGTGGTGGGGGTCACGCTGCACGGCGAACGGAATCGAACCATCCTGCGCGCGCGGTCACAGTAGGTGCGGAATTGGTCACTCCATGTCAAGTAACGGACAGGTTACGGAAGTTGGCCCGGTGAACTGACTCACAGTTTGTTCGAGTGGTTGGTCGACAAATCCGTAGATGAGGTGATGAAGTGGGTGGCCGGAACTCGCCGATACCGGCGGTAACAGTCAACTGGCCTGGGACAACAGGGAGTTGGTTGATATCCCCTCGTCGCGGTCCATAGATTCCTCCGCCGAGTGCACCTAGCACCGCTCGGGTACGTCCGCCGGCAGCGCAGAACCAGACACCGCGCAGCACCACCGCCGACGGACGGGGCGGAGCGTGCCGGTCGTGTTTCGACGCGACCGACGCGCCCCGGTCAGGGGGAGCCCGGGTCTGTGGAGAGGGATCTACATGTCCGAATGTGCCGATAGTTACACCCGCAAGACGCGCAAGACGGCGGTCCTCGCCGGGGCGGCTCTGCTCGCCCCCCTCGGACTGCTGGCCGCGACAGGCAACGCCGCGGCGGCGGACAGCGGGGTGTGGGACCGCATCGCCCAGTGCGAGAGCGGCGGAAACTGGCACATCAACACCGGCAACGGGTACTACGGAGGACTCCAGTTCTCCGCCGGTACCTGGCGTGCCTACGGCGGTTCGGCCTACGCGGCCACCGCCGACGGGGCCAGCAGGTCCCAGCAGATCGCCGTCGCCACCAAGGTTCAGGGCGCCCAGGGCTGGGGCGCCTGGCCGACCTGTTCGGCGCGCGCCGGGGCCACCGGGAGCGCTCCCGCGGCATCGGGCTCCGGCTCCGACTCGGGCTCCGGTTCTGCCACCACCAAGTCGACGAAGAAGTCGGCCACCCCGTCCACCGGCCGGTCCGCCGGGAAGGCGACCGGTTCCCGTGGGTCCGCCGCGTCCGAGGCTCCCTCGAAGGCACCGGAGCGTTCCCCGGCCCACACCGGCCGCAGCTCGTCCCGCGGCGACTACACCGTCCGCGTGGGCGACACCCTGAGCGGCATCGCCGCCCGGTACACGACCACCTGGCAGCACCTCTACGCCGCCAACAAGGCTGTCATCGGCGACAGTCCCGACCTGATCGTGCCGGGCCAGAGGCTCGACTTCTGAGCCGCTTCCCCTGCTTCGGCCCCGGTGCCCCACCCCGTCTCCGGACCGGGTGGGGCACCGGCGTCCCGCGCGGTCGGCCTGCCGGCCTGCCGGCCATGACCGTTGAGGACAGTGGCTGTCCGCGACCGCTGGCAGACTCGCCCCCATGTTGGAGACCTCGGCACGGCTGCTGCGCCTGCTCTCGCTGCTTCAGGCCCATCGGGAATGGTCGGGCCCCGACCTGGCCGACCGCCTCGGTGTGACCCCGCGTACCGTCCGCAGGGACGTGGACCGGCTGCGCGACCTCGGCTATCCCGTGGACGCCAGTCCGGGCACCGGCGGTGGCTACCGGCTCGGTGCCGGGGCGGAGCTGCCGCCGCTGCTGCTGGACGACGACGAGGCGGTCGCCGTGGCCGTCGGGCTGCGGACCGCCGCCGGGCAGGGCATCGAGGGCATCGGCGAGACCTCCGTACGGGCGCTGGCCAAGCTCGAACAGGTGTTGCCCGACCGGCTGCGGCGACGGGTCGGGGCCCTGAACGCCTTCACCGTGCCGATGCTGCGCGGACCGCAGCCCTCCGCCGTCGACCCGGCCGTCCTCACCGAACTCGCCCACCTCTGCCGGGACACGGAGCGGCTGCGCTTCGAGTACCGGGGGCATGAGGGCGCTGTGTCCCGCCGCACCGTCGAACCGCACCGCCTGGTGTGCACCGAGCGGCGCTGGTACCTGGTCGCCTGGGACGTCGACCGCGCCGACTGGCGTACGTTCCGCGTGGACCGCATCACGCCGAAGCCGCCGCACGGACCGCGCTTCGCCCCTCGTACGCCTCCCGCCGACGATCTCGCCGCCTATGTCTCCAAAGGCGTCTCCACGCGCGCGTACGCCACGCACGCCGTCGTCCGGCTGCTGGTGCCGCTCGTCGAGGCCGCCGCGCGGATCTCGCCCTCCGCCGGGACGTTGGAGCCGGACGGCGAAGAGGCCTGTCTGTTGCGCACCGGGGCCGCGAGCCTCGACGTGATGGTCATCCACATCATGCTGATGGGCTTCGAGTTCGAGGTGCTGGAGCCCGCGGAACTCGTCGACGCGATCAGGACCTCCCGGGACCGGCTGTCCCGCGCGGTGGAGCGATCGCCGCGTACAGAGAGCGGGAGCAGCTCAGGGGCGGTGTCCTGAGGATGCGGGACGCCGGCGTCGGGGCGGTGGTGTGCGGAGGTTATGTGGGGAAGCCGTGGGTGTTTTATGCGTTCTGTCGCCAGGGGTGGCGACCGAGACGCGTGGCGTCAGCACGTATGGCGTGTATAAGAAACCGGTAAGGCGTGGTGGTGGGGGTGGTCGGGGCAATTCGCCGTCTCCGCCGGGCCCTTCCGATGATCTCGGACGGGTTTTATGGGGGGATCACCGAGAGGTGGCGAATTACGTTCGAATGGTCGCCGGAAGTTTGGGTGAACGGCCTTGCGGGTGTTGTGCGCGCGCTGATTATCACCTGAAACGAGTGGCGTGATCTTGTGACAGAAGTGTGACCGGGTTCGTACCGAGTGATGCGTGGTGCCGGGGGCCGGGCTTCCCCGGCCGCCGGTGGGCGCCTACCGTGACGGGCATGTCACCGAATCCCAGGCCCGAAGAACCCCAGGACACCCCGGACACCTACGTCGGTCTCGATGCGGCGAGGGCCGAGCGGCTCGCCCGGGAGCGCGGCTGGTCGGCGGTGCGGTCCCTGCCGCCCGGGGCGATCATCACCATGGAGTACCGGTCGGGGCGGCTCAATTTCGAGGTCACCGGCGGTCGGGTGACGCGCTGCTGGAAGGGCTGAGCGGGACCCCGCCGTGCCCCCCTGGCCCCGGGTGGCTCAGCTGTTGCCGGGCAGGGGGCGGGTCGACGGGTTGCCGGTGGCGCGCGGGGCGCGGTCCGCGTGCGGGGGACGGCGGCTGCCGGCCGGGGTGACCGGGGTGCGCTCCGAACGGCTCGCGTGCGGGTGCGGGGCCGGATGCGCGGGGTGCGCGGGCGCCCGTGACACATGGGCGGCCGGGGCGGTGTTCTCGCGGGCCGTGGCCTCTCGCCCGGCGGTCGCGTGCGGCGTGAGCAGCGCCGGCGTGCCGACCCGGGCCGGGACGGGCGCGGCGCTGGTGCCCGGGACGCGCCTGCGGTCGCGCTGGTCCAGTATCCAGGTCTCGGCGCGAGTGATCATCGGCTCGCACCACGGCAGCGCCAGCAGGACCAGCAGACCCGCGACCCAGCCCAGGACGACGTCGCTCAGCCAGTGCGTGCCCAGATAGACCGTGGTGAGGCCGACGCCGAGCGACATCAGCGCCGAACTGGCGGACAGCCAGCGCCTCGCCCGCGGGGTCGAGGCCAGATAGGCCAGGATGCCCCAGGTCACGACGGCGTTCGCGGTGTGACCGCTGGGGAATATATCCCCGCCCATACCCATCTCGTTCGAGCCGATGGTGGTCGCGTAGTGCGGTCCCAGGCGGCCCATGCCGATCTTCGCGGCGCCGACGGTGACGTTGAGCAGCAGCAGCGCCGCGCCGAACGTGAGCAGCGGACGCAGGGTGTGCTGACGCCAGGCTCGCCAGCCCAGCCAGGCCGAGATCATCACGGCGGTGGGGCCGCGCTGACCGAGCACCACGTAGTAGTCGAGGAAGGCGTGGATCTCCGGCCACTGCTGATAGGGCCGGAAGAACATGACCTGCCAGTCGAGCCGGACCAACCACGAGGTGATCACGACGGCCCACACGGTGGCGAGATAGAAGACCAGGGTCGCGACAAGAAGCGCGATCCTGTGCCTGCTCATCTTCGGCACATCGATGTGGGTCGGCCGGCCCGGCTCCCGGTCCAGCCTCGCGAACACCCGGTCCAGACGGGCTAGGTTTCCTTCAGTACGCACCCAATCGACGCTACAGCGAGTGAGCGCGGATCCCCGGCCGATCCGCCGGTTTGTAATGACGATGTGATGTGGGATTGCTCTCAAGGTGATGTTTAATTCACCGGAATCCCTATTCGGGGACCCGCGTTCCCTGCATTTTCATTGCTCTGGCGGGTGCGACCGGTGGACGGGCTGTTTTACGGCTCTTTCGAATTGGTTCACCAGTTGGTTGTCCGGAATTCGCCGGAAGGTCGCTCAGGGTGGACCGGAGCCGTTCAGCCAGAACGCCCCGTAGACCGCCGAGGCCACCGCGACCAGGCCCGTCACCAGCACCGACCTGGTCGTACGCAGCCGGGCCAGGGCCACGGCGAGCGGCAGCAGGAGAGGGAAGGCGGGCAGCAACAGGCGTGGTTTCGAGCCGAAGTAGCTCGACGCGCAGAGGGCGAGCACGGTGACGACACCCGCGTACACGAGCAACGGCAGTGGCTGGCGCTGCCGTACACAGGTGACGAACAGCCAGATCAGCAGGCCCACACCGACGATGAGTCCGACTCCGGCCAGTGCCGACGGGAAGGACGTGAACTTGGCCGCGACGAAGCGGGCGAACGCGGCGCCGCCGTCGAAACCGTTGCGCCAGCCGGCCTGGACGTCCAGGTAACCGAGCGGCCCCTTGCCGGTGCGATGACCGACCCACAGGACGTAGCCGGCGGCGCCGAGCGGCGCGATCAGCATGCCGAGGGCGCGGCGCCACACGGGTGCGCCGTGCGGAGCGGGCGCGCTTCGCCCTCGTACGAACGAGGTACTGGACGCGGGGGCGGGAGCGGATCGGGAGTTGGTGGCCCACGTGCCGAACGAGACGGCGGCGGTCGCCCATACCGCCGCCACCACCGCGAGGCCCACCGGGCGGGTCAGGCCCGCGAACAGGGCCAGGGTGCCCGCCGTCAGCCAGCGGCCGGTGAGGACCGCGTACAGGGACCAGGCGGCCAGGGCCGTGAACAGCGACTCGCTGTACGCCATCGACTGGACGATCCCGACCGGCAGCGCCGCCCACAGCACCGCGGCGTGCACCGCTGCCCGGCGGCCGTACACATGGTCCGCGACCGCGAACACGCCCCACGCGGCGGCCAGGGAGGCCAGGGCGCTCACCGTGAAGCCCGCGTTGGCGTACGACATCGGGGTCACCGACGCCAGAAGCCGCTCCAGCCAGGGCAGCAGCGGGAAGAACGCGAGGTTCGAGTGCACGTCGCCGTTCGGGAGGCGCACCTCGAAGCCGTAGCCGAGTTCGGCGACCCGGGTGTACCACAGCGAATCCCAGCGGGCGGTCAGCAGCTTGTACGCGCTCTTGTCACGCGCCGCGCTCCACAGGGCCAGCGCGACCAGGCCCAGCACCCGGACGGCCACGTACCCGAGGAGGGCGGGCGCGGCTCGGCGGAGCGTGGGCGGCGCGGGGAGCGGACGGGTTCCAAGATCTGTCACCGGTCGATTATCGACGGGTGACCGAACGAGGGCGGGCGGGGGAGCGGGCGGCCCGCCGGAAGCGTGGGGCACGCCACACGGGCTCCCCGGAGGGGTGAGAGGTCCGCCACTTTTCGCCGGTGCGAACTCGCGTACGCTGTCGGACCACTCGCTTTTCGCCGCGCGGACTGAGGACCACCGCTCCTCCTCAGCCGAAACCCCCGGGGAGTCCCCACCCCGAGGATCGCCGAACGCGAGGGAATCTTGGAGGTACGTACATGTCCGGGACGACCACGGCTGCCGCAGCGTCGCGCCGTCGGACGGCCGGTGCGAGTACCAATCGCTGGGGCGTCCTCCTCGTCCTCTGCACCAGTCTGCTGCTCGTCGCGGTCGACGCGACCGTGCTGCATGTGGCGGTCCCCGCCGTCAGCGAGGATCTCCGGCCCGGTGCGATAGAGCTGCTCTGGATCGTCGACATCTACCCGCTGGTCTGCGCCTCGCTGCTGATCCTGTTCGGCACGCTGGGCGACCGGGTCGGCCGCCGACGGATTCTGCTCCTCGGCTACGCACTGTTCGGCGTCGCCTCCGGCCTGGCCGCTCTCGCCGGGAGTGCCTCGTTGCTGATCCTGGCGCGGGCGCTGCTGGGCGTCGGCGGCGCGATGATCATGCCTGCGACGCTCTCGATCCTTCGCCAGGTCTTTCCCGACCGGCGCGAACGGGCGCTGGCGATCGGTGTCTGGAGCGCCGTGGCGGCGGTCGGTGCGGCGGTCGGCCCGCTGCTCGGCGGCTTCCTGCTGGAGCACTTCTGGTGGGGTTCGGTCTTCCTCGTCAACATCCCGCTGATGCTGGTCAGCCTGCCGGTCGGCCGGCTGCTGCTGCCCGAGTCGCGCGGTGAGCGCGGTGCTGGTCCGTGGGACGTGGTCGGCGCGCTGACGGCGGCGGGCGGGCTGTTCGGCGTCGTCCTGGGCGTGAAGCGGCTGGGCGGCGGGGAAGGTGCCGGGAACCTCCTGACGCTCGTGCCGCTGGTGGTGGGCGCGGTGCTGCTGGCCGCCTTCGTGCGGAGACAGCGGCGGCGTACGTATCCGCTGGTCGACCTGCGGATGTTCGCGCGGCCGGCCTTCAGTACGTCCGTCGGGTGCATCGTGCTGGCGATGCTCGCGCTGGTCGGACTTGAGCTGATCGCGGCGCAGTATCTGCAACTGGTGCTGGACCTCTCGCCGCTGGAGACGGGGCTACGGCTGCTGCCGCTGACGGTGGCGGCGATGGCGGCCGGGCTCGCGGGGGCGCGGCTGCTACGGCGGTTCGGCCCGCGGACGATGGTGTGCGCCGGGTTCTGCCTCACCGCGGCGGCGGTCGGGCTGCTGACGGCGATGGGCGGCGAGGACAACGCGTGGCTGATGCTGTCCGGGTTCGTGTTGCTGGGCTTCGGCCTGGAGACCACCCTCTTCGGGGCGTACGAGTCGATGCTGAGCGAGGCTCCGGCGGCGCAGGCGGGCGGGGCGGCGGCGATCGGTGAGACCTCGTACCAGCTGGGCGCGGGGATCGGGATCGCGCTCCTGGGCAGCGTGATGAACGCGGCGTACGCGCCGGGGGTGGGGTCGGTGCCGGGGGTTCCGGCGTCGGCGTCGGTCGCGGCGGGGCATTCACTGGGCGAGGCGTACGAGGTCGCCGGCCGGCTCGGGGGGTCTCCGGGTGCGGCCCTGCGGGCGGCGGCTCGGGACGCGTTCGTGCACGGGCTGCATGTGACGTTGCTGGTGAGCGCGGGGTTGTTGGTGCTGGGGGCGGTGATGGCGTTGCGGTTGCCGCGGGTGATGCAGTGTGGCGGCGCCGCTGAGCCGTCGGTCGCGGTGCCTGGTCCTCGGGAGGTTTCAGGGTCCCGTGTCTCGGTGTGAACGTCGGGTCTCCCACCCACGCACCGCCCGTGGCGGTCACTTGAGAGGTGAAGCTCTCCTGTGGGGGTGCGGGTGCGTCGGCGGGTGCGGGTCGCCGGCGGGCGAGGGCCCTCGTCGGCTTGTACCGGAGGGTGCGCGGGCGTAGCGTCAGCCGCATCGTAACTAGCGGTGCTAGTTTAAGTTGCCGGAGGCTCCTGTGGCTGTGTTCGCGAAGCTGCCCCCTTTCGACCCCGCCGACCCGCTCGGCCTCGACGACCTGCTGGACGCGGAGGACCTGGCCATCAGGGACACCGTCCGGACCTGGGCGGCGGACCGCGTGCTGCCCCATGTCGCCGGATGGTTCGAGGAGGGTGAGCTGCCGGACATCAGGGGGCTCGCCCGAGAGCTGGGCGGCATCGGCGCCCTCGGGATGTCCCTCACGGGATACGGGTGCGCCGGGGCCTCCGCCGTGCAGTACGGACTCGCCTGCCTGGAACTGGAGGCCGCCGACTCCGGTATCCGGTCTCTTGTCTCCGTGCAGGGGTCGCTCGCCATGTACGCCATCCACGCCTTCGGGAGTGAGGAGCAGAAGCAGCACTGGTTGCCGAGCATGGCCGCCGGCGACGTCATCGGCTGCTTCGGGCTGACCGAGCCCGACCACGGGTCCGACCCCGCCGGTATGCGTACGTACGCCAAGCGCGACGGCGGCAGCGGCGACTGGGTGCTCAACGGGCGGAAGATGTGGATCACCAACGGCTCCGTCGCCGGCGTGGCCGTCGTATGGGCGCAGACCGACGACGGCATCCGCGGGTTCGTCGTCCCCACCGACACCCCCGGGTTCTCCGCGCCCGAGATCAAGCACAAGTGGTCCCTGCGGGCCTCCGTCACCAGCGAACTGGTGCTCGATGACGTGAGGCTGCCCGCCGATGCCGTACTGCCGGAGGTCACCGGGCTCCGCGGACCCCTCAGCTGCCTCTCCCACGCCCGCTACGGGATCGTCTGGGGTGCCATGGGCGCGGCCCGGTCCTGCTTCGAGGCCGCCGTCGACTACGCGAAGACGCGTGAGCAGTTCGGACGGCCCATCGGGGGGTTCCAGCTCACCCAGGCCAAGCTCGCCGACATGGCGGTCGAGCTGCACAAGGGGATTCTGCTCGCCCACCATCTGGGGCGGCGCATGGACGCCGGCCGCCTGCGTCCCGAGCAGGTCAGCTTCGGCAAGCTCAACAACGTACGAGAGGCCATCGACATCTGTCGTACGGCCCGGACGATCCTCGGCGCCAACGGGATCTCGCTCGAATACCCCGTGATGCGGCACGCGACGAACCTGGAGTCGGTGCTCACGTACGAGGGCACCGTCGAGATGCACCAGCTGGTGCTGGGCAAGGCGCTCACCGGACTTGATGCCTTCCGCTGACCTGAACAACGGACGGCGGTGCCGGTGAGCGGCCTTGCTCAGCTCTGGTTGAAGAAACCGTCCGCCCGGTGCGGCTGCGCCTCCCCGCTGACGATCTCCGTGTCGGCGGGAGTCAGCAGGAACACGCGGTTGGACACCCGCTCGATGGAGCCGCGCAGGCCGAAGATGAGGCCTGCCGCGAAGTCGACGACGCGCTTGGCGTCGGCGGCCTCCATGGCGGTGAGGTTCATGATGACCGGAACGCCGTCCCGGAAGAGCTCGCCGATGGCGCGGGCGTCCCGGAAGCTGTCCGGGGTGACGGTGCCGATGCGGCGGCCCTTCTCCTCGGCCACCTCGCCCGCGACCTTGACCCGGGGGTCCGTGACCCAGGCATCCCCGGGCTGCTCGGTCCCCTCGGAGTAGTCGTCGTCGTAGTAACGCTCGTCATCGTTGTCGTCGACGAGGCCAAGCCAGGCACTCGCCTTGCGTACCGATCCCATGGACGCCTCCTCTCACAGCGGTCTCTCATGCTTTCCGCATCCCTATGGTCATCCATGATGCGGATGGCGCGCCAAGTGAATAGACGCCGCGCGGGGGTTTCGTGACGGTACTGGTGCACAACCATTTCGTCGAGAGGCCCCGTGCCGCAAGGGTCTTGCTGTGTCCGACTGCTGACTGAGAGTGAAATATGATTCTTCGTGGCGTATGGGTGAGCGTTGGGACGTATGGGTGAATGGGCGGCCTGCCCGCTTTCCTGACGGAGCCTCAGACGTGGTCATGGGGGGCCCAGTCGTGTCCGGGACGCGTCTGACGTCGGGTCAGACCTCGGTCTCCCGTGGCGAGATCCACGGAGGCGAGATCCACGGAGGCGAGATCCGTGGAGGTGGGCTTCTGTTCGCTGTCGGTCTGCATGTTGTGCGTCTTCTTGCCCGTGCCCGCGCGAACATGCGTGAAAGGAGCGGGAAAGGGATGGGAAGAGGACGGGAAGGGGGTGGGAAAGGTAAAGGGGTGCTTGAGGGGAGGGGTGTGCGGTGTGTGAAGGCTCGGGCGAAAGGTGAGGTGCGCGAGAGAACGCGAAATGGCGCCCGGACGAGCGGGCGCGCAGTGGGTCAGCTCAACAGGAGGATGACCACACTCGACCGAGGTCGATGTGGGAGCGTTTGACCAGCCACTGCTGTGGATGCATGGGGCAAGTGGAACAGGCATCCGGTGTGGCGTCAACGACGTGAGACGAAGAGCTCACAGTTCGGACACCCTTGACAGCGAGGGGAAACGTCGCCGTAGAGTCGGTGGACGGCCCTGCTGAGGGGCTCGGCCGTACAGCACGCCCTGCACGTCGTACTGCTGTCATGTGCGCCGTGCCGCGTGCCCTGCGACACCCGTGTGAAGGCATCACCGTGTTCGACCCATCGCGTCACGGAGCCTTTCCATGTCCTCGCACACCCTGGCCGAGTCGGCCCCATTCCCGCTCCCACCGCAGTCCCACCTCTCACCTTCACGCCTGGAACAACCGCGCGACGCGGCGCTCCCCGCCGCCGTTCGCGCGCACAGGCCGGAGCGTGTGCGATGAGGCCGGTGCTCGTCATCGTGGGGGCCGGTCCGCGGGGGACCGGTCTCCTGGAGCGGATCGCTGCCAACGCCCCTGAGCTGTACGGGGATTCGGGCCTCGACATCCATCTCGTCGACCCGCATCCGCCGGGTGCCGGCCGTATCTGGCGCCAGGAGCAGTCCCCGCTGCTGTGGATGAACTCGCAGGCCCAGGACGTCACCATGTTCACCGACGAGACGGTGGCCATGGCGGGTCCGGTGCGCCCGGGGCCCACGCTGCACGAGTGGGCGGACATCGACGGCCGTGTCTTCTCGGACCGCCAACGCCTCGGCGCCTATCTGAACTGGGTGTACGAGGACACGGTGGCCGCACTGCCGCCCGGCATCCGCGTCCGGCACCATGCCGGGCGCGCCCTGCGGATCGCCGGGCCGCGCGAGGGGCGCCAGCAGGTGTGGCTGGAGGGGCGTGCCCAGCCGTTGCTCGCCGACCTGGTGGTGCTGACGCTCGGCCATCTCGACGCCGAACTCGACGACGAGCAGAGCGAGTTGGCCTCGTACGCGCGGGCCAACGGGCTGGTTCATCTGCCGCCCGACTTCACCGCCGACAGCGACCTGTCCGCGCTGCGGCCTGGTGAGCCCGTCCTCGTGCGGGGTTTCGGGCTGGCCTTCGTCGACCTGATGGTGTTGCTCACGGAGGGGCGCGGTGGGCGTTTCGAGGAGAACTCCGGGAGCGGCGAGGGGGAGTTGACCTATCTGCCGTCCGGGCGTGAGCCGGTGCTGTACGTCGGCTCCCGGCGCGGGGTGCCGTACCACTCGAAGATCGACTACGACTGGACCGGTGAACGGCCGCCCCTGCCGAGGTTCTTCGGGCCGGACGAGGTGGACGCCCTGCTGGCGCGGCCGGACGGCTTCGACTTCCGGCGGGATGTGTGGCCGCTGGTGGAGAAGGAGTTGGGATTCGCGCACTACCACCGGCTGTTCACCGTCCACCCTGAGCGCACCAGCGGTGCCTGGGCGGACTTCGAGGAGAAGTACGCCGCCGCGGATCCGGCGGAGCGGGAGGCGCTGGTTGTCTCGACCGTGCCCGATCCGGCCGACCGGCTCGACCTCGACGCCCTCGACCGGCCGCTCGCGGGCGTGCGGTATCCGTCGTACGAAGCGCTCCAGGAGGGGCTGCGGGAGTACATCCGGGGAGACCTGACGCGGCGTCATGATCCCTCGTACAGCCCGGATCTGGCTGTCTTTCTCGGGCTGCTCTCCGTCTACGGGCAACTCGTGCGGCTCGGGGACATCGGGTCCTGGTGGCACGGCTACTTCAGCTATCTCGCCTCCGGGCCGCCCGGCCCCCGACTGCGGCAGATGCTCGCGCTGTCCCGGGCCGGACTCCTCAACTTCCTCGGCGCCGAGGTGACCGTCACCGCCGAGGACGGAGTGTTCCGGGCGGGCGGTGCCAGTGTGCCCGGGGCTTCGGTGGAGGCCCGCGCGCTTGTCGAGGCGAGGCTGCCGGAACCCACGCTGGAGCGTGCCCGCGACAGCCTGCTGCGCGAGTTGTACGACGGCGGCGTCGGCGTGACCGCCGAGGGGCTGCTCGCCGTGGACGGCGGTGACGGGCGGCTCCTGGACCGGGACGGCCGGCCGCACCCACGGCGCTTCGCGCTCGGACCGCACACGGAGGCGCGGGGCTCCGGAGCGTTCACCCGGCCGCGCACCGGAGGGCCCGCGTTCCGGCAGAACGACGCGACCGCGCGCGCCGCACTGACCTTGCTGCGCACGCTGGCCCGGCACGACGGCAACGGCAACGACGGCAACGACGTGCGAGGTGCCGGGCAGGGGGCCGAGTGGGTCGCGGGTGGGCGCGGTGCCGGGCGCGATGACGAGCTCAGTGCCGAGAGCGGTGCCGAGCGTGGTGTCGAGTGCGGTGTCGACCCGGTGGCCGGCCACGGCACCGCCGCATGACGCCTCCCCCTACTTGTCACGCGGGTGCTGCGGCACCGACGAAAGGTTCGTCCTCATGACCTCAACGCACGGCCGGGGGCTGCTGCACCTGGCCGCCGCCGTCGATCAGTCCGTGGCCGGACGGCAGGCCCGGCCCGACGTCGACCTGTACGTCGAGGCGGCGCGGCTCGCCGAGAGCGGCGGGCTCGACTTCGTGACGCTCGGCGACTCCTTCGCGCAGCCAGGCCCTGACGCGCTCGGCGTGCTCGCCCGGATCGCGCCCGCCACCGCGCGGATCGGTCTGGTGGCCACCGGGACCACCACTCATGCCGAGCCCTTCCATGCCTGGGCGGCCCTGGCGACCCTCGACCGGGTCAGCGGCGGACGGGCCGGCCGGCAGCTCGACGTGCCGGCGACCGGGATCGAGACCGGGAGCCAGACCGGGAGCGATGCCGAGGCCTGGACCGAGGCAGTCACTCAGGCAGGGGCCCGGCTTTTCGGGCGCCGCCGGGCCGCTCCCGGTGGCGCACCGCCGGGGGAGACCGGTGAAGTCGCCGACAGGGCAGCCCGGTTGTGGGACGGAGTGGAGGGTGACGCCGGGACACGGGACCTGGCGGCCGGCCGGTTCGTCGGCGAAGGCAGGCCGCACCATGGCGACTTCGAGAGCGTCGGCTTCTCCGGCACGGGTCCCTCCGCCGTGCCGAGGCCGTCCCAGGGGCACCCCGTCCGTGTCGTCGACGCCACCGAGGGTCAGGCCCGCCGACTCGCGGCCCGGTACGCCGACGTGGTGCTCGTCCGGGCGGTGAGCGCCGCGCAGGCGGGTGCCGTACGGGACGAACTGAGGGTTTCCGCAGCGGACTCGGGGCGCGACCCGGACGAGCTGCGGGTCCTCGCGAGCCTTGTCGTCGACCTGGGCGGCGGCGAGTACGCGGCCGAGCCGGGGCACGGGGGCGGCGGTCCCCGGCCGAGTGCGGACGGCCCGCTGTACCGGGGCGGTCCCGTCGACCTCGCCGAACTGATCATCGCCTGGCACGCGTCCGGCGTCGTCGGCGGCTTCCACCTCGTCCCCGCCGAGCCGCGCCGGGACCTGGAGCGCCTTGTCAACGGCACGGTGGCGCTGCTTCAGCACCGGAGCCTGTTCCGTACCTTCTATCCGGGCAGCACCCTCCGGGAGCACCTGGGGCTGGCCCGGCCGGTCAAGCAGTGCGCCGGGCCGGTCGTGAGCGCCGGGGGTGCGTCGTGACCGTAGGGGCAGCCCGGGTGTGGACCCGCAGCCGCGCCCTGTGCTCGTGCCCTGTGCTCCTGCCTTGCGCTGCGAGACCCGTATGGACGGGCTGACAGGGCGTCGCGCCGACAAAGGTGACATACAGGTTGTGTACCGGCCGCGCGCACAACGCGTGGTCCAGGGCGTGGCCGGAGACGGCGCACGGAGAGAGTCCAGGGAGTGAGCTGGAGTGAGTCCACGGCGGCGGGCGGGTCCGAGGCATGGCAGGAGTGGCAGGCACGGCCCACAGAGACGGTGTCGGCGCCCGATGGGCCCCTCTCACCCGTCGGCACACACCGGCCCGAGGTCTTTCCGGACGGTCGACTTCCGGCCATCCCTGGTCAATGAAGGGCCGACCGTGACGAGATCGTCCTGCGCGCCGAGGTCGCGGACGGATTCACGGAGGGGTTCACGGACGGGCCGGCGCTCGACGGCGAGCCCTTCACCGGGGAGGTCGGGCTGACCGCCGACGTCGGCCCGGCGGGCGCGGCCCGGGTCGGTCTCGGTGAACGACGCCTGGTCGTACGGCTGCACGAGGGCAGTTGGGGTGTGCGCGACTTCGCCCCCGCCGCCAGGACGCGTACGGCGTTCGACGGCGTCGAGGCCACCCCGTTCGACCCGCGCCGGTCGATACCCGGCAGGGTCCCTCCGTACGGCGGTCGGGAGCGTGAGGCCGAGCCCCGCCGTGAGCCGATGTTCTCGCTCGACGGGCGGGAACCGACGCCGCGTGTGACGGTCGAGGAGAACGGCGCGCTGTGGGCCGTCCTCGCCGACTCGACCAGCGGCGACGGCAGTTACCGCTCCCGAATCCCGCGCCCCGCCGCCCCGGACGCCGAGGGGCGCACGACGGTGTACTTCAACCGGTCCCTGCTTCCGTCGTGCACGTTCGCCGACCGTTTTGTCTGCCTTCTTCCCGCGCTGGGCAATACGCTGGGCGTCGCGACAGCCGCAGGGGAGCGCGAACTTCGCTGGAGCACCGAAGAAAACCGAGATTTTACCGGCGATTGAACAACCTCAGGCCGAAAGGCGCCCTTGCGTCGACCGGTCGAACGGCCGAATACTCCCACCCAGCGCTTGTCAGGGTCACAGCATGTCCGGAATCCGGGCAGAACGGTCCCCGACTGCGCCTCACGGGCCCCGACCCCACGCGGGCCCCCGACTTCCCATGTGGAGGAACGACAAGTGAGGATCAAGCGCACCACCCCCCCGCAGTGGCATCACGAGACGGACCCGGCTGATCGCCGTCAGCACCGGACTCGTGGCCGCAGCCGCCATCGCCATCCCCAACGCGACAGCCGCCGACGTCACCACCTTCAGCACCGCCCAGCTCAACAAGGCGAGCGGCTCGGTACTCAAGGCCGATGTCCCGGGCACCGCCTGGGCCGTCGACGCCAGGACGAACCGCGTTGTCGTCACCGCCGACAGCACGGTCTCCAAGGCGGAGATCGCGAAGATCAAGCGGCAGGCGGGCAGCACCGCCGACGCCATCACCGTCAAGAGGACCCCGGGCAAGTTCAGCAAACTGATCTCCGGCGGCGACGCCATCTATGCGAGTAGCTGGCGCTGCTCCCTGGGCTTCAACGTCCGCAGCGGCTCCACCTACTACTTCCTGACCGCCGGTCACTGCACCGACGGCGCGGGCAACTGGTGGTCCAACTCCGCTCGTACGACGCTGCTCGGCGCGACCTCGGGCTCCAGCTTCCCGACGAACGACTACGGGATCGTCAAGTACGCGAGCAGCTACCCCGTCAGCTCGATCTCGGGCACCGTCGGCAGCGTCGACATCACCAGCGCCGCCACCCCGTCCGTGAACACCACGGTCTACCGTCGCGGTTCCACGACCGGCATCCACAGCGGCCGGGTCACCGCGCTGAACGCGACCGTCAACTACGGTGGCGGCGACGTCGTCTACGGCATGATCCAGACCACGGTCTGCGCCGAGCCCGGCGACTCCGGCGGCCCGCTCTACTCCAACAGCGGTGTCGCCTACGGTCTGACCTCGGGAGGCAGTGGCAACTGCTCCTCCGGAGGTACGACCTTCTTCCAGCCCGTCACGGAGGCCCTGAGCGCCTACGGCGTCAGCGTCTTCTAGGGCCTGTCCCACTGGGCCGCCCCACCGGCCCGTCGCACGGGTCCGCCCCACGGGTCCGTCACAGGGATCTGTTCCACGGCACCATCGGTTTTCGCACGGTCCGATCCTGCAGCCGGCCGGCAGCAGTCGGGCGAGCCCCCGCACGCGACTCGCGTGCGGGGGCTCGCCCTTGTCCGCCCGGCGGAGTCAGCTTCGAGGTACGGGAAGAAGTACAAGGGCTCGTCAACTGATGGCGGACACCGCGGACACCGCGGCCGAGTGCCGTCTGGACCCGGTGCCGGACCTCGGGCTCGGCGCCCGGCACTTCCCGGAACCGTCACTCTTCGGCGCCGGGCCCGGAGCGGACGGGGCCGCACAACTCCTGAAGTGCACGGTGCGGTTCAGACCGACCGAGGGTTCCGCCGAGGCGACAGCGGCGAGCTCGGTTCCGGTGCGGCGTCGAAAGCGGGTAGGCGCCGGGAGCCCTCCAGGAGTCTGTCGCGCAGCGCGACATCGTGCACCGCCTGGGCGATGGCGCACAGCCCCACGTGTGTTTCACGAGTCTCTTCGGCAGCCATCCCGCTCACGGTGCGGGCGAAGGGGCCTCCGAGGCCTGTTGACGTCTCAGCCGCCGATCCACCGCGTCCCGTGGGCGATTGCCATCGCCAACTGTCGCGTGGCGCGGACCGTAACTCGGTCGCGCTCCCTGTACGGCGCCGGGCGCGCGTGGCGCCGTACAGCACCCGCCGCGCCGCGCCGCGCCGTCGACGGCGACAGCGGGGTGGACGTGTGCGACGGCGGCAACCCGGGCGGGCGGAGCTGTCCCCGCCCGCCCGGGTTCGCACGTCTGGCAACGGCGGGGTGGCGTCCGGGGACGTTGCCCGCTGGAACTGTCAGACGACCATCCACTGGTGGTTCGTGCTGGTGGCGCAGGTCGACTGGTCCAGGGCCGCACCGTTGTCGCCGGACGCCCCGGCGACCTCCAGGCACTTTCCGCTGTTGACGTTGGTGAAGGTGACATAGCCGCCGATCACCGGGGTCTTCTTCCACAGCTGGTGGGAGGCGCCGGTGCACGTCGACTGGACGACCGCCGCGCCCTCGGCGGTGGAGGCGCCGGAGACCTGGAGGCACTTGCCGCTGTTGACGTTGACCAGTTCGTAGTTGCGGCCCACAGGGGTCGACACCCACTGCTGGTTGGCGCCGGAGTTGCAGTAGCCGGAGTTGACCGATGCCTCGTCCGCCGTGCTCAGGTACCAGACGTCCGCGCACTTGCCGGTGTTGCGGTTCAGCAGGTGGTTGTCGGTGGCTCCGAGCGGACTCGCGATGACCGGCCAGCCGCGCGCGAAGGTGACCCGACGGATGTCGAGGGTCTCCTGCCCGGAGTTGTCACCGTCGTAGTAGTGGTAAGCGAGGAAGTCGGACCTGCCGGCTTCGAAGGCGTCGGCACCACCCGCGGCGACCTTGGGGTAGGCGCCGGTGAGGACGGTGGTTCCGCCGTTGGCGGCCATGTCCGTGCCGCTCTGGTCGAGGTAGGGACCGGTGATGCTGGTGGACCGTCCGACCACCGTGTAGTAGGTGCTGTTGACCCCGCTGCAGCACCAGCCCTTGGAACCGAAGAGGTAGTAGTAGCCGCCGTTGTGGATGATCGTCGGGTTCTCGATGTTGATGGCGATGTGCGAGAGCTTCTTGTCCTTGGCGGACAGCTTGCCGGTCCTGGGGTCCAGGGCGTGCGTGTAGGTGCCGCTGCCGGTCCAGGAACCCCATGAGATGTACAGCCGTCCGTGGGATCCCTTCTCGACGTTGGGGTCGATCGGGTAGTTGACGTCGGTGACCATGCCCTGATCGGTCCACGGACCCTCGATGTGCTTGGCGGTGGCCAGGCCCATCACCGCGTAGTTCGTGCCCCATCGTGAACCGGCGTAGTACAGGTGGTACTTGCCGTTGAAGTACGCGATGTCGGGGGCCCAGATGTTCGGCGGGGTCGCGCCGAGCTTGCTGGTGATCCAGGACGGGGTCGTCTCCCAGACGTTGCCGACCTTCGTCCAGCCGGACGCCGCGGTGCGGCCGCACGTCTTGCGGATGGTGACGGACCCGCTGGGGTTGAGCGGGTCGTTCTCGAACCCGGTGGAGAAGCCGTAGTAGCAGTGCCCCACCTTGATGACGCTCGGGTCGTGCATCCGGATGTCACCGCTGAGCGCCTTCGCCTGGCCGGCGGTGACCAGCCCTATGACGGCCACGAGGGCGGCCAGGATCGCGGCAAGGGTGGGCGAGGCGCGACGTCTACGGACTTCGGGGTAGGCGCCTCCGGCGTGGTGGCTGTTCATACGAGACTCCTTTGTGTCGCTGATGGATGGGTGCGACCGCGCGGCCGGTGTTCGGCCGCCGGCTCACGGGCGTCCACAGCCCGGTGCGGCCCCGATGCGTGCCTGTCTCTTCACCGCCGCTCGGGCGTGGGGGACCCGGGCGGCGGTTGTCTGTACGAGCGACGGAGGGGTCGGCAGACGGTTCGGGGTGAGACGTCGGCGCCGGTTGTCATGGCTTCGCGACTGCCTCGGCGGTGAGAAGGACGGCGGGTGGGGCTCATGTGCGCGGGGGCCGACCATGTGCTCCGCCGCAGAGCCGGAGCACATGGTCAGGCCTGTGCATGGCCGGTACGGCTGCGGGGAGTTCGCCGCGTGGGCCAGCATTCAAGAGCCGAAGGGCGGATTGATACGCTTCAATCGCTTCAGCGGTGTGAGGCTGACACTGTCCGGGCCGGACGTCAAGGGCTCCCGCAGCATCCTGCAGACCGCGGCAAGTCCAGTGCCTGGCCACCGTTCCTGTGGTCGGACTCGCCGAGTAGGGGCTGCCCAGGAGTCCGGCAGCTCGGGGGGCGTATCAGCGAAACGCCGTGAACTGGCTGTATGTACTCGCATCCACCGAGTGTCGGGGCGCGCGGGCGTGCAGGCGTTGGAGCGCTTTAACGCAGACGTGTATCCTGCGTGTGTTCACAGCGGCTGGGCCCTGTCAGTGACGTGTCCAGTTCGAATGAGACCGGAAGCCGAGGAGCGTCGTGGCAGCCGCAGGTCCACGGGCAAACGGACATGCCGGTCCGAGCATGCAGGATGTCGCGAAGGCGGCGGGTGTCTCGCTCGGCACGGTTTCCAACGTCCTGAACCATCCGGCCAAGGTCAGCCCCGTGACGGCGCAGCGCGTACGTGAGGCCATAAGCCGACTGGGTTTCGTGCGCAACGACGCGGCCCGCTCGCTTGCCTCGGGGTCGAACGACAGCGTCGGCATGGTGCTCGCGGACATCGAGAACTCGCTGTTCATCGACATGGCGCACGGAGCGCAGGAGGCGGCCCGCGCGGCCGGCCTCAACCTGCTGCTCGCGAACACGACGTGCGACATGGGACTCCAGAACGACTACCTGGACGTGTTCGACGAGGCCCGGGTGACCGGCGTGCTGCTGGCTCCCATGGAGGACTCCACCGACGGCATCGCCCGGATGCGCTCGCACGGACGTCAGATCGTGCTCCTCAACTTCGCGCCCAGACCGGGCACATGCTGCTCGGTGCTGGTCAACAACGAGCACGTGGGATATCTCGCGGCCCGCCACCTCATCGACACGGGACGCACCAGGCTGGCGTACGTGGTCGCGCACGACGACTACCAGCCCGTGCGTGACCGGCGCAGAGGAGTACGCGCGGCGGTCGAGGAGGCCGGCGGGCGCGTGGCGCTGGAGGAGATCGACAGTGCGGGCCTGACCACGGCGCACGGGCACCTGGTCGGCCGGGCTCTCGCCGGACGCGAGCCGGACGACCTGCCGGACGGCCTCGTCGTCGTCGCCGACGAACTGGCCAACGGCATCATCCACGAACTGCACACGGTGGCGGGCATCGGCGTACCCGACCGGATCGCGATCGTCGGGTGCGAGAACAACCGGACAGCCGGTTCCGCCGCCGTTCCCCTGACCGCGGTGGACCTGCCGGGGCGGGCGATGGGGCAGGAAGCGATGCGGCTGCTGATGGACGAGGTGGCCTCGGGCGCGCAGCACCGACATGCCACCGTCGTACTCGAACCGGAGCTGATCGTCCGGGCCAGCGCACCGCGCTGATTCGCCGTACCGAGCACGCAGACCCGTCCCCCGGATCCGACTTGGGGGGACGGGTATGCGTGCTCGCCCGATTTCTGGCGCGGTGGGCACATTGCGGTTCGGAAATACCGGCGAATCATCCTTGACATGGTCGCGTAGCGGGCCGTAGGTTCCGGGGCAACATTGAAGCGCTTCAATGCGCTGTGCACCGCGAGGAGCAACCCCGTGCACCACACCCTCAAGCCCCGCAGTCTTGCCGTCCTGGCGACCGCCACCTCCGCCGGTCTTCTGCTGAGTGCATGCGGCGGCGGTTCGAACACGTCGAGCGGCGGCGCCAAGGACTTCAGCCTCACCATCAACGACGACAACCACATCGTGCAGCAGGAGCTCACCACCCTGGGCAAGGGCGCGTGCAAGACGCAGAACACGGCCCTGCCGCTGAAGATCCAGACCCTGCCGATCGGCAACGTCGACCAGAAGGTGCAACTGCTGGCCGGGCAGAACGCCCTGCCGGTACAGTTCGCGGCCGGCGGCACGCCTCAGCTCACCAAGACCCTGGACAAGGCGGGCCAGGTCCTGGACCTGGAGAAGACGCTCAAGGGCCTCGGCGTGTGGGACGACCTCCAGCCGGCGGCGATCAAGACGGTCGAGAACCTGTACGGCAAGTTCAACGTGATGCCGTACCAGTTCAACATCGAGGGCATCTGGTACAACAAGAAGCTCTTCGCCGAGCACAACGTCGCCGTCCCGACCACCTACGACGAACTGGTCGCAGCGGCGGCGAAGTTCAAGAGCGCCGACATCACCCCGTTCTCCGCGGACGGCAAGGACGGCTGGCCCCTGACCCGCCTCGTCAGCGGATACCTCTACCGCGACCTCGGCCCGGACGCCCTCCAGGACGTCGCGGACGGCAAGGCCAAGCTGACCGACCCGGCCTACGTGAAGGCCGCGCAGGCCATCGCCGACCTGGGAAAGGCGGGCTACTTCGGCAAGGGCGTCGGGTCGATCGACTACGACACCGCGACGCAGCAGTTCCTCACCGGCAAGGCCGCCATGTTCTACATGGGCAGCTGGGCGCTCGGCGACTTCAACGACAAGACCAAGAACAAGATCGGCGCGGACAACGTCGGCTTCATGCCGTTCCCGGCCGTCGCGGGCGGCAAGGGCAGCGCGGACCAGATCCCGGCCAACGTCGGTCTCCCGGTCGCCGTCTCCGCCAAGTCCTACGACGCCAAGGTCGGCGACTGGCTCTCCTGCATCACCAAGAACTACGGCGCCGCCTCCCTGAAGGACCAGGGCACCGTCTCCGGGTTCAAGCCCAACGGTGACACCGGCACCCTCCCGCCGCTCACCCAGACCGTCCAGGACACCATCACGAGGACCACGACCAGCACCCTCTGGTTCGAGGCGCTGTTCAACACCAAGGGCACAGAGACCAGCCAGACGAACGCCGCGCCGCTCGTCAACGGATCCCTCTCGGCCAAGGACTTCATGCAGAAGATCCAGACCGATCTCGACAACGGCTGATCCCGCCGCACCACCGCCGTCCGCACCGAACCCTTCGTGAGAGAGCCGTCATGCGTTCAGTTCTGGGAGACCGCCGTGCCATCGCCGTCCTGCTGGGCCCGGCGCTGCTGGTGTACACCCTGGTGATGCTGGTCCCGATGGGCTGGTCCCTCGGGTACACCTTCTTCAAGGGCAACGTCATCGAGGGCTTCACCTTCGGAGGGTTCGGCAACTTCGACAAGCTCTGGCACGATGCGCAGGCGCACTCCGCCCTGTGGTTCACCTTCAAATACGCGATCGCCGTCAGCGTGGGGCAGGTCCTCTGCGGCTACCTGCTCGCCCTGCTCTACGTGTTCGTCCTGCGCAGGTCGTCCGCGACCGTCCGGACACTCGTGTTCTTTCCCGTGATCCTGCCGACCGTCGCCGTCGCCCTGATGTTCCAGAAGCTCTTCGCCGTCGCGCCGCAGAACGGTCTGGCGAACGCGGCCATCGAGGGGCTCGGCCTGCACCACGGCGACTGGTTCGCGAGCGCCGGCGGGTCCTTCGCCGTCCTCGTCGTCATGGACGTATGGCGCTCCATGGGCTTCTACGGTGTCCTCATCTTCGCCGGGCTGCTCGACATCCCCGAGGAGACGCTCGAGTCGGCGCGGCTGGACGGCGCCACCGGCTGGCGGCTGATCCGGCACATCGTTCTGCCGCTGTCCGCACCGGTGCTGCTGTCCTCGGTCGTGTTCAGCATCAACGGCACGCTCAAGGTGTTCGACTCGGTCCTCGCCCTGACCAACGGCGGACCGGGCAGCGACACGACGCCCCTGACCCTCTATATGTTCCGCACCGCGTTCTCCTACGGCGACTACGGCTACGGCAGCACCATCGCCTCCCTGCTCACCGTGGTCTGCCTCGGCGTCACCCTCATCATCTTCCGCTTCTCGCGACGCGACCTGACCAAGGGCTGAACCCCCATGACCGACACCACGACGGCTCCGCCGCGGGAACTCCGGCCCAGCCCACGGTCCGCCACCGTCCGCAGGCCCGGGTACGCCCGGCGCCTGACCCGCAACCTGCTTGTCGCCCTGCTGGTGGTCGTCGAGCTGACGCCGCTGGCATGGCTGCTGCTCAGCTCCTTCAAGACCCAGTCCGAGTTCGTCAACGACCCCGCCTGGTCACTGCCCGGCAAGTGGGACTTCAGCAACTACGCCGAGGCGTGGACGACCGGCCATGTCGCCCTCTACGTCCGCAACAGCCTCCTGGCCACCGTGCCCTCCCTCGCGCTCATCATCGTGCTGGGCACCGCTGCGGGCTTCGCCCTGGAGGTGATGATCTGGCGCGGCCGCCACCAGGTCCTCCTGGTCTTCCTGCTGGGCATCATGGTGCCGAGCCAGATGATCCTGCTGCCCCTGTTCCGGGTGTACTTCCAGTCCGGACTGTCCGGCACGATGTGGCCGCTGATCATCACCTACACGGCGGTCGGCCTCCCGCTCACCGTCTTCATGATGGCCACCTACTTCCGGGCGGTCCCGCGCGAGATGTTCGAGGCCGCCACCCTCGACGGGGCCGGCATGCTCACCGCCTTCTGGCGGATCGGGTTCCCCGTCGTCCGCAACGCCGTCTTCACGGTCGCGCTGGTGCAGTTCTTCTTCATCTGGAACGACCTGCTCATCTCCCTCACCTTCACCACCGACGACGACCTGCGCACCATCCAGGTGGGACTGCTCAACTTCACCGGGCAGTACGGCGAGACGTCCTACGGCCCGCTGTTCGCCGCGATCAGCATCAACGTCGTAGGCGCGCTGGTGCTCTATCTGCTCATCAACCAGCGCATCATCAAGGGCCTGACCGCCGGGGCGGTGAAGGGATGACCCACGAGCCCACCCCGACCGTGGCCGCCCCGACCGCGGAGCACCACCGGGAGCCGTTCGGCATCGGCGAGTCCTCGCCCAGGCTTTCCTGGAAGACCGCGGCACCCACCGGCTGGACACAGCACGCCTACCAGATCGAGATCGCCCGCACCGGCGGAACGCATCGCGCCCCCTGGGTGACCTCCGAAGCATCCGTCCTCGTCGACTGGCCGGACCAGCCCCTGGTGTCGCGGGAATCCGCCGACATACGCGTCCGGGTCCGCGGAGCCGACGGCGCGGCCTCCGACTGGAGCCCGGCCCTGCGCCTGGAGACGGGCCTGACGGAGCCGACGGACTGGACCGCGCACGCGATCTCGCCACAACGCCGGCCGGTTGATCGACTCGACGCGGAGCGGCGTCCACCGCTGCTGCGCAAGGACTTCCAGGCCGGCGCGGAGGTGGAACGCGCCCGGCTGTACGTCACCGCCCACGGCCTGTACGAGATCGAGATCAACGGCCGTCGGGTCGGCGACCACACCCTCGCCCCCGGCTGGACCAGCTACGACCACCGGCTGCGCTACCAGACCCACGACGTCACCGAACACCTGCGCGCCGGCGACAACACCATCGGCGCCTGGCTGGCCGACGGCTGGTACCGCGGACGGCTGGGCTTCAACGGAGGCCATTCCGATCTCTACGGCGACCGCCTCGCGCTCCTCGCCCAGCTGGAGATCGTCCACCGGGACGGGACTGTCACCGTCGTCGGCACCGACACGTCCTGGCGGGCCGACCGGGGACCCGTCCTGTCCTCGGGCCTGCTCGACGGCGAGACGTACGACGCCCGGCAGGAACGGTCCGGCTGGTCGAGCCCCGGATACGACGACGGCCACTGGTCAGCGGTGGACGTCGTCCCGCGGGACCCGGCGACTCTGGTCGCGCCCACCGGCCCGCCGGTGCGCTGTACCGAGGAGATCGCCCCGGTACTGGTGACAGCCCTGGACGGCGACCGGCTCCTGGTGGACTTCGGGCAGAACCTCGTCGGCAGGATCCGTGTCACGGTCACCGGCCCGGCCGGGCACACGGTCGTCATCCGCCACGCCGAGGTGCTCCAGGACGGCGAACTGTGCGTACGCCCCCTGCGCGACGCGATCTCCACCGACCGGTACGTCCTGCGGGGCGAGGGCCGGGAAACCTGGGAGCCGCGCTTCACCATCCACGGCTTCCGCTACGCCGAGATCACCGGTTGGCGCGGCGGCGACCCCCACCTGGACATCACCGCCCGCGTCCACCACACCGACATGGCCCGCACCGGCTGGTTCGAGTGCTCCAACGAGCAGGTGAACCGACTCCACGAGAACGTGGTGTGGAGTCTGCGCGGCAACTTCGTCGACCTCCCCACCGACTGCCCGCAGCGCGACGAACGGCTCGGCTGGACCGGCGACATCCAGATCTTCGCCCCCACCGCGGCCTTCCTGTACGACTGCCACGGCATGCTCGCGTCCTGGCTGCGTGATGTCGCCGCGGAACAGCACGACGACGGGACCGTCCCGTGGTACGTCCCCGAGATACCGGGCGGCGAGCAGTGGACGCCGGCCCGGCCGGGCGCCGGCTGGGGCGACGTGGTGGCACTGACCCCGTGGGACCTCTACCGGGCCTCCGGTGACACCGGACTCCTCGCCGCGCAGTACGACAGCGCACGACGATGGGTCGACCTCATCACCGAGCTCGCCGACGAGTCGGGCCTGTGGAACCGCGGCTACCAACTCGGCGACTGGCTCGACCCGTTCGCACCCCCGGATGACCCGGGCGCGGGCCGCACCGACCGCCACCTCATCGCCGGCGCGTACTACGCGTGGTCCCTGCGACATGTGGCGTGGACCGCCGCTGTCCTGGGGCGTGAGGACGAACGCCGCCGTTACGAGGAACTCGCTGATCGTGTCCGGCGGACCTTCGTCGCCGAGTACGTCGGCCCCGGCGGCCTGATGACCAGCGACACCCAGACCGCCTACGCCGTCGCCCTGCAGTTCGATCTCCTTCCGGGCCCGGCGACCCGGGCCGCGGCGGGGCGCCGCCTGGCCGACCTGGTCGCGGCGGGCGGTCACACCATCCAGACCGGCTTCATCGGAACCCCGCTGGTGGCACCCGCCCTGAGCGCCACCCGCCACGACGACAGCGCCTACGCCCTGCTCCTCCAGCAGGAGTGCCCCTCATGGCTCTACGCGCTCAAGCACGACGCCACCACCGTCTGGGAACGCTGGGACAGCATGCTGCCCGACGGCACCGTCAATCCGGGCGAGATGACCTCGTTCAACCACTACGCCCTCGGCGCCGTCGCCCAGTGGCTGCACACCACTGTCGCCGGGCTCGACGCGAGCGCACCCGGATACCGCGAGATCGTCTTCCGGCCCCGGCCGGGCGGTGGCCTCACCTGGGCGAGCGCCGTCCACGAGTCCCCGTACGGGCGCGTGGCGATCCGATGGGAGCTCGGACAGACGGAACTCACCGTGAAGACCACGGTGCCCACCGGCGCGACAGGACGCATCGAGTGGCCCGACGGAGGCGTGACCTTCCTGCCGACCGGGACCACCAGCACGCGTCGGCACCACCTTGCCTCCGACCCGACATGACCCTACTGAGCCGCAGCGACACAAAGGAGTCTCGCGTGACCAGACATGACACCGAAGAGCGCCGCCCCGGCAGACGCGGCAGGGCCCCACGTCCTGCCCTCGCGTCGATCCTGGTCGCACTGCTCACCCTTCTGGGCCTGGTCACCGCCGGGCCCGCGCAGGCGCTCAGCGGTGACCTGCGCATGCACGACCCCAGTCTCATCAAGGTCGGCAGCTGCTACTACGGGTTCTCCACCGGCTTCGAGAACGACTCGCTCAATCCCAGCGGGTCCATCACCATCCGCAAGACGTGCGCCGCCACCGCGGCGTCCGGCTGGACGAAGGTCGGCAACGTCTGGGGATCGACGCCGTCCTGGATCACCGCCAAGCTCGGCTCGACCCCGCCGAACATCTGGGCCCCCGACGTCAAGTACTTCAACGGCAAGTACCACCTGTACTACGCCGGTTCGCTCTGGGGCTCCGCCTACGCCGTCATGGGTCTGGCCACCGCCACCAACATCGAAGGCCCCTGGACCGACCAGGGCATGGTCACTGACGTCAACTACCCGATCGACCCCAACGTCGACTGGGGACCCGACGGCCGGCTGTACATCACCTGGGGCTCCTTCACCGGCCCCGGCACCTACATGCACGTCCTGGACGAGGCCACCGGCAAGTTGTCGACCACCGACAACAACCTCTGGCACCTCGCCGTCGGCATGGAGAACCCGACGATCATCCTGGACGGCGGCTACTACTACCTCTTCGGCTCCAAGGGGCTGTGCTGCAGCGGAACCAACAGCAACTACTACACGGTGGTCGGGCGGTCCACCAGCATCACCGGCCCCTACCTCGACCAGAGCGGCGTCAACATGCTCTCGAACGGCGGGACCACCGTCCTCACCGGCGCCCGCCCCAAGGTGGCGGCCGGCGGCGCGGACGCCTACGACGACGGCGCCTCCAAGTTCCTCGCCTACCACTACTACGACGCCGACAACGCCGGACGCGAGACGCTCGACATCCGTCAGGTGACCTTCGCGAACGGCTGGCCCGTCCTCGCGGGTCCGCTCGGGGCCGCGAACAACCACCTCCTCAACCGCAACGCCGACAAATGCGCCGACGTATGGTCCGCGAGCACGGCCGACGGCGCATCGGTGAACTCGGGGAACTGCAACTCCGGTACCAACCAGCAGTGGGTCTCCACCGCCGTCGGCTCCGACTACCGACTCGTCAACGTCAACAGCGGCAAGTGCCTGCAGATCGCCGGCGCCTCCACCGCCAACGGGGCCCTGGCCGTCCAGTCGACCTGCACCGGCGCCTCGCACCAGCTGTGGAAGAAGACCGCCGTGATCGGCGGCTACGTCACCTACACCAACGTCAACAGCGGCAAGTGCCTGGAAGTCGCCGGGGCGTCCACCGCCAACGGCGCGGCCCTGGACCAGTCCACCTGCAACGCCGGTGTCAACCAGCAGTGGATGGTCGTCTGACACTTGAACACACCCTGTGCCGCCGGGCGTGAGGAGGATGTGCTCCTCACGCCCGGCGGCGTCTCGCCGCCCCGGCCCCGCACGGGCGGTATCGACCTCCCGCATGCCCGAGGCGGCATCTCTCGAATCGCATAAATGTTCGATGCTGGTCTAGGGTGGTGACTGTACTCCGGAGGGGCCGGAGTGCAGTGCGGAGACAGGGGGCAGTAAGTGGCGAGGTGGTCCAGATGCGCGGTTTTACGCATCTGCACGCCGTCTCCGGGTTCTCCCTGCGGTACGGCGCCTCGCACCCCGAGCAGCTTGCGGAGCGGGCCGTCGAGCGGGGGATGGACGCGGTCGCCCTGACCGACCGGGACACCCTCGGCGGGGCCGTCCGTTTCGCCAAGGCCGCAGGCCGGGCCGGTGTCCGCCCCCTGTTCGGAGTGGATCTCGCGGTGGAGGCGCCTCCCGAAGCGGCCGGACGCACAGAGCGGCGACGCGCACCGGCCCGCGGCGGCGCCTTCGTCGACGAGTCGGCCCAGCGCGCGGTTTTCCTTGCCCGGGACGGAGCCCGCGGCTGGTCCGAACTGTGCCGGCTGGTGAGTGCCGCGCACGCGGACACCGCGGGAGACCGGCGCCCCCTGCTGTCCTGGGACGCCCTCGGCGGGGAACACCTCACCGTGCTGCTCGGCCCCGCCTCTGACGTCGGCCGCGCCCTGGCGGCGGGGCGGCCGGACCGTGCCGCCCAGCTGCTCGCACCCTGGCGGGAGCGGTACGAGGACGCGGCGCTGCGCATCGAGGTCGTCTGCCACGGCCGTGGTGGCACCGGTTCCGGTTCGCTGCGGCTCGCGGCCCGCGCCCTCGGCTTCGCCGCCGATCAGCGGATCACCCCCGTCCTGAGCAACGCCGTGCGGTACGCCGATCCCGGCCAGGGCCCGGTCGCGGACGTCCTGGACTCCGCGCGCCGCCTGGTGCCGATCGACCCACGCGGCGAACGCGACTGCGGCGAGCGCTGGCTCAAGCCGGCCACGGACATGGCACGCATTGCCGAGCAGGTCGCCGAGGCCGCCGGGTACGGTGCGAACACCGCCCGCAGACTGCTGGAGGTCACCGAGGAGACCGCCGCCGCCTGCCGGGTCGATCCCGAGGACGACCTGGGACTCGGCCGCGTGCACTTCCCCGAGCCGGAACTCGTCGGTGCCCGTCGGCACAGCCCCGAACAGGTGCTGCGTTCGAAGTGCGCCGCCGCGATGCTGCCGCACCGCTACGACCGCGACCGCCGCCGCTGGGAGCGCCTCGATGACGAACTGCGGCTGATCGAGAGACTGGGATACGCCTCGTACTTCCTCACCGTTGCCCAGGTCGTCGCCGACACCCGTGAACTCGGCATCCGGGTCGCCGCCCGCGGTTCCGGCGCGGGTTCCCTGGTCAACCATCTCCTCGGGATCGCCACCGCCGATCCGGTCGAGCACGGTCTGCTCATGGAGCGCTTCCTGTCCGACCGGCGTACGGAACTGCCCGACATCGACATCGACGTGGAGTCCGCCCGCCGCCTGGACGTCTACCGGGCGATCATCGACCGCTTCGGCCCGGAGCGGGTGGCCACCGTGTCCATGCCGGAGACCTACCGCGTACGGCATGCCGTGCGCGATGTCGGCCTTGCCCTCGGTCTGGATCCGGCCGAGGTGGACCGGCTTGCAAAATCGTTTCCTCATATCCGGGCCCGGGATGCCAGAGCCGCCCTGCAGGAGTTGCCGGAACTGCGCGGCATCGACCCGGAGGCGTACGGCCCGCACATGTGGGACCTGGTCGAGGCCCTGGACGCGCTCCCGCGCGGCATCGCCATGCACCCGTGCGGTGTCCTGCTCTCCGACGCGACGCTGCTGCACCGCACCCCGGTCGTGCCGACCAGCGGCGAGGGCTTCCCGATGTCCCAGTTCGACAAGGAGGACGTGGAGGACCTCGGGCTGCTCAAGCTCGACGTGCTCGGCGTACGCATGCAGTCCGCCATGGCGCACGCCGTCACCGAGATCGAGCGGTCCACCGGGCACCGTGTCGACCTGGACGACGCCACCCAGGTGCCGCCGGACGACCCGAAGACGTTCCAGCTGATCAAGTCCTCGCAGACGCTGGGCTGTTTCCAGACCGAGTCACCCGGTCAGCGCGACCTCATCGCCCGGTTGCAGCCCGAGACCTTCCATGACCTCGTCGTCGACATCTCGCTCTTCAGGCCAGGACCTGTCGCGGCCAACATGGTCGATCCGTTCATCAAGGCCAGGCACGGGCGCCAGGCACCCCGCTGTCCGCACCCCGACCTGGAGCCCGCGCTGCGGGAGACGTACGGCGTGGTGGTCTTCCATGAACAGATCATCCGGATCCTGTCCGTCATGACCGGCTGCACCCTGGCCTTCGGCGACTACACACGGCGGGCGCTGTCGGACGCCGACCGGGTCGGACGCGTACGGGCGTGGTTCGCGCAGGAGGCCCGCAAGAGGGGGTACGAGGAGGAGGTCGTCGAGCGGACCTGGGAGATCGTCGAGGCGTTCGGGGCGTACGGCTTCTGCAAGGCGCACGCGGTGGCCTTCGCGGTGCCCTCGTACCAGTCGGCGTGGCTGAAGACCCATCATCCGGCCGCCTTCTACGCGGGGCTTCTCACGCACGACCCGGGGATGTATCCGAAGCGGCTGCTGCTCGCGGATGCCCGTCGGCGGGGCGTACCGATCCTGCCGCTCGATGTGAACGCGTCGGACGCCGCCTATCGAATCGAACTGGTGTCTGATATGGAGAGTGGTCGGCCCGTTCACGGGGTCCGGCTCGCTCTGTGTGACGTGCGCGGGATGAGTGGGAGCGAGGCGGCGCGCATCGTCGCCGGGCGCCCCTACAGCTCGCTCCAGGACTTCGCTTCTCGGGCCCGGCCGTCCCGGCCCGTCGCCGAACGCCTCGCCCAGGTCGGCGCGTTGGACACCTTCGGCCGCAACCGCCGCGACCTGCTGCTGCACCTCGCTGAGCTGCATCACAGCCAACGGGGCTCCGCACAGGGCCAGTTGACGCTGGGGGAGACCGACGCGGCCCACCGTACGGTCGCCCCCGCCGGTCTGCCCGACCTGGACGACGCCGAGCGGCTCGGAGCCGAACTCGGGGTGCTCGGCATGGACACCTCGCGTCATCTCATGGGCGATCACCGGGAGTTGCTGGGAGAGCTCGGCGCCATTCCCGCGAAGCGGCTGAAGGACCTGCCGCACGGACAGGTGGTGCTGGTCGCCGGTGCGAAAGGGGCCGTACAGACCCCGCCGATCCGCTCCGGCAAGCGGGTCATCTTCACGACACTCGACGACACGACCGGCCTGGTGGACTGCGCGTTCTTCGAGGACAGCCACGACGCCAGCGCGCACACCGTCTTCCACTCCTGGCTGCTGCTCGTGCGCGGAGTGGTGCAGCGCCGTGGCGGAGGCAGCGGAAAGGCGCTGTCGGTGACCGGCTCCGCCGCCTGGGACCTCACCGAACTGGCCGAACTGCGCCGCGAGGGCGGCCTGTCGGCGGTCACGGAACGACTCACCCAGGCCGATGCACCATCGGGCGGAGCCGCGGACAGCCGCAGTCTCCGGCTGGAAACCGGCTACGCGCTGCATCCCTGGGCGGATCTGCAGCCGCCCGGCGAATCCGTCAAACAGAGCCGCAAGCTGTGGCACCAGAGCCCCGGGAGCGCGGGATGAACATCCTCTACATCCACTTCCACGACCTGCGGGACGAGCAGATCTACAGCAGGCTTCTCGCCCTGCTGGCCGAGTACACCCCCCTGGTGCAGGCCCTGCCACCGGATGCCGCACTGGCCGACGTCTCCGGCAGCCTGCGCTACTTCGGCACGGACGCCACGGCACTGGCCGAGCGCATCCGAGCACGCACCGGCGGGCTGTACGGACTCCGCTCGACGGCCGGTGTCGCCGCGAACCCGCTGCTTGCCCGTATGGTCGCGGCCGACGGCCCGCCCTCGACGGTCCGCACCCTGCCCGACGACATCGACACGGTCACCGCCTTCCTCGCGAAGAAACCCACCGGCGCCCTGCAAGGCGTGGGACCGGCGACCGCCCGCACCCTGTCCTCGTACGGCCTGGACAGCGTCGGCAGGATCGCCGCCGCACCACTCGGCACACTGCAGCGCATCCTGGGCGTCACCGCCGGCCGCAACCTCCACGACGCGGCCCACGGCCTCGACCCGACACCAGTGATCCCCTCGGCCCCGCCCCGCGCGATGAGCGTCGAACACCGCTTCGCTCAGGACGAGTTGGACCGGGACCGGCAGCGTGCCGCCCTGCTCGCGCTCACCGACCGCCTCGGCCTGCGACTGCGTGGCGAATCCCAGGCGGCCTGCGCCCTCACTCTCACCATCCGCTACGCGGACCGCTCGACGACAACGCGCACCCGCAAACTGCACGAACCCACCGCCCACACACGCTCCCTGACGGCACTCGCCTACGACCTCCATGACCGACTCGCTCTTCAACGCGCCCGCGTCCGCGTCATCTCTCTGCGGGCGGAGAACCTGATCGCCGCCGAACAGGCCCCCCGCCAACTGCTCTTCGAGCCGACCGACGAGAAAGCCCGCCGCATCGAGGCCGCCGCCGATCGGGCCCGGGACCGGTTCGGCGCGGAGGCGGTGCAGCCGGCAGGAGTGGCGACGCCGCCCGCGCGGCAACTGCCCAGGGTCTGCTGAACGACCTCGGGCCGCAGCGGGCGAGAGTTCGCGCCTTCGTGATCCGTGCCGATGCCCTGCTCTCCACGGACCCGGGCGACGATCGCGCCCGCGTGGCCGAAGCCGCCGCTGACCGCGCCCGCCGCCGCTTCGGACCCGGGGCATCCGCTCGGGTACAGGCCGGGCCACCCGGGCGCCACGTCTACTGGCGGCTGAGCCACGCGCGGTAGGCGGTTACGGCGGTGGGGAGCGTCGGGAACATCAGGTCCTCGCCGACCGAGTCCACCAGGCCGTACGCCAACAGGTCGTGCCGCAGATCCTGTTTCACCCGGGCGAGGGCGAACACGACGCCCCGGCCGGTCAGTTCGCGGCGCAGTTCGTCGACCGCGTCGAGGGCGGTGATGTCGACCTCGACATTGGCCTCGGTGTTGAGCACGAACCAGCGGACGGGGTCGGACTGTCGGTCGACGGCGGCCAGGGCGCGGCGCCGGAAGTCCTCCGCGTTGGCGAAGAACAGCGGCGAGTCGTAGCGGTAGACGAGCAGACCGGGGATCGTACGGGCCTGCGGGTAGTCGTCGATGTCGTGCATGCCGGCCACCCCGGGGACCAGCCCCTCGACGGCGTCGTGCGGACGCGCCACCCGTGTCAGCAGCTCGGCCACCGACAGTCCGACGGCCACGATCACCCCGTACAGGATGTCCAGGGCGAGCACCCCGACGAGACAGCCCAGTGCCAGGAGCAACTCCCGGCGGCGGAACGAGGCCAGTCGGCGGAAGCCGGCGAGGTCGATCATCCGGACCGCGGCGTAGACGACGAGCGCGCCGAGCACGGCGGACGGTGTGTGCGTCAGCAGCGGGCTCAGGAAGAGCAGTACGGCGAGTACCACCGCCCCGGCCACCAGCGAGTACGCCTGGCTGCGGGCGCCCGCCGACGAGGCCAGCGCGGTCCGGCTCGCACTGCTGCTCACCGGGAAGCCGTGCAGTGCCCCGGCGCCCAGGTTGGCCGCGCCGAGGGCGAGGAACTCCTGGTTGGCGTCGAGCCCCGGACCCTTGTCGTCGTGGTCGGCGAACGCCCGGGCGGTGAGGATGAAGTCGGTGTAGGCGACCAGGAGCACGCCGAGCGCGGGCAGCACCAGGTGTGGCAGCTCGGTCAGGTCCGGGACGGCGACGCTCGGCAGACCGGAGGGGACCTCGCCGATCACCTTGAGCTCGTACCGGCTGTCGAGGTCGAGAACCGTGACGGCGGCGGTGGCGAGGACGAACGCCACCAGGGGGCCCGGCACGGCGGGCACGAAACGGACCATCGTGAACAGGAGCCCGAGGACGACGGCCGAGAAGACGACGGTGGCCAGGTGCGCGTCCGCCAAGTGGCTCAGGAAGGACCACAGTTGGGGGAAGAACTCGGTCCCGGTCGTCCGTACCCCGGTGAGTTTGGGCAGCTGGTCCACCATCATGATGAGGGCCACGCCCGCCAGATAGCCGATCAGCACCGGGCGGGACAGCAGGTCCGCGAGGAAGCCGAGGCGCATCGCCCGGGCGGCCAGACAGAGCAGCCCGACCGTGACCGCGAGGGCCGCGGCCAGCGACGCGTAGCGTCCGGCGTCCCCGGCGGCGAGGGGTGCGACCACGGCGGCCGTCATGAGGGCGGTCGTGGACTCGGGCCCGACCGACAGCCGCCGTGCGGAACCGAACAGGGCGTACATCGCCAGGGCCGGCAGGATCGCCCACAGCCCGCTGACCGGCGGCAGCCCGGCCACCCCCGCGTAGGCCATGACCTGCGGAACCAGGTACGCGGCCACGGTCACCCCGGCGAGCAGGTCGCCCGGGAGCCACGCCCGCCGGTAGCCGAGCAGCACGACGAGTCCGGGCGCCAGCCGGCGCAACCGGGGGAGATGTCTGGCCGAGCCCTGGGACATGTGTCGCCTTCCGTCGTCTGCCCCCATGATCCACCGGCGCGGAAGCAGAGCGAGAGCCCTTGGGGCCCTGCGGGCCACACCCGGCCCAACGGCCCCTGGGGACAGGGCCGTTCGGGCCTGCGGCAACAGAAACCCCTCGGCCGGGGCAGGGCACCCGAGAAGGTGCGAGAGGTGACCGGTCGCTCAGAGGCTCGCCGCGTGGTCGGGGACGTAGGTCTGCAGATCGCGCGGCGGGCGCTGGTAGCCGGTCGACGGCGGTCGCTCCGGCAGCTTCAGCACCGGTGGCGGTACCTCGTGGTAGGGCACGGACGACAGCAGGTGGGCGATCATGTTCAGCCGCGCCCGACGTTTGTCGTCGCTCTCCACCACGTACCAGGGGGCCTCGGCGATGTCGGTGTGGACCAGCATCTCGTCCTTGGCGCGGGAGTACGCCTCCCAGTGGGTGATCGACTCCAGGTCCATCGGCGAGAGCTTCCAGCGCCGCAGCGGGTCCTCAAGGCGCTTGCGGAACCGCTCCTGCTGTTCGGTGTCGCTCACCGAGAACCAGTACTTGCGCAGCAGGACCCCGGCTTCGACCAGCATGCGTTCGAAGATCGGGCACTGACGGAGGAAGAGCTGGTGCTCCTCCTTCGTGCAGAAGCCCATCACGTGCTCGACCCCGGCCCGGTTGTACCAGGACCGGTCGAACAGCACGATCTCCCCGGCCGACGGGAGCTGCTCGACGTACCGCTGGAAGTACCACTGCGTGCGTTCACGCTCGGTCGGTTTCGGGAGCGCCGCGATCCTGGCCACGCGCGGGTTGAGGTGCTCGGCGACCCGTTTGATCGTGCCGCCCTTGCCCGCCGCGTCCCGCCCCTCGAAGACCACCACCAGCCGGGTGCCGGTCGCCCGCACCCACTCCTGCAGCTTCACCAACTCGGTCTGCAGACGCAGCAGTTCCTTCTCGTACTCCTTGCGCGGCAGCGCCGCCGCCTTCTTGCCGGCCATGCCGCCTCCACCGCCCGATAGCCCCTACGCCGACGACTTCCGGAGCCTCCCCCAGGTCCGAGGTCGAACACCAGGACGCCACCGTACTTTCCGACGGCGAGCCGCGCACCCGCTCCGGGGTCCGGGACCGGTGCCGGAACGCGGCTTCACGACGACGACCGTCCACCCCGGCCGGTGAGGCGTCCCGTCAGGCCGGGCGCACCAGACCGGCGTCGTACGCGAAGATCACCGCCTGTACCCGGTCGCGGGCGCCGATCTTGGCGAGGATTCGGCTGACGTGGGACTTCACGGTGGACTCGGCGAGGTGGAGGCTCTCCGCGATCTCCGTGTTGTTGGAGCCGACCGCCATGGCGGTCAGGACCTCGCGTTCGCGGTCGGTGAGGTCGGCGAGCCGGCGTTCGTGCTCGGGGGCGCTGCCGGTGCGCCGGCTGGTGAAGGTGTCGATGAGCTTGCGGGTGATACCGGGGGAGATCACCGAGTCCCCGGCGGCCACCGCGCGGATGCCGACGACGAGTTCCTCGGGACGCGCGTCCTTGAGGAAGAAGCCGCTCGCTCCGGCGCGCAGCGCGTCGTACGCGTACTCGTCGAGATCGAAGGTGGTCAGCACCAGGACACGGGAGCGACCCCCGGACTCGACGATGCGCCGGGTGGCCTCGATACCGTCCATACCGGGCATCCGTACGTCCATCAGGACGACGTCGGGACGCAGCTCGGCGGCCTTGCGGACCGCTTCGCTGCCGTTGGTGGCCTCGTCGACCACGGTCATGTCGGCTTCCGCCTCCAGCAGCATGCGGAAGCCGAGGCGTTGCAGGGTCTGGTCGTCGACGATCAGGACGGTGGTCATGCCGGGAGGTTCTCCGTGGGGTTGCCGGTGGTGCCGGACGGGGGATCGGGGAAGAGGACCGCGCGGACACTCCAGCCGCCGTTGCGGTTGGGGCCCGCGTTGACGCTGCCGTCGTAGAGGGCGGCGCGTTGCCGCATGCCGACCAGGCCCCGGCCGCTGCCTGCCTTCGCGGGGCCCGCCTTCCGGGGGCGCGACGGGCCGCTGTCCTCGACGGTGACGCGGAGCGCGCCGGAACGGTCGGTGACAGAGGCGGCGAGAGAGACGGTGACGGTGACGTCGGTTTCGGGAACCGAGTGCTTGAGGGTGTTGGTCAGGGCCTCCTGGACGATGCGGTAGACGGCCAGCTGAACGCCCTGGCTCAGTCCGGTCAGCTCTCCCTCGGTGTGCAGGGCGGCGGTCGGGCCGGCGGCCCGGACCCGTTCCAGCAGGGCCTCCAGATCGGCGAGACCCGGCTGCGGGGCGAGCGGGGCCTCGTTCCGGGGGTCCTGCTCGTCCCCGATGACGGCGAGCAGCCGGCGCAGTTCGCCCAGCGCGTCCCGGCCGCTGTCGCCGATGATGCGGAGTGTCTCCGCACCGCGTTCCGGTTTGGTCCGGGAGAGGGAGGCGCCGCCGTCGGCGAGGCCGACGATGACGGCGAGGGTGTGACCCAGGATGTCGTGCATCTCCCGGGAGACCCGGGCCCGCTCCCGGGCGGCGGACAGCCGGGCCTGCTGGTCGCGGTCCGTCTCCAGAGCGGCGATCACGGTGTTCACCAGGCGCCCGGACAGGCCCAGACAGGCGAACGCCGTCACGACGACCAGCGACATCGTCAGCACCACCCAGGGGCGGGTGGCCTGCGCGATCTGGTCGGCGTTCCAGAAGAGGGGGCCCGCCACGGTGATCTGCGTCAGGGTGACGGCGGTCGCCAGCGCCGCCTGCCGGAGGGTGGCGTAGCGGCCCGTGTTGTACAGGGCCACGATCCACGCCCCGCTCGCGCCGGTGAGCATTCCCAGGGAGGTGACGACGACGGAGACGACCGTGATGACGGCCCAGACCAGCACGGGCCTCCGCTCCCGCCACAGCAGCGGGACGGTGAGCGCCAGAGTGAGAGCCGCCTTCACCGGGAGGCTGGGACCGACGTCCGCGTCGAACACCTCGGAGCCGCCCAGCAGGGTGCAGAAGACGGGTACCGCCCAGCGCCGGAAGCCAGGATGTGCCTGGTCGGCGTGGTGCCATCCGGCCACCCGGGTGATGATCGGCGCGAGCGCGCGCTGCTCGGCGTCGTCCGGCGACGGTGGGGCGGACCGGCGGCTGTCGGACACCGCCGCCAGTACGGCTGCGTTCGGTGCGCTCACTCTGTACGCCCTTCACGGTGCGGGCAGGCCCGTCCGCCGGCCTCGGGGGAGTGGACCGGCGGACGGGGACTCGGGCACGGCCGCCGGGTCCCAAACGCCCAGATGGGGATCGTACGGCCGAGCGGTCCGCGCTTCCTGACAGGACTTTCCTCAGGGCTTCCTGTCAGGGCTTGCGGGCCAGGTTCCTGCCGGTCTTCCGGGGCTCCTCGGTCTCCTCGGTCTCCTCGGCCACGGGGCCGTCCGGGGCTGGCGTCCGCTGTGCCTCCAGTGCGTGGCGCAGCCTCTCGCCCTCGACGTCCACGTTCGGCATGATCCGGTCGAGCCACCCGGGCAGGGCCCAGGCGCGGCGGCCCAGCAGGGTCATCACCGCCGGGACGATGGTCATCCGGACGACGAAGGCGTCGAAGAGGACGGCGGAGGCGAGACCCAGGCCGATCGACTTGACCAGCGCGGTGTCGTCCAGCAGGAACCCGGCGAAGACGGAGATCATGATGATCGCCGCGGCGGAGACCACCCGGCCGCCGTGCCTGAAGCCCGCGATGATCGCCTCCGTGGGTTCGGCGCCGTGGACGTACTCCTCCCGCATCCGGGTGACGAGGAAGACCTCGTAGTCCATGGCGAGACCGAAGACAATGCCGATCAGCAGGATGGGCAGGACGCTGACGATCGGCTGGGTCTGGTCGATGCCGAAGAGGTCCTTCAGCCAGCCCCACTGGAAGACCGCGACCAGCACACCGAGGGTGGCCACCACGCTGAGCAGGAAACCGAGGGCGGCCTTGAGCGGTACCAGGATCGAGCGGAACACCAGCAGGAGCAGGATCAGTGCCAGACCGACCACGATGGCCAGGTAGGGCAGCATGGCCTCGCCCAGCTTGGTGGAGACGTCGATGTTGACGGCGGTCGTGCCGGTGACCATCAGATCGGCGCCGGTGTCCTTCTCCAGGGCGGCACTGTGGTCACGGATGTCGGCGACCAGGTCCTTCGTGGCCTCGCTGGTCGGGGAACTCTTCGGGATCACCCCGATCAGCGCCACGTCACCGGCTTCGTTGAAGGCGGCCGGGCGGGCGGCGGCCATGTCGGGCAGCCTGCTGATCGTGTCGTACGCGTTCTGGGCCGCGGTCTTCGGGTCGTCGCTGCCGCGGGCGTCGACGACCACTGTCAGCGGACCGTTGAAGCCGGGCCCGAAGCCCTTGCTCAGGGTGTCGTAGGCGATGCGCTGGGTGGAGCCGGGGGAGGCCATGCTGTCGTCGGGCAGGGTGAGGCGCAGAGACATCGCCGGAATGGCCAGCAGCCCCAGGCCCGCCACCGAGACGACGAGCATCTTGACCGGGTTACGGGTGACGAACCGGCCCCAGCGCACGCCCATCGCCTCGCGCTCGCCGCGCTCCTCGGCGCGATGGCGCTCGGTGGTGAGCTTGCCCTTCATGATCCGCATACCGGCGAATCCCAGCACCGCGGGCAGCAGCGTCAGCGCGATGACCACGGCGACGGCGACCGCGAAGGCCGCGGCCAGGCCCATCGTGGTGAGCATCTTGATGCCGATGACGCTCAGCCCGGCCAGCGCGATGATCACCGTCAGTCCGGCGAAGACGACCGCCGATCCGGCGGTGCCCAGGGCGCGTCCGGCGGCCTCCTCCGGCTCGTGCCCGTCCCGGATCTCGCTGCGGTAGCGGGAGACGATGAACAGGGCGTAGTCGATCGCCACGGCCAGACCGAGCATCAGTGCCAGGGTCGAGGAGGCGGACGCCATGTCGAAGAACCGGGTGGAGACGGTGATGCACAGGATCGCCACGCCCACGCCGAGGAGCGCGGTCAGCAGCGGCAGCCCGGCGGCGATCATCGAGCCGAAGGTGATGACCAGCGCGACGGCGGCGACCGCGAGGCCGATCAGCTCGGCGGCCTTGCTCGCGGCCTTCTCCTGTACGGCGCTGCCGCCCAGGCTCACGGTCAGCCCGGCCTTCTCGCCCTTCGCGGCGACCTGGTTCAGCGCCTCGGACGCGGCGTCGGTGATGTCGGCCTTGGGCGCCTTGTAGGTGACCTGGGCGTAGGCGATCGTGCCGTCCTTGCTGACCTGGCCTCCGCTGAAGGGCTCGGTGACGTTCGCGACCTGCGGCGCCTTCCTGAGGTCGGCCATGAGGGAGGTGATCTCGGCCTTGTTGGCGCTGGAGGTCAGCTTCTGCCCGGCGGGCGCCTCGAAGACGACCCGCGCGTTGGCCCCGTCCGCGGAGGCCTGCGGGAACTCCTTGCCGAGCAGGTCGATCGCCTTCTGGGACTGCGTGCCGGGCAGGGTGAAGTCGTCCGTCGTCTTGCCGGAGACGCCGGCGGCGCCTGTACCGACGACGGCGAGTACGACGATCCAGAACATCAGGAAGAGCCGTCGGCGTCGGAAGGCGAGCCGGCCCAGTCGATACAGGAACGTGGCCACGGAAGTACTCCCAGCAGGAGATGGATCATTGCGCGAACAGGGCTTGATCGACCCTGTGTTCACGCTATGAGCGCTGTTCCGCGCGCCCCCGGCACCGCGGGACCCAATCCGGCGGCCGGGCAGTACCCCGGTACTGGTCGGGCTCATCCTCCGGGGAGGGGGTTTCGGAGCCCCTTTATCACGGCCTCCGGTCTGCTGTCAGAAGTTTTTACTGACGCGTAACTTCCCCGTCGCGCTACTCGCTCGTAACTTGACGAGTGAACAGCATCCTCGTGATCCGGATCACAGGGCGTAGAGCCGTCGCAACTCCCTTGAGCCGCAAGGAGATCACTCGATGCTGCCCTGGAAACGCGCACTCAGACCTCTCGCCGCACTGCTGCTGGCCGCCGCGGCCACCATCGTGCCCGTCGCCACCGCACAGGCCGGGACGCAGTCGGAAACGCAGGCAGACACGCAGGCAGAGGCGCAGGTCGAATCCGCCGCCGGCAGCGGCTGGAACGACTACTCCTGCAAGCCGTCCGCCGCACATCCCCGCCCCGTCGTCCTCGTCCACGGCACCTTCGCCAACGGGGTCGACAACTGGCTCGCCCTCGCGCCGTACCTGACCAACCGCGGCTACTGCGTCTTCTCGTTCGACTACGGCCAACTGCCCGGCGTACCCCTCTTCTACGGCCTCGGTCCCATCGACAGGTCGGCCCAGCAGCTCGCCGTCCTCGTCGACAAGGTGCTCGCCGCGACCGGCGCCGCCGAGACCGACATCGTCGGCCACTCGCAGGGCGGCATGATGCCCCGCTACTACCTCAAGTTCCTCGGCGGCGCCGCCGAGGTGCACACCCTCGTCGGCATCGCGCCCAGCAACCACGGCACCACCCTGAACGGTCTGACGAACCTGCTGGCCTACTTCCCCGGGGCCGCCGACCTGCTCTCCACCGCCACCCCCGCCCTCGCCGACCAGGTGGCGGGGTCCGCCTTCCTCACCAAGCTCAACGCGGGCGGTGACACCGTCCCGGGCGTCCACTACACGGTCCTCGCGACCAGGTACGACGAGGTGGTCACGCCTTACCGCAGCCAGTTCCTGAGCGGCTCCGACGTGCACAACGTCCTGATCCAGGACCTGTGCCCGCTGGACCTCTCCGAGCACGCCGCCATCGGCGTGCTCGACCGGATCGCGTTCCACGAGGTGACGAACGCCCTCGACCCGGCGCACGCCACCGCCACCGGCTGTCTGTCGGCGGTCGGCTGACCCGGCCGGGAACCATCCGCCGGGGTCCGGCAGGCCTGAGCCGCCGGCCGGGCCCCGGCGAGTTCAGTGACCGGGCCGGCCGGCGCCTGCCGCGCGACGCCGGACCGAGAGCAACAGGGCCGTCGCGCCCAGCGCGAGGGCGCCCGCGCCGCCCACCGCGAGGTACCGGGTGCCGGAAGTGCCGCCGGTCTCGGCGAGGTTCACGGCGGCGCCCGCCGCCTCCGGCCGCACCAGCGGCGTACGAGGGGCCGTACCGGCGGACGGCGTGGCCGATCGCGCGGGGGACGGAGTGGCGGAGGGCGTGGCGGACGGAGCGCGGGGCGCGTCGGACCGGGTCCGTGGCCGTCGCGACCGGGTGTTCGAGGTCCAGGTCGGCCCAGGAAAGGGGCTTGGCCGCGTCGTAGCCCGGCTTGGTGAGGTAGATCTCGAAGGTGCCCTTGTGCGGGGCGGTCACGCGGTACCTGAAGGGGTACGAGCCGCTGTGCACCCCGGTCGCCGGCCAGTCCGCGCGAGCCAGGTCGAGGCCCTTGAACTCGTCGTTGCCCGCGCCGCACAGCTCGCCGTCCGGGATCAGCGCCCGGTGCCGCCCGCCCGCGTCACCGATACGGATGCCGTTCCAGTCGTACAGCGCCTGCGTGCCGCCTGCGGTCACGGCCGCCCGGCATGCCGCCGACGCGGGGCTCTCGGGGCCCTCGGCGTAGCACTGGGCGACCCTGCTGACCGGGTCGCCCAGGGAGCCGTGCGCCGACGCGGGCGTGGCGCTCAGGGTGAGCGCGGCGATCCCGAGGGCGGTGACGGCGGTGACCACGGCGGCGGGGCGGCGGCGTGCGGGCATGCGGGATCTCCTCGCAACGGTCGTTCGGGGGGCGATCAGCAAACTAGCCCCAAGAAACCGCGAAATCGCCTGCTGGAGGCGGGTGAGGGAGATCCTTATGGTCGGCTTAAGGAAGGCTTCGGACTGCGCTCAGGTACGCGCCAGGCCGGCCGGCCTCAGCCGTCGGGCCACCACGTACGTGCGATGTCCTTGCGGACCTCCGGACGTGCGGTGGTGCGTTCGTCGGTTTCTTCCCGCACTCGTCGGGCGTCCGACTTCTTCAAAGGCTTCTGCACGGTTACGCGGCGCATGGCTGCCTCCTTCGGTCCACCGGGTTCCGCGTTTTCACGGAGACAGACCATTTCCGGGAGGGTGACTCATCGGCGCCGGTCTGTCAGTGGCGGCCGTCACGATTCGATTGTCAGTGGCGGGTGTCACTCTTGGCCGCATGACGAACACCGACTGGGACGCGGAAGCCGCCACCTTCGACGACGAACCCGACCACGGCCTGCGGGATCCCGTCGTCCGCGAGGCATGGGCGGACCGGCTGCGGTCCTGGCTGCCGGATCACCCGGCCGACATCCTCGACCTGGGCTGCGGCACCGGCAGCCTGTCGCTGCTCGCGTCCGAACAGGGGCACCGCGTCACCGGGGTGGACACCTCCCGGGCCATGGTCGAGCACGCCCGGAGCAAGCTGGCCGGCCGCGCCGCCGTGTTCCTCGTCGGCGACGCGGCGGCGCCACCGGTGGGGGAGGAGCGCTTCGACGTCGTGCTCGTACGGCATGTCCTGTGGACGCTGCCCGACCCCGCGCGCGTGCTGCGTCGCTGGCACGGGCTGCTCAGGGCCGGAGGGCGGCTGGTGCTGGTCGAGGGCGTGTGGGGCACGGTCAGCCCGGCCGGCATACCCGCCGACACACTCACCGAACTGCTCGCGCCCCTCGCCGCCGATGTCCGCGTGGAGCGGCTGTCCGGCGACGCCCGGCTGTGGGGACGCGAGGTCGAGGACGAGCGGTACGCGGTACTGGCCCGCCCGTAAGCCCGTGCTGCCCGCATGCCCGGTCAGGCCAGCAGCTTCTCGAAGCCGCCCTCGCGCGCCAGCGAATCCAGCTCGTCGAGGGCCGCCACTGCGGCGGACGCGGCCTGCGGATCCGACTCCGTCAGGCCGCTCTCCTCGAACTCGTCCTCGTCGAGCCGTCGTACGTCCCTGCCGTCGGCGGAGCGCCAGAGGTCCAGGTCGAGATCCTCGACGACCAGGTCGGTGCCGTCGAGGATCGCCGGGCGGGCGATGTCGCAGTACCAGCCCTTCAGCGTGCCCGCCGAGTCCCGGACCTCCTTCACCGAGTACCAGCGGTCCCGCCAGTAGTACTCCGTGAACACGTCACCGGGTTCGAAGCGGACGAAGCCGAAGTCACGGATTCCGGCCCCGGCCCAGGCGGCGCGCACGGCGAGGCGTGTGCCGTCGTCGTGGAGCAGCTCGGCGGGGTAACTGATCTTCGTGCGGCCGGCCTTGACGAGCACGACGTTCAGTGTGGGTGTGGTCTCAGGCGAGTTCGCGGACATACCGCACCTCCGTTGCGCAGATCTCGTAGCCGAACCAGTTGTTGATCGCGATCATCGGGCCGTTCCCCGCGTCGTTGCCCGTCAGTGCCTCCGTGTACCCGGCGGCGCGGGCGCGGTGCAGGGAGTCGTTCTTGGCGAGCTTCGCGAGGCCGCGGCCGCGGAAGTCACGGGCGGTGCCGGTCATCATCGTGCCGTAGCGGGTGTCGCCGTCGGTGCGGACCAGGCTGAAGGCGGCTGGGCGTCCGTCGACGACCGCGACCGAGGTCAGCTCGGGGCTGGTCAGGGGGTGCTGCCAGGTCTCGCGGAGCCAGGCCTCGTAGTCGGTGAACTCGTAGGAGACATCGCTGGGTTCGTCCGGCATGGTCTCCGCGTCCAGGGTGAACAGGGGGCGCGGGTCGGCGGCGAAGTCGGCACCCGTGCGGAGTTCGACGCCGGGCGGGGCGTCCTGGAGCGGGGGCAGTTCGCCGTTCGCCAGGTCCAGACGCATGAAGTGCGCGGTACGGCTGGAGCGGTAGCCGTGGCGCTCGGCGAAGGCGCGGTTCCCGGGGGCGTCCAGCACCCAGGCGAAGGACCTGGTCACCCCGGCCGCGGCGAGGTGCCGCTCGGCGGTACGGACAAGGAGCGCACCGGCGCCACGGCGGGTGCGATCCGGGTGCACGTACACGTTGACGTATCCCTGGCCTTGCTCCGGGCTGTCGTGGACGACCCCGGTCTGGGCGGTGCCGAGGATCTCGCCGTTTTCCTCGGCGACGAGCGCCCGGTAGTGCGCGTCGGGGTGGGCGTGCGCGATGTCGTAGGCGACGGCCTCCGAGGTGAACAGCATGAAGGGCAGGGCGCGGTGCCGGACGCGGGCGAACGCCTCGACGCCGGGCCGGTCTTCGGTGCGGAGGGCACGCACGGTCACTGTCATGAGCTCGGACGTTACGTGGGGAGATACGCCGGGTGCCTCTCATTTTCCGGCCGGTACGGGACAATCGCAGCGTGACCCTGAAGATCCGCATCGACGACAGCGCGCCGCCCTACGAGCAGGTGCGCGCCCAGATCTCCGAGCAGGCCCGGGCCGGGACGCTGCCCGTGGGGTACCGGCTGCCTACCGTGCGGGGGCTCGCCGAGTCGCTCGGTCTCGCCGCGAACACGGTGGCGAAGGCGTACCGGGCGCTGGAGTCGGACGGGGTGATCGAGACGCGGGGGCGCAACGGAACGTACATCGCTGCCGCGGGCTCGGCTGCGGAGAGGGGGGCGGCGGTTGCCGCACAGGCTTACGCGGAACAGGTTCGGCGGCTGGGGCTGGGGGAGGGGGCGGCACTCGACGCCGTCAGGGATGCCCTGCGGGCGGCTTATCAGGGGTGAGAGGGGTCGTGATTCGGCTGCGGCGCCGTGGGGGCTTGTCGCGCAGTTCCCCGCGCCCCTCAAAAGCCTGCGGTTGTCGGTGTGTTCAACGTGGCGCGGGTCCTCGTGTCGCTCAAATGCCTGCGGTTGTCGGTGTGTTCAACGTGGCGCGGGTCCGTGCGCCGCTCGAAAGCCTGCGGTTTGCTGCGCCCCTGTGCGCGCCCCGGCGACTACAGGTACAGGCCCGCGTCCGCTCCCTCTCTCTGGTCCGGGACCATGGTGGGAGTTGTGCCTCTGCGTAGGGCGTAGAGCTCGGCCAGGGTGGCGCCCTCTCGGGGGATTCCCTTTTCCGTGCCCAGCCAGGTCGTCGCCTCTCGGCGGGTCAGGGGGCCCACCTCGATGCGGGCCAGGCAGCGGCCGGGGCGGACGACGGCCGGGTGGAGGCGTTCCAGGTCCTCGTTGGTCGTCACACCCACCAGGACGTTGCGGCCCTGGCCGAGGAGACCGTCCGTCAGGTTGAGGAGGCGGGAGAGGGCCTGGCCCGCCGTGTGCTTCGCCTCGCCCCTGATCAGCTCGTCGCAGTCCTCCAGCAGGAGCAGCCGCCAGCGGCCCTTGCCCGTGCTGTCCTCCTCGCCGATCGCGATGTCCATCAGATAGCCGACGTCGGAGAACAGGCGCTCGGGGTCCAGTACGCAGTCCACCTGGCACCAGTCCCGCCAGGAACGGGCCAGCGTGCGCAGCGCGGACGTCTTGCCGGTCCCGGGCGGCCCGTGGAGCAGGAGGAGGCGGCCCGCGATGTCCTCCGGGGTCGTCTTCATCAGGCCGTCCATCGCGTCGGCCACCGGCGCGGTGTAGTTGGCGCGGACCTCGTCCCAGGTGCCCGCCGAGATCTGGCGGGTCGTGCGGTGCGGGCCCCGGCGCGGGGACACGTACCAGAAGCCCATCGTCACGTTCTCCGGCTGGGGTTCGGGCTCGTCCGTCGCTCCGTCCGTCGTCTGGCCGAGGACCTTCGCGGCCAGCTCGGAACTGGTCGCCGTCACCGTGACGTCGGCGCCGTGGTTCCAGCGGGACACCAGGAGGGTCCAGCCGTCGCCCTCCGCCAGCGTGGCACTGCGGTCGTCGTCGCGGGCGGAGCGCAGCACACGGGCGCCCGGCGGGAGGAGGGTCGCCCCGGACCGTACGCGGTCGATGTTCGCCGCGTGGGAGTACGGCTGCTCGCCCGTCGCGAAGCGGCCGAGGAACAGCGCGTCGACGACGTCGGACGGGGAGTCGCTGTCGTCGACGTTGAGCCGGATCGGCAGCGCGTCGTGTGGGTTAGCAGGCATGCGGCAATGATCCGGCACCAGGGCGCCCGGTGCACCCGGTTTCCGTGGTGCGCGCCGATTGCCGCCGAGTGCGGCGCCTTCGGCCCGCGCGTCCGTTACGTCCGCCTTCTGTTACCGGGCTGTGTGCCGCGGAGGCCTGCCCTCCGCCCGTGCCCCGCGGTTACTGTTGCCCTTGATGGGACGTCATGGGTGGAATTCGGGCGCTCGGCGGTGGCAGCTCACCGCCCTGCTCGGGGTGGGGGCCGCCGCGCTGGCCCTGGTCCTGACCCTGCTCCACACGCTGCCGTCGAACGGCGGCAGCACCGCGGGCACCTCCCGCGACGGCGACAAGGTGCACGGCACACCGTCCGCCTCCTCGCCCGCCTGGTCGAAGCCGGACGTCGGGTGGGGCTTCACCCACACCCAGTTCAGCGCCGACGAGGGCGACGGGTCGGCCACCGAGCGGGTCGAGGGGCTGCTGTCGAAGGACGCCGGGCTGCCGCAGAACCAGCACATCATGGGCTGGGGCGCCGGCAACCCCGAGCCGGTGAAGGGGCGTTACGACTTCACCGAGATGGATCGCCGTATCGACTTCATGCGGGCCTCCGGCGCCACCCCCGTGGTCACCCTGTGCTGCGCCCCGGACTGGATGAAGGGCGGCAGGTCCGGCTCGGACAACACCGACTGGAGCCAGTCCGCCCTGGAGACCGCCCCGGAGCGCGCCCACTACAAGGACTTCGCGGCGCTCGCCGCGACCGTCGCCAGGCGTTATCCCGACGTACGCCACTTCATCGTGTGGAACGAGTTCAAGGGCTTCTGGAACAACACCGCGGCCCGCTGGGACTACGAGGGGTACACCGAGCTGTACAACCTCGTCTACAAGGCTCTGAAGAAGGTCGACAAGGACATCATGGTCGGCGGGCCGTACCTCGTCATGGACAGTCTCGACCCACGGCAGAAACAGGATGCCTCCACGACCTTCAAGGGGCCCTGGGGCGCCATGGACCAGCGGATTCTCGACGCCTTCGACTACTGGAACACCAACAAGGCGGGGGCCGATTTCGTCGTCGTGGACGGCTCCAGTTACACCCAGGACGACGAACTGCTGCCCGACGAGTTCGCGGCGACCGACAAGTTCACCGCCGTCGGTGAGTGGGTGCGCGCCCGTACACGCGGACTGCCGCTGTGGTGGGCCGAGTACTACGTCGAGCCCGCCGACGCCGACGACGACCGCGCGGGCTGGTCCGAGACCCACCGAGAGGCCGTCCAGGCCGCCGGTCTGATCGCGATGGCCGAGGGCGGCGCCTCCTCCGGCTTCTACTGGAACCCCGAGGAGGAGAAAGGCGCCGGATGCGCCGGCTGTCTGTGGACTCCTACCTCAACCGGCAGCGGGGGCGCGGCACTTCCCATGTACGACCTGGTCTCCCGGTTCGGCGCCGCCTTCCCGCCGGGCACGGAGTACCGGACCGTGCCGGTGGCCCCGGACGACGTGCCCAACGTGCGGGTGCTCGCCGACGACAGGGCCGTCCTCGTCGTCAACGTCCTGGACCGGAAGATAGACGCACAGGTCGACGGGAAGAGGTTCACTATGGGCGCGTACGAGGTGAAGTGGCTCAGCCGTTGATCCGCCGTTGACCCGCTGAGCCATCTCACCCACGTCTCCCTCTCGCCGACCTCCCTTTCCGCACGGCTACTTCATCGTCAGGAACCGCTGCACCAGTGAGGCCAGCAGCACCGCCAGCAGTGGCAGCGAGAACCAGAAGCTGCTCTGCAGCAGGCGGAGTTGCCGGATCCCCGGCCGTACCGCGACCCGTACCGCCTCCCGGGCCGTGAGGAGCAGGATCAGGGCGACGGCCGCCAGGCCGCCCACCACCGACCACGGCGTCCATGTCACCTGGGGACCGATCGGCCCGGGATCGGCCTTCGCGACCGGGCCCTCCGGTGGTTGCCGCAGCGCGTACATCGTGACGTCGGAGTTGACGAACACCTTCTTCAACTCGTCCCGCCCGTCCAGGTTCTGGAGCAGCCGTTTCTCCCAGGTCGCCGAGTAGCCCACGTCCAGCCGGAGATAGACGACCTGGCTGCGGTTGACCATCAGATACGAGTTGGGGCCCGCGTCCTTGAGTGCCTTCACCAGCCCCGACACCAGCACCGGGTCGGCCGGCGCCGGCGTCGGCTCGTAGCGCACCTTCTCCATGTCCCGGGCGCCCCAGGGCAGCGCCGGTGTCACGTTGTCGAGGAGGTCGTTGCTCAGCCACAGCAGCCGTACGGTCGGATCGTCGTGCGCGTAGACGTAGTTCATCGCGGCGACCTCGCCGGGGCGGGTCCGTTCGAAGGGCTCGTTGCCCCAACGGGCCACCAGGAAGCCGCCCATGAGGACCAGGCCCGCCATCAGTGCCGCCAGTGGGGCGAGGCTGATCCGGTCCCGTTCCCGTTCTTTCGGGGTGACCCCGGTGCGCGGGAAGAGGGCGAGCGCGGCGAGCAGGGCCGCTCCGGGCAGGGCGAACATGAAGACGCGCAGGGCCATTTCACCGCCGTACGACTGCATGCCGAAGCCCAGGAACGGGACGAAGGTGAGGACGAGCAGCGAGCGTTCCCGGTACTTGTGGTCGCGGCGGCGCCACCAGCCGTAGCAGGCGAGGGTCATGACCCCGCCGGCCAGCAGGACACGCGTGTAGAGGACCAGCTTGTGCGTCGAACTGCCGCCCTGGATACGGCCGGAGACGCTCGACGACACATTGCCGCCCACGCCGCCCATCCCGCCGAAGAGTTCGTCGAAGTGCCCCGACCAGTAGGGCTCGGCCATGAAACCGACCCAGACCGCGACGATGACACCGAACAGGATGGGCAGGCCCCGCAGTTCGGACTTCCCGATCAGGACCAGGACTCCCAGCACGCCCAGCATCACGAACGGCGTCAGCTGGTGGGCCGGCACCGTCGCCGCGAACAGTGCGATCAACACGGTCAACAGCACGGCCTGTTGGCGGCGGTTCGTCGGCTCGACCTCGGCCTCGCCGGGCCGCACCTTCGCCCACAGCACCCGGGGCGCCCGGAACCACACCAGCAGGATCGCCACGAACACCAGATAGAGGAGATAGGTGAAGCCCTGCGGGGAGAAGTAGTCCTGGCCCACCCAGCCGCTCAGGACGAAGATCCACACGCCGGTCCACTTGGCGCGCCAGCTCGCCCGCACTGAGCGCGTCAGCAGGAACAGCGGCGCCAGATAGAGGAGTTGCATGGTCAGCGGCCACCAGCGGATGACCTCGGTGAGATCACCGACTCCGCAGGCCTTCGCCACGAACGCGGCACCGGCGAAGAATCCCGGCCAGCTCCAGCGCGCGTCCAGGTCCGGTACGGCGGTCCCGGTCCGGTCGATGTAGTCGATGAACCCGAGGTGCTGCCAGGCCGTCGCGAACCGTGGTTCGGCCTCGATCACCGCGGGCAGCGCGTGCAGTGACACGACGGTCGCGAGCAGCGTGAGGGCCAGCAGCGTCCGGTGTTCCCGGTTCCCCCACAGCAGCGACGCGAACACCACGACCAGCAGCGCGGCCCCGGCCAGCGTCGGCAGCGGCAGCACGGAGACCAGCCCGAGCCCGCCCATCCGGTCGAGGTCCGCCTCGTCGAGGCGGGACGCGGGCAGCCAGTACAGCAGGAGTGCGGCGATCAGCAGACCGCCGAGGAACACTCCGCCGAGGGTGGGCCGCAGACGTGCGCGCGGTGAGAGCGGAGGCGGTGGCGGCGGGGCCGGTGAGGTGTGTGGGGTGCGCAACTCCCGTATGAGGGAGGCCTGTGCGGCGCGTACGAGTTCGGCGTCCGAGTCCGCCGGGACGGCTGGCCCCTGGGACGCGCCGGGGGCCGGCAGCCCCAGGGCCTCGGGCCCCACCTGTTTCAGGGCCCAGGTCGGCCGGTGGTCCGCACGCGGCGCCGGTGTTCCGGTGGGCGGGGTCCCCGGCCCCGGGCGGACGTCCGGGCGGCGTTCCTGGTGGTCGAAGTCGGGACGGACGCCGAGCGCGAGCGTGTCCGAGTCCGGTGAACGCGCCGCCCACCCCTGTCCGCGCCCCCGGGAGACCGCCGCCAGGTCGGCCAGGTCGCCGTCCGGCGCCGTGTCCTCGGGGACGGGGTCGGCCGGCGCAGCCCTGACCGTCCGGTACAGCCGGGGTGCGGCGAGCGTGACGATCACCGCGAGGGACGAGATCTCCGCGACGCCCGCTCCGGTCAGCCCCATCCGGGGGAGCAGCAGCAGTGTCAGACCGAGCACCAGGACGCACAACAGGCCCTGCATCCAGGCGAGTCCGGCCGTACGGCTCTGAGCACGCAGCACCGCGAAGTACGTCTCCATGACGACCCGCAGCACCGCGCCGACCGCGAACCAGCGCAGCAGCGAGGTCGCCGCGTCCGCGTAGCCCGAGCCGAAGACAGCCAGGATCCGGGGCGCCCCGAAGAACAGCACCCCCGCGACCGGCAGCATGATCCGCGCCATACGTCTGAGCGCGGCCCGGGTGTTGGCGGCGAGCCGGGCCGGATCGTGCGAGCCCTCGACGGTCAGGGAGGCGCCCATGTTGATGGCGAGCAGGTTGACCGTGCCGCCGATGGTGGTGGTGATGTAGAAGTAGGCGTTGTCGGCGGAGCTGACCTGCGAGGCGACGATCACCGGCACCAGGTAGACCACCGCCAGGGAGAACAGCGACCCCGTGTAGTCACCCGCCAGGAACCGGCCGATCTCCTTCAGCGTCGGCGGTTTCGCGTGCTCCTCGGTCGCCTTGACGTGCCGGGGCACCAGCCTGCGGAACACCAGCCAGCCGAGCGGAAGTACGGACATGGCGATGGCGGCGACCCAGGAGACGAAGACACCGCTCGTCGGGATCGCCGCCGCGAAGGCGACCAGCAGCCCCAGCTTGACCGCCGAGAACGCCGTGTTGCCGACAGGCACCCACAGCGCGCTGCGCAGCCCGGTCAGCACCCCGTCCTGGAGAGTGAGCAGGTTCCACAGGACGACGGCGCCGACGAACCCGAGGGCGGGCACCGGCCCGTGCAGGAACCGGTACGACGGCCCCCAGCTGTCCAGCGTGAGCAGGAAGACGCCACCCGCCAGCGCCACGATCACCGAACTGCCCGCGTACGTACGGAAGATGAGCCGTCCGGTGGCGCGGCCCGCGACCGGGATGAAGCGGGCCAGCGCGCCCGTCAGCGTCACCGCCGTGAGACCGGCGAGGAGCTTCATCGCGGCGATCGCGGCGGAGCTCTGGCCGACCGCCGACTCGGAGTAGTAGCGGGCGGCGGCCAGCCAGAAGCCGAGCCCGAGCACGGCGGAGATGCCGGTGTTGAGCATCAGCGCGTAGGCGTTGCGGAACAGCTGGCTGCCGCCCCTCCGGCCCCTGCCGAGGCCGGGCAGCCGCAGCCGCCGCCCCGGACGCCGCTCGGGTGTCGTCGCCTTGGGCGAGGCGGCCTCGGTCTCGGGTGTGGTCGTCGTGTCAGACACGGGAACGGATGGCCTTCCGGCGGACCTGACGTGCTCTGCGGACCATGGCGTACCCCTTGGTGAGGGCGCGGTCCCGGGCGAAGTCGCGGGCGACGGACCGGCCTTCGGCCAGCCGCGCGAACTCCTCGATACCGGTGGAGCGGCGCACGGTGACGCGTCGCAGGGCGTACGGGCCCTGCTCCCGGCGCGCCAGACCGTTGCCGACGGCGAGCGCCTGGGCGAACCCGGCCGCCCGCACCGCCGCCCGCACCCGGCGGCTGGAGTAGCCGTACGGGTACGCGAACGACGCGGGTACGGCGCCGAGTTGGTCGGCGACGAGGTCCCGGCAGCGGGTCAGCTCGAAGCGCAGCGCGTCGTCGTCGAGCTGGTCCAGCTGCGGGTGCGTATGGCTGTGGCCGCCCATCTCGACGCCGCTGCCCGCGAGTTCGCGCACCTGATCCCAGTCGAGCATGGTGTCGAGGCCGCCTCCGGTGTCGTACGGGCCCTTCAGCCAGCCCGTCGACACGAACAGCGTGGCCGGGAAACCGTGCTTGGCGAGCACCGGCAGCGCGTGTCTGTGCACCCCCTCGTAGCCGTCGTCGAAGGTGATCAGCACCGGGCGCGCGGGAAGTGGCCGCCCTGACCGCCAACTCGCCGCCAGTTCAGCCGTGTCGAGCGGGGTGAAGCCTCGCTCGGCCAGCCATGCCAGCTGTTCGGCGAACGCCTCGGGGGTCACCGACAGGGTCCTGGTGGCGTCGTTCGGCTCGGTGGCGACGGAGTGGTACATGAGGATCGGTACGCGTGTGTCGGTCATCGCGGGTCCCCTCCCTCGGTCCGCACCGCGCTCTCGATCTCCACGACCGTGAACGTGGCCCCGGCCCGGCGCGCCCGCAGGCTCCCCAGGACGTACCCGCCCGCCGCCGTCAGTACCCCGGCGACGATCGCGCCCGCCCGGCCCGCGCCGCCCGGCCGGGCCAGCAGGGCGTCGCGCAGACCGCGCGCGACCCCGGCGGGCAGCACCCGGGTGGTGTACCTGCGTTCGGACTCAAGTCCCTTGTCCGCACCCACACTTCGGGCGACCAGCGCCTTCGACAGGCCCTCGGCGTAGGTGCGGGCGCGGAAGTACCCGAAGTGCTCACGTACCTCGGGTACCCGGTGGTGGATCACCGCACGGTCGTCGATCAGCAGCACCGCGTCCGGTCTGGCCCGGGCGAGCCGGATGCACAGCTCCGTCTCCTCACCGCCCAGCGGCCTCTTGTCGCCGTCCCGGCCGATACCGGTGGCGAAACCGCCGGCCGCGTCGAAGGCCGTACGCCGGAAGGAGGCGTTCCCGCCGAGCACGTTGCGGACCCGCACCCGCCCCGGCGGCAGCCCCTTGTACGTGCAGCCCACCACCCAGTCGAACTCCTCGGGGAACCAGGCCGGGCGGCGGCCCGACGCCCAGATCGGCATCGTACGGCCGCCGACGGCCATCACCAGGGGGTCCGCGTACCCCTCGGCGAAATGGCGCAGCCAGTCGCGTTCGGCCACGGCGTCGTCGTCCAGGAAGGCGATGATCCCGCCGTGCGAGGCGGCGATCCCGGTGTTGCGGCCGGCCGACAGGCCGCGCGGGCCCGCGTTGGCGAGCACCCGTACCTCGGCGGTCTCCTTGTACTCCTTGGCCAGCCGCTCCAGCAGAGCCCGGTTGTGGTCGACGACCAGAAGTGTCTCCAGGGCCGGCCGTGACTGCGCCCGCACCGAGGCGACCGCCGCGAGGATGTCCTCCCAGCGGTCCTCGGTGTAGACGCAGACGACCACCGAGACGTGCGGCTCGTTCAAGACGCCTCTCCCTGGCTCGCGCTGAGCACACGGGAGTGCGAACGGCCGCGCAGGTCACGCCGGTTGGAGCGCTCCTTCAGGATCACCCGCAGGACACGCAGTCCGTCGCGCACGGCCCGGAGATTGCTCGCGCCGTGGATACGGAGGTACTCGTGGCTCGGGATCTCCTGCACCTTGAGCCCCGCCTTGACCACCCGGATGTTGATCAGGGTCTCGATCTCGAATCCGGTGCAGTCGAGGTCGATCTTGTCGAGGCAGTGTCGCCAGAACGCGTTGTAGCCGTAGCAGAGATCGGTGTAGCGGGCGCCGAACTTCTTGTTGACGACCGTGCACAGCGCCCAGTTGCCGAGCTTGCGGACGGGCGTCATGTCGTCGGTGCCGCCGCCGTTGGCGAAGCGGGAGCCCTTGGCGAAGTCGGCGCCCGAGACGAGCGCGGAGACGTACGACACGATCTCGTTGCCGTCCGCCGAGCCGTCCGCGTCGACCATCACGATGATGTCGCCGGTGCAGGCCTCGAACCCGGTGATCAGGGCGTCCCCCTTGCCCTTGCCCCGCTGCTCGACCACCTTGACGTCGGGCCACAGCCCGCGGGCGACCTCGACGGTGTCGTCGGTGGAGTTGCCGTCGACCAGGACCACTTCGTGGATCCAGTCGGGCAGCGTCTTGAAGACGTACGGCAGGTTCTCCGCCTCGTTCATGGCGGGGATCACCACACTCACCGGTGGCGTGATCGCCAGGTGGGAGGAGATCGGCCGGTACACGTCGGCCGTGATCGGTTGCGGGTCGGCGGTCGCGGGCTCCTGGCCCGGTATCGCCGGTCGCAGAACGGAACTCATGAGTCTGGTCCCTCTCGTCCGGTGGACCGCCCTCCCCCGGGCGGCCCGGCTCTTTGTCCGGTTCGAAAGGGGGGTTCTCACCTACGGCATGCGAATGGATCCTCCGTATCGGTCTCCTGATGTCTCATGTGCATGCCGGTGAGCTGGCAAAACTGGCCGAACACCCTTGCCCGGTGGTCGGTTTCGCGGCACGGCCCGGCGGAACTCGCGTCCCCCGAGCACGGCACCCCCCTACCGCGTCCCGCTCCGACGGCCGTCGTGGACCCTGAGCCCTCCCCTGAGTCACAGGACGACGTACCGATGCGGGTGAGATGTACGACGGTATTGACGAATACGTCCTTATGGCAAGACCTGAAACAAGGTCACACGTTTTTGTTGGTTTGACCGTTACGCAACTACTTTGATCCATTTTTGGAACGGAGCTGCCCCATCCGTTTCAGCGCCCTGTCCGCCGGCTCGAAGAGCTCCGGCCGGGACAGCACCACATTGCGCAGCGCCCGCACCGGAGCACGTCGCGCCCGGTGCCCGACCGCCACCGGATGGAGTCGTGTCACCCATCCCTCGGACACCAGGAGTTCACGGGTCTTCAGGGAGTCCTTGTACTCCTTCTGCCCCCGGCCCAGATCCAGGTACGCGATTCCGTCGGCGGCGGCCGCCTCGGCCATCCGCAGATGCAGGATCAGCCCCGGCGAGTACTTCGAGTACGCCGGGTCGTACGCCGGGAACCAGCAGGCCAGCACGCGTTCCGTACGCAGCCCGAAGTGGGCGGCGACCGGCTTCCCGCCGGCGTAGAGCACCGACAGGACACCCGCGAACGGGTCGGAACGGGTGTGGAAGAGCTGTTGCACGAGCCGGGTGATCCAGGGGTGCGCGAACCGGTCGCTGCGCCCGGTCCTGCGGTACTGGGCGGACTTCCAGGCCATCAGCACGGCCAGCGCCTCGGGATCCCGCTCGTCGTGGACGTAGCGGACCTCGCCGGCGTCCCGGCCGAGCCGGCGCTCCTTGGCGAGCGTCGTACGCGTGAACTTGGGGGAGCGCGCCCTGAGGCCGGCCAGATAGGTCTCGTAGCCCTGGTCGACGTCCATCACCGGTGACGGGAAGGTGCCGGAGGCCCCGGCCTCGAACGGTGCCTGGCCGCCCACCAGATGGTCGAACTCCCACACCGCGAGCCCGCAGCCCCGCAGCAACTCCCGTGCCTCCCAGGCGAATCCGGGGCGGTGCACCAGCCCCTGGCAGTCGGAGACGCCGAGCCCGATCGCCCGGCCGACGCCGGTGGCGGATCTCTGGAACGGGAAGAACGCGGCCGGCTCCCCGTCCTCGTGGAGCACCGCGATACGTACGCCACGTCTGCAGCGGCCGACGGCGAGCGTGAACTCCGGGGACAGGAAGGGATTCGCCAGTTCGGGAGTGCCGTGCAGATGGGCCTTGGCCTGCAGCGCCGTCCAGGCGGCCCGGTCCGCGGCGGTCAGTTCGCCGGGGCGGTGCACGGTGAGGGTCACATCGGGTGTCGGGTTACGGGTCACGTCACCAGCCACGTCAGGAGGTCCGTCTTCTCGCCGTACGGCCGCGTCGTCGTACCAGAACCAGCAGGAGGATCAGTGAGCTGATCACGGTCACGGTCACGACTCCACCGCGGACCGACCACCGGTGGGTGGCCAACATGCCCTGGGCGACCAGGAGATCGAGGGCGACCGCCGCCGCCACGGAGGTCACGATCCGGCCCAGCGGCTCCAGTCCGCGCAGGGCGGCTCCCACGGCGAACGCCGGTGCGGCGAGGAGGAAGAACAGCGTGAAGGGGCCGCGCAGCGGTGAGACGGTGTCGGTCAGCGCGAGGACCGCACCGACAGCCGCGACGGCCACGGCCACGCCCGTGATCAGCGGGAACAGGTCTTTCCCCAGCCCCTGTTCCGATGGCTCACCGCTACCCGATCCGCTCCCGGAAGGAGATGGCTTGATGCGTATGGTCTGCATTGGCGACTTTGCCCCCCGACGCGCCGGATGCCGGGCTTCAATGTCGCGCAGCGGGACGGGCGAGTCAAGACGCGGAACTTCCGCGCGAACTCGCCCGAATGCGTACACGACGTTCCCCGCAGGGGAACGAAGGGGCGGACGGACGAGTTCCCCGGAGGCGCCGGCTGCCTCCGGGGAACTGCCGTTCAGGTCGGACGGGTCACCGAAGTGAACCGGGTGTCAACCGGGTGTCAGGAGACGAGCTTCAGCAGACGGTTCGGGGAACCGCTGCCCGGGCTGGTGACGACGCCGGTGGTGGCGCCGCCGGTGAGGGCCGTGGCCACCTGCGCCGGGGTGGCGGAGGTGTGGCCCGCGAGGTAGACGGCCGCGGCGCCCGCGACGTGCGGGGTGGCCATCGACGTACCGGAGATCGTGTTGGTCGCGGTGTCGCTGGTGTTCCAGCCGGCCGTGATCGACGAACCCGGGGCGAAGATGTCCAGGACCGAGCCGTAGTTGGAGTAGCTGGCCCGGGCGTCCGTGCTGGTGGTGGCGCCGACCGTGATGGCCGCCGCGACCCGGGCGGGGGAGTAGGAGGAGGCGTTGGCGCTGCTGTTGCCGGCCGCGACCGCGTAGGTCACGCCGCTGGCTATGGAGTTGGATACGGCCGTGTCCAGCGAGGTGGAGGCGCCGCCGCCGAGGGACAGGTTGGCGACCGAGGGGCCGCTGTGGTTCGCGGTCACCCAGTCGATACCCGCGATGACACCGGCCGTGGTGCCGGAGCCGGCGTTGTCGAGCACGCGGACCGCCACGATCTTCGCCGCCTTGGCGACACCGTAGGTCGAGCCCGCGATGGTGGTGGCGACATGCGTGCCGTGGCCGTTGCCGTCCTGGGCGACGTTGTCGCCGTCCACGGCGTCGTAGCCGTTGGTGGCCCGGCCGCTGATCTGGGAGTGCGTGATGCGTACGCCGGTGTCGATGACGTACGCCGTCACTCCGGCCCCCGCGGTGTCCGGGTAGGTGTAGGTACCGGACAGCGGCAGGGCGGCCTGGTCGATGCGGTCCAGGCCCCAGGGGGCGCTGGTCTGCGTGGCGTCGACGTGCACCGTCTGGTTCTGCTCGACGGTGGCCACCGCCGGGTCTGCGGCGAGTCTGCGGGCCTCGGCCGCGGAGAGGGTCGCCGTGTAGCCGTTCAGCGCGGTGCTGAACGTCTTCTTCACCGTGCCGCCGTACCCCTTGATCAGGCTCTTGCCGGCGCTCGACGCGGACTTGAGGCCCGCCGTCTTCCTGAGCGTGACGATGTAGCTGTCCTTGACGGCTGTGGGGGAGCCGGCGGCCAGCACCTGGCCCTCGGCGGGTGCCGGGGCTGCCTGGGCGGGGAGTGCGGTCAGTCCGCCGACGAGAGCGGCGGCTGCCACGACGGTGGTCGCGGCGGTCCTGATCTTGCTGCTGCGTGGTTGTGCCATGACGAGGGAGTCCTCCTCTTAGGCAGCACGCGCCTGGATGCGGGCGCGTCTGTGGGGGGTGCCCGCGGACCGCGGACACAACCCGGAGCGTCACGTTCCGGCCGGGTCGAGGTAAAGACTCGGTCATGCGCGGGAGTTGCTCAAGGGGTCGCGCGCGTTTTCACGCGCGTGTCATGAGCACGCAATCGGACGTAACACGAGTGCGGGTTGTCCGCCCCCGAAGGAGTCGAAACGCGCCGGAAAGTCTTGGCATGGACACTTCCGATCAACATGCGTCATTGGTACGAACGTTGTGGCAGAGATCCTGCTAAAGGAGGTTCCATGAGACGTTCCCGAATTACGGCATACGTGACCTCGCTCCTCCTCGCCGCCGGCGCCGCCCTCACCGGGGCCACGTCCGCGCAGGCGTCCCAACTCGCCGCCCCCACCGGCTATGTGGCCCTCGGTGACTCCTACTCCTCGGGAGTCGGATCCGGCAGCTACATCAGTTCCAGCGGCGACTGCAAGCGCAGCACGAAGGCCTACCCGTACCTCTGGGCGGCCGCCCACTCACCCTCCACCTTCAACTTCACCGCCTGCTCGGGCGCTCGAACGGGTGATGTTCTGGCGAACCAGCTGACCCCGCTCGGCTCCTCCACCGGCCTCGTCTCGATCAGCATCGGCGGCAACGACGCGGGCTTCGCCGACGTCATGTCGACCTGTGTGCTCCAGTCCGACAGCACCTGCATCTCCCGCATCAACACCGCGAAGGGGTACGTCGACTCGACCCTCCCCGGTCAGCTCGACAGCGTCTACGACGCCATCACCTCACGGGCACCGGGCGCCCATGTGGTCGTCCTGGGCTATCCGCGCTTCTACAAGCTCGGCCAGGCATGCCTCGGCCTCTCCGAGGCCAAGCGCTCCGCGATCAACAGCGCGTCCGACTATCTGAACAGCGCGCTCGCCAAACGGGCGGCGGACCACGGCTTCACCTTCGGTGACGTCAAGCCGGCCTTCACCGGTCACGAGATCTGCTCGGGCAGCTCGTGGCTGCACAGCCTCAACCTGCTCAACATCGGTGAGTCGTACCACCCCACGGCCGCCGGACAGTCGGGCGGCTATCTGCCGGCGTTCACCGGCGCCGCCTGACCGACCCCGCACCTCGTCCCCTCAGGGCGTACCGGAGGAAGTGACACTGGGAGAGGAGGCCCCGTCCGAAGGGGTCTCCTTCTCGCATGTCACCGTGAACGGCACGGAGTTGGACTTCACGTTCACCGGGTCGCGGACCTCCACGCCGATCGCGTTCTCGATCGTCCCGCTCTCGTCGTACGTCGTCACGAAGACCTTGTTCTCCTTGGTCTTCCCGCCGCCCGCCGGGAACGACAGCGTCCGCCAGCCCTGTTCCGGTGCGTCGCCCGTCTGCGTCACCCAACGGTAGGAGATCTTCGCGGGCACATCGCCCACCGTGAAGGTCGCTGTGAAGGCGGGTGCCTCGGCGTCGGCCGGCGGACAGGTCCCCGAGTAGTCGGTGCCCTCGCCGGCGACATGGACCTCGACGGTCTGCGCCGGCCGCGTTGACGCGCCACTGTCGCCACCGCTCGGGGTGGCGCTCTTCTCGTCCTCGGATTCGCTGGGGCTGTTCTTCGGCGAACTCGGGCCGCCCGTGGCGTTGTTGCTCTGCCGGGTGCTGCTCCCGGGGCCGGCGGTGTCGTCCCCGCCCTTGTCGCGGTTCAGCAGCGCGTACGTCAGTCCGGCCAGCGCCAGTGCGACGGCGGCGAGCCCCGCGACCAGGACGACGGCCGCCCGGCGGTTGCGGGCCGGTTCCGCGGTGCGGGTCGCGTAGGTGTCGGGCGGCGGTGACGCGTCCCAACTCGCCGCCGCGGGGACGGGAATCGGCCGAGGGGGCGTCGGCGGGTGCTGCGGGAAGGCCGCCCCGGCCGTCGGTGCGTACGGGACCGTCGGTCCGGTGTCCGCCCGCACGGGGCCCGCTCCGGAAAGCGTGCCCCCGGCCCCGATGATCCGCAGATCGTGCTCGGCCTGCTCGGCGGAGACCCGGTCGGCCGGGTCCTTGCGCAGCAGCCCCTCGATGACCGGCGTCAGCGGCCCCGCCCTGAGCGGCGGCGGCAACTCCTCGTCCACGATGGCGCGCAGGGTGCTGAGCGGGGTGTTCTGCCGGAAGGGGGAGTTGCCCTCGACCGCCGCGTACAACAGCACGCCCAGTGACCACAGGTCGGATTCGGGGCCGGGGGTGCGCCCCAACGCCCGCTCGGGCGCGAGGAATTCGGGGGAGCCGATGAGCTCGCCGGTCATGGTGAGGGCCGAGCTGCCCTCGACCGTCGCGATCCCGAAGTCGGTGAGCACCACCCGGCCGTCGTTGGACAGCAGCACGTTGGCCGGCTTCACGTCCCGGTGCAGCACCCCGGCCTCGTGCGCGGCCCGCAGGGCGGCGAGCACCTCGGCGCCGATGTGCGCGGCCCGCTGGGGGGACAGCGGCCCCTCGGCGTCCAGCTGATCGGCGAGCGAGAGCCCGCGGACCACCTCCATGACGATCCAGGGCCGGCCGTCCTCGGTCGCCACGTCGTACACCGTCACGACGTTCCGGTTGGAGACGCGGGCGGCGGCCCAGGCCTCACGCTCCAGCCGGGCGTACAACCGCTCGATCTCGGAGGTCGGCAGTCCGGCGGGCGCGCGCACCTCCTTGACGGCGACCTCGCGGTACAGCAGCTCGTCACGGGCCAGCCACACCGTGCCCATACCGCCCTCGCCGAGCGGTGAGAGCAGTCGGTAGCGTCCCGCGATCACGCGGTCACTGCCTGGTTCTTCGGACACGGGCGTCCCCCCATCGCAGCCGCGCGTTCACGGATTCGGTCTCATTGCACGCCGGTTTTCCGCACTCCGCCTGATTTCTTCCCAAAAGTAGCTCAGCCGAGCGCGGAAGCCGCCCCCTTGAGTACCAATCCGACTCCCAGTGCGACAACGAGAAACGCGGACGCCAGCGGCGCGGTACGCCGTACGAGCGCGAGCATCGGGCCTCCGGCGAGCCCCGGCCGCCGGTCCAGCAGCCGGTTCGCCCCGCTCCCCAGCCGTACGACGAGGAACCCGGCCCCGGTGAGGGTCAGCGCGAGCCCGACCCCGTAGGCCAGCACGAGCAGGAACCCGAACCACGCCTTGCCCAGCGCGGCGGCACCGACCAGCACGACCACCGCGGACGGGCTCGGCACCAGCCCACCGGCGAACCCGAGGAGGATCGTGCCGCGCAGGGTGGGCGCGATGTCATGCGTGTGGGTGAAGCCGCCGTGGGTGTGTTCGAGGGTGGTGGAGGCGTGCTTGTGCTCGTGCTTGCGGTCGTGGTGCTCGTGGGAGTGGTCGTGATCGTGCCCATGCCCGTGATCGTGCCCGTGATCGTGCTGGTGGTCATGGTCATGGTCGTGCACATGTGCGGGAGCCGCGGTGGGTGCGGGCGCGAGCGCGGGGTCCGAGTGCGCGTGGGACGCGTGGGCGAGGACCAGTTCGCGTGCCGGGGCCCTGTCGGCGGCGTGGGTGTGGCTGTGAGGGTGCTCGTGATCGTGGTGCTGGTCATGGGAGTGACCGTGATCGTCGTGGTCGTGACCGTGGTCCTCGTGCGGATGAGGGTGCGGATGGGCGGCGAGGTGTGTGCGCTCGTGCGCGCGCTGACGCCAGGCCCGCCGCGTGAGGGTCAGACCCGCCCCCGTCACCAGCACACCGCTCGCCGCGCCCAGCCAGGCGATCACCGAGGGCGCCGCCGCCGAACCGGCCGTCACCAGCAGGCCCAGGGCCACCACGCCCAGCGTGTGGGTGACCGTCACCGAGGCGGCCAGCGGCATGACGTCGCGCAGCCGGGCCTTGCCGCCCCGGGCGGCCGCCGTGGCCGCCATCAGGGTCTTGCCGTGGCCCGGGGCGAGCGCGTGCATCGCGCCGAGGAAGACCGCGATGACCAGGGCCAGTGCGGCGAAGCCGATCGTCAGGTCGTGCCGGGCCACCAGGGAGTCCAGCGCGCGTGTCCAGCGGTCGGCGCCGCGCGGCAGCACGGAGGAGGCCGGGGCCGCCTTCTCGCCGCTCTCGACGAGGGCCGGCCCGCCCGGCCTCACCTGCAGGGCGGCCGTCGCGGTGTCGGCCGGTGAGGACAGCAACTCCTGCGGGTATCCGGTCAGTTCACCGGACACCGACTTCCGCGGTACGTCGGACTGGGCGAGCGTCATCCGGTCGCCGCGCGCGGTGATCTCCCGCCAGCCGGGGCCCGACTCGACGCCCGCGCTGTGGAAGCCGAGGGAAACGGTGTCCCCTTCGGCGACCCCGGGGAGGGCGGCAGTGAGCCCGCACTCCACGCGCAGGGTGTTGAGGCCGGCCTGACCGGGCCGTGTGCTCGCCTTGGCGCTGCCGACGGACAGGGGGACCGCACGGCCCGCGACGGTGACCTTGCTGCCCTTCGCGGCGGTCGCGCACCGCTGCCCGGCCCAGTCGGTCAGACCCAGCTTCTCGATGTCGGGCTTGGCCTGGGTCGCCGGGATCTCGGCGAGGTCCTCGACATGGGCGACCCGGAGCTCTCCCGGGGCGACGACGAGACCGTCGTACCGGTTGACGGTGAAGTTGCCGAGGGGATGCGCGCTCGCGGCGCCGGCGGGAACCAGCACGAGCGCGCAGGCTGCCGTGAACAGGGCGGCGCCGGAGGCGGCCACACGACGGGGCTTCACTTCGCCGCCTCCAGGGACTTGAGAGCCGTACGGGCCTTGCGGGCGCCCAACGGGGAGAAACCGGGGTTGAGTTCGAGGGCGGCGGAGAGCGAGGCGCGGGCTTCCTTCGGGTGGCCCGTGGCCTGCTCGATCATGCCGCGGTGGTAGAGGAAGGAGGCGTTGCGGTAGCCGGTCGCGGTGGCCCGGCGGGCGTACGGGAGGGCTTCCTTGTCCTGGCCGTTGACGTGCAGGGCCCACGCGAGGGCGTCGGCCGTGTGCACGGTCTCGCGGCGGGCCCACTCGGCGCGGGCCGCGCGCAACGCCGACTTCTTGTCGCCGTGGTCGGCGGCGGCGAGTGCGGTGTCCAGGTCGGCGTTGACGCCGTTGGCGCGGGCGATCGCCGTCCAGGCGTTGACCAGCGCGTACTGGTCGCGGGCCTTGGCCAAGTCACCTTCGCCGCCGCGGACCTCGTACAGCTCGCCGAGTTCGACGAGCGGACCGGGCAGCGGGTAGCGGGACACGACGTCCTCCATGCCCTTGATCGCACCGGCCCGGTCGCCGTCGGCGAACTGGGCGCGCGAGCGGCCCTCCAGCGCCGGGAGGTAGGCGTCGTCGGCGGCCAGGGCGCGGGCGTAGAACTCCAGGGCGGACTTGTACTGGCCCTGGTTCCAGGCGAGTTGCCCGAGCGCGCTGGACACGTAGGCGATGTCGCCGCGAGAGGTGGCGGAGCCGAGCGCCTGCTCCAGCACCCGCCGGGCGACGCTGACCTCGCCGCGCAGCTCACGCACATACGCGTACCGGGTGAAGACAGGCACCCCGGGCCGCTTGGCGTCGGCCTCGTCGGTGGCCTTCAACGCCTCGTCGTAGCGCCCGAGTTCGACCAGGGCGTCGATACGGGTGGACAGGGCGCGCTCGCTGTAGGGGTTCTGCGCGAGGGCCTGGTCCGAGTACTTGAGGGCACCGGGAAAGTCATGGCGGGCGGCGGCGAGGGCCGCGCGCCCGGCGAGAGCGGGGTCGTTGTCGGGCTTCAGCTCCAGGGACCGGGCCAGGGCCTGCTGGGCCTGCGGATACCGGGAGGGGTCACCCTTGGTGCGGGCCTGCTCGACATAGGCGAGTCCGAGCGTCGCCCAGCTGCCGAAGTCCTTGGGCTGCGCCCGGAGATGTGCCTGAAGGGAGGCGATGCTCGCGCCGATGTCCCCGCTCGCGAGGAGCGCGGGGGACATGGCGGCCGGCGCCGACGAGACGGTGGCGGTGCCGCTCCCGTCCCGAACGGCGCCCAGCACCACGGCTCCGGCGGTGAACGCCACGGCCAACGCGGCGGCGCAGGCCCCGAGTTGCACCGCCCGCCAGCGCCGCGACGACTCCCCGAGCCGCCGGACAGCGGCGACCCGCTCGTCGGAGGCGGCGGGGGAGGACTCGTCGGAGGACACCTCCGGAGCGCCTTCGGGAGAGGCCTCGGTGCCGGACGCCTCACCGACGCCGGGCGCGAGGTCGGCCGCAGCCGCCTTCCCGGCCTCCGCGGCTGCTCCGGCCTCCGGCGCCGCACGGTCGTTCGTGTCGGCGGCAGGTGCGGGAGTGGGCTCGGTGTCCGGCCCGGTGTCGCCCGTCTCGGCGACGACCGGTGCGGGTGCCGCGCCGGGGCGCCCGTCGGTGCCGTCGGAATCCTCCGTGCCGAGGATGTCGGCTGCCCCCGCCGTGTCGGTCGGCCGGGTGCCGAGCTCACGGCCCGGTCGCGTGAGCGGCGGCTGCGGCGCCTGCTCGCGGTCCGGTGCGTTGTCGTTCGTACGCGGGGCCATGCCCTCTCCTCAAGGTCCTGGGCGGGTCATCTTCGGGGATCTGCTGTCAACCGCCCGGGTGGGGCCGGGAGTCGACGGGGGAGCGGCGCGGCCCGCGCCGTGGGGGATGGATACGAGCGGGCCGCGCCGGATTGTGGGGGTGAGGAAGGAACGCGGATCAGTACGCCCGGTTCCCCATGTTCCGGCGCCACCACACCACACCGGCGGTGAGGAGCAGGAACCCGGCCGCACCGGCCGCCGCCGAACCGGCGATCAGCATGGTGTCGGTGCCGCCGCCGGAGGTGCCGGCGGGCTGCAGAGCGTCACCGAGCTGGCTGCGGACGTCGTTGGTGCCGCTGGTGCCCTTGGCGAGCGGACCGCGCGAACCCTCGGTCGGCAGCGCCACGTACGGGAAGTACTTCTCGAAGCCCTTGTCGTTCTTGTCGACCGCGTCACCGAGGTCGTTCTTCGCGCCGACCAGCTCACCCTCGACGACCTGGAGCGAGGCGTCGATCACGTCGTCCGTCAGACGACGGCCGTTCGGGAAGCCCGCGTTGTCACCGTCGAGGACACCGAGACGCTTGGGGTGCATGGACGGGGCGATCGAGGTGTTGAGACGCAGTTCCTCGGCCGGGGTCACGTACGGAGGCTGGTTGAGACCCTTCACACCCTTGAGGAAGACATCCACCAGGTCGTTGCGCGGCTCCTTGGGCGCCGGGATCTTGTAGATCGCCTCGATGAGCTTCGGCAGCTCGGGGTTGGTCACGTTCTTCAGGAACTGGGCGTCGTCCCACGGCGAGGACGCGTTGAACTTGTCCTTGTCCTTGATGGGGTTGACGACCTCGTTGACGAGCGGCATGCCCAGCCGCGAGACCTGCGAGTAGTAGCCGCTCGCGTTCTTGCGCTGGGTCGTCGACCAGATGCCGACGACCGGCTGCTTCGACGACTCCACGATCATGTGCGTCGGCACCTGGAGCGCGATCGTGTTGACGTTGTAGCCCTTGAGCGTGTCGTTGCCGACCTCGGAGAGGTTCCCGCCGTACAGCAGGTCGAAGACCCGCAGGTCCGCGAAGAACGGGTCGTCGGCCTGGCCGGCGAACGTCGTCGAACCGTTCGTCAGCTTGTGGATGGCCTGGTAGCGCAGCTTCGCGTAGTTCGGCATCGACGCCTTGCCGACGTTGGACGGAGCCACCGGCACATCGTCGGCGATCTTCGTCTTCGACACCTCGTACTTCTTCTTGAGCTTGATCAGCTCGATGTCGTACGTCTGCGTGACGTTGAGGTCCTTGTCGTACAGGCTGTCCACCGCGCCCGTGTTGTACAGGAACGACTTCTTGTTCTTCACGTGCGTCTTGAAGGTGTAGCGGAAGATGAAGTCGTCCTGCGCGTCACCGTTGTTGTCGATGTGCAGGTCGTACTGGGCGTCCTCGGCGAACTGGTAGAAGTTCGGGCCGCCGCCCGGCTCCTCGAACGGGATCCAGTTCGCGACGATCGTCGTCGTGTCCTTCTTGTCCGGGCTCACGAACGCGTACAGGTCCGTGTTGTCGAACTGCGGTGTGCCCGAGATCAGCGGAGCCTCGCGGTGGCTGGAGGCGGAAGCCGTAACCGGTACGAGCGCGGCGACACTGGCGGCCGCGAGCCCCCCGGTGGCCAGCGCACCGCAGATAAGGGTCGCGATGCGCCTGCGCCGCGCGCCGCCCTTGGAGATGGTTGTCGTCATGCCGTCCGTCCTCACCGTGTCAACTTGCCTGACGACGGGGATTCGGAGCCCTCCCGGAGACGGATTGGTCGAATCTGAAAACTTTCTTGAAAACGTTTGGGACCCGGCAGACCCGCGCTTCGAAGGCGGTTGATCCGTACCCATCCGGAGGCAGGTCGGCTACGAATGCCTAAGGTGACGGTGACAAGTGTGATGGAGCGGGGAGGGGCCGTGTGCGGCCATAGAGAGGGGACGCGGGTGGGAGCGGACGAGCTTCTGGTTCTCGTGGCCGGGGGAGACCAGAAAGCCTTCGAAGAGCTGTACGGGATCGTGTCCGGGCCGGTGTTCGGGTTGGTGCGGCGCGTGGTGCGGGACCCGGCGCAGTCGGAGGAGGTGTCACAGGAGGTTCTGCTCGAACTCTGGCGCTCGTCACCGCGGTTCGACCCCAGGAAGGGCAGCGCCCTGTCCTGGATACTCACGCTCGCGCACCGCCGGGCCGTCGACCGGGTACGCAGTGCCCGCGCGGCCGGGGAGCGCGAGCAGCGCGAGGCCCAGCGCTCCCACCGTCCCGCCTTCGACCACGTGGCCGAAGAGGTCGAGGCCGGCATGGAACGCGAGTGGGTGCGCCGCTGCCTGGACCGGCTGACCACCCTGCAACGCCAGTCGGTCACCCTCGCCTACTACGACGGCTACACATACCGTGAGGTGGCGGAGCAGCTCTCGCTCCCGCTGGGCACGGTGAAGACACGGATGCGCGACGGACTGACCCGGCTGCGCGAATGCCTGGGAGGTGTCGCATGAGCGTGCTCGGCAGACTGTTCCGCCGCGAGGATCTCCACTCCCTCGCCGCCCCCTACGCCCTCGACGCCCTGGGCCCCGACGAGCGGCGCCGCTTCGAGAAGCACCTGGCCGGCTGTGACGCCTGCACCTCGGAGGTGCGCCTACTGTCCGAGGACACGGTCCGGCTGGCCTGGTCCACGGCCGCGCCGCCCCCCTTCGCCATGCGCGACCGGGTCCTGTCCGCCGTACGCGCGACTCCGCAGGAGTCCCAGGGCCACTCCCCGGCACACGCCCCCGGCCGGTCCGCCGAAGCGCCCCGGAGGCGGAGCCACCAGCTGCCGGCGCACGTGTGGGGCACCGAACCGCTGCCGCCCGTCCGCCGTGCGCCCCGCATGCGCCCCATGTTCGCCCCGCTCGCCACACTGACGGCGGCAGCCGCACTCGTCGTCGCCGCGCTGTTCGCCGTGCAGTACACCCGGACCCAGGACAAGCTGGACACCGCGCAGGCCCAGGCACGTGACATTGCCGACGTTCTGTCGGCTCCCGACGCGCGGGCGACCGCCGACCGGGACGCGCGGGGCCAGGGAATCACCGCCATCGCCTCCGCGTCCGAGGGCCGTGCGGTAGTGACCCTCAGTGGGTACGGAGAGCTGCCGAGCGACCGCGTGCACCAACTGTGGCTCATGCGCCCTGATGTGCAACCACGCTCTCTGGGACTCTTCAAGGGCGACACGCCCTTGGTCGCGACCGGTCTCGACAAGTCGGCCACATCACTCGCTGTGACCGTCGAACCCGACGGAGGCTCAGAGCAGCCCACCAGTGCACCAGTTGTCCAACTCGCCCTGGAATCGGTTGGATTCGGAGAGTAGTCATCGGGGAGTCGTCAACACCCTTGTGGGGAAGGTGAATCCTGTGACCGAGATACACGAGTGCCCCGAGGGAGCGATAGGGTTAACCTGCCCGGGCCGGGTGGACTCGTACGGGTGGGGAGTGACATGGAACAGATAACGATGCACAGCAGGGCACGCGTCCCTGCGATCACGTGCGGGAGCAGTGCGACCAAGGCGCGCCTCGACCGCCATCTCTCGGTGCTGTCGGGACCCGCGGTCCCCCAGCGCGAGACGGCGGAGGCGACCTCGCTGATGCGCGAACTCACCTCACGGGACACCGTGAAGCAGCGCAGCGACCTCGGCAAGCGAGTCAGCAGGCTCTCGCTCTTCGCTCCGCTGCGCCGCCTGAGCCGCACCCTGTTCGGCGGGCGCTGAGCGGACGGCCGTATCGGCGCCCCACGCCGATCACGGTTCACGCCGTCTCCGTAACCGTCCGGCCGCTTCAGGCCCGTGCTCAGGCTGTCACACCGTCCCGGCGCAGTGCTGCGATCTCCTCGTCCGTCATCCCCACGGCAAGCAGCAGCGCCTCGGTGTGTTCCCCGAGCGCGGGCACATCACCCATCCGCGCCTCGACCCCGCCCGGCAGCGTGATCGGGGGCAGCAGCGCACGCAACGGCCCCACCGGTGATCCCACCTCCCGCCACCGGTCCCGCGCCGCGAACTGCGGATGGTCCGCCACCTCCTGTACGTCCCTCAGTCGCGCGCACGCGATTCCGGCGCCCTCCAGCCGTGCCAGCGCCTCGTCGACGTCCAGCGCGCCGAGCGACGCGGCCACATGCGCGTCGGTCCGCTCCCGGTTCCCGACCCGTGCCGCGTTCGTCGCGTACGCCGGATCGGACGCCAACTCGGGACGCTCCAGAACCTGTTCGGCCAGCCGCCGCCACTCGCGGTCGTTCTGGACCGACAGCAGCACCCGTCCGCCGTCCGCCGTCGCGTAGGCGTCGTACGGGGCGATGACGGCGTGCGCGAGGCCGGTGCGCGCCGGGGGAGTGCCGTCGTGCATCGCGTGGTGGAGGGGGTGCCCCATCCACTCGGCGAGCGCGTCCAGCATCGACACCTCCACCGGCCCGCCCCGCCCGGTCACGCCCCGCCGTACGAGGGCCGCCAGCACCCCGGAGAACGCGTACATGCCGGCCGCGATGTCCGCCGCCGGGATCCCGGCCTTCACCGGCTGCTCCGGCGTCCCGGTCACCGACACCAGCCCTGCCTCGCACTGCACGAGCATGTCGTACGCCCGCTTGCCCGCGTACGGTCCCGACGGGCCGTACCCCGAGATGTCCACGGCGACCAGCCGGGGGTGCGCGGCGCAGAGGGTGGACGCGTCGAGGCCGAGCCGGGCGGCGGCGCCCTGGGCGAGGTTCTGCACGAACACGTCGGCGTCCGCGATCAGTCGCCGCAGGACGGCGAGCCCGCGCGGGTCCTTGACGTCGAGGGCGAGGGACTCCTTGCCCCGGTTGCACCACACGAAGTGCGAGGCGAGACCGTGTGCGGCGGTGTCGTAGTCGCGGGCGAAGTCGCCGCCGTCGACGCGTTCCACCTTGATGACCCGGGCGCCGAGGTCGGCGAGTTGGCGGGTGGCGAAGGGGGCGGCGACGGCTTGTTCGAGGGCGACGACGGTGAGGCCGGTGAGGGGGAGGGGTTCCATGTGGGGGATCATGACGGTTTTTCGCCCCCGCCGCCCCTACCCGTCCCATCCCTGGGGGCTGCGCCCCCAGACCCCCCTGTCGCGCTGAACGCGCTCGTCCTCAAACGCCGGACGGGCTGACAGTCGGCCGGGTCAGCCCTCGCCCTCCCCGTACCGCCGCACCGCCAGCGGCAGGAACACGGCGATCAGCACCACACACCAGGCCACCGCCCCGGCGACGGGGTGGACGACCGGCCACGCCCCGTCCGCCGGGACCGGCGCGTTTCCGAACAGGCTCCGCATCGCCGTGGCCACCGCGCTGATCGGGTTCCACTCCGCCAACGTCCGCAACCATCCCGGCAGACCCTCCGTCGGGATGTACGCGTTCGACAGCAAGGGCAGGAGGAAGGTCGCCCCACCGAGCTGACCGGCCGCCTCCTCGCTCCGGGAGAGCAGCCCGAGGTAGATCCCGATCCACGTCGTCGCGAACCGGAACAGCAGCAGCAGGCCCACCGCTCCCGCCGCCCGGAGCGCCGACCCCTCGATCCGCCATCCCACCGCGAGCCCCACCAGGAGGAACGGCACGGTCCCGGCAGCGGTCAGCACCAGGTCCGCGAGGGCCTGTCCCAGGGGTACGGCGGCCCGGCTGATCGGCAGGGTGCGCAGCCGGTCGGTCACGCCCCGGTGGGTGTCCTGGGCCGCCTGGAACATCCCGGTCATGATGCCGTTGGCGGCGGTCGCCACCAGCAACCCCGGTACCAGGAACGCGCGGTAGTCCTCGCCGGGCATCGCGAGAGCGCTGCCGAAGACGTAGCCGAAGAACAGCAGCATCGTGACCGGCATGGACTGGGTGAGGATCAACAGTCCCGGGTTGTGCCGCACCCGCCGCAGATGCCGGCCCAGCATGGCCGTGCCGTCATAGGCCAAGGCGGACGTCGGGGAGGTCGATGTGCTCACGCGGCAAGCTCCTTACGCTCGGTCAGGCGGAGGAAGACGTCGTCGAGGGTCGGCGGGCGCAGGCTCACGTCGAGCAACGCGACGCCCGCCGCGTCGAGTTCGCGCACCAGTCGGGGAAGGGTGATCGTCGGATCTGTGGTGACCGCGCCGACGGTGAGCCGGTCACGGTCCAACACCGGTTCGGAGCCGGTGAGTTGGTCGAGGACTCCGGCGGCTCCGGGCAGTGCGCCGGAGTCGGCGACCACGACCTCGGCGTACGAGCCGATGAGCGCCTTGAGCTGGGCGGGCGACCCGGTGTGCGCGACCCGGCCGTGCTCCACGAGGGCTATCTCGTCGGCGAGTTGGTCGGCCTCCTCCAGATACTGGGTGGTCAGCAGCACCGTCGTCCCCTCGTCCTTCAGCGCGCGCACGGCCGCCCAGATCTGGTTGCGGGCCGCCGGGTCGAGCCCCGTCGTGGGCTCGTCGAGGAAGAGCACCTCGGGCCGCTTCACCAGGCTCGCCGCGAGGTCGAGACGGCGGCGCATCCCGCCCGAGTAGGTGGACGCGGGCCGGTCGGCGGCCTCCGCGATCCCGAAGCGCCTCAGCAGCTCGTCGGCCCGTGCCGCGGGCCCTCGGACCCGGTGCAGCCGGGCGAACAGCCGTAGGTTCTCGCGGCCGGTGAGGTCCCCGTCGACCGACGCGTACTGCCCGGTGACGCCGATCCGGCGCCGTACGGCGGCCCCCTCCCGGGCGAGGTCGTGCCCCGCGACGCGCGCCGAGCCCGCGTCGGGCCGCAGCAGGGTGGTGAGGAGCCGTACGGCCGTGGTCTTGCCCGCCCCGTTCGACCCCAGCAGCCCGCACACGGTCCCCTCGGCCACGGCCAGGTCCAGCCCGCGTACGGCATGGATCTTCCCGAAGGACTTCGCCAGACCCTCACTAAGTACAGCGTACGTAGTAGTCATGGGGTGACCATAGCGCACTACGTACGCCGTACGTAACTACGATGGGTGGTCGAGGTGATGATCAATGGCCGGCCGAGCCGCCGTACCCGAAGTGATCTGGTCGCGTCCCGAGCGTGCGGGCCGCGGTCCGAAGGCCGCCTACAGCCGCGCCGACATCGCGTCGGCCGCGGTGCGGATCGCGGACGCGGAGGGGCTCGACGCGGCCTCGATGCGGCGCGTCGCGGCCGAACTGGGCTGCGGCACGATGTCGCTCTACAACTACGTCCCCCGCAAGGAGGACCTCTACGAGCTGATGGTTGACGCCATCAGTGGCGAGCACGAGTTGTGGGAGCCCTCGGGCGACTGGCGCGCCGACATGCTCCGGGTGGCTCACCAGACCCGCGCCCTCATGTACCGCCACCCCTGGCTGCCGCGTCTGATGTCCCCGGTCCACGGGTTCAGCCCCAACGCCCTGCGCTATCTCGAACACTGTCTGAGCTGCCTCGACCCGTTCGACGGCACCTACGGCACGAAGTTCGAGCTGATCGCCATGCTCAACGGCCTGGTGACGACGTATGTCGGCAACGAGCTGGGGACGGCCGAGCGGGCCAGGTCCCTGCCCTGGTCGGAGGAGCAGGAGAACGCCGTGCGGATCGGGTATCTCGGCGGTCAGGTGGCGAGCGGGGCGTATCCGCGGCTGGCGGCGGCGTTCATGGAGGACGCGGGGCCGATCGATCTGGAGGCGGTGTTCGAGCGGATGCTGTCGCGGGTGTTGGACGGGTTCGCGCCGCAGGGGTAGCTATAACTGTTCGCGTTGAAGGTTGTTTGCGTGAGCGTGACTTCGATTGGGTGAGCATCGTTGTGTGGGTGTGAAGCTGACGGAGTGGGCGAAGGCGCAGGGTGTGCATCCGCAGACGGCGTATCGCTGGTTTCGCGAGGGCACCTTGCCGGTACCCGCGCAGCGGGTCGGCCCGCGCATGATCCTGGTGAATGTTGTGGCCAACGCGGCTCCTGAGGTTGTCGGTGGGGTGGGTCTGTATGCCCGGGTGTCCTCCCGGGATCAGAAGGCGGATCTGGAACGTCAGGTCGCCCGGCTGTCCGCGTGGGCGGCGGGGGCCGGCCACCGTGTTGTACGGGTGGAGGCGGAGACCGGTTCGGGGATGAACGGGGCGCGTTCCAAGGCGCGGCGTCTGCTGGCCGATCCCGAGGTGACCACGGTCGTGGTGGAGCACCGGGACCGGCTCGGCCGGATGAACACGGAGCTGGTCGAGGCGGCTTTGGAAGCATCCGGGCGCCGCCTCGCTGTGCTGGATGATCGGGAGGTCGAAGACGACCTGGTCCGGGACATGGTGGAGGTGCTGACTTCCTTCTGCGCCCGCTTGTACGGGCGCAGGTCGGCGAAGGACCGTGCGCATAAGGCGCTTCAGGCTGCCGAACATGGCTGATCTGCGCCCGATCGCGGAGCCGTTCGTCGTGTCCGGGCCGTCCGGTGTGGCTGTTCGGACCCGTCTGAAGCATCTGACGGCGTGTGATGAGGAGGTGTTGCGTCTGGTGGGCGGGCATCTGGGGTCGCTGGCATCGAAGGACCTCAAGGCGCGTTGCCGGGACGGCCTCACACATTCCGGTGAGGCGTGGGCGGTGCGTAAGCGGGAGCTGACACCGTTGTCGTCGTCGCGGTGGGCGGGCAGTGTCACCAAGGCCACGCATGATCAGTGGGCGCTGGCCCGGCGTGGCCAGCTCGCGCACCTCCACCACCTCGAAGCGGGCATCCGCACCGTCGAGGCCCGCCTGTCCCAGCCGCTCGGGCAGAAGGGGACCAAGGGCAAGCCCGGCGGGTACCGGTCCCGGCGGGAGTGGCATGCCAAGTCGCGGCGCCTGCGGGTGCTTGAGGACCGGCTGACGGTCGCGCGGGCGGATCGTGAGGCCGCTCTCGTGCACGTCGTGCGGGGCGGCAAGCGGCTGGCGCGTACCCGGCATCATCTGGAGGCGGCCAGGCTGACGGAGTCGGTGTGGCGGGGGCGGTGGGAGGCGGAGCGCTGGTTCTGCCAGGCGGACGGTGAGTCCGGCAAGCGCCACGGCAACGAGACCATCCGGATCAGTCCCGAGGGCGAGGTGAGCATCAGACTCCCCGCCCCGCTTGCGTATCTGGCGAACGCCCCGCACGGACGGTACGTCCTGGCCTGCACGGTGCGGTTCGCGCACCGGGGCGGTGAGTGGGCGGACCGCGTCGAAGCTCATCGGGCGGTCGCCTACCGCATCCACTACGACACCGCCCGGGACCGCTGGTATGTGACCGCGTCCTGGCAGATCCCACCCACCCCCACCCTCCCCATCGAGGCCGCGCTCGCCCACGGGGTGATCGGCGTCGACATGAACGCCGACCACCTCGCCGCCTGGCACCTCGACACCCACGGCAACCCCACCGGCAGCCCACGCCACTTCCCCTACGACCTCACCGGCACCGCCGAACACCGCGACGCCCAGGTCCGCCACGCCCTCACCCGCCTCCTGCACTGGGCCAGAACCTGCGGCGTGAAGGCGATCGCGGTGGAGAACCTCGACTTCACCACCGAGAAGACCCGGGAGAAACACGGCCGCAGGAAACGCTTCAGGCAGCTGATCTCCGGCATGCCCACCGGCAAACTCCGCGCCCGACTGTCCTCGATGGCCGACCAGACGGGCATCGCGGTCATCGCCGTCGACCCCGCCTACACCAGCCACTGGGGAGCCCAGCACTGGCAGAAACCTCTGACCAGTACGACCCGTACGACGACTCGCCATGATGCTGCCGCCGTGGCGATCGGAAGGCGCGCCCAGGACCACCCGATCCGGCGACGGACGGCACCGCCCCCACCACACCGGAGTGATGTGGTGGGGCATCGGACCGTCCAGGCCGATCGGCGTGTTCCTGGGCGTGAGGAACCCCGCCCCCGCATTCCCGGACCACGGACACGATCCGTGCCGCCCGGACACGGAGCGAACGCGGGCAACCAGAACGCCCAACACCGTCCGGGGCGTTCGGCCGAGCACGAGACCTGGCAACAGGACTCACTCCCGCTCAGTCCCTAGGAACGGTGAGGCGTTGATGCCGGGTGCGGGTCCGTCGCGGTTCTCGCGCAGTTCCCCGCGCCCCCTGAAGAAGCGGGTCGGTCACAGGAGGGTGAACTGACCTTCTGGGCCCTCTTCGTGGTGGTCGAGAACGGACGCCGGTCGGCGCGCCCGGTCAGGTACCGGGAGTACACCCGCCGTTCGAAGTTCGGTCGCCGTGATCGGGTCCGACACCTTCAGCTCCGCCTGTTGCGGGCGAATTTCCGCCAGCAGGGCCAGTACCGTGATCAGCTCCAGCAGTTCGGAGGTCCAGGGCTGCGGCCAGGTCGTCGGCCGGATCGCCTCCAGGGCCCCGGGCTCGGCGGGACCGGACACCCGCACCGCCAGCCAGTGCTCCAGCACCCGCACACCGCCGGCCTCGAAGTCCCAGGCCTCGGGCGGTACCGGGGAGATCCGGCCCTCGTCGACCTGGAGAGTCTCGTCGGCGCGGTCGTAGTGGACGGCGACCGGGCGGGAGGGCAACTGCGCCCGTACGTACGGCCGTCGGCCGCCCGGCAGCTTGGGGCGCTGCCCGTCCCGGCGCGTCAGCCAGAGCACCCGGCTGCCCAACTCGACGCCCCGGGACCAGAGTTCGGGGTCGGCGGTGAGCGGGACGGAGAGCCCCGGACGTGCGGTGACCAGCGCCCAGGCGAGGACGTCGACCGGGTCCGGGCGGTGACCGAGGCGGTCGGTGAGGTGGTCCAACAGGCCCGGGGCCAGGTTGGGTTCGGCGCCGCCGGGGCGTCGGTACAGCGGCCGGACGCGGCCCGGCCGGACCAGCGGCAGCAGGGACGAGGCGAGCAGCGGTGGACCGCCCGAGCCGGGAGGCGCGGTCGCCGTCTCGGTGACGAACACCTGCCGTTCGTCCGCCACCCGCCACAGCTCGGGACGCGCCGAGTCGATCAGCCGGTGGTCCGGGATCAGCCACTGCTCGTCGAAGGGCGCCCACAGCACCCGTACGGGCTCCGCGCAGGGACCGGTCGCGCGGGCGAGCTTCTCCGTGCCGCCGTCCCGGCCGGGCAGCTGGCCGACCGCCGAGAAGAGGGTGCGTGAGCGAGTCGGCTCGAACAGGGCCTCGCGGTCCGGTCCCTCGGCCTTCAGCAGGGCGTCCCAGCGTGCCTTCAGGGAGGCCGCGTCGGGGGCCGCGGGCCATCCCCGGCCCAGCCGCGGCGGTGCGACGGACCACGGCATGAGGTCCGCGAGCAGCGGAGCGTCGTCGTCGGGCGTCACGCTGGGCATCGTACGACGCGACCTCCTGAGCGTGCTCCCCACCAGGTCGGGCGAAGTCGGCGGTGGCACGGCAACGGGCCGGGGGGAAGCCCGGCCGCGATGAGCGCTCACGTCGCGTCCAGCGTCACCGTGAAGGAGAAGCGGTCGCCCCGGTAGTGGATGACGGCCACGTCCAGGACCCTGCCCGACCCGTCGTACGCGACACCCGTGTAGTGCAGGATCGGGCTGAGCAGCGGGACCCGGAGCAGCCGTGCCGTCTCGGGGTCCGCGAGGCGGGCCTGGACGGTGTCCGTGATGCGGCTGATGTCGGCTCCCACCACGTCCCGCAGCACCTTGGTCATCGGCCAGCGCGCCAGATCGCCCGGGTCCATACGCTCGGCGAGTTCCGGACGGACGTAGTTGCGGGCGTGGTTGGTCGGTTCCCCGGTCTCCTCCTCGCCGCGCAGCCGGTGGTACGTGGCCACCTCCACGAGATCCGGGAAGTACTCGGCGAGTTCGGCGGGGACGGGCGCGCTGCCGTGGTCGAGGAGTTCGGTCGTCATGCCGGACTGCTGCGCCACGATCGCGTCGACCGAGCCGAGCAGTTGTACGGGAGCGCCTCGTTGGGCATCGGGCTCGATGAACGTGCCGCGCCTGCGGTGGCGGCTGATCAGCCCCTCGTCCTCCAGCTCCTTCAGCGCCTGTCGCATGGTCAGCACGCTCACGCCGTAGTGTCCCGCCAACTGCTCCTCGGTGGGCAGCCGCAGCGGGTCACGCGCGGACCGGCCGAGGATCGAGGCACGCAGGGACTGCGAAACCTGGTACCAGAGCGGCAGTTTGCGGTTCAGGACGATCGAGTCAGGGGCGAAGGAGGTCACGGAGGTATCCGTACCGGTCGGGATCGCTCAGTGCAACGGGCGGAAGTGCCGCTGGAGGCCCGACCACACATCGTCGTATCCGGGTTGCAGATGCTCCGCCCGCGCCGCCTGTGCCGTCAGCGTCATCGGCCACCGCGTCTCGAACATGAACGCCAGCCCGTCGTCGACCTTCTGCGGACGCAGCTCGGCGGCGCTGGCCCGGTCGAAGGTCTCCCGGTCGGGTCCGTGCGCGGACATCATGTTGTGCAGCGAGCCGCCCCCGGGCAGAAAGCCCCCTTCCCCGGCCGCCTTCGCGTCGTACGCGCCCTCGATCAGCCCCATGTACTCGGTCATCACGTTCCGGTGGAAGTACGGCGGCCGGAAGGTGTCCTCGCCCACCAGCCAGCGCGGCGCGAAGACGACGAAGTCGATGCCCGCCAGGCCGGGAGTGTCCGACGGGGACGTCAGCACCGTGAAGATCGACGGGTCCGGGTGGTCGTAGGAGAGGCTGCCCAGGACGTTGAAGCGGCGCAGGTCGTACACGTACGGGACGTGGTTGCCGTGCCAGGCGACGACGTCGAGGGGGGAGTGGTCGTACACGGCCGTCCAGAGGTTGCCGCAGAACTTGTTGACGACCTCGACCGGGCCCTCGACGTCCTCGTAGGCGGCGGCCGGCGCCCGGAAGTCCCGTGCGTTCGCCAGCCCGTTGGCGCCGATCGGGCCGAGGTCGGGGAGCCGGAAGGGGGTGCCGTAGTTCTCGCACACGTAACCGCGGGCCGAGGCGCCGGTCAGCTCCACCCGGAAGCGCACCCCGCGCGGGACGAGCGCGACATGACCGGGCTCGACGGTCAGCGGCCCGAACTCGGTGCGCAGCAGCAGCCCGCCGGTCTCGGGGACGATCAGCAGCTCGCCGTCGGCGTCGCTGAACACCCGCCGCATCGACGAGTCGGCGTGGTAGAGGTGCACGGCCATACCGCTGCGCTGGGCGGCGTCGCCGTTGCCGCCCAGGGTCCACAGACCCGCCAGGAAGTCCGTGCCCGCCGCGGGCTCGGGCAGCGGGTTCCAGCGCAGCCGGTTCGGATCGGGCACGGATTCCGTGAAGGGAGCCGTACGGATCGAGCCATTGTCGGTGGGTGTGAACGGGGGATGCGCGGCCGAGGGGCGGATGCGGTAGAGCCAGGAACGGCGGTTGTTGGCGCGGGGCTCGGTGAACGCCGTACCGCTGAGCTGCTCCGCGTAGAGGCCGAGGGGGGCGTGTTGCGGCGAGTTGCGGCCCACGGGAAGGGCGCCCGGGACGGCCTCCGAGCTGTGCTCATTGCCGAAGCCGGAAATCGAGGCGAGCCCGGAGAGTCCGGCGAGACCGGCCGATCCTTCGGTGGCCTTCCGTGCGTCCCCGCTCACGTCGGCTGCCGTGTCCGCCGTGTCCGCCGTGTCCCCTGCGTCCCCGTTCATCCGTGCACCCTCGCTCCCTCGCGCGCCCATTCCTATGCTTCACCGTAGGATTGGATGTTCGCCGGCGCAAGAGGAGAAAACGAGGGGCACGGTTCACCGGATCGCCGGGGGGCGGCATGATGAGGCCCGTGCCCCCAGCGACCTCGCTACGTCGTGCGCCCGTACAGCGGCGCAGTGCCGAACGGCTGACCAGAATCCTCGACGCCTGCGCCGACCTCCTCGACGAGGTCGGCTACGACGCCCTGAGCACCCGGGCGGTGGCGATACGCGCCGGAGTCCCCATAGGTTCCGTGTACCGCTTCTTCGGCAACAAGCGCGCCATGGCGGACGCGCTGGCCCAGCGGAACCTGGAGGTCTTCATCGCGCGCGTCACCGAGCGCCTCCGGCAGGAGAGCGGCGGCGGGTGGCGCGAGGCCATGGACGCCGTGCTCGACGAGTACCTGACCATGAAACGGACGGCGCCGGGGTTCTCCCTCGTCGACTTCGGCAACCAGATCCCGGTCGGCAAACGCGACGCCGAACCCAACCACCGCGTGGCCGACACCCTCGCCACCCTTCTCTCCGGCGTTCTCGACCGTGAGCCGGACGACGACCTGCGCCGCGCCTTCCTGGTCGCCACGGAGACCGCCGACACCCTGGTCCACCTGGCCTTCCGGGTCACCCCCGAGGGTGACGAGCGGATCATCGCGGAGATGCGGGAACTGCTCCGGGCGTATCTGGCGCGGGTCCTGGACTGAGCTCCGGGCCTGTCCGGCGGGCGGGGCCGAGGTGAGTACGCGCAACCTCTCCCCTCCATCCGTACCGGTCGGTATGCTCGGCTCCGACCGTGCGTCACCGGCGCCGCCACCCAACCGGGAGGACCCGTGTCCAGCCCCACCGACTCCCGTACCGAATCCCGCACAGCCCTGCGCGTCTGCCCCCTGTGCGAGGCCACCTGCGGACTGACGCTCACCATCGAGAGCGGCCGGGTCGCCAGTGCCCGTGGCGACCGCGACGACGTGTTCAGCCAGGGGTTCATCTGCCCCAAGGGTGCCTCCTTCGGGGCCCTCGACAGCGACCCCGACCGGCTGCGCACCCCCCTCGTGCGCCGGGACGGCGAGTTGCGCGAGGCCAGCTGGGCAGAGGCCTTCGACGCTGTCGCCGCCGGCATCCGGGGCGTGGTCGAGCGGTACGGGGCGAACTCGGTCGGAGCCGTCTTCGGCAACCCGAACGTGCACACCGTGGCCGGGGGCCTCTACCCGCCGGTCCTGCTCGCCGGCCTCGGCACCCGCAGCGTCTTCACGGCCTCCACGGTCGACCAGATGCCCAAGCACGTCTCCAGCGGACTGCTGTACGGCGACGCCAACGCGATCCCCGTACCCGACCTCGACCGCACCGACCATCTGCTGCTCATCGGTGCCAACCCCCTTGAGTCCAACGGCAGTCTGTGCACGGCGCCCGACTTCCCCGGCAAGCTCAAAGCCCTGCGGGCGCGCGGCGGCACGCTCACCGTCATCGACCCGCGCCGCACCCGCACCGCCAAGCTCGCCGACCGGCACATCGCGATCCGCCCCGGCGCCGACGCCCTGCTGCTCGCCGCGATGACCCAGGTCCTCTTCGACGAACACCTCGTCGACCTGGGCGAGTTGGCGCCGTACGTCCAAGGGGTCGACGAAGTCGAGGCGGCGGTACGGGACTTCACCCCCGAGGCCGTCGCCGAGGCCTGCGACGTGGACGCCGGCACCATCCGCGCCCTCGCCCGTGAACTCGCCGCCGCGCCCACCGCCGCCGTATACGGCCGCCTCGGCACCTGCACCGTCCCGTACGGCACCCTCGCCAGCTGGCTGGTCGACGTCCTGGACATCCTCACCGGCAACCTCGACCGGCCCGGCGGTGCCCTCTTCCCGCAGGCGGCGACCGACAGGACACCCCGGCCGGCCGGACCCAGCCACGGGTTCACGCTGGGCCGCTGGCACTCGCGCGTGAGCCGACACCCGGAGGCGAAGGGCGAGTTGCCGCTCTCCGCGCTCGCCGAGGAGATCGACACCCCCACCGCCGCGGGCGAGCCGATCCGGGCCCTCATCGCCGTCGCCGCCAACCCCGTCCTCTCCGCACCCGACGGCGACCGGCTCGACAAGGCGCTGGACTCGCTCGACTTCATGGTCAGCGTCGACCCCTACCTGAACGAGACCTCGCGCCACGCGCACGTCGTCCTGCCCCCGCCGCCGCCCTCGCAGAGCCCGCACCACGACTTCGCCCTCAACACCCTGGCCGTCCACAACCAGGTCCGCTACAACCGCCCCGCCGTCCCCCTGGAGCCGGGCAGGATGGCCGAGACGGAGATCTTCGCGCGGCTCGTGCTGGCCGCGACCGGTATGCACGGCGCCGACCCCGCCGCCGTGGACGCCATGGTCATCGACCAGACCCTCGGCAAGGCCGTCAAGGAACCCCACTCCCCGGTGCACGGGCGCGATCCGCAGCAACTCGCCAAGGAGCTGGGCGGCGACACCGGCCCCGAGCGGCGCCTCGACCTGATGCTGCGCCTGGGCCCGTACGGCGACGGCTTCGGCGCACGACCGGACGGGCTGAGCCTGGCCAAGGTGCTCGACCACCCGCACGGCATCGACCTCGGGCCGCTCCAGCCGCGTCTGCCGCAGCCGCTGAAGACCCGCAGCGGCCGGATCGAACTGCTGCCGCGACCCATCGCCGAGGACCTGCCGCGCCTGCGGGAGGCCCTGGGCGAGCGCCCCGCCGGGATGGTGCTCATCGGCCGACGCCATCTCCGCTCCAACAACAGCTGGATGCACAACGTGCCCGCCCTCACCGGCGGCACCAACCGCTGCACCCTGCACATCCACCCCGAGGACGCCGCCCGCCTCGGCGTGCTCGACGGCGCCCCCGTGCGGATCAAGGGCGCCGGGGGAGAGGTGGTGGCCCCCGCGGAGATCACCGACGTCGTACGGCGGGGGGTCGTGAGCCTGCCCCACGGGTGGGGACACGACCGGCCGGGGACCCGCCTCGCGCACGCCGCCACCGACCCCGGTGTCAACGTCAACCAGCTCCTCGACGGCCGGCTTCTCGACCCGCTGTCGGGCAACGCCGTGCTGAATGGTGTACCCATCGATCTCGCGCCAGCAGGCACAACGCTGTGACCTGGAGTTTTGCGCTTATTGCTCGCACGTCAACGTCTTGTTAAGACTTGTGGGGCCGACCTAACGTCAACGCACTGCCGACTCCGGTGGGAGTTCAAGGGCGAACGTTAGGTAACCCACTCATGTTGACCATCCTGGGCTTCACGATGATCGCGACCTTCCTGGTCCTGATCATGATGAAGAAGATGTCGCCGATCGCGGCGCTCGTACTGATCCCGGCACTTTTCTGCGTCTTCGTCGGGAAGGGCGCCAAGCTCGGTGACTACGTCATCGACGGCGTCACCAGCCTCGCCCCCACCGCGGCGATGCTCATGTTCGCGATCGTCTACTTCGGTGTGATGATCGACGTCGGCCTCTTCGACCCGATCGTCCGGGGCATCCTGAAGTTCGCCAAGGCGGACCCGCTGCGCATAGTCGTCGGTACGGCGATCCTCGCGGCGATCGTGTCCCTCGACGGCGACGGCTCGACCACCTTCATGATCACGGTCTCGGCGATGTACCCCCTGTACAAGCGCCTCAAGATGAGCCTCGTCGTGATGACCGGCGTCGCCGCGATGGCCAACGGTGTGATGAACACCCTCCCCTGGGGTGGCCCGACAGCACGTGCCGCGACGGCCCTGAAGCTGGACGCCAGCGACATCTTCGTCCCGATGATCCCGGCGCTCGCCGTCGGCCTGGCCTTCGTCATCGCCCTCTCCTACGTCCTCGGCCGCCGCGAGCGCAAGCGGCTCGGCGTGCTCACCCTGGACACGGTCCTGGTGGAGGAGCCGGAGACGGAGACCGTCCTCGTCGGCGCCGGTTCGACCACGGGCCCGGCCACGGGTACGGCGTCCGGTGCGGGCAAGTCGGCCGCGCCGACCGGAGGTTCGGGTACCGAGGCCAGCAGCGCCGGCGGCAGCGGCAGTGACAGCGACAGCGACGATGACGACGACCGGATGCTGAAGGTCCTCGACCCGAACCGTGCCACCCTGCGACCCAAGCTCTACTGGTTCAACGCGCTCCTCACGGTCACGCTGCTCACCTCGATGATCATGGAGTGGCTGCCGATCCCGGTGCTGTTCCTGCTCGGCGCCGCGCTCGCCCTGACGGTCAACTTCCCCCACATGCCCGACCAGAAGGCCCGACTCGGCGCCCACGCCGAGAACGTCCTCAACGTCTCCGGCATGGTCTTCGCCGCCGCCGTCTTCACCGGCGTCCTCACGGGCACCGGCATGGTCGACCACATGGCCCGCTGGCTCGTCGACAACATCCCCGACGGCATGGGCCCGCACATGGCCTTCGTGACCGGCCTGCTGAGCATCCCGCTCACCTACTTCATGTCCAACGACGGCTTCTACTTCGGCGTCCTGCCGGTGCTCGCCGAGGCCGGCGCCGCCCACGGTGTCTCCCCGCTGGAGATCGCCCGCGCCTCCCTCATCGCCCAGCCCCTGCACATGTCCAGCCCGCTCGTCCCGGCCGTCTACGTCCTCGTGGGTATGGCGAAGGTCGAGTTCGGCGACCACACCAGGTTCGTGGTCAAGTGGGCCGTGCTGACATCCCTGACGATCCTCGGGGCAGGCATCCTGTTCGGGATCATCTGACCGGCATGCTCCGACCGGTGTTCTCTGATCGGCGTCGCAACCGCGCATCCGTCCGGAAGGACAACACCATGAGGCCCGGTGGGAACCGCGGCTGGCTGCTCCGCCTCGTCATCGCCTTCAGCTTCACGCAGGGGGCGGTGTCGATGGCTCGGCCCGCCGTCTCCTACCGGGCTCTCGCGCTGGGCGCGGACGAGCGGGCGATCGGCGTGATCGCCGCCGCGTACGCCCTGCTCCCGCTCTTCGCCGCCGTACCCCTGGGCCGCCGCACCGACCACGGCCGCTGCGCGCCCCTGCTGACCGTCGGCGCGATCCTGGTCTCCGGCGGCTGCGCTCTCGGAGCGACCGCCAACTCCCTCGGCATGATGGCCGCGTGGAGCGGGGTGATGGGCCTCGGCCACCTCTGCTTCGTCATCGGCGGTCAGTCGATCGTCGCCCGCCGGTCCGCCCCGCACGAACAGGACCGCAACTTCGGCCACTTCACCATCGGCGTCTCACTGGGCCAGTTCATCGGCCCGATGGCGGCGGGCGCGCTGATCGGCGGCCACGACATGGCGGCCACCAGCGCCCGCGCCCTGCTGGTCGCGTCGGGGGTCGCCGCGCTGTCGTTCACGTCGTTGTGGCGCGTCGAGGACCGTACGGCCGTCAAGTCCCGTACGGAGCAGGGCGATCGCGTCCCCGTGCACCGCATCCTGCGCACCCGGGGTGTGCCGGCGGGCATCTTCGTCAGCCTCGCGGTGCTGTCCGCGACCGACATCCTCACCGCCTACCTTCCGGTGGTCGGCGAGCACCGGGGCATCGCGCCCGCGGTGATCGGCGTACTCCTCGGACTGCGCGCGGCGGCCACGATCGCGTGCCGTCTGGTGCTGACCCCGCTGCTGCGGCTGCTCGGCCGCCGGGTGCTGCTCACCGTGACCTGTCTGCTCGCGGCGGTGCTCTGCGCGGGGATCGCGCTGCCGGTGCCGGTGTGGGGGCTGGCCCTGATGCTCGCGGTGCTCGGCTTCTGCCTGGGCGTCGGACAGCCGCTGTCGATGACGACGGTCGTGCAGGCGGCCCCGGCCGGCGCCCGTTCCACCGCCCTCGCGCTACGCCTGACCGGCAACCGGCTCGGCCAGGTCGCCGCGCCCGCCACGGCCGGTCTGGTCGCCGGAGTCACGGGCGTGGCGGCGCCGTTCGTGATGCTCGGCGCGTTGCTGTTGCTGGCGGCGGGGAGCGCGCTGCGGCCGGGGGCGGAGCCAGGGCCGGGGGCCGGTGTGGAACCGGCCGCCCCGGACCGGCACAGGAGATCAGGGGCGCCCTCGGGACGGCAGGGGCCGGACGGGTGATGTCTGACGGTGCGTAGGGCGGTGCACCCGCTCCTGAGGGCGCGGATGTGAAAGAGAGTCAGAAGAAGCGGGATTTGTATGAAAATCATCTGACTCGGAGGAACTGCGCATGACCACCTCACTCCGTCCACGCCGGACCGGCGTCCGCACCGCCGCGCTCGCGGCCCTCACCCTCGCGGGCACCACCCTCGTCGTGGCCCCCGCCGTCGCCGCTCCCGGCGACAACGGAGACGTCAAGATCCACAAGGTGGGTACGCCCTTCACCGACCAGAGGAACGAGCCGAAGGTCTGCGACTTCTACCTCGCGGCGTTCAACTTCGACGACCTCCCCGACAACCAGGACATCGAGTGGTCCATCGAGACCCAGCCCCTGGTGGCGAACGGCGCCACGCTCGCCGACACCCTCCAGCTGGAGAACGACGGCACCGGACACACCATGCCTCTCGCGCTCCCGGACGGTCAGTACAAGCTCACCTGGAAGATCGTCGGCGGCAACGGCGCGGGCAAGCACAAGGTGTTCCAGGTCGACTGCCCGATCGGCAGCCCGACCCAGACCCCGACCCCGCCCCCGACCGGCGGCCCGGGTGGGCTCGGCGGCCCGGGCGGTCCGCAGGGCGGGGTACCCGCGGGCGGCGGCGGTGTCGCCCGGGCGGAGGCATTCTCGCCGGTCGCCGGTGCGGCCGCCGTGGGCCTGATCGTGGTCGGCGGAGTGGTCTACCTCCGGACGCGCCGGCGCGCCGATGGAGCGGCGTAACGACATCCGTCGGCCCAGGCCCTGGCGCCGGACCCGCGCCTACCGCCTGACGCGCACGGTCGTCCTGACCGTCGCCCTGGCGGTGGGCGGCGTCTGGTGGGCCCGGGTCGACGACCCCGCCCCCGCACCCGTCACCGCCACCGACGGGGCACCGGCCGCACCGTCCACCGGGACCGGCCAGACCGGCGACAGTGCCAGGGCGGTACGGGAACCGACACCGACACCTACACCCACACCGCCGACGGTTACCGGACGGCCCGAACCCGCCGTCCCGGCCCGGACGGGCGGTCCCGTGCGCGGGCGGCCGGGGTCCGTCACTCGGACGCCGCCCGTGGCCCGCCCGGCAAGGCCTGCCGCGCCACGGGGGCCCGCTCTGCTCCCTCGCTCCCGTCCCACGAAGCTCACCGTCCCGTACCTCGATGTCGAGGCGCCGGTCGTGGACCTGCACCTCGACCGGCACGGGCAGCTCACCGCGCCCCCGGCCGACAACTCCAACCTGGCCGGCTGGTACGCCGACGGGCCGTCTCCCGGCGAGAACGGCACGGTGATCGTCGTAGGGCATCGCGACACCCGCGCCGGGGCCGCCGTGTTCATCGGCCTCGACGAAGTCACCCCGGGGCGGCTGATCGAACTCCGGCGCGCGGACGGGCGTACGGCGGTCTACACCGTCGACGCCGTGAAGACGTACGACAAGGCGCACTTCCCCAGCAAGGAGGTGTACGGCGCCCGCGCCCGCCCCGAGCTGCGGCTCATCACCTGCGGCGGCGGCTACGACCGACGGACGGGCTACAGCGGCAACATCGTCGTGTACGCCCATCTGACGGCGACGCGACCGGCGCCGTCCCCCTCCCCGGGCCGTGGGGACAGGGCGCGCTCACGCTGACTCGTCGGCCCTGTCGGGCCGTGGCCGCTCCGGGGCGACCTCCTCGGCGGCCACGGCCGACCCCGTCACCTGCGCCCGCCCACGCGCCCTGGACCGTGACACCGCGACCCCCGCGAGGCACAGTCCGCCGCCCGCCAGTGTGAGGAGTCCCGGCACCTCGCCCAGTGCCAGCCAGGACATCAGGACGACCAGGGCGGGCACGGCGTAGGTGGTCGCGCCCATCCGGCTGGCCGTCGTACGGGCCAGCGCGTACGCCCAGGTCGTGAAGGCGAGCGCGGTCGGGAAGACGCCCAGGTAGATCATGTTGAGGGTGGCCGAGAGCGGCGCGTCGGCGGCCTCGCCGACCAGCTGCCCGGCGAACGGCAAGCAGGTCAGGGCACCTACCAGACAGCCGAACGTGGTCGCCTGAAGGGCGCTCGCCCGGCCGAGAACCGGCTTCTGCGCCACGACGCCCGTGGCCCACGCGGCAGCCGCGAGCAGACACAGTGCCACCCCGAGCACCGAGGTACCGCCCCCGCCGGACATCGACAGCCCCACGGTCACCGCGCCCGCGAACGACACCGCCATGCCCGCGAGCAGCCGGGGCGGCATCGGATCGCCGAGCAGCCTGGTACCGAGCAGGGCTATGAGAATCGGGCCCACGTTCACGACGAGGGCGGCCGTCCCCGCGTCCACCTGCTGTTCGCCCCAGTTCAGGACCACCATGTACATCCCGAACCAGAGCACCCCCGAGATCGCGATCCCGCGCCACGCCGACCGGGGCGGCAGCCCCTCCCGCCGTACGAGACAGATCGCCCCCAGCGTCAGGAACCCGGCGAGCATCCGTCCGAGCGCCAGCGCCCCCGGCGAGTAGGCGGCCCCCGCGCTGCGGATCGAGACGAACGCGGAGGCCCACAGCACCACGGTCACACAGGCCGCGACCGTGGCGAGCACCTCCGCACGGGGGGCCGGGCGCGAGGTCGGGGAGGAGGTCATCATGCTCCAGAGGCTAGGCAGGACGAGCGGGAAGGGCTCGCGATTTTCCGACGCGAGGCCGGGTGCGGGCTGTACGGCGGCCGGTTCGTACGGCGGCTCAGCGCAGGGCCGTCGCCTCGATGCCGAGGAGCTGGGCGAGGCGTTGTTCCCCCTCGGGGGTCACCCGGACCGCCCGTTCCGAGCCGATGCGTTCGCACCAGCGGGCGTCCAGGGCGTGCCGGCACAGGGCGGCGCCCGCGATGCCCGCCAGGTGGGGGCGGCGCTCGGTCCAGTCGAGGCAGGCGCGGGTGAGGGGGCGGCGCCCGGAGCGGTCGAGGTCGATGCCGAGGGTGGCGAACCAGTGCAGCCCGGCGCCCGTGAGCGCGAACCCGGTGTCCTGGCTGAGCAGCCCCCGCCCGGTCAGTGCGTCGGTGAGGGCGATGCCGAGCCGTCCGGCGAGATGGTCGTAGCAGGTACGGCCGCGTGCCATCGCGGAGCCGGCACCGGACTCCCGCAGCGTGCGCGGCGGTTCGGCCGAGGGAGGCCCGACGTGGGCGGCGAGTTCCTCGACGAGCTGGGCCACGCGGGCGTCGGCCAGCCGCACATAGCGGTGCCGTCCCTGGCGTTCCTCGGTGAGCAGCCCACCGGCGACGAGCCGGCTCAGGTGCTCACTGGCGGTCGACGCGGCGACCCCGGCATCGCGCGCCAGTTCTCCGGCGGTCCACGCCCGCCCGTCCAGCAGCGCCAGCAGGAAACCGGCCCGCGTCTCGTCCGACATCAGCCCGGCCAACGCCGCGAGACCGGACGCGCGGCCAGGCCTCCTCGTACTCCTCGCATCCCTCGTGATGGTCATGGGCCCAGCATGAGGTACGGACACTTCGGCGCCCACCGAAGTGTGCGCGCCGAGCTGTCTACGCAGGTCGCTTCAGCTGCTCGTACTGCTGGGCCAGCCCGTCCAACAGCGCGGTCAGGCCGGTCTCGAAGGCCCGCTCGTCGATCTTCTCCTGCTGCTCGGAGAGGAGGTGGGCCTGTCCGAGGTGGGGATAGGCGGCCGGGTCGTAGGCGCTCTCGTCGTCCACGAAGCCACCGGCGAAGGAGCCGAGCGCGGAGCCCATGATGAAGTACCGCATCAGCGCGCCGATCGACGTGGCCTGGGCGGGCGGCCAGCCCGCGTCGACCATCCCGCCGTAGACGGCGTCGGCGACGCGCAGGCCGGCGGGGCGGCGGCCGGGTCCGCGAGCCATCACCGGAACGATGTTCGGGTGGTCGCGCAGGGCCGCCCGGTAGGAGACCGCCCAGTCGTGCAGCGCGGTACGCCAGTCCGGGCGCTCCCCGGCCCCGTCGCCCCGGTCGAACATCGACAGGTCGACCAGCGCACTCACCGAGTCCGCGACCGCCTCCAGGATCTGGTCCTTCGTGCGGAAGTGGTTGTAGAGGGACGGTCCGCTGACACCCAGCTCGGCGGCGAGCCGACGCGTCGACAGGGCGGCCAGGCCTTCCGCGTCCACCAGCGCCCGCGCCGTCTCGGCGATCAGGTCGGTGCTGAGGAGGGGCTTGCGCGGTCGTGCCATGGCCCACATAGTAGGGCTGTCGCCGTAAACTAGCAGTGCTAATTTTCATGAGGTGGGGCTCGTCGTGAACCTGGAACTGAGCGAGGAGCAGACCGCTGTCCAGCGGCTCGCCCGGGACTTCGTCGAGCGTGAGATCACCCCGAACGTCGTCGCCTGGGACCGTGCCGAGGACGTCGACCGGTCGATCGTCAAGAAGCTGGGCGACGTGGGCTTCCTGGGGCTGACCGTGGACGAGGAGTACGGCGGCTCGGGCGGCGACCATCTCGCGTACTGCCTGGTGACCGAGGAGCTCGGCCGCGGGGACTCCTCCGTGCGCGGGATCGTGTCCGTGTCCCTGGGGCTGGTGGCCAAGTCCGTCGCGCACTGGGGGAGCGAGGAGCAGAAGCGCCGCTGGCTGCCCGGCCTCACCTCCGGCGAGTACGTCGGCTGCTTCGGTCTGACCGAACCGGGCACCGGGTCCGATGCCGGCAACCTCAGCACGCGGGCGGTGCGCGACGGTGAGGACTACCTGGTCAACGGCACCAAGATGTTCATCACCAACGGCACCTGGGCCGACGTGGTGCTGCTCTTCGCCCGCTCCACCGACGCCCCCGGCCACAAGGGCGTCTCCGCCTTCCTCGTGCCGACCGACACCCCCGGACTGACCCGCCGCACCCTGCACGGCAAGCTCGGGCTGCGCGGTCAGGCCACCGCCGAGCTGGTCTTCGAGGACGTGCGCGTACCCGCCTCGGCGATGCTGGCACCCGAGGGCAAGGGCTTCTCCGTGGCCATGTCGGCCCTCGCCAAGGGGCGGATGTCCGTCGCCGCCGGATGCGTCGGGATAGCCCAGGCCGCCCTGGACGCCGCCGTCCGGTACGCGGGCGAGCGCGAGCAGTTCGGCGGGCCCATCGCACGGCACCAGTTGGTGCAGGAACTGCTCAGTGACATCGCCGTGGACGTCGACGCGGCGCGGCTGCTGACCTGGCGCGTCGCCGACCTGATCGACCGCGGCCTGCCCTTCGTCACCGAGTCGTCCAAGGCCAAGCTCTTCGCCTCCGAGGCCGCCGTCCGCGCCGCGAACAACGCCCTGCAGGTCTTCGGCGGCTACGGCTACATCGACGAGTACCCGGTGGGCAAACTCCTGCGCGACGCCCGCGTGATGACCCTCTACGAGGGCACGAGCCAGATCCAGAAACTGCTGATCGGCCGTGCGCTGACCGGTGTGTCGGCCTTCTGAGGCCCGTGGGCGGAGGGCAAGCTGAGTATCCGGCTGAGTATCTCGACGGATGTGGCACGGGCCACGTCGGCCGATTCTTGTCCTCATGAGTGAGACACCGGTCAAGCAGCAGAGCACGGCGGCCTTCTACGGCCAGGCCGTCGCGTCCTTCGGGATCGCCATGGGGGCGACGGCCATCGGCATCTTCCGGTTGCAGGCCGACGCCTGGGTGCGCGGCTTCCTCGGGATCGCCGTCCTCTACCTGGTGACCTCCGCCTTCACCCTGGCGAAGGTCATCCGTGACCGCCAGGAGGCCGGGCAGATCGTCAGCCGGGTCGACCAGGCCCGGCTGGAGAAGCTGCTCGCCGAGTACGACCCCTTCGAGAAGCACTGATCCGAGAAGCACTGATCCGCAAGGCCCCGAACAGGCACCCTAAGCGCTCGCTCACCCGCGGCGGTACAGTAGGGGGTCACTGTCGGTGGAAGGGGCGAACGGGCGATGAGTACGGCGGAGCAGACAGCCGGCGGCGAGGCGGCGCCGTGGGGTGAGGTGACCCCCGACGCGGCCCGGCGGCTGCTCGTCGCCGCGGTGGAGGCCTTCGCCGAGCGTGGCTACCACGCGACGACGACCCGTGACATCGCGGGCCGGGCCGGTATGAGCCCGGCCGCGCTCTACATCCATTACAAGACCAAGGAAGAGCTGCTCCACCGGATCAGCAGGATCGGCCACGAGCGGGCCGTCGACATCCTGCGTACGGCGGCTCGGACCGAGGGCACCGCGGCCGAACGGCTGGCGGAGGCCGTCAGCTCCTTCGTCCGCTGGCACGCCGGAGGGCGTACCACCGCGCGGGTCGTGCAGTACGAACTCGACTCCCTCGGCCCCGACGCCCGCGCCGAGATCCTCGCGCTGCGCCGCCAGTGCGACGCCGAGGTGCGCGGGATCCTTGAGGACGGGGTGGAGGCGGGCGAGTTCGACGTGGTCGACATGCAGGGCACGACGCTCGCCGTGCTGTCGCTGTGTGTCGACGTGGCCCGCTGGTTCAACGTCAACGGTTCGCGCACACCGGACGAGGTCGGCGGGCTCTACGCCGACCTCGTGCTGCGGATGGTGGGGGCCCGGTAGCCCGCGTTCACCGGCTCACAGGTAGTAACGCGACACCGACTCGGCGACGCACACCGGCTTGTCGCCGCCCTCGCGCTCCACGGTGAAGGCGACGGTCACCTGTACTCCGCCGGGCACGTCCTCGACCCCGGAGATCCGCGCGGTGGCGCGCAGGCGCGAGCCGACCGGGACGGGGGAGGGGAAACGGACCTTGTTCGTCCCGTAGTTGACGCCCATCTTCACGTTCTCGACCTTGATCAGCTGCGGCCCGAAGAGCGGCAGCAGCGACAGGGTGAGATAGCCGTGCGCGATGGTCGTCCCGAAGGGTCCGCCGGCCGCCTTCTCCGGGTCCACATGGATCCACTGGTGATCGCCGGTCGCGTCGGCGAACAGGTCGATCCGCTTCTGGTCGATCTCCAGCCAGTCGGTGTGGCCCAGTTGCTCACCCACCGCCGCCTTCAGGTCGTCCGCACCCGTGAAGATCCTCGGCTCTGCCATTCCCGGCCTCCTCGCCACTGTGTCTAAGCGACTGCTTAGCATGGTAGGCCGTGGGCTCCATGTCAACGGACTGTGGTCCTTGCCGGGTGGGTAGGGTTCGAGGGGTGCCCCAGATTCCCGAGAAGATCCACGAACTCACGGTCGGCCAGCTCGCCGCCCGCAGCGGCGCCGCTGTCTCCGCCCTGCACTTCTACGAGTCCAAGGGTCTCATCACCAGTCGCCGCACCTCGGGCAACCAGCGCCGCTACAGCCGTGACGCGCTGCGCCGTGTCGCCTTCGTCCGGGCCGCGCAGCGCGTCGGCATTCCGCTCGCCACGATCCGCGAGGCGCTCGCCGAACTCCCCGAGGAACGCACCCCCACCCGGGAGGACTGGTCCCGGCTCTCCGAGACCTGGCGCGCCGAACTCGACGAGCGCATCAAGCAGTTGAACCGGCTCCGGGACCATCTCACCGACTGCATCGGCTGCGGCTGTCTGTCCCTGGAAGGCTGCGTCCTCTCCAACCCGGACGACGCGTTCGGTCAACGCCAGGCAGGATCCCGCCTGATGGTGGAGAGGCGCGGCGCCGGTCCGGCTACTCGAACTCCGTCCCTCCCTTCCGTGTCAGATACGCGGGACTGACCGCCTTGGCGATCGCCCGCCCGCCGGTCACCGCGCTGTACCGCTCGTCGGCCGGCCGGATCACGACACCCTCCCGCAGGTGCAGCCCCCGCCCGGACACCGTCTCGCGTCCGCTCGCGATCTCCAGGATCCGGTCGATGTCGTACGGGCCCTCGAACAGCTTTGGTACGAGCGGCAGTCGGCCCTCCAGCAGCTCTGCCGCGTCCAGCCAGCGGACCTCCCCGTCGACCTCCGCCGACACGTCGAACACGGCGTACCCGAGCGTCTCGCGCCGCCCGTCCGCTCCGTACGTCAGATCCTGTACGCCCGCTCCGTAGACCTCGCCGAAGATTCCGACCCGGCGTGCCCCGAGCCGCTCGGCGAGTTCGGCGGCGGCCCCGGCCACGTCGTGGGCGGTCACCGCACGCCAGTACAGATTGCGCGGGTCCTCCTTCAGGGCGAGCGACTTGGCGCCGAATCCCTTCGAGGAGACCTGGACGCGCCCCTCGTCCGCGAGATACGTCAGCAGACAGGCCGAGCCGTGCAGTTTCTCGGTGAGGACGACCGGCTCGCCCGGTGTGAAGATGCCGGGGTATCGCTGGATGTTCTCGATGTCGACCCAGCTCAGCAGGTCGGGCGCGGACTCGACGTCGCCGTTCATGGTGGGCGGGATCGGCGGCACCCATTTGACGATGCCCAGCCGCTCCGCGAAGTCGGCGCCCTCGGCGGCGGCCCGCGCCAGGTCCACGCCGGTGAGCGCGCGGGGCCGGCACACGATGCCTTGCGAGAGCTCGCCGCGCAGTCGTACCGCCTTGACCCGGTCCGAGCCGGTCCCCGCCAGTCGCCCGGTCAGCCCCAGCTCGTCCACCAGTTCACCCGGGAGCACGGACTGCTCGGGGATGTACACGGCCGCCTCGCCGGTGCGGTACGCGCCCTTGGCGACCACCGCGCGATACAGGCCCACCTGGGCGAGTTCGAGGGCGTCGGCGTTCGGGTGGGGGTGGATGGTCAGGACTTCGGCGGTGACGCGCAGCGTCGACATGGGTGGCTCCTCAGTGGGGTCTCATCTTCGCCAACTCTCCTTGTGGGAAAGGGGTGGAGCCATGGATTTTGTTGGTGCTATGGGCTCCGCCGGGGGTGCGTTCGTGACTGGCCGCGGGTTCGTTGTGGCTTGTCGCGCGGTTCCCCGCGCCCCTACAGGGCCCTCACCAGCTCGGCGTTGGACTTGGCCCGTTCGCCGTTCGGCAGGTGGAGGGTGTCTTCGAGGCCGATGCGGGTCGCCAGTCCCAGGCGGGCCGCGAGGCGGAGTACCGGCCAGGTGCCGGCGTCCTCGCCGTGCAGGAGGACCGGGCGGCCGTGCGGGGAGGCGGCGAGGTCGGCGAGGAGAGTGTGAGCCGTCGCCTCCGCCGTGGTCGGGTCGGTGTCCGTCACCTCTGCCAGGACGCGCAGGACCTTCGGGGCGAGGGGTGAGGCCGCGAAGCGTGCCGCCCCGTCCGTCCCGGACCAGACGCCGGCCTCGACGCCCACCCCGAGACCGATGAGAAGGGCCGCCAGTTCCTCCGCGCCCGGCTCGTGCCAGTTGACGGAGGCGTGGTCGGGCAGCACCGTCCAGCCTCTTACCCGCTCCAGCCGCAGCGCCGGATCCGGCTCGGCCCAGGCGCCCGTGGTCACGCCGACGGGCACGGTGACCCGCGACCGTATCGCCGTCAGTGTCGCCGCGACCGCGCGCGGCGACAGGGTGTCCTGCCCGCAGGGAGACTTGGGATGGACGTGGACATCGGTCGCCCCGGCCAGGACCGCCTCGGCCGCGGAGTCCGCCATCGCTCCCGGCGACAGCGGAATCAGCGCGCCGTGCGCGGCGCCCCGCGAGCCGTTGAGACACACCTGGGTCATGCCCCGATGGTGCCGTCCGCCACTGACAGCGGGCCTCGGCCGGACGGTTCGCCGGTCGGTTCGTCGACCGGTTCGATCGGGGGGTGCGGCATCCCCGGCGCACCCCCGTCGTGCTCAGGCCGACGCGAGCAGCAGTCGTCCGCGCCTGGATTCCGCCAGGGCCTCGGGGGTCAGTACGGGCCGCGGCACCACGATGCCGCACTCCGTGCAGACGGGACCCGACGACGGCTCATGGGCCAGGTCGTACTTCCAGGTGAGGCGCTCCCCGTCGCACACCGGGCACACCGAGCCCGGTTCGCGTTCCAGGGCGGCGATCAGCCGTCGCAGCACCTCGGCCAACGGTTCGTGGGGGTGCACCCCCGGGTCGTCGCACCAGGCCACCCCGAACCCACCCCAGGTCAGCCGATGCCAGTCGTCCACGCTCCCGGGCCTGCGCAGCCCGTCGAACTTCTCCTTCTTGCGGCGCTTCGCGAACTCCACCTCGTACGCCTGCCAGACCGAACGCGCTTCCTCCAGCTCGTCCAGTGCGGCCACGAGCCGCGCTGGATCGGGAGACCGGTCCTCCGGTCCGAACCCGGCCCGGGAGCACAGGTGGTCCCAGGTCGCCCTGTGCCCGTAAGGGGCGAACCGCTCAAGGCACTTACGGAGCGAGTACCGCCGCAGTGCCAGATCGCACCGCGGGTCCCGCACCTGTCTCGCCAGACTCCGGAAACCGGCCATCGCCTTGCACCTCCGTCACATCTGCACCTGTACTTCGGTCACTTCGGCGTCGTCGAACGGACGTCGCCGAATAGACGTATCGACAAGCGATTCGGCTCCATCTGTTTTCCGATGACGGCCATAAGCCGTTCGCCGGGCCCCCTCGGGACCGACGTCAACGGCTCTAAGCCGTCCGCCGGACCACCCTTCACGGTTACCTCCCGCACCTGTCGGCTGTCTGTGCAACACCTGTTGAGCACGGCGCCGGACCGGATTCGCTTCCAGCGCCGCGAACTGCCCCCGCACTCCCCAACGCAATTCCTGTACCACGTTGTTCAAAAGTGACGCATGTTCATCTTCTATCGCGGGGATACCGGCGGTAACCTCTGGCCCACTCCGTTCGGAGTGGCCCACCCCCCGGTCCGGAGGAGCTGCCATGTCACGGCGCACCCCAGGCAACACCGTCGATAGAACCTTCGACAGACTGAGAACTCCCGGCGGACTCTTCGGGTTCCTGAAGACCGCAGCCGTATGCACACTCATTGCCGGTCTTTTGTCGCCGCTTTCTCCGCTCTCCCCGGCGACCGAGGCCCAGGCCGCCGCCGCGAACGACTACTGCGGTGGACAGTGTTCGGACATCCTGCCGCCCGGCCAGAACGGCAACGCCACCCTCGCCCAGATCCTCCTGAACCAGGCCTTCGGTTCGCAGCCCGACCACGCGGAAGACCAGCTCGGGCCCTATGCCAACCTGGCCACGGGATACACCGGTCTCACCAACACCACGATCAACAACTTCTTCAACGACTCCTCGTTCGGGGTCGCCGCCGACCAGGTCGCCTCCACCCTGGCGCCGGCCGGCCGCACCGACGTGACGATCGTCCGCGACAAGAAGACGGGTGTGCCGCACATCACAGGCACCACCCGCTACGGCACCGAGTTCGGCGCCGGGTACGCCGCCGCCCAGGACCGCCTCTGGCTGATGGACGTCTTCCGGCACGTCGGACGCGGCCAGCTCACGCCCTTCGCGGGCGGTGACCCCTCCAACCAGGGCCTTGAGCAGGAGTTCTGGCGCCACGCCCCGTACACCGAGGCCGACCTCCAGGCCCAGATAGACAACGCGGTCGCCACCAACGGCGCCCGCGGCCAGCAGGCCCTGGCCGACGTCAACGCCTATGTCGCGGGCATCAACTCCTACATCGACGCCTCCGACAGCGCCCGCACCTTCCCCGGCGAGTACGTCCTCACCGGCTGGAAGGACTCCGTCACCAACGCGGGCACCATCCAGCACTTCAAGGCCACCGACCTGGTCGCGCTGGCCTCCGTGATCGGCGCGCTCTTCGGCTCCGGCGGCGGCGGTGAGGTCAACAACGCGATCTCGCTGATGGCCGCGCAGTCCCAGTACGGCGTCGTCCAGGGCACCAAGGTCTGGGAGGCGTTCCGCGAGCGCAACGACCCCGAGGCCGCCCTCACCGTCCACAACGGCGAGAGCTTCCCCTACGCGACCGCGCCCGCCGACCCGCAGGGCGAGGCCCTGCCGGACGCCGGTACGGTCACCGAGGAACCGCTCGTGTACGACCGTACGGGCAGCGCCGCCACCACGACCGCGACCACCGCCTCCACCACGGCGACGGCCACCGCCCTCACCTCCGCCAAGCGCGGCATGTCCAACGCCCTGGTGGTGAGCGGCGCCAAGACCGCGAGCGGCCACCCGATCGCCGTCTTCGGGCCGCAGACGGGCTACTTCGCCCCGCAGCTGCTGATGCTCCAGGAGATCCAGGGCCCGGGCCTCAGCGCGCGCGGCGCGTCCTTCGCGGGCCTGAGCATGTACGTCGAACTCGGCCGCGGCCAGGACTACGCGTGGAGCGCGACGACCTCCGGGCAGGACATCATCGACTCGTACGCGGTCGAGCTCTGCCAGGACGACGTCCACTACCTCTACCACGGCACCTGCACGGCCATGGAGAAGCTCGAGCAGACCAACGCCTGGAAGCCGACCACGGCCGACGGCACGGCGGCCGGCTCCTACCGGATGCAGGTCTACCGCACCAAGTACGGTCCGGTGAGCCATCGGGCGACGGTCGGCGGGAAGAAGGTCGCCTACACCAACCTGCGCTCCTCCTACATGCACGAGGCCGACTCGATCATCGGCTTCCAGATGCTGAACGACCCGGACTACGTGAAGAGCCCGGCGACCTTCCAGACCGCCGTCCAGCACATCAACTACACCTTCAACTGGTTCTACGCCGACTCCACGCACACCGCGTACTACAACAGCGGCGACAACCCGGTGCGCGCGAACGGCGTCGACGCCGAGTTCCCGGTCTGGGCACAGTCCGCGTACGAGTGGCAGGGCTGGAACCCGACGACCAACACGGCCACCTACACGCCGCCCTCCGCCCACCCCAACTCGATCGACCAGGACTACTACATCTCCTGGAACAACAAACAGGCCAAGGACTACACCACCGCCTCCTGGGGCGACGGGTCCGTCCACCGCGGCAACCTCCTGGAGGACCGGGTCAAGAAACTCGTCGCGGCGGGCGGCGTGACCCGGGCGCAGCTGGTGAAGGCGATGGCCGACGCCGCGCTCACCGATCTACGGGCCGAGGACGTGCTGCCCAAGCTGCTGCGGGTCCTCAACAGCTCGACGGTCACCGACACCACGGCCGCGGCAGCCGTCAGCAAGCTGTCGGCATGGGTGACGGCGGGCGGCAAGCGCACGGAGACGTCGGCGGGTTCGAAGACGTACGCCAACGCCGACGCGATCCGCATCCTGGACGCCTGGTGGCCGCTGCTGGTGCAGGCCGAGTTCCAGCCGGCCCTCGGCACCGACCTCTACACCGCCATCACCACCAACCTCCCCGTCGACGAGGCCCCCTCGGCCGCACACGGCCCGACCGGTGCGCACGCGGGAAGCTCCTTCCAGTACGGCTGGTGGAGCTACGTCGACAAGGACATCCGGGCGGTTCTCGGTGACTCGGTGCAGGGCGGGCTGACGCAGAAGTACTGCGGCGGCGGCACCCTCAGCGGCTGCCGGGACATCCTGATCAGCACCCTGAAGACCGCGGCGGGCAAGACGGCTGCCCAGGTCTACCCCGCCGACAAGCTCTGCACCACCGCCGGCAACCAGTGGTGCGCCGACTCGATCCTCCAGCGCACCCTGGGAGGCATCAAGCACTACAACATCAGCTGGCAGAACCGTCCGACCTACCAGCAGGTCGTCGAGTTCACGTCACACCGGTGACAACAGGCGACATCGGGTGACAACCGGCAATAGTTGAGGTGCCCTTGGTGGTGCCGGCGGCGGGTCAGTGGACACGGCCCGCCGCCAGCACCACCTGCGCCAACTCCGAGTGGCAGATGTCGCTGTGGGCCCCCGAGGGAGCCCCGCCGTTCCTGACCACCGCCGCCGCGTCGACGTTCACGCATCCGCTCACCGGCAGCTTCCCCGCCCCCAGCGCCTCGGCGATCGTCAACCCGACCGTCCCTGGCACGGCCTGGACACCGTCGTGGCCCATCGCACCCCACTCGGGACCCAGCGCGTCCGCGACGGTGAAGCCCGCGACGGACCGGTCGGCCGCCAGCACGCCCCGGCTCTCGCCCGCCATGCGCGAGGCCAGCGGATAGAACGTGCTGAGCGCCCCGTCGTACCGGGAGTAGCAGCACACCAGGGGGCCGTCGATTCGGTTCTGCCGACCCTTCAACGCGCCGCCGCCGCGGGTGTCGTGCGGGAGTTGGGCCGCGAACGCGTAGTGCGAGAAGGCCCCTTGGAGCAGCGTCACCGACTTCACCGTGCGCACCCCCTCGGGCAGCCCGCTCAGCGCGAACGACACGAGCCGCGCTCCGAAACTGTGCCCGACGAGATGCACCCGCACCCCGGGCGCCGCCTCGGCGAGCCGCCCGAGCGCCGGCCCGAGGCCCCGCTCTCCGACCGTTCCGGCCCGCCGCTTCATCGCGTAGTACGTGGCCTGCCGCAGCAGTTCCTTCGCGCCGTTCCAGGGATTGGGCAGGGCGAACTCGGCGACGGCGTCCGGGGATTCGGGCCTGGACAGCGCCCGGGCGAACTCCTCGCAGACCTCCGCCGTGCTCCCCGCGAACATCTCGGGGGTGCCCTCCGGCTCGCCGCCCGAGAGGAGGAGGTCCCCCGCGAACCCCGTCTGCGGGGCCTCCGGCTCCACCTCGACCAGCAGCCGCACCAGCCCCCCGAACTCCTCCAGGGCCTCGTCGTGTCCCGGTTGCCGGTCCAGCAGCCCGGCGATCTGCTCGACGAGCGTGGCCCGCCCGGGGAACGTTTCGAGGAGCGCGTGCCGGGTGTCCTTGTCGAGCCCGGGCCGACCGGTCGCCTCGGGCAGGGCGGTGGCGGTCAAGGACCGCTGGAAGTCGGGGATCGGCTCGTCCGTGAAGCGTATCGACGGCCACACCACCCCCGCGTAGCCGATTCTGGCGGTCGCGGGGGCGAGTGCGGGGACGGCCTCGAAGAACCTGCTGTAGAGCCGGGTCGCCATGGACCGGTCGTTGTTCCAGCCGTGTGCGAAGACGATGAGGTCACGCACCTTACGAGCCTTCACCTCCGCGAGCAGCCGCTCCCGTTCGCGCCCGTCCGCGTCGCCGTCCGCGTCGAACGTCAGCTCCCAGTAGGGAGAAACACTCATCTCCGGATCCGCCATGGCATTCCCCGTCCCCCGTGGTGTCGTGATGTGGGGCGTATCGTCCCGCTAACAGGGGGAGTTGGCCATACGTCACGCTCACTTGTAGATGAGGTACTTCCTGCGCATGCGCCGGAACGTCGCCAGTTCCTCCTGCCAGCCCGCCACGACCTCGTCGGGACCGGCTCCCGCGTCGATCATCGTGCGCACCAGAGTGGATCCGGTGAGCTTGTCGATCCAGTTGTCCGAGCGCCAACCGAAGCCGCTCCAGACCTTCTTGGCGGTCACCAGCAACGCGACCCCGGTACGCACCGGGTCGTAGGCCGTCCGGTCGTGCACATGGATCTGTACGCCCCCGACGGTCTTTCCCTGGAACTTGGAGAAGGTCGGCGCGAAGTACGCCTCCCTGAAGTGCACCCCGGGCAGCCCGAGTCGCTCCGCCGCCGCGGCCCACCGCCGGTCGATCCCCTCGGCGCCGAGCAGCTCGAACGGCCGGGTCGTACCGCGCCCCTCCGACAGGTTCGTCCCCTCGAAGAGACACGTCCCCGAGTACACCAGCGCGGTGTCGGGCGTCGGCATGTTCGGGCTCGGCGGCACCCAGGGCAGCCCGGACGCGTCGTAGAAATCCGACCGCTTCCACCCCGACATCAGTACGGCGTCCAGCTCCACCGGCGCCGCCAGGAACTCCTTGTTGAACAGCCGTGCCAGCTCCACCACCGTCATCCCGTGGGCCTGGGAGATCGGCTGCCGTCCGACGAACGTCGCGAACTCCCGGTGCAGCACGGGCCCGAGGGCCGCCCGTCCGGTCACCGGGTTCGGCCGGTCCAGCACGAGGAACGATCTGCCCGCCAGCCGGGCCGCCTCCATGCAGTCGTACAGCGTCCAGATGTACGTGTAGAAGCGGGCGCCCACGTCCTGGATGTCGAAGACGACGGTGTCGACGCCGGAGGCGGTGAAGATGTCGGCGAGCGGCCGGCCGCTCTTGAGATACGTGTCGTAGACGGGGAGTCCGGTCGCCGGGTCGTCGTAGCGGCCCTCGGAACCACCGGCCTGCGCGGTGCCCCTGAAGCCGTGCTCGGGGCCGAAGACGGCGGTCAGGTTCACCCGGTCGTCCGCGTGCATGACGTCGACGATGTGGCGTACGTCCCTGGTGACGCCGGTGGGATTGGTGACGAGGCCGACCTTCTTGCCTTTGAGGGGGGCGTAGTTCCTGGCGGTGAGGTTCTCGAAGCCGGTGCGGAGTCTTTCTGGGCGGTGTTTGGTGGTCGTTGCCGCGCATGCAGGCAGGGCTGCGGCTGCTGCGGTTGTTGTCAGGAGGCCGCGTCTGGACAGGGGCATGGGGGTTCCCTCCGGGGGCTGGGCGGCTGGTATCGGCACCGTAGGCGCTTCCGCGTGTAGTTCGTAGGGTGCGGTTCGTTGTGGCTTGTCGCGCCCCGCGGCGGAGCCGCAGATCGATACGGCCCCGCGCCCCTGGGTGAGCTGCAGTCGCCCTTTCCTGCTACATACCGACCGGTTAGTCTGGTCGGGCATTGGAGCCGTTTCGTGTCGAAGGAGACCGATGGTGGGTGTCGTGCAGGGTGCCGGAGTGGTGGTCACCGGAGCGGGGGGCGGGATCGGGGCCGCCATGGCCCGGCGGTTCGCCGCCGGAGGGGCCCGGGTCGTGGTGAACGATCTGGATGCCGCGCGGGCCCAAGCCGTTGCCGCCGAGATCGGCGGGATCGCGGTCGCCGGGGACGCCTCCGCCATCGTCGGTGAGGCCCGGGACGCCCTCGGTGGGACCGTCGACGTCTACTGCGCCAACGCCGGGCTGCCCTCGGGCGGGTCCGAGGCGGCCGAGGAGAGCGTCTGGGCGCTCGCCTGGGACGTGAACGTGATGGCGCACGTCCGGGCGGCCAACGAGCTGCTGCCGGAGTGGCTGGAGCGCGGCAGCGGCCGTTTCGTGTCCACCGTGTCCGCCGCCGGGCTGCTCACCATGATCGGCGCGGCCCCCTACAGCGTGACCAAGCACGGCGCGTACGCCTTCGCGGAGTGGCTGTCGCTGACGTACCGCCACCGCGGGCTCAAGGTGCACGCCATCTGCCCGCAGGGTGTGCGGACGGACATGCTGGCCGGGACCGGCAGCGCGGGCGACCTGGTGCTCGCGCCGACCGCGATCGAGCCCGAGGCGGTCGCGGAGGCACTGTTCAAGGGGATCGAGGAGGACCGGTTCCTGATCCTGCCGCACCCCGAGGTCGCCGACTACTACCGGGCGCGGGCCGCCGACCCCGAACACTGGCTGACCAGCATGAACCACATCCAGCAGAAGTGGGAGGCCACCCGATGACCGACGCGGACACCGGCTCCGGCTCCCGGTACGGGGCGCGGCCCTGGCTGGGCCTCCTCGACGACGTCCAGCGCGGGCCGATCAGCCCCGACGACTCACTCGTCCACGCACTCCGCCGGACGGCCGCCGAGGTCCCGGACCGTACCTTCCTCGCCTACTTCGACGGTCGGCTCAGCCACCGTGAGGTGGACGAGCTGAGCGACTCCGTCGCCGGGTACCTCGTCACCCGGGGGCTGGAGCGCGGCGACCGGGTCGCCGTCCTGCTGCAGAACTCGCCGCTGTTCGTGCTCGCCCTGCTGGGAGCCTGGAAGGCGGGCGCGACCGTCGTCCCCGTCAACCCGATGTACAAGTCGGGGGAGGTCGCCCACGTCCTGCGGGACGGTGACGTGGCCGCGCTGATCTGTTCCGACCGGGCCTGGGAGTCGTACCTGCGGGAGACGGCCGCGGACTCTCCGGTGCGGATCGTGCTCACGGGCTGCGAGCTGGACTTCCAGACGCGCGGCGACGCGCGCGTGCTCGCCTTCGAGCGGCTGCCGCAGGCCCCGGACGCCGAAGACCTGACGGCGGTCGCCCGCTACGGCCACCAGGCGCCCGACGCCCACGATCGTGATCCGCGCCCCGCCGACATCGCGCTGATCAGCTACACCTCCGGCACCAGTGGCTCCCCCAAGGGGGCCACCAACACCCACGCCAACATCATGTACAACGCGGAACGGCAGCGGACCGGGCTTCCACTGCCCGAGGCGCCCGTCTACTTCGCGATGGCGCCCCTCTTCCACATCACCGGCATGGTCTGTCAGCTCGGCGCGAGTCTGAACAGCGCGGGCACCCTCGTCCTCGCCTACCGCTTCGAGCCCGGTGTCGTCCTGGACGCCTTCGCCGAGCACCGCCCGCACTACACGGTCGGCCCGTCGACGGCCTTCATGGCCCTGGCCGCGCACCCGGCTGTCACTCCCGACCACTTCTCGTCCTTCCGGCACATCTCCTCCGGCGGCGCCCCGTTGCCGCCCGCCCTCGTGGAGAAGTTCCGGGCCGGCTTCGGCCCCTACATCCGCAACGGCTACGGCCTCACCGAGTGCACCGCCCCCTGCGCCTCCGTACCGCCCGCGCTGGAAGCTCCCGTCGACCCGGTCTCCGGGACGCTCGCCGTGGGCGTGCCGGGCCCCGACACCGTCGTACGGATCGTCGACGACCAGGGCGCGGAGGTTCCCTTCGGGGAGCAGGGCGAGATCCTCGTACGGGGGCCGCAGGTCGTCCCCGGCTACTGGCGGCTCCCCGTGGCCACCGCGGAGACCTTCCCCGGCGGGGAACTGCGGACCGGCGACATCGGGTTCATGGACGCCGAGGGCTGGCTGTACGTCGTCGACCGGAAGAAGGACATGATCAACGCGTCCGGCTTCAAGGTGTGGCCGAGGGAGGTCGAGGACGTGCTGTACACCCATCCGGCGGTACGTGAGGCGGCCGTCGTCGGGGTGCCCGACGGGTACCGGGGCGAGACCGTGAAGGCTTACATCAGCCTGCGGCCGGGCGCGGAGGGGGACCCGGACGCGCTCGCCGCGTACTGCAAGGAGAGACTGGCCGCCTACAAGTACCCGCGGCAGGTGGAGATCCTGCCCGACCTGCCGAAGACGGCGACCGGGAAGATCCTCCGCCGGGAACTGCGTACCCGGTCCGGGGACTCTCAGTAGGCGACTTTCGGTGAAACGTATGGGAAGGCTGGTGGCGGTAGTGCCCAGGACGACGGACGGCGACGGTACGCCCGTCCCGCAGCGGCTGCTGGCCGCCGCCACCCGGCTCTTCGCGGAACAGGGGTACGACCGCACGTCCGTGCAGGAGATCGTCGAGGCGGCCGGTGTCACCAAGGGGGCGCTGTACCACTACTTCGGTTCCAAGGACGACCTGCTGCACGAGGTGTACGCGCGCGTGCTCCGCGTCCAGCAGGAGCGGCTGGACGCGTTCGCGAACGCGGACGCGCCGGTGGAGGAGCGGTTGCGGCGGGCGGCGGCGGACGTGGTGGTCACGACCATCGAGAACCTCGACGACGCGATGATCTTCTTCCGCTCGATGCATCATCTGAGCCCGGAGAAGAACAAGCAGGTGCGGGCGGAACGGCGCCGGTACCACGAGCGCTTCCGGGCGCTGATCGAGGAGGGCCAGGAGACGGGTGTCTTCTCCCGGGCGACCTCGGCGGACCTGGTGGTGGACTACCACTTCGGTTCCATCCACCACCTGTCGACGTGGTACCGCCCGGAGGGCCCGCTGACCCCGACGGAGGTCGCGGAGCAACTGGCGGACCTGCTGCTGCGCGCGCTGCGGCCGTAGGAGCGGTTTCCTCGCCCCCGCCGCCCCCGAACCCCCGCTCCTCAACCGCCGGAGGGGCTGATTTTCAGCCCGTCCGGCGTTTGAGGACGAGGCCGTTCAGGCCGAAGCGGGGGTCTGGGGGCGGCAGCCCCCAGGAACGGGATGGGACGGGTAGGGGCGGCGGGGGCGAAACAACTACAGGTACTTCTTCAGCTCACGCCGAGCCAGCGACCGCTGGTGCACCTCGTCCGGACCGTCCGCCAGCTTCAGCGTCCTCGCACTCGCCCACAGCTCCGCCAGCGGGAAGTCCTGGCTCACCCCACCCGCGCCGTGCAGCTGAATCGCCTTGTCGATGATGTCGACCACCGCACGCGGCGTAGCGATCTTGATCGCCTGGATCTCCGCGTGCGCCCCCTTGTTGCCCACCGTGTCCATCATCCACGCCGTCTTCAGCACCAGCAGCCGCAGCTGCTCCACCGTGACCCGCGCGTCGGCGATCCAGTTGTGGACCACACCCTGCTGGGCCAGCGCCTTGCCGAACGCCGTGCGGGAGACGGCCCGGCGGCACATCAGCTCGACGGCCCGCTCCGCCATCCCGATCAGCCGCATGCAGTGGTGGATACGGCCGGGGCCCAGCCGCGCCTGCGCGATGGCGAAGCCGCTGCCCTCCTCGCCGATCAGGTTCGCGGCCGGCACCCGCGCCTCGTCGAAGACCACCTCGGCGTGGCCGCCGTGGGAGTGGTCCTCGTAGCCGAACACCTGCATCGCCCGCTTGACCGTGACACCCGGCGTGTCCCGGGGGACCAGGATCATCGACTGCTGGCGGCGGATGTCGGTGCCGTCCGGGTCGGTCTTGCCCATGACGATGAAGATCCGGCAGTCGGGGTTCATCGCCCCGGAGATGTACCACTTACGGCCCGTGATGACGTATTCGTCGCCGTCCCGCCGGATCCGCGTCTCGATGTTCGTCGCGTCGGACGAGGCCACCTCGGGCTCGGTCATCGCGAACGCCGAGCGGATCTCGCCCGCGAGAAGCGGCTCCAGCCACTGCTTCTTCTGCTGCTCGTCGCCGAACTGCGCCAGTACCTCCATGTTGCCGGTGTCCGGCGCCGCGCAGTTCAGCGCGGTCGGCGCCAAGTGCGGGGAACGGCCGGTGATTTCGGCGAGGGGGGCGTACTGGAGGTTGGTGAGGCCGGCGCCGTGCCGGGCGTCGGGCAGGAAGAGGTTCCACAGGCCCTGGCCACGGGCCCGCGCCTTCAACTCCTCGACCACGGCCGGGGTGTCCCACGGCGAGGCCAGCGCGGCCCGCTGTTCCTCGGCCACGGCCTCCGCCGGATAGACGTACTCGTCCATGAAGGCGAGGAGCTTGGCGCGCAGTTCCTCGGTGCGCGCGTCGAACGCGAAGTCCATGACGGATCAGCCTTCCTGGAGACCTGTGTGGAGTGTGGTCAGGCCGTGCTCGATGAACACGGGGACCAGGTCCCCGATCCGGTCGAAGCCCGCGCCGACCGTCTGGCCCAGCGTGTAGCGGTAGTGGATGCCCTCCAGGATCACGGCCAGCTTGAACCAGGCGAACGCCGTGTACCAGGCGACCGCCGAGACGTCGCGCCCCGAGCGCGCCGCGTACCGTTCGATCAGCTCGGTGGGGGAGGGATGTCCGGCGGCCTCGGCGGTCGTGGACACGGGGGAGTCGGGCGCCCCCAGCGGCATGCTGTACATCACCAGCAGGCCCAGGTCGGTGAGCGGGTCGCCGAGCGTCGACATCTCCCAGTCGAGGATCGCCGTGATCCTGTCGTCCGTGTCGATGAGGACGTTGTCCAGCCGGTAGTCGCCGTGCACGATCGCCGGGGCGGACGACTGGGGCAGGGCTCGGCCGAGCGCCGCCTGCAGTTCGTCGATGCCGGCCAGGTCGCGGTTGCGGGAGGCGTCCAACTGCTTTCCCCAGCGCCGCAGTTGCCGGTCGAGGAAGCCCTCGGGCCGGCCGAAGTCCGCGAGGCCCACCTCGGCGGGGTCCACCGCGTGCAGCTCGACGAGGGTGTCCACCAGCGAGAGCACCACGTCCCGGGTCCGCGCGGGGCCGATCGGGGCAAGCTGCTGGGCCGTACGGTACGGCGTGCCCGGCACGAACTCCATGACGTAGAACGGGGATCCGAGCACCGCTTCGTCCTCGCACAGCAGCACGGGCCGCGGGACCGGTACGGAGGTGGTGTGCAGGGCGCTGATCACCCGGTGTTCGCGCCGCATGTCGTGCGCGGTGGCCAGGACATGGCCCAGCGGAGGACGTCGTACGACCCACCGGGTGGTGCCGTCCGTGACCGCGTAGGTGAGGTTCGACCGGCCGCCCTCGATCAGTCGGCCGGTCAGGGGGCCGTGCACGAGTCCGGGGCGTTCGCCGTCGAGCAGGCCGCGCAGCCGGTCGAGATCGAGACCTGGCAGGTCGTCCGGGGGCATCATCGCTCCTACGCGTACGGAAACAGGACCTGCCTCATGATGCCGACCGGTCGGTATGTCGTCCAGTGGGTGAGCGAAAAGTGACCGGCGTCTCGCTTCCAGTGTGCGGAAGGAGACGCCGGCAGGGTAGGGCGGGGTGCGGTTCCGGTGGCCGGAAACGGTCAGTGGTCGTCCCAGTGGCCGTCGTGCGCGGCATGGCGGTGGCCGTCGTGCAGATAGTCGACATGGCCGCCGTGCAGCACGGTGGGGTGCCCGCAGCCGTCCCCGTGCACATGGTCGTGGGTCTCGTGCGCCACGTGGCCGACGGGCTCGCACTCGTCCCAGTGGTCGCTGTGCGCGCGGTGCAGATGACCGTCGTGCGCATAGTCGACGTGGTCGCCGTGCGGCACCTCTGTGTGACCGCAGTCCGGGCCGTGGGCGTGCTCGTGGGACGGGTGTTCACGGTGAAGGGTGGGGGTGCTCATGATGCTCGCCTTCGGGCAATCGAGGGTACGGAAGTGGTGGAAGTGCGGGTGGTGACGTCGGACAGGCTCCCACGCGATACGTACATATCCGGCCATTCGACTTGCGTGGCGTCCGCGCACCCCGGAGGGTCGGGCATGAGGAAACCGGAGGACCAGACATATGAAAGCCATCACCTACAGCCGGTACGGCGGTCCCGACGTCCTGGAGTTCGACCAGGACGCCCCGGAACCCAAGGTCGGGCCCGACTCCGTGCTGATCAAGGTGCGGGCGGCGTCGGTCAACCCGGTGGACTGGAAGTGCCGCGAGGGCTATCTCGACGGCCTCCTGGACACCGTCTTCCCCGTGACACCGGGCTGGGACGTCTCGGGGGTCGTGGTCCGTCCGGGCCCCTCCGTCACCGAGTTCGCCGTGGGTGACGAGGTCATCGGCTACGTACGCGAGGACTTCCTCTCGCGCGGCACCTTCGCCGAGTACGTCGCCGCCCCGGTCCGCACCCTCGCCCGCAAGCCCCGCAACCTCTCCTTCGAGGAGGCGGCCGGGCTGCCGCTGGTCGGACTCACCGCCTACCAGGTGCTCGCCAAGTCGCTCCGCGTCCGCACGGGCGAGACCGTCCTGGTGCACGCGGCGGCGGGCGGGGTCGGCTCCGTCGCCGTCCAGCTGGCCCGCCGGCACCTGGGCGCGGCGCACGTCATCGGCACCGCCAGCGTGCACAACCACGACTTCGTGCGCGAACTGGGCGGTGTCCCGGTGACCTACGGCGAGGGCATGGCCGACCGGGTGCGGAAACTGGCCCCGGGCGGCGTCGACGCCGTGTTCGACACCGTCGGTGGCGACACGTTGCGGGACTCCGTCGAGCTGCTGGCTCCCGGGGGCCGCCTGGTGTCGATCGCGGACCCGGACGTCGTCGGTTTCGGCGGCCGGTACTACTTCGTACGCCCCGACGCCGCTGACCTCGCGCACCTCTCCGAGCTGGCCGAGCAGCATGTCGTCTCGCTGCACGTGTCCGACACGTTCCCCCTGGAACGCGCGGCGGAGGCGCACCGGCTGAACGCGGAGGGCCGTACCAGGGGCAAGATCGTGGTGACGGTGGACTGGGCCGAGGAGGCCTGACGGCCTGACGGTCCGAGTCGGCGGGGTCCGGCGTCAGAGGACGAGCGCCGCCCCGCACGCCGCCAGGGCGACCGTGCACAGGGCGGCGGCGGTGGCGTGCCGGGCGGCGAGTCGCGGCGGACCCTGGTCCGCCGTCGTCGCGAGCGTCCGGATCCGCCGGTGGGCGACGGTCAGGAACCACAGCCACAGCACGCAGCACACCGCGCATACGGTGATCCCGGCCGCCGACGGTTCGCCGTGCAGCGCGCTCTTCCCGGCGAGCACGGCGGCGACGGTGCTCGACAGCGTCGTACGCCGCCACGCCAGCCGGGTCCGCTCCGGTTGCAGCCCGGGATCCCGCACCTCGGTTCCGCGTCCGCCCGGCTCGCTCACCCGTTCCCCCGGGCCAGTACGACGACCACCATGGCGACCGCGACCACGGCGACCGCGAGGCTCAGCAGCACCGGGAAACGGGACACCGGCAGATCCTCGCCCCGCCGCATCGCCCGCTCGCACCGCACCCAGTGGTTGACGGCCCGCAGCGAGCACAACACCCCGGCGGCCAGCAGCGCCAGCGCCAGCCCCACCCGCCACCCCCACCGCAGGTCGGGCAGGAACTGGTCCACGGCGAACCCGCCGCCGATCAGCGCGAGCGCGGTACGCAGCCAGGCCAGGAAGGTGCGTTCGTTGGCCAGGGAGAAGCGGTAGTCGGGGGTGCGGCCCTCGTCGCCGATCTCCTGGGGGGTGAACCAGAGGCGGACGTTCCGTGCGAAATCGATCACGTGCCGGAATTCTACGGGTTGCCGGCCGAGCGGTACGCACGGAGGCGCCGGTACGCCTCCAGGCCGTCCGGCACCCACTCCCACTCGCCCAGCCGCCGCTCCACCTCGTCCTCGGGCAGGAACGCGTGCCAGGCGACCTCCTCCACCTGGGGGTGGACCGGCAGCTCGCAGCGGACCTCGTACACCGCCGACCACCAGCTCTGGCCCGCGCCGTTGTCGTACAGGAACCGGAAGACGGGCTCGGGACGGGGCAGTCCCGCGACGCCGAGTTCCTCCTCGGCCTCCCTCAGCGCCGCCGTGTCGTACGACTCGCCCGCGCCCACGACTCCGCCGACGAACATGTCGTACAGGGAGGGGAAGACCATCTTGGTGGCCGTGCGGCGGTGGACGAAGATGTGGCCCCGGGCGTCCCTGACCTGGATGAAGACGCACCGGTGGCGCAGCCCGCGCGCGTACGCCTCGCCCCGCGGGGACCGGCCGACGACCACGTCGTTCTCGTCGACGATGTCGAGGATCTCGTGAGCGGGGTCACCAGGATCAGCGGGGGCGGCGGGGGCAGAGGAAACGGCGGGAACAGCCGCATCGGTGGATTCGGAGGGGCCGGTGGGTTCAGCGGGAGTGCTCTCGGGGGAGTGAGTGCTCATGTCCGCCATCCAAGCCCATCGCCCTCGGTGCGCAGCCGCTCGGCATCGCCGGGTGGAGGCCCAGGAGGACGATGCCCATGACCACGGCCGCGAGGCCCGCCGCCTCCCATGCCAGCGCGCCGGTGTCGGTGCGCAGCCGGTCGCCGAGGAAGCCGACGCCGCAGATGATGCCGGCCAGTGGCTGGGCCGCCGTGAGGGCGGGGAGGGACATGCGCAGGGGAGCGGTCTCGAAGGCGCTCTGGACCAGGATCAGGCCGGTGAGCCCGAGAAGCAGTACGCCGTACGGCTGCCAGCCGGTGAGGAGGTGGGCCGGGCCGCCCTCCGAGAAGCGCTGGCCGCTGACCCGCGTCAGGGCGTCCTGCACGCCGTAGAGGAGGCCGGCCGCCAGGGCCAGGAGAACGGGGCCCGCGCTGAGCCGGGATCGCTTCGCGTACGTCGTGAGGAGCAGGGCGACGCCGAGCATGGCGCCGATGATCAGCCAGTGACGCCAGGGGTCCGTGACGGCCGAGCCGCCGCGCGGTTCGCCCGCGACGATGAACGCCGTCACCCCGCCGGCGAGCAGCAGCAGGCCCGTCCAGCCCTGGCGGCCCAGCGGCTGCCTGGTCTGCTTGCGGGAGAGGGCGAGCGCGAAGAGCAGGTTCGTCGCGAGGAGGGGCTCCACCAGGGACACCTCGCCCTGGCTCAGTGCGACGGCGCCCAGCACCATGCCCGCCACCATCAGGCCGATGCCGCCGAGCCAGCGCGGCACCCGCATCAGGTCGAGCAGCAGGCGCGGGGAGAGGAAGTCGCTCAGCGGAGCCTGTCGCGCCACGTTCTGCTGGAGGACGAAGCCGAGGCCCAGACAGCAGGCGGCGCTCACGGCGAGAGTCAGAACCAGAACGGACACGCGACGTACCTCGATGACGGGGCGGGGTATGGGGTGTGGTAAAGGCCGACTGTAGCCGTCCTCGACCGGTCCTGCCCCGGGGATGTGACGGAATCGTGGAGCCGGCGGTCGGTCCGCGTCCGCATGGTGACTCTTTCGCGACTTAACGTCATCGCTGCGGTATTGATGGGGCCTGCCGTGTTCTGTCAGGCCGCCAGGTCAACTGTCCTATACAGATGCGTAATTGACACGTGTCGTATGCAGATCCGGCCTTGACGTGAAGCATTCGTGGAGGGTTTGCTGTCCGTGATCAACCGATGGCAGTCGAATGATCGCCGTCCGCAGACCGCGTCGTGTGAGGAAGTTCCCCGCGGTGTCTCCACCTCCACCACCCCTGGGCCGGGGCCGTAAACGTGCCGCCCAGGCCTTCGACGCCGCGCTCGACGACACCGAACTCGTCGCCGCGCGCACCGCTCTGGCCCAGGGGCGCTGGCAGGCCGTCCGCGCGCTGCTCACCACCACCGGCGACGACTGGGACCGCCGGGGGCACCGGGTCACCGTCCTCGCCCTGGAATCCGGCACCGCCGCCTGGGCCCGTGACTGGCTGCTGGCCGAACCCGACTCCGCCGACGCCTCCGTCCTGCTCGCCGTGGCCACCGTCCAGCGGGCCCTGGTGGGCAAGGACAAGCCGGTCCGGGCCCGCGACGCCTGCCATGCCGCCGCCGCGCTCGCTCCCGCCGACCCCACGCCCTGGCTCGGGCTGCTCCTGCTGGAGCGGAGGATGGGCTTGGAGGAGACCGTCGTCCAGCTCTTCGACGAGGTACGGCACCGCTACCCGGACCACCATCACGCCCACCATCTGATGGTCGCGCGCCTCGCCGAGCGGCGTACCGTCGACGGCCAGGATCCGCTGCACGAGGTGTACGACTTCGCCAACTGGGCTGTCGAACAGGCCCCCGCGGACTCGCCGTTGGCGATCCTGCCGGTCGTCGCGCACGCCGAGCGCTACCGCGTGCTCGCCGCCGCCGGCCTGGAGTCCGCCGACCCGGCGTCCTCCGGGCACTGGGTCGGACGGCGGGCCCGCCAGGTGATGAAGGCCGCGTTCGACTGGTGGCTGGAGTGGGAGCGCGACGACCATCCGCGCCGCCTGGTCGACCTCAACTTCCTTGCCCACGCCAAGTTCTGCGAGGGCCGGGGCGCGGAGGCCGCGGCCCTGTTCCACCGGATCGGCCCGCACCAGACGCCCGTCCCGTGGTCCTACCCGGACCGCGACCCGCACACCGCCTTCCGTGCCGCCCGCGACAGCGCGCTCGGCACGGTGTAACGCCCCACACGCTTCACGCACGACCGAACAGGCACGACCGAACAGGCACGACCGAACAGGCATGGCTGAACAGGCATGACTGATCACGCGTCACCGATCACGCACCAGTGAAAATTTCCGTACGCCCGAAAGGACAACCCCGCGATGACGACGGGCAGTTCGAGCACCAGCAGACCCAGTGCCGAAGACAGCGGCATCAGTACCTTCAAGGGGCAGGAGCGCGCCCTGCGCGCGGACCGCCTCGGCACCGGGGGGCTGCTCCTCTCCGTGCTCGCCGCGACCGCTCCTCTCATGGTGGTTGCAGGTGTCATGCCCACCACATTCGCGGTGATGGGCATCGTCGGCCAGCCCCTGCTCTTCGTCCTCCTCGGCGTCGTCCTCGTCCTCTTCAGCGTCGGGTACGCCGAGATGAGCCGCCACGTCCACAACGCGGGCGCCTTCTACGCGTACATCTCGCGCGGCCTCGGCGGCACCGCCGGGGCGAGCGCCGCGATGCTCGCACTGGTCGCCTACAACGCCCTCCAGGTCGGCATCTACGGCATCTTCGGGTTCGAGGTCTCCAGCCTGTTCTCCACCTACCTGGACACCGAAGTCGCCTGGTGGATACCGGCGTTGCTGGCCGCGCTGGCCGTCGGCGCGCTCGGCCTGCTGAAGATCGACGTCAACGCGCGGGTGCTCGGCGTGCTGATCGTCATCGAGGTGGTCCTCGTCGTCATCTTCGACATCGCCGCCGTCGCCGACCCGTCGAAGGAGGGGCTGTCGCTGCACGCCTTCAACCCCGACACCCTCACCGGCGCGGGCGTCGGTACCGCCCTGTGCTTCTGCATCGCCGCCTTCACCGGTTTCGAACAGGCCCCCGTGTACGCCGAGGAGACGAGCCGGCCGCACGTCCTGGTACCGCGCGTGATGTTCCTCGCCGTCAGCTTCGTCGCCGTGTTCTTCGCGATCAGCTCATGGGCGTTCACCGTCGCCGCGGGCCCCTCCGCGATCGTCGGCACCGCGCAGAAGGAGAGCGCCGGACTGCTGTTCTCCCTCACCGAGTCCCGGCTCGGCGGTACCTTCACGGACGTCCTGCACGTCCTGTTCGTGACCGGCATGTTCGCCGCGCTGCTCAGCTTCCACAACGTGGTCGCCCGGTACGCCTTCGCCATGGGCCGCGAGGGACTGCTGCCCGCGACCTTCGGCCGTACCACCGGCGCGAGCGGCGCGCCCGGCACCGGTTCGCTCCTGCAGACCGGCGTGGCCGTGCTGGTCGTGGCCGCCTTCGCGGTGTCCGACGACGGACCGGTGGGTGACCCGACCACTCCCGTGCTGAAGCTGTTCACCTGGCTGGGCAACATCGGCGCCCTGGGTGTGATCGTGCTGATGGCGGCGGCCTCCGTCTCGGTCATCGCCTTCTTCGCCCGTCGCGGCGCCGTGGGCGCCCAGGCCTGGCGGCTGGTGACGTCCGCGCTGGCCGGCATCGCGCTGCTCGTCATCGCCGGCTACACGATCAGGGACTTCGACGTCCTGGTCGGCACTGGCCCCGACTCCTACCTCAACTGGCTCCTCCCCGGGATCATCGGCGCCGCCGTGGTCGTCGGCCTGGTCCAGGGTGTGGTGCTGCGCGCCCGCAAGCCCGAGACGCACGCCCGGATCGGGCTCGGCAACGAGGCGTTCCAGCTGGAGAAGGTGGCCGAGTCGGCGGAGTCCGCGGAGGCGGCCTCCTGAGCACCCTTTCCGGGGCCGCCACCTGAGAACCGGGTGAGAAGCGGTTACGGAAGTCTGACGAGCACCCGCGATCCCTGGCTCGACAGGGGTCGCGGGTGTTCGAATGGATACGTGAACTCCGAACGACCCCGACCCCAACCGTCCGAGCGACCCGGGGCAGCCGAAGAACGCGACGGGCAGGACCGGGGTACGCCCATCGGCCGCCGGGTCCTGCTCGGCACCCTCGGCCTCGGCGCCCTGGGCGTGGTCGCCGCGCCCGTCCTCCAGCGCGGCATGGAGTCCTTCCTCGCCGGCGCGGCGGAGAACGACCCCACCGGACTGACCGGCCTGCTCCCGAACGGCGGCGGTTTCCGCTACTACTCGGTGACGTCCTCCGTACCCCACAAGGACGCGGGCGACTACCAGCTGAAGATCGACGGTCTCGTCGACAGACCGGCCACCTACACCCTGGCGGACCTGCGGGCGATGCCCCAGACCAGGATGGTCAAGGACGTCCAGTGCGTCACGGGCTGGCGGGTCCCCGGCACACCCTTCGAAGGGGTCCGGCTGTCCCGGCTCCTGGACGCGGCGGGAGTGCGCTCCTCGGCCGGAGCGGTGCGCTTCACCTGCTTCGACGGCGCCTACAGCGAGAGCCTCACCCTCGACCAGGCGCGCCGCGCGGACGTCATCGTGGCGCTGCGCATGCAGGACAAGAACCTGAGCCACAGCCACGGCGGCCCGGTCCGCCTCTACGTCGCCCCCATGTACTTCTACAAGTCCGCCAAGTGGCTCTCCGGCATCACCGTCACCGAGGACGTGCGGGCCGGCTACTGGGAGAACCGCGGCTACGACATCGACGCCTGGGTCGGTAAATCGAACGGACGCGACGATGAGCCTACGAGCTGACGCCCCGGCGCCCTCCGCCACGGAGGTACGCCGCTTCGGCCGCTCCCAGAAGTGGGTGCACCGCGCGACGGCCGCGCTGATGGGCGTGTGCGTGGTTACAGCGGCCTGCCTCTACCTCCCCCAACTCGCCGAACTGGTCGGCCGCCGCGAACTGGTGGTCCGCGTCCACGAGTGGGCGGGCCTCGCCCTGCCCGTGCCTCTCCTGGCGGGCCTGGCCTCCCGCGCCTTCCGAGCGGACCTCGGTTTCCTCAACCGCTTCGGCCCGCACGACCGCGTCTGGCTGCGCGCGGCCCTACGGCGTGACAAGCGCCGCGTCTCGCGCCCGGCGGGCAAGTTCAACGCGGGCCAGAAGGTCTACGCGTCCTGGATCGCGGGCGCCACCCTGGTCATGCTCGGCACGGGTCTGCTGATGTGGTTCACCCACCTCACCCCGCTGATGTGGCGCACCGGCGCGACCTTCGTCCACGACTGGCTGGCGCTCACCATCGGTATCGTCCTGGCCGGCCACATCGGCATGGCCCTGGGCGACCCCGAGGCCCGCCGGGGCCTCAGAACGGGCTCGGTGAGCAAGGAGTGGGCGGAGAGCGAGCATCCGCTGTGGCGCCCCTGAACCGACGATCCGGTGCCGGGCGCCCTGAAGGGGCGCGGGGAACGGCGCGACGAGCCACGACGGCCCTGCGGCTAGGGCACTCCCGGGCCTGTCGGGTCCTTGATGGGGGCGCGGGGAACGGCGCGACGAGCCGCGACGGCCCCGCGGCTAAGGCACTTCCGGGGCTTGTCGGGTCCTTGATGGGGGCGCGGGGAACGGCGCGACGAGCCGCGACGGCCCCGCGGCTAGGGCACTCCCGGGCCTGTCGGGTCCTTGATGGGGGCGCGGGGAACGGCGCGACGAGCCACAGCGGACCCGCGGCCAAGGCACCCCAGGGACAACACCCCGCACCCCACACACCCACCGCCCCACCCAAAACTCACCCCCCACCAAAATCAAGAAGCACCTTGCACGACCGCCCCCGATCCGCCGCCAGCGTGAACGCCGCCTCCGCCTCCTCGACCGGGACCACCGCGCTGACCAACCCGTCGAGGGCCGGCTCAGCCGCCAGCAGGGCCAACGCGTCGTCGAACTCCGCGTCGAAGCGGAACGCACCCCGCAGCTCGATCTCCCGGGTGACGACGAGGTTGCCCGCGAAGGGGCTGGGCCCCGGCGGCAGCAGGCCGAGCTGTACGACGACGCCGCCCCGGCGCACCAGACGCAGGCAGGTGTCCAGCCCGGCGGCGACCCCCGACGCCTCGACGGCCACGTCCACCTCGGCCGGCCACCCGGGATCGCCGGGATCGTCCGCCCGTACGACGGAGTCGGCGCCCGCGACGGCCGCGTAGCGCAGGGCCTGGGGGAGCAGGTCCGTGACCGTCACCCGGGCCGCGCCTGCCGCCTTCGCCGCCGCGACGACCAGGCACCCGATGGGCCCGGCGCCGGTGACGAGAACGTGCCTGCCGGACAGGTCCCCGGCCCGGCCCACGGCGTGCAGGGCGACGGAGAAGGGCTCGGCCAGGGCGGCCAGGTGCAGTGGCAGGCCCGCCGGTACGGGCCTCAACTGCTCTGCGGGGACGACCAGTCGGGCCGCGAAGCCGCCCTGGACGTGGGGTGTGCGGGCGGCGCTGCCGAGGTAACGCGTGTCCCGGCAGACGTTGCGCCGACCGGACGCGCACTCCGGACACACCCCGCACGGGGTCGCCGGATGCACGGCAACCGGCGTACCCACGGCGGGGCCTGACGTACCGTCACCGTAGGAGACGACCGTCCCGACGACCTCGTGGCCCAGCACCATCGGCTCCTTGAGACGGAAGTCGCCGACCCCGCCGTGCCGCCAGTAGTGCAGGTCCGAGCCGCACACTCCGCCGTACCTGACCGCCACCAGCGCCTCGCCGGGGCCGGGGGACGGCACCGGCAACTCGTCGACCCGCAGGTCGCCCTCGCCGTGGATCACGCAACCGAGCATCGGGAGAACACCTTTCCTGTCCGATTTCGTGTCCGCGTCACAGGACGCTGGTCATGCCGCCGTCGACGTACAGCACCTGGCCGCCGACGAAGTCCGCCGCCGGGGAGGCGAGGAACAGCACCCCGCCCACCAGGTCCTCCGTACGCCCCCACCGCCCGGCCGGCGTGCGTTTGCGCACCCAGGCGCTGAACTCCGGGTCGTCGACCAGAGGTTGGGTGAGTTCCGTCTCGATGTAGCCGGGGCCGAGGGCGTTGACCTGGACTCCGTGCGGGCCCCAGTCCGCGCACATGCCCTTGGTGAGCATCTTCAGCGCGCCCTTGGTGGCCGTGTAGGGCGCGATGCCCGGGCGGGCCACCTCGCTCTGTACCGAGCAGATGTTGATGATCTTGCCGTGGCCGCGTTCCGTCATCCGGCGGGCCGCCTCCCGGCCCACCAGGAACGCGCTGGTGAGGTTGGTGTCGAGGATGCGGTGCCAGTCGGAGTCGCTGAACTCCAGGAGCGGGGCCCGCAGTTGCATGCCGGCGTTGTTGACCAGGATGTCGAGCGGGCCGACCCGCTCCTCGATGTCCGCGATACCGGCGGCGACCGAGGGGCCGTCGGTGACGTCGAACGAGGCGGTGTGGATGTCCCCGGATTCGGTGGCCAGTTCGGCGGCGGCCTTCGCCAACCGGTCCCCGTCGCGCCCGTTGAGGACGACCGTGCAGCCCGCCTCGGCCAGTCCCCGGGCCAGGGCGAGGCCGATGCCCCGACTGGACCCGGTGACCAGGGCCGTCCGGCCGCTGATGTCGAACAGAGGGTGACTCATGCCTGTACGTCCAGTCATTCCCGTACCCCTAGATCACGAGTGACAGCAGCAGTACCAGGCCGCCCGCGACCACGGAGATGATCGTCTCCATGACCGACCAGGTCTTGAGTGTCTGGCCGACGTTCAGGCCGAAGTACTCCTTGACCAGCCAGAATCCGGCGTCGTTGACATGGCTGAAGAAGAGGGAACCGGCACCGATGGCCAGGACGAGAAGGGCCGCGTGGGCCGTCGACATGTCGGCCGCGAGCGGGGCCACGAGGCCGGCCGCGGAGACCGTCGCCACCGTCGCCGAGCCCGTCGCCAGCCGGATCGCCACCGCGATCAGCCAGGCGAGCAGCAGGGCCGGGATCGACCAGTCCTCGGAGATGTCCAGGACCATCTTGCCGACCCCGGAGTCGATCAGCGTCTGCTTGAAGCCGCCGCCGGCGCCGACGATCAGCAGGATGCCCGCGATGGGCGCGAGGCCCGTCTCGACGATCCGCGAGATGCGTTCCTTCGAGAACTCGGCCGGGCGGCCCAGCGTGAAGACGCCCACGAGAACGGCGGCGAGCAGGGCGATCAGCGGGGAGCCGACGACGTCGAAGACACGCTGCACCATGTGCGTGGGGTCGTCGATGATGATGTCGACCAGCGCCTTGGACAGCATCAGGACGACGGGGAGCAGGATCGTCGCGAGGGTGGCACCGAAACCGGGACGCTTCTCCAGGTCCTCCGAGGGGCGCTGGGGGATCATCCGGTCGGGGGCGGGCACATCCACCCAGCGGGCCGCGACCTTCGAGAACAACGGACCGGCGATGATCACCGTCGGGATGGCGACCAGGACACCGAGCGCCAGTGTCACACCGAGGTTGGCGCCGACCGCGTCGATCGCGATCAGCGGACCGGGGTGCGGAGGGACCAGGCCGTGCATCACGGACAGGCCCGCGAGCGCCGGGATGCCGATGCGCATCAGGGAGTAGTTGCCGCGCTTGGCGACCATCAGGACGACCGGGATCAGCAGGACGACGCCGACCTCGAAGAACAGGGGCAGGCCGATCACGGAGGCGATCAGGACCATCGCCCACGGCATGGTCCGGCCCGAGGCCCGCGCCAGGATCGTGTCGACGATCTGGTCCGCGCCGCCGGAGTCGGCGAGCAGCTTGCCGAGGATCGCGCCCAGGGCGATCAGGACACCCACACCGGCCACCGTCGAGCCGAGCCCGGTGGTGAAGCTGGCGATGGCCTTGTCGAGCGGCGCGCCCGAGAAGGCGCCCAGCGCGAGCGAGCCGATGGTCAGGGCGAGGAAGGCGTGCAGCTTGAACTTGGTGATCAGCAGGACGATGAGCGCGATGCCCGCCAGCACGGCGATGCCCAGCTGGGCATGGCCGGCCGAGGTGATCGGCTCGACGGTGTCCGCTGCCAGCATCTCGACGCTGAGTCTGGTCACGGTGGTTCCCTTGTCTTCTGGAGTACTTCAGGGGTCTGGAGGGGGACTTTCCAGGGCTGGTAGCTACGGGCTACGGGCTGCGGAGTGTCTCGGGGCCGTCGAGGTCGCCGAGTGCCGCCACAGCGCGGGCGGTGATCTGCTCCGGGGTGCCGGAGACGTCCACCGCGACGCCCGCCTCGTCCGCTTCGAGCGGCTGGAGCGTGGCGAACTGGGAGTCGAGCAGTGCCGTCGGCATGAAGTGGCCCTGCCGGTGCGCCATCCGTTCCTCGATGAGGGCCCGGTCGCCGGTGAGGTGCACGAAGACCACATCGGGTGCGGCGGCACGCAGCCGGTCGCGGTACGACCGCTTCAGTGCCGAACTGCTCACCACCCCGCCGAGCCCGGCCCTGCCGTGCGCCCACTCGCCGATGGAGTCCAGCCACGGCCAACGGTCGTCGTCGGTCAGCGGGGTCCCGGCCGTCATCTTGTGGATGTTGGCCGGAGGGTGGAAGTCGTCGCCCTCGGCGTACGGAACGCCGAGGGCGGCCGCGAGCAGGGGACCGATCGTGGTCTTCCCGGTGCCCGCGACGCCCATGACCACGACGACGTGGGGGGTTCGCATCTGCTGCATGGACGCTATGAAACGCATTAGGTCCGACAAATTCAAGACCTGGGGACGATTAAGTCTGACTTTTTAGGAGTGTGACGCGCCCCGTACGCTGAGTGCATGAGCACACCGGGCCGAGGGCTGCACGGCCATGTACTGGAAACCCTCGGGCCGGCGATCACCGCGGGCGAGTACCCCCCGGGCAGCGTTCTGCGCACGGACGAACTGGCCCAGCGCTTCGACGTGTCCCGCTCGGTGATGCGGGAGGCGGTCCGGGTCCTGGAGTCGATGCACCTGGTCGAGTCCCGCCGCCGGGTCGGCGTCACGGTCCGTCCCAAGGCCGAGTGGAACGTGTACGACCCTCAGGTCATCCGCTGGCGGCTGGCGGGCGCCGACCGCCCGCAGCAACTGCGCTCCCTCACCGTGCTGCGCTCCGCCGTCGAACCGGTCGCCGCGGGACTGGCCGCCAAGTTCGCCACCGCCGAGCAGTGCGCCCGGCTCACGGAGTGCGCGCTGGGCATGGTCGCCAACTCGCGCGGCCATCAGCTGGAGGGCTATCTGGTCCACGACGTGGCCTTCCACCGGGTGATCCTGGAGGCCTCCGGCAACGAGATGTTCGCCCGTCTGGGCGACGTCGTCGCGGAGGTCCTGGCCGGCCGCACCCATCACGAGGTCATGTTCGAGGACCCCGACCCGGCCGCGGTCACCCTGCACGTACAGGTCGCCGAGGCGGTCCGCGAGGGCGACGGGGAACGCGCGGAGCGACTCACCAGGGAGATCGCGGTCGGAGCCCTTCAGGAACTGGACATCCTCGCCCCCTAGGAGTCCTGAGGGTCCTGTCGGCTCCGGTCGTCCTCGTCGATGTCCCCGTCGACGTACACCCATGCCCCGTCGACCCGCTCGAACCGGCTCCGCTCCCGCAGCGCACCGCCCCGGTAGGAGGCCCGGAACGTCACGGTCCCGGTGGTGTGGAACGCCGTACCGCCGCCCGTTTCGATGATCTCCAGGCCCGTCCACCGCATCCCGGGGTCGAACGAGATCCCCGCCGGGCGGGTACGCGGGTGCCAGGTGCGCAGGAGGTAGGCCTCGTCGCGCTTCACGAAGGCGCTGTAACGGGAGCGCATCAGCGCCTCGGCGGTCGGTGCGGCCGCCTCACCCCTGAGGAATCGGCCACAGCACCTTTCGTACGCCTCCGCAGCACCGCACGGACACGTGGAACTCTGAACAGGGCTGGAGGAGCGTCGTGACATGCCCGCCATTCTGCGCTACCGCCAGGCTGACGCGCCCGATAGGGGCGCGGGGCTGTGACATTGGCGGCTCCGCCGCGGGGCGCGACAAGCCACAGCGCACCCGCACCGAACCACGGTCTGCCGCGCGCAGCGCTACGCGCTGGAAGACGGCGGATAAGACGGCCGCGCAGGCACCCGCGGCCCTCCCGTCACCGGCGACGCCCCCGACGAGGGCAACGCGGGCAACGCCCCCTCATAGAGCCACGCGGCGAACAACTCGTCCAACGGCTCCGCGGCGAACCGACCCGCATACGCCGTGAACGTCCCCGTACTCACCGACCCACCCCGGTGCAACCCGGCCCACCCCCGCAGCATGCGGAAGAACGCCTCGTCCCCCAGAGCGCACCGCACCGCGTGCACGGCAAGCCCACCCCGCTGATACAGCCGGTCGTCGAACATCAGCTTCCGCCCGGGATCGGCGAGCCGCAGATCCTGCGGCCGTCCGGACAGCAACCGATGCGCCACCGCGGCGTGTTGCTGCGCGCTGCGTCCCCCGGACCGCTCCGACCACAACCACTCCGCGTACTTGGCGAACCCCTCGTTCAGCCAGATGTGGCGCCAGTCCGCGATGGACACACTGTTGCCGAACCACTGGTGGGCCAGCTCGTGCGCGACGAGCCGTTCCGAACTCCGGGCCCCGTCCACATGGTTGGCGCCGAACAGCGACAACCCCTGTGCCTCCACGGGCACATCGAGTTCCTCCTCGGTCACCACGACCGCGTACTCACCGAACGGATACGGCCCGAACAGCTCCTGGAACAGCTCCATCATGGCGGGCTGGCGAGCGAAGTCCCGGGAGAACTCGGGCAGCAACTCGGCCGGAATGTGCCCGTGCTGGGGCACACCTCCCAGTCCCGGATCACCGAGCAGCACCGTCTGGTACTTCCCGATCGACAGCCCCACCAGATAGCTCGACGTCGGCGCCGACTGCTCGTACACCCACGTGGTGGTGGACGCCTTGGTGGTCCGCGTCAGCAGTCGCCCGCCCGCCACCACCGAGTACGCGGACGGGGTGGTGATCGAGATCTGGTAGGACGCCTTGTCGGCGGGCCGGTCGTTGCACGGGTACCAGGAGGGCGCCCCGATCGGCTGGCTCGCCACCAGCGCCCCGTCCTCCAGCTCCTCCCAGCCGATCTCGCCCCAGGGGCTGTTGACCGGCTTGGGATTGCCCGCCCAGTGCACCTCGACGGTGAACGCGGCCCCGGTCCGCAGCGGCTTCGCGGGGCGGACACGCAGTCGGCCGCCACGGTGCGTGTAGTGGGCGGCCTTTCCGTCCACCCGGACCCGGCCGATCTTGAATTCGCCCAGGTTCAGCTGGAATTCGGCAAGAGAGCTCCGTCCCGCTATGGCGTTGATACGGGCCGTGCCCGCGAGCCGGTTCGGCCCGGGGCGGTAGTCCAGCGCGAGTTCGTACCGGTGCACCCGGTAACGGGCGTCACCGTTTGCCGGAAAGTACGGGTCGGAACCCACTGTCTGCTGAACGCTCACTGCTGAGTCTGCTCCCTGCGATGTGCTCGTACGAGGTGCCGGAGATGAACCCACTCCCGCTCCGGTACCCGAACGAGCCGTGCCCACCGCTTTCAGGAACGCCATGACTCGATCGGGTTGCCCAGCCAGCGGGTGTCGTCGGGAACGGACTCCGCCGCCATGACCAGCGACGCGGGACCCAGAGTGGACCGGGCCCCGACCGTGGAGCCGGGCAGGACGATCCCGCCAGGACCCAACGTCGCGCCCTCACGGAGGACCACAGTATCCGTCCGCAAGATCCGGTCGTGGAAGAGGTGTGTCTGGAGCACGCATCCCCGGTTCACGGTGGCCGCGTCCCCCAGGGTCACCAGGTCGGTCTCGGGCAGCCAGTAGCTCTCCACCCAGACCCCCTTCCCGATGCGCGCGCCGAGCCCCCGCAGCCACGCCGACATCACCGGCGTACCCGGTACGGAACCCACGAGCCACGGCACGGCGACGACCTCGACGAAGGTGTCCGCCAGCTCGTTGCGCCACACGAAACCGCTCCACAGCGGATGCTCACCGGCGCGGTGGCGCCCCACGAGCACCCACTTGGCGACGATGGACAGGAGACAGGCGAGGGCCCCCACAGCGAGGAGCACCAGCCCGCCCGCCAGCCAGAACCATCCGCCGAGCACACTGAACACGGCCACCGTCAGCACCGCGAGACCCGCCGAGCAGAACACCGGCACGATCCGGAACAGCTCCACCAGCGCCCGCGCCCACAGCAGATGCGCGGGCGGGTCGTACGTACGGCTCTGGTCGCCGCCGCTCGCCGACCGGGGCAGCTTCATGGGCGGCAGACCCAGGTACGAGCTGCCCTTCTTGGCCTTCTTCGGGGTGGCCGAGAGGACCCCGACCAGGCCTCCGTCGGGCACCGAGCGGCCAGGCGCGGTCATCCCGGAGTTGCCCAGGAAAGCCCGCCGCCCGATCTCGGCCCGCCCGATCCGCAGCCAGCCACCGCCGAGCTCGTACGGCGCGGTCAGCGTGTCGTCGGCCAGGAAGGCGCCCTCGCCGACGGTCGTCAGGCTCGGCAGCGCCAGCACGGTCGACACCTCGGCGCCGCGTCCGATCCGCATCCCGAGCAGCCGCAGCCACACCGGTGTGATCAGCCCGGCGTACAGCGGGAACAGCGTCTCGCGGGAGCGGTCCATGAGCTGCGTGACCGTCCAGGCCTGCCAGCCGATGCGGCTGTGCGTGGGATGCGTACCCTCGCGCAGGCCCAGACTGAGCAGCCGTACGGCGATCAGCAGCACCAGCGCGTACGCGAGACCGAACGACAGCGTGGCCGGTACCAGCGCGAGCGCGATGCCCCGCAGGGCGGCCCCGAGCCCGGCGGCCGGGTCGACGAACAGGCCCGCGACCAGCAGCGCGACAGCGCCCGCCAGCACCGGCAGCATGGTCAGGGCGAACCCGGTGATGCCGTACATGGCCCGCCAGGCGCGCCCGCGCTGCGGACGCTCCTTGGGCCAGTTCCGCTTGGCCTTGCCGAGCTTGACGGCCGGCGCACCGGCCCAGCGCTGCCCGGTCGGCACCGTCCCGACGACCGCCGAACCCGGCGCCACCTCGGCCCGCTTGCCGACCCGGGCCCCCGGGAAGAGCAGGCTGCGCGTCCCGACGGCAGCGCCGGCACCGACCTTGACCTGCCCGATCTCCAGCCGGTCCCCGTCCAGCCAGTGCCCCGAAAGGTCCACCTCGGACTCGACGGCGGCCCCACGCCCCAGCTTGAGCATGCCGGTGACGGGGGGCAGCGAGTGCAGATCGACGTCAGCGCCGACCTTGCCGCCCAGCGACCGCGCGTACCGTTCCAGCCACGCACCGGTCAGCGAGGTCGCCCCGCTGAACTCGGCGAGCCGCTCGGCGGTCCACAGCCGCAGATGGACGCTGCCACCGCGCGGATACCGCCCCGGCTTCACACCGCGCAGCAGCAGCCGCGCCCCACCGGCCGCCAGGGCGAGCCGCCCGGGCGGTGAGAACAGCACGGCGGCGCCGACGGCCACCGCCCACCACGAGGTGGCCGGCGCCCACGGATAGGCGCCGAACCAGTGCAGTACGTTCCCGGCGGCGGCCAGCGCGACCGCCCACCGCAGCCCCATCAGCGTGAACAGCGGGACCAGCAGCAGCAGTTGCACGGCCTTGGCGCGCAGGGGAACCGGCGCGATGATCCGCCCGCCGGTGTCGTCCTGCGCGGACTCCTCCAGGTGCCGGGCGAGCTTGCGCAGCACGGGCTGCTGGTAGATGTCGAGGACGGCCGCGCTCGCGTAGCGCGTCCGCAGCCGTGTCGTGAGCTGGGCAGCGCCGAGACTGCTGCCGCCGATGGCGAAGAAGTCGTCGTCCGCGCTGCCCACGGGGATGCCGAGGACCTCGCTCCACTGCTCGGCGAGCCAGGCCTCGGTGCCGTACAGCACGGCGGCGGGACCGGTCTCGAACCCCTCCAGGGGCCAGGGCAGGGCGTTGCGGTCGACCTTGCCCGACGTGCGCGTGGGCAGGTCGGCGACCGGCGCGAGCAGCGGCACCAGAGCGGCGGGCAGCTCGGCGCGCAGCCGCTCCACGGCGGCGGCCTGGTCCCAGCCCTCCTGCGTCACGACATAGCCGACGAGCAGCTGGTTGCCGCTGCGGGCGGTCCGTACGGCGGCTGCGGCGCCGGCGACCCCGGGCAGCCCCTGGAGCGCCGAGTCGACCTCGCCCAGCTCGATACGGCGTCCGCCGAGCTTGATCTGCTCGTCGGCCCGCCCGAGGAAGATCAGCCCCTCCGGCTCGGCCTTGACGAGGTCACCGCTGCGATAGGCGCGCTCCCAGCCGAGGGATTCGAGCGGGGCGTACTTCTCGGCGTCCTTCTCGGGATCGAGATACCGGGCCAGCCCGACACCACCGATCACCAGCTGCCCACTGCCGCCCATGGCGACGGGCTCCCCGGCCTCGTCGACGACGGCGAGCTCCCAGCCGTTGAGGGGCAGCCCGATCCGGATGGGCTCCTCGCCGGTCATCAGGGAGGCGCAGGCGACGACGGTGGCCTCGGTGGGCCCGTAGGTGTTCCACACCTCGCGCCCCTCCGTGACCAGCCGCTGCACCAGCTCGGGCGGGCAGGCCTCCCCGCCGAAGATCAGCAGCCGTACGTCGTTGAGGGTCTCGGGCTCCCACAGCGCGGCCAGCGTGGGCACGGTGGAGACCACGGAGATCTCCTGCTCGACCAGCCAGGGCCCGAGGTCGGCCCCGCTGCGGACCTGGGAGCGCGGTACGGGCACCAGACAGGCTCCGTAGCGCCAGGCCAGCCACATCTCCTCGCAGGAGGCGTCGAAGGCCACCGAGAGGCCCGCCATGACCCGGTCGCCGGGTCCCACCGGGTCGTCGGTGAGGAACAGCGCGGCCTCGGCGTCCACGAAGGCGGCGGCGCTGCGATGGCTGACGGCGACGCCCTTGGGCTTGCCGGTGGAGCCGGAGGTGAAGATGATCCAGGCGTCGTGCTCGACCCCGGGGCGGTGCGCGGGCCGCTCACTGCGGGCCCCCGGCACGGTGATCTCGTGACCGGCGCCGACGACGGCCCGGACATCGGCCTCACCGAACACCAGCTCGGCCCGCTCGTCCGGGTCCTCGGCGTCCACGGGAACGTAGGCGGCACCGGCGGCCAGCACGGCCAGGATGGCGACGTACAGCTCGTTGGTGCCGGACGGCACCCGGACCCCGACACGGTCCCCGAGGCCGACTCCGGCGGCGCTCAGGCGGCGCCGTACGGCCTCGACCTCGACGGCCAGCGCCCGGTAGGTGAGGGCGGTGGTGCCGTCGTCGAGGGCGGGCTCGTTCGGGTACGAACGTACGCTGGCGTCGAACACGTCGACGAGCGTGCGCGGCGAGGCGGCGGGCCCCGCGGAGAAACGTGCCGTGTCGCCGAACCGCTCGTGGATCTCGTCCTCGAGCAGACCGAGAGCACTGCTCTCGTGTAGGGCTGCCATCAGGTCCTCGCGTCTCGTTCCCGGAGACCTCCGGGGCGCTGGCGAGGGCCCGCAGGTCTGCCTGGGGTTGTCCGGCTCCAGCTCCGTTCCGTAACAAGCCGGAAATTTTAGTACGAGACTAGGCTCGCGCCAGTACGCCTGCCAGGTGAGAGCGCTGTACGAGGGGTGCGAGGGCGATCAGGGGCGTAGGGGCAGATGCCCTGACCTGGTGATCTTCGTCGGTCACCCGGCCGGACGAGATATCGCCCACACACAGCGAAAAACAGCGAATCGGTCAGCGTGCGGTCCATTTCTGGTTGGGCTGGCCGTTGCACGTCCACAGTTGGAGCCGGGTGCCGTTGCCCGTCTTCTGGTCCTTGACGTCGACGCACTTGTTGGCTTGCGGATTCACCAGGTCGTTGGGTCCGGCGAGGATGAACTTCTGGGCCGGGTTGCCGCTGCACTTGGCCAGTTGGATGACCGCGCCGTCCGCGGTGGAGCCCCAGGCGACGTCCATGCACAGGCCCATGGCGCGCACGGTGCCGTCCGACTTGAACACCCACTTCTGCTGGGCCTTGCCGTTGCACGTCCAGATCTCCAGCGGGGCACCGTCCTTGCCCTTGTCGCCGACGACGTCGATGCACTTGTTGGACGCGTGGCTGAAGATGATCGCGCCGGGGACGACCGGAGTGGCGCTCGGTTTGCTGCTCGTGCCGGAGCTGCCGCTGTTGCTCGAACCGCCGCTTCCCGCCGAGCCCTTCGTGCCCGATCCCGAACCGCTGGTCTTCGAACCGCCGGAGTTCTGCGACGTGTTGGAGCCCGAGCCCGATCCCTGGCTCTTGCCGCCGGGGTTCGCGGCAGCGCCGGCGCCGGCTCCGGGGGCCGCGCCGCCCCCGGAGCCCTTGCCGCCGGTGCCGGCGGGAGCCTGCGCGGGCGCCTTCGACGGCGACTTGGAGGGCGTCGCTTTGCCCGCGTTCGGCTTCGGGTCGGCCGACTCGAAGGCGCCGGGAGCCGCACCGTCCAGCGAGTCGCTCAGTACGGTGTCCGCCGTGCCGCCCCCGGCGGCGGTACGGGACGGGGCGTCGTCGTTGCCGCGGGCGCTGATCAGGAACGGCACCGACACCAGGAGCGCGCCCGCGATGGCCGCGGCGGCCAGGATGGCCCGCGACGGGCGGCCGGGGTGACCGTCCTGCGCGGCGGTGGTGGCGCCGCCGTCGGAGTCGTCGCCCAGGGTGACCACGTCGGGCACGGTGCCGGCAGCGGCGGCACCGTCACCGGCCGGGCTCCCGCCCTCCGACCGGGCCCCCGCCTCCGCCTCCGCCTCGGGGTCGGGCCGGCGCACCTCGCCCTCCGGCTGTGACTCCGGGTCCGGTTCGGCCTCCGGCTCCGACCGCGGGGAGGACGCGGCTGCGGGTGCGGGTTCGGCCACCGGTGGGGCAACGGCCGTGGGGGCGGGCGCGGTTGCTGTCGGGTCCGGCGTCGGAGCGGCGGCACCGGAGTCCGGCTCGGCGGCTGCGGACTGCCCTTGGGGGGCGTTCTGTGCGGCGGTCATGACGTCCTCCTGGCGGAGCGGCGGTGGGGGGCGGGGCCCACCGGGGGCTGGGTCGGCGGGCGGTACTCGGTCACCGGTTGCCGGGTCACCGAGTACCGGAGCGTTGCGTACAGGGGTGCTGGGTACGGGAGTTGCGGCGGAGCTGCACGGGCCACACCTCAGCTCTCCGGCAGGTGGTGAGCGGGCGTGGAGTACCCGGCGCCGTCGAACGTGATCAGGATCGGCTCACCGGGGACGGAGCCGTACCGGTGTTCGACGGGACCCGGGCCGACGATCACGATATCCCGGCCCAGAGCCTGGGCCGCCAACGCGGCCACTGTGGCGACGTAATCTCCCGACTCCGGCCGGTTCAGGGCGAGTTGGAGCAGTTGTCCGGGGTCCAGCGAGACGGCGGCCACGGTCAGCCGACCGCCGAGCATGACGGCCTCGGCCGCCATACCCGACGTCACTTCGACGCCCAGGGAGCTGATCTCCGCCATCGACAGGGTGTCGACACCGGCCGGCAGCCGGACTCCCGGCGGAAGTCCGAGGGGACCCGGCTCCATCAGCCGCCCGCGCGCCCAGTCGTGCAGGGCCCCGGCGCTGTCGACGCCGGTCAACGGCTGCGCCCGGCCGGTGCCCGAGGACACGTCCACGGGCAGGGCCGCCAGCAGCGCGGCGCCGAACGAACCGTCCACCGGTACCCGGCCCGCGCCGTCGTCGGTCGGCGCCGGGCCCTCGGTGTCCGACGCGTCGCGGGTCGCCGTGACCGGTGGTTCCGGCCGGGTGGGACGGGCGCTCCGGTCGTCCGTGGATGTGCCCCCGGGTGTGGCGAGTGCCGGCCGGTTCGGCGCCTCGTCGGCCGGGGGAAGTCCCCGGGCCGGGGTGGCGTGGGCGGTGAGGTCCGGCCACCGGGGCGGGGCGGAGGCCAGGGAACCCGTCGGTACGTCGACGGGTGGCGCCGTGCGGTCGGCGGCCACCAGGGTCGCGAGGCCGGGGAGAGCCTCCTCCCCGGCCGTCAGGATGCGGGCCTGGGTTCGCTGTTCGGCCTCGGCGGCCTTGATCCGGTTCGCGAGCTCCTCCGCGTGCCGGAGTGCCTCGTGGTGTGCCTTCTCGGCGGCACGGAGACGCTCGGTCGCCTCGGTGAGGGCGGCGTGGGGCCGGCGGGCGGCCCGCTCGGCCTGTTGCTCGGCGGCATGCAGCTCGGGCAGGACCCGTTGGGCCTTTGCGTCCGCATCGCGCGCGGTCCGCTCCTCGGCGTGGATCTCGTCCAGGGCCGTTTGCCGCTTGTCCCTGGTTGCCCGCAGCTCGGCGAGCTCCCGGTGGGCCTCGCGGGCCCGGACCTTGTCGGGACGCTCGTCGCCGTCGTCGGCGGGCTGGTGGCGGTCGATGTCGGAGACGATCGAGTCGGCCTCACGTACCCGCTGTTCCGCGCCGCGGATCTCTTCGTCGAGTTCCCTGACGCGCGCCGACTGCTTGGCGGCGAGGTCACGCTGGTGCTCGGCCTCCCGCCGCCATCGGTCACCGTCCCGCTGCGCCTCCTCCCGCGCCTCCCGGGCCTCGGTGACGGCCCGTTCGGCCGCCTCGGCGGTCGCACGCGCGGCGGCCAGGGCCTCGTCCGCGAGGCCCGCCTCCTGCCGGACCCCCGTCAGCACCTCCTGGTGTACGGAGTTGGCGCTTCGGAGGGCGAACTCATCATCGCGCGCCTTCTGTTCGGCCGCCGCCGCGTCGGACAGCGTGGTGGCCCGGACCGCGAACCGTCCCCAGGCGGCTGTACCGGTCCCGTCGGGTCCCGAAAGGGCGCCGTCGGGACCGAAGTTCCAGAAGGTGAGGGTGCTGTCGTCGGCGCGCAGGACGAGTTCGACGGGCTTGCCGACCTCCGCGGCGGCACGTGACACGGCGAACAGGGCACGGCCGAGCCGCTGTTGCCCGGTGGCGGTGGTCATGTCGTCCAGGGCGAGCCACAGCTGCGCCGCCGGGTCCGCCGAGTCGATCTGGGCGGCCAGGAGACCGGGCAGGGTACGCAGCGGATGCCGCGTCCAGTCCCGCAGTTCGGGTGCCGCGACCGCCGCCTCACCCCCCTGTGTGTCCGGGTTCGCCGGCCTGGCGGCCTCGGCCTCGGCGTCCGCCGCCGCCCGTACCATCGCGGGCAGGTCGTACACCTGTGGCTGGGTACGCGGGGGAGTGATCCCGTGTCCCAGGGCGTCCCGTTCCCCGATACGCACGGTGGCGGCGCCGGAGACGTGCCGGACGCCCTCCGGGCCCTTGACGGTGAGATGCGCGTCGACCAGCGCCTCGTACGTCCGGGTGCCGTGCGTACCGTCGGTGGGGGCGCTTGTGCTACCCGTCTTGAGCCATTCGCGGACCCCGCCGGTGGTGCCCCCGCTGCTGCCCAGGGCCTGCGGCTGCCGGGTGAGTACGGGTGCGTTGAAGCCGCCGAGGACCCGGTCGGGGTCGTCGGTGCTGTAGACGCCCTGGAAACCGACTCCGCCGGTGGTGCCGCCGCTGCGGGACGAGCCGCCGGTGGTGGACGCGATACGGAGGCGGTCGAGGGTGACGTCCGCGCTCACCGTGACCCGGCGCGGGTTGTGCAGCGTGACGGACAGGCTGGGCGGGGTGCCGGGAGCCGACTCGAAGGGGAGGGTGCCGGGCATGGTGTCGGTGAGACCCGCGGCGGTGCGCGGGTGGTCCAGGCTGATGTCTCCGGCCTGGATGAGCTCGCCGATCCGGACCGCGGTGCTCTCGGCGGACGTCGACGTGGGGGGCGACCGCCAGCCGCGGTCCTGACCGGGGGCGACGGCGTCCAGCGCGGTGGTCAGCTCCGACCAGGCGTTGAACTCGAACACCGGCGCGGGACCCATCGGCACGAACCGGGCGCCCCGCGGTACCGGGGCCGCGGTGTCGACCGTCGGCGTCAGCGGCGTCACCACCTCGGCCGGGGCCGCCTCGCCGCCGGTGAAGCGCAGGGTGACGGAGGCCGGCACGGTCGCCGTGCGGTCCGGGCGGGCGCTCAGTGCGCGGCTGATCCAGCTCTTGGCCTCGGCGGCCGTGTCCGTGTCGTACCAGGCGAGGACGCCGCCCTGGAGGGCGCCGCCGACCAGGTTGGGCGGCCAGTCCGCGACGAGTTCGGAACGTACGGAGGCCGTGAACTCGTAGTCGAGGTCGAAGTCGGCGGCGCTGTCCGTGCGCAGCCAGAACCGGTCCTCGGCTGTGGACGAGGCCTTCGTGCCCTGGCTCTGTGTGCTGCCGACGCTCAGCCCGGGGCCGCTCCGGTCGGTGCGGGTGTCCTGCCCGGGACGTGGGTATCGCGTGGTGGGGTTGAAGGTGAGGCCGTGCTGCGTGGTACTGGTCGTGCTGGTGCTGACACCGGCCGGGGTCTGCCCGTGGAACTGCTCGAGTCCCGTACCCGGTCCGGCGTTTCGGCCCCGCACTCCGCGCAGTTCGGTTTCGTCGCCGCGCGGCCGGGCGGTCAGGGTGACCTCGACCAGACGGGCGCCGCCGAGCGCGAGGTGGCGGAAGTGGAAGCGCTGGGCACCGCGTGGACCGCGTCCGGGGAGGGCGCGCAGACCGGCGGTGGAGGTGTAGTCGGCGATCCGGGAGGCCACGCCGGGCAGATAGGAGGAGTGACCGGGCTGGGTGACACCCGGTGCCTCGGCCTCGACCAGCGCGGTCAGTTCGGCCCGCAGCCGGTCCCGGCGTTCGACGAGGGTGGGCGGTGCGGTGGGGGCGGGTGGCGCTTCCACGGCGGCTTCGGCGGCCCCGGCGGCCTCGGCGGACGGGCCCGCGACGGGCGCACCGGTGGTCGGACCGTCGGAATCGGCGTCGGCCCCGTCCGGCGCGGCCGCGGGCACCGGCTCCAACACGTCGAACTGCGTGACGGACAGCACGGCGGCCATTCCCGGCTCCCCGGTGCGGGTGAAACGCTGCGGCAGAGGCAGCTCGGCCGGGGCGGGCGGCAGGGGAGTGAGCCCGTCGACGTCGGTGAACCACCCCTCGTGGCGGCTGAGTTGGCCGTCCGTCATCAGGAACTGCACGGCCTCCGGCAGGTCGACGGCGACGGTGATGTCGGACTCGCTGCCGTATCCGAGGGTGTTGCCGACCACGTTGCGCGTGCCGCGCCGGACGGTGATCAGGATCGTCGCGTCGGCGCCGACCCGGTGTTCCATACCGCTCTCGGTGGCCGTCCGGTTGACGGAGGTGCTGGTGGAGACCGTGCCCGAGTCCTCGGTGCGGCTGGTGTACGCGTACTTCCCGGAGGGCCCGAAGACCTTGGGCGGGGCCGGTGTCGAGGCTGTCTTGACGCCGGTGTCGGGGCCGGCCCCGGAGGGAGTGGCCGCGACGGGAGCGGCGGGCGCCGTTGCCGGGGTCCTCGTCCCGGTGACGGCGAACCCCGTCTGGTGCGTGCCGCTGACCGACTTCTGCTGGGCGGCGGAGTCGATGGCGGCGACGCCGGTCTCCAGGTACTGCCTGGCGCTCTGCAGATGCCGCGCTGTGTGCAGCACACCGCGGATCTCCAGCGCGTACTCCTGATCGGCGCCGAGCCCGGGCAGGGTGATGCCCTCGACGACGTACCCGCCCTTGAAGATCTGGTGCGCGCGGGCGACGAGATTGCCCGGGGACAGCGCGGCCTGCCGCACCTCGGCGGCGACGGTGGTCGGATCGCCGGCGCTCTGCCCGGCCACGCTGGACGCCACCGATCGCGCCGCCCATGAGAGCAGTTGAGGGCTTGCCGCACCGACGGCGGAGGCCATGGCCCCCAGCCGACCGGTTTCCGGGTGCCCCGGATGGGTGCCCTCGACGATCTGCCGCAGCGCCTCCTGGAGGACTCCCGAACCGCGGAACACGTCCACGATCGCGTCGTCCGGCAGCTTGACGATCCCCGGCAGCGGGCTGCCGTCGGGGCCGGTCATGGCCAGCCGCGAGTGATCGGCGGCCACCGGTTGGGACACGGTGTGCGCCGGGGCCGGGGACGCGGGCCCGGCCGCCGGTTCCCGGGTGCGGTGGTGGGGCACCGCGAGGGTGATGGAGCCGCTCACCGTCCGGGGTGGCGGCCCGGACGGCCTGCCCTCCTCCAGGAGGTGCAACTGCAGGTCACCGAGGGCACTCGTGCCGGGCACCGGGGCGACGGGCGGCGCGGACGGGGTCGGGACGGTGTGCTCGGCGAACCGCACGGCGGGCTCGGCGCCCGGACCGTCGTACAGGTCGAGCGCGAACCGTGCCGGTATCTCGAAGACCTCGCTGCCCTGCCCTGAACCGATGAACAACTGGTCGTGCGACAGACCCGCGCCGACCGTGGCCGTGTGGCCGGTCTGCCGACCGTACGAGTAGTCGGCGGCCCCGCCGAGGGTGCCCGAGCCCTGGGTGTACGGCACCGCGAGGCCGCGCGGGCCGTCCGTGTACGGACCCACTGGGCCGGACGGGCCGCCGCCGAAGCCCAACGACCAGCCGTAGCCGGACGCCTGTTGCTCGGTACCGGCCATGCCGAAGGAGGCCAGCGAGACGTGCTGGATGTCGGGGAGGGTGCGGGTGTGGATGCTCGGCAGCGGGACGACGGCACCTGTACCACCTGCGGCACCCGTGCCTGTGCCCGTATCCGTGCCCCGGTCGCGGACGGCGGTGAGGCTCAGCCTGATGCGATGGGTGCCCGTGGCGGTGGGCCGTTCCAGCCACAGGGAGTGGCCGCCGTCGACCATGGCATCGGTCGCCGCCCGAAGCCCCAGCGCGGAGCGAGCCTGCTCGAAGCGCCGCAGATTGTTCAACTGGGCCTGCACCAGCGACTCGTCGGGCAGCACAAGATTGCGGACGTTTGTCTCCGGCGGCAGGAACCCGTTGGCCCGCAGCCAGACCTCGGCATGCCCGAAGAGGTCCTGAGGGCCCTCGACGGCCAGCGGGGCGGCGGTGATGCCGATGCTTTCGAGGTTCTCCAGTTCGGCGGGGAGCGCGCGCCGCTCCTCGGCGGTCGGCGGGTGGCCCTGGGCGGATTCCCGGGTCAGCAGCCGCAGTTGCATGCCGTCGTGCCAGGGCTCGAAGACGCGCGCTGTCTCGCCGCCGCCGGGCCGGACGAGGGTGACCGTGTGCCGGACGGTGGCGGGGGCGAGGAGATGACTCCGGTTGGTGCGCAGGCCGTGCAGGACAGTGGCGGTGCCGCCGTTGCCGAGGGTGTCGCTGGTCTGCCAGCGCACACCGCCCTTGCCTACGAGGCTGCCCGCGACCTTTTTCGACGCGTCCGGGTGCTTCGCCGCGTGGTCTCCGGTGAACGCGGGGCCGACCCCGAGGTCGACCCCGACGGCGTTGGTGATCTTCACCTGGCCGTCCACCTTCACGGTCTGGACGAGATGGCTCTCCAGGTTGATCTTCGTGTCCAGGCTCCGGTGCGTGGGCGTTCCGGGTGTGACCTCCGTGGTGACTTTGAACATGCCGATCGCCCGGCCCCGCGAGTCCAGCAGCAGCGGCGAGAAGATGCCGCCCGACCGTTGCATGGGCAGCGTTCCGCGCAGCACCGGCTCGGCCAGAAACGCCTCCAACTCCTGGGCGGAGGAGGCGCTCAGGTCCGGCAGATCGTCGTGGAAGGCGCTCAGCACGGACTCCAGCAACTGCTGCGGGTCCGCGACGGTGTCCACTCCCCACACCGGCAGATCGTCCAGTCCGGCCGGCGGCGGCAGCGGGGTCCCGGACGTGTCGGCCACGGCCAGATGCTGCGGGAACCAGACCGTGACCGGCCCATGGGCCTGCGGTGCACCCCAGTTGACCGGGGGCGCCATCCGGGGCGAGTCGACCCGCACCTCCCAGTGGGACGCGAACTCGTAAGCCTGCGACAGCTCGTTGCTGCGCTGGGCAGTGGTGGTCTGCACGAGCTGGGTGACCGACGTGGACAGCGACAGCTGGTTGTGCGTCAGGGAGACGGACGGGCTGAACTCCCAGCCCCGCAGCGCCCCGGCCGCGGCGACGGGCAGGGACACCGACCAGGGCACGGGCACCGTACGGGAGTTGCCCGATGACTCCGAGTCCCCGGACTCCTGCGCGCCGAACCCACGGCGCTCCACCCGCACATCGGGGTCGGTGACGTCGTGGATGCCGTAGCGGGGCGAATGTGCGGGGTCGCGCAGCCCCAGCCGTACGTCCACACTCCGTTCGGTGCCGCCGACGGTGACGGTCACCCGGTGGCCCATGCTGCTGCGCAGATAGGGCAGCGCGAGCACCAGCTGCTCGGCACCGAGCTTGTCCCGCAACTGGGCCAGCACCGGATCGTTCTCGGCCACCGGGGCGACGAACCCCAGTGCGCGCAGGACCTGTTGGTGAACGCCGTTCACGACGCGCGCGGGCAGCGGCTCGACCTGTACGAGGCCGACATTGCCGTCGTGCCGGCTCCCGTAGCCGAGCACGAAGGGTGAGGGCGGCGCGGGGGCGAGGGGGTCGGCGCCGTCGACGGGGGCCGGGTCGGGGCGCGGGTCCGAGGCGGCAACCGGGTCTGGGTCGCCGATCAGCGCGTTGATCAGGGCCAGGTGGCGGGGGCGCAGGCCGCCGTGGGTGTAGTGCTCCTGTGTGTCGTTCGCGGTTGCCTCGGCGCTGACCGACTCCGGTACGGGGAGTCCGTAGTCACCCATCAAACTGCCCTCGACTCGCGGGCGTTGGAGCGCGGTGGCGTCCGGTGACTCGTCGCGCAGGCCCAGTTGGTGGCCGACCTCATGGACGAAGTCCTGACTTGTCCCGTCAAGTCGCCAGGTGTGGTGGGACGTTCGGGCACCGGAGTCCGGGGCGGCCAGCCGCACCTTGAGGTGGGCGTGTCCGCCGGGCGGTACGGGGACGACGGTGACGTGCATGCGGTCGCCGCCCGGGAGTCGGTTGCCGGGGGCATTGAAGACGCGCTCGACACCTGCCGCCATCCGGTCCCAGACGGCCTGGCGGTCCGCTTCCGGTACGGAGTCGGCGTTGGTGAACCGCACATGGACCGTCAGATCGGTGACGGGCTCGCCGTCGTGCGTGAAACGGCGTACGTCGAATCCGGACCGGACGACGTACTGCGTGACCTTGCCGTCCGCGCCCCTGGGCCTGGACACCGGGTCGACCCAGGTGTGCGAGCGCTCCACCGCGGCGGCCTCGGCACGCGCCGCGTCCCACCCCGGAGGCGTCGGCGGCACCGGGTCCGGGGACTCGGTGTGCCCCCGGTCGGCTGTCGGCGCGAGTGGATCGGCGCCCGGGGCCGGGACTGTCGCGAAGGCCCTGCCCAGCGCCTGCAGCACCTGGTCGTTGTCGGGACGAACCGCCTGATCGGTCAACCTGCGGAAATACCGGCCGAGTGGCGACTCCGGCTTGGCCGTGTCGACGATCGCCTCGGCGATGCTGGTCACCGCCTTCGTGGGAGGGGCCACGGACAGCGTGGCGGACTGCGTCCTCAGGTCCGCCAGTTGCCGCTCATGGATCCCGGTCACCACGGCCAGCAGGCCGTCCCGGTCGGCCGGGGTCAGCTCGGCCCACTCCTCCTGCAACTGCATCGACCACTTGTAGTCGGGTGTGCCCGCGGGGGCCGGAGCGAGCATGGTGTCGATCGTGTCCATGGCTCCGTGGCCTTCTCCCAGGACGCCGAGGAGGACCTGACGCGTCTCGTCACCGAACACGTCCCTGAGGCGGACCAGTTCGTTGTATCCCAGGTACAGCGTCAGCTCACCGTCGACGGTCTCCGAGGGCAACGCGCCCAGCACACTGCGAGCGGTCTCCGCACGGCCCGCCATCAGCCCCGCGGGAAGGTTCTCGAACTCCTCCCCCCACTCGCTCAGGGCGACGATCGCCTTGGTGACCTTCTCCAGCTCGACCAGAGCCGCCGCATCGTCGGAAGTGCCGGCGAGCGGATCGTAGGGAGTGGTGTTGGTGCGCACCGAGAAGTACGGACGCCCCACGACCTGGAGCATGTTGCTGGTGTTCGCGCCCTCCACCACGGCGGGCAGCGTGCCCATCAGGTACACCTGCCGGAACAGGTCCTGGGTGAGGTTCCCGGCCTCGACGACGATGACCTCCCCCGGCTTGGCCTGCGCGATTCGCCGGGGCAGTTCGGGATCGTCCAGCGTCAACTGGGTGTACCACGGCGCCCGATGGCGGGGCGCGATGTCGACCGTCGCGTTGCCCAGCGCCAGCAGGACCGCGGGCCGGTCGAGTTTCGCGCCGTTCATGCCCGCAGCCAGGGCGCCCAGGGTCGACGCGCGCTCCGAGGGGTGCAGGTTGTGCATGCCGTACGCCGGCATCAGGTTCACCCGGTCGCCGTCGACCGCGTGGGCGACGGCCCGCAGACCCGCCGCACGCTCGGGAGTGGACGCCTGATCGGCGATCATCTCGTCGAGGGCCGCCCCGGTCACGCGTGGCACCGGGAACCGGAACAGGGCGCTGTCCGGGATGCCGCCCTCGCCCTGGAGATCGGTGACTTCGGCGTCCGCGTCCGGACCGGTTCGGGTGTAGAGATAGCGGTGGCCGCCGGTCCAGGCGTACGGCTTGAGCACGACCGCCTGGTCCCCACCGGTGAAGTGGAGGAAGTTGGCGGCGAGTTCGGCGTTGTCCACCAGCGCGTCGTTGGCGGCTACGAGGACCAGGTGGCCGTCGCGGGGGCGGCTGGTGGTGTCGTAGGCGACGGCGGGGTCGAAGGTGTCCGTCACCCAGTCGACGCGGGCGCGCAGCGGCGCGGAGAGCAGCACATCGAGGCGCTGCTGGACGTTCTCCGGTGCGATGACGGTGATACGGCCGTGATAGCCCAGCTCGTCGAGCGAGTCGGCCAGCATGGTGGCGGCGGCCTGATGACCGAAGTTGGCGGCGTCGTCCACGACGACGGTCACCCCGGGCAGATTCTCCAGCCCGGTGCGGACACGTCGCCGCAGCGCGGCCTCGGCGGCGGCGCCGGCCGGAGCCAGCGGGTCGGCGCCGAGGTCGTGATCCCGGGTGCTCGCACCCGGTGCCGGTGCCGGGTCGGGGTCGCCGACCAGCGCGGTGAGCAGCGCCAGATGGCGGGGCCGCAGGCCGCCCTGCGCGTAGGCGGACTCCGGCTCGCCGTCCGGGCCGGCCACCGGAAGGTCGTACATGCCCATCAAACTGCCCTCGACCTGCGGGCGTTGCGGAGCGGTGGCGTCCCGGGACTCGTCACGCAGGCCCAGTTGGTGGCCGACCTCGTGGGCGAAGTCGAACGCCGTGCCGTCCGTGCGCCACACATGGTGCGAGGTGGGCCGCCCGGTCGCCGGACCGGTCAGCTCCACGCTCAGATGCGCCTCACCGCCCGGCGGCACGGGCACGACGGTGACATGCAGCCGCTCCCCACCGGCCAGCCGGTGCCCCGGCGCGTTGAACACATGCTCCACACCGGCGGCCATCCGGTCCCACACGGCCTGCCGGTCCGCCTCCGGCACGGAGTCCGCGCCGGTGAACTCCACCTGGACGGTGAGGTCGGTGACGGGTTCGCCGTCGTGGGTGAAGCGTCGTACGTCGAAGCCGGACCGCACCTTGTACTGCGTGACCTCGCCCTTCGCGTTCCTGGGCCGGGACACCGGATCGAGCCATGTGTGCTCACGCTTCTCGGGGGTGGCCGCGCCCCGGGCCTCGTCCCAGCCGGGCGGGGGCGCCGGTACGGGCGTCACCGGGAGGTCCGGACGCCTCCCGTCGGCCGTGGGCGCGAGCGGATCGGCGCCCTGGGCCGTCCGGGCCGGGAAGACCGTGCCCAGCGCCTGGAGGACCTGGTCGTGGTCCGCGCGGTGTGCCTGGTCGGTCAACCGGGAGAAATAGCCGCCGAGCCGGGAGTCGGAGCGACGGGCGTCGGCGACCGCCTTGGCGATCACGTCGGTCTTCTCCCGGTCCGGGGCCACCGAATACGCGGCGGACTCGTCCCGCAGAGCCGCCAGATACCGCCCGTGCGTCTCCTCCGTCGCGGCGACCAGCGCGTCCCGCTGGTCCGGCGTGAGGTAGACCCAGTGATTCTGGAGCCGGTTCACCCGCTTGTAAGAGGGCTCCGCCGGCCGGTCCGGCTCCATCAGCTCACGGACCTCGCCCAGGTTCGCGTGATCCGGTCCCAGAACGCCCGTGACGATGTCGGTCGCCCGCTCGCCGAACGCCCTGCGGAGCCGGTCCGCCTCGTCGGGCCCCAGCAACAGCACGAGGTCCTCGGACTCGCTGTCCGGCGGGAGGGCCTTCAGCACACTGATCGCGGTCTCCGCCCTGCCCGCCGCATCCCACGAGGGAAGGTCCTCAAGAGCCTCCCCCCATGGGCTCCGGGCGACGATCGCGGCGGTGACCGCCTCCAGGTCCGCGACCGCGGCGGAGTCCTCGGGGGTGCCGGCCACCGGGTCGTACGGGGTGTTGTTGGTGCGCACCGAGAAGTACGGACGGCCTTGCAGCTGAAGGGTGTTGGTGGTGTTGGCGCCTTCGACGACGGCGGGCAGCGTGCCCATCTGGTACACCTGCCGGAACAGGTCCTGGGACAGGTTCCCCGCCTCGACGACGATCACCTGACCGGGCCCGGCGGCGGCGACGAGCCCCGGCAGCGCGGGGTCGTCCAGTCTGATCTGGGTGAGCCACGGCGCACTGTGCCGCGGCGCGTAGTCCACCGTCGCGTCGCCCAGGGCCAGGACGACGGCGGGCTTGCCGAGTCTGGCGCCGTGCACACCCTCCGCGAGCGCCGCCAGGGTGGATGCCCGCTCCGCGGGGTGCAGGTTGTGCAGACCGTAGGCAGGCATCAACTCCATGCCCTGGCCGTCCACTTCGGCCACCACCGCCTTCAGGCCCGCCGCGCGTTCCGGCGTGGAGACCTGCTCGGTGATCAGGGCGTCCAGGGCTTCCCCGGTCACGCGCGGGACCTCGAACCGGTACAGCGCGCTGTCCGGGATGCCGTTCGTGTCCTGGAGGTCGGTGACTTCGGCGTCCGCGTCCGGGCCGCCCCGGGTGTAGAGGTAGCGGTGGCCGCCGTTCCACGCGTACGGCCGGAGCACCACCGCCTGGTCCGCGCCGGCGAAGTGCAGGAACTTGGCGGCGAGTTCCTCGTCGTCGACGAGCGCGTCGTTGGCCGCCACCAGGACCAGATGGCCGGACCGCTCCCGGCTGCCGCTGTCGTAGGAGGCGTGCGGATCGAAGGAGTCCGACACCCAGTCGACGCGCGCCCGCATCGGCGCGGAGAGCAGCAGATCCAGCCGCTCCCGGACGCTGTCGGGCGCGATCACGGTGACCCGGCCCTCGTACCCCAGCTCGGTGAGGGAGTCGATCATCATCGTGGCCGCCGCCTGATGGCCGAAGTTGGCCGCGATGTCCACGACCACGGTCACCCCGGGCAACTCCCCGAGACCGTCCCGCACCCGCCGGCGCAGGGCCACCTCCGCGGCGGCCGTGGCCGGGGCGAGGGGATCGGCGCCGACAGCGGCGGTGGAGGGTGCGGGTGCGCCGGTGGTGGCGCGGGACTGGGCGAGGGCCTGCTGGGCGGTCCGGTCCGCGTCGCGCAGTCCGGGGAGAGCCAGCTCCGCCGCCTGGAGGGACGCCTGGGCGAGGGCGAGATCGTTCCGGACGGTCTGGAGGGACGCCTGCCGCGTGGTGCTCTCGGTTCGCAGGTCGGCGAGGGCCTGGCGGGCCTGTCCGGCCCGGGCCTGGTCCGGGCGTTCCTGGGCGGGGACCGGGGCAGGGGTCTGGCCCTGACGGGCCGAGCGGACCCGGTCGATCCCGTCGACGACGGCCCGGGTGCGGCGCACGGTGCTCTCCGCCTCGGGGATGCGTCGGCCGAGGGTGAGGAGACGCGCGGTGTGGTCGGCGGCCTGGGCGTTCAGGCGGGTGATGTCGGCGTTCAGCCGCGCGATGTCGTTCTGGGCCAGATCCAGGGCGGCGCGGGCGCCGGTGGCGGCGATCTCCTGCTCGGTGGGGGGCTGTTCGGTGATGGGCTGTTCGACGGTGGGTTGTTCTGCCGCGGGTTGGTCTGTGGCCGGTTGGTCTGTGGCGGTGTCGGCGGGGCCGGAACTGCCCCAGAGGGACATGGGGTCGAAGTCCTCGGAGTCGCCGAGGTTCCCGAAGTCACCGAAGGTGGATTCGTTTCCGTCGCTGTCCTGGTCTCCGCCCGCGGGCCGGTTGTTCGCGGCGGGGCCGGAACCGCCCCAGAGGGACATGGGGTCGAAGTCCTCGGAGTCGCCGAAGTTTCCGAAGTCCCCGAAGTCGGACTCGTCCCCATCGCTCACTCCGCCCCTGTCCCCGTCTTCGTCCGAGGCCGCTGCGGGTTGCTGGGCGGAGGTCGAAGTGCCCGCCTCGGGCTGGTCGTTCGTGGACTGGGTGGTGGCGGAGGCCGGGGTAGGGGCGGGGTCCGCCGGAGGCGGATTCGCGGACGAGGTGCGGACGGCGGGCGGCGGAGCGACCGCCTCCGACGACGACGGCGTGCCGCCGACGGCGGTGTCGTCCTGCGGGGCCGGGAAGACCCTGCCCAGTGCCTGGAGCACCTGGTCGCTGTCCGGATCGCGTGCCTGCTGGGTCAACTGGGCGAAATAGCCGCCGAGTCGGGTGTCGGACCGAGCCGCCTCGTTGATCGCCGACGCGATGACCCCGACATGTTCGGGGGAGGGAGCCACCGAGTACTGGGCGGAGGACTTCCGCAGTTCCTCCAGACGCCGCCCGTACAGGTCCTCCGCCGCCGCCAGCAACGCGTCCCGGTCTGCCGGGGCGAGCGCGAGCCACGTGTCCTGGAGCCTGGTCTTCCGTTCGTAGTCGGCCTCACCCAGCAAGGGGGCCGCCAACAGTGAGTCAACCGTCTGCTGGTCGGGACGGCCCGGTCCCAGGGCGTTCGCGACGACGTCGTCGACCTCCAGGCCGAAGGCCGCCTGGAGACGGTCCATTTCGTCGATCCCCAGCCACAGCTTCTCCGCGCCGCTCTCGTCCGCCTCCGAGTGCAGCTCCCGCAGCACCTTGAACGCGGTCTCCGCCTCGCCCGCCCTCAGCCACGCGGGAGCCTCGGCCAGCCGTGCCCCCCAGTCGCTCTCGGCGGTGAGCGCCGCGGTGACGCCGTTCAACGTGGCCACGGCCCCACCGATGTGCGGGGGCGCGGACTCGGCAGGGTGGCCGAGCAGGTCGTACGGGGTGTTGTTGGTGCGCACCGAGAAGTACGGACGTCCCTGTACCTGGAGCGTGTTGGTGGTGTTGGCGCCCTCGACGACAGCGGGCAGCGAGCCCATCCCGTACAGCTGCCGGAACAGGTCCTGCGAGAGGTTCCCCGCCTCGACGACGATCACCTCGCCGGGACGGGCCGCCTCGATCAGCCCGGGGAGCGTGGGATCGTCCAGCTTCACCTGGGTGAGCCATGGGGCCTGATGGCGGGGTGCGAAGTCGACGGTGGCGTTGCCGAGGGCCAGTACGACGGCCGGCTTCCCGACTTGGGCCGCGTGCACACCCTCCGCCAGGGCCGCCAGTGTGGACGCCCGCTGCGAGGCGTGCAGGTTGTGCAGCCCGTACGCCGGCATCAGCTCCGTCCTGTCGCCGTCGACCGCGCGTGCCACGGCCGTCAGACCCGCCTCGCGCTCCGGGGTGAGGTCCGCGGCGGCGATCAGGTCGTCCAGCGCCGTACCGGTCACCGGCGCGACCTCGAACCGGTACAGGGCGCTCGGTGAGATGCCGGATTCGCCTTCGAGGTCCGTGACCGTGGCGTCCGCGTCGGCGTCGGCACGGGTGTAGAGGTAGCGGTGGCCGCCGTTCCAGGCGTACGGGCGCAGTACCACCGCCCGGTCCGCCCCGGTGAAGTGCAGGAAGTTCGCGGCGAGTTGGCCGTTGCCGACCAGCGCGTCATTGGCCGCGACCAGCACCAGGTGGTCGTCGCGGTCACGGCTGGAGGCGTCGTAGGAGGCTCTCGGGTCGAAGGCGCCCGCCACCCAGTCGACGCGGGCATTCGCCGAGGGGGACAGCAGGCCCTGGAGCCGCCGTCGCACGTTCTCCGGAGCGATGACGGTGATCCGGCGGTCGTAGCCCAGCTCGCCGAGCGACTCGATCATCATGGTGGCGGCGGCCTGGTGCCCGAAGTTCGCCGCGTCCTCCACGGCCACCGTGACTCCGGGCAGGTTCCTGAGCCCGTCCCGCACCCGTCCGCGCAGGGCCGCCTCCTCGACGGTCGGGGCGGGCCCGCCGCGAGCGTCGCCGATCGCGGTGAGCAGCGCGGGCCGCTCGTCGGCGGGGGCGTCGAGCAGTTGGTGCCACAGCGTGTGCTCCGGGACGCTCGACGCCGTGCGCGTCGCGGGCGCGAGGGGGTCGGCCCCCGGAACCGGGCCCGGGCCGGTGGCGACGTACGGAGGGTCGTCGGTGTCCCCGATCAGGCCGTCGATGAGGGCGAGGTGGCGGGGGCGCAGGCCACCGTGGGCGTAGTGCTGGTCGGTGCCGGTCGCGGCGGCCTCGGTGCGGACGGAGTTCGGTACGGGACGCCCGTAGTCGCCCATGAGACTGCCCTCGACCCGCGGGCGACCGGGCGCCGTCGCGTCCCGGTACTCGTCGCGCAGCCCCAGCTGGTGGCCGATCTCGTGGACGAAGTCCTGGTCCGAGCCGTCCGTACGCCACACGTGATGGGACATGGCACGGTCGTCGCCCGGACCCGCCAGCTCCACCTTCAGATGCGCCTGGCCCCCCGGCGCCACCGGTACGACGGTGACATGGACGCGGTCGCCGCCCGGGAACCGGTGCCCGGGCGCGTTGAAGACCCGCTCGACGCCCGCCGTCATCCGTTCCCAGACCGCCCGCTGGTCCGCCTCCGGTACGGAGTCGGCGTTGGTGAACTCCACCTGGACCGTGAGGTCGGTGACCGGTTCGCCGTCGTGGGTGAAGCGCCGAACGTCGAACCCGGACCGGACGACGTACTGCGTGACCTCGCCGTCCGAACCCCTCGGCCGGGACACCGGGTCGACCCAGGTGTGCGAGCGCGCCAGAGGCGTGGCGTCGGCACGCGCCGCGTCCCAGCCCGGCGATGCCGTCATCGTCGTGGGCGTGGCGGGCCTGTCGTCGTCGATGGTCGGGTCGTAGACGCCGGGCGGGAGCACGGTGGTCGGCAGGATGCGGTTCAGGGCGGTCGACTGGGCGTTCAGCTCGACCGAGGGAAGGTGCAGCAGCTGGGAGAGGCCCGGATAATGGGCCGGGAGGACGGGGCCGACCGGTGGGTGGGGGGTCGCGGGCGGAAGGTGCCAGTCGGAGTGTGCCTTGCCGATCACCGCGATGTAGCCGTCATTGCGGCCGACCCGGTCGCGCTGCACCGTGAGGGCGGCGTAGGCGTTGAACTTCACCGCCCGCTCGTAGCTTCCCCAGCCTGATGTCATCGAGGAGGCGGCGGGCAGGCCGTCCATGGCGACAACCCGCACTCCGTTCGCACGGGCGGCCTCCAGGGTCGCCAGCAGCCCGAGACCGGCCTGCGAGTTGTGCGAGGAGTCGTACAGCGTGGCCATCCGGCGCAGTTCGACGGGCATGGGCGCGTTGACCGGGGCCCGGAAGTAGGCGTTCAGGGAGGGCGCGAAACTGTCGCCGCGCAGCGCCTCCACATAGATCGTTCCCATGCCCTGGGCCCGCAGTGCGGCCATGTTGTTGATCAGGAAGGGCCAGCTGGTGGACGCGCCGTGCGTCTCACCGAGAATCAGACCCTGGTGTGTGTTCAGCAGCGTGGTGGCGCCGGTGAGGGCGTCCGGCGCGGCCTGCAGGGTGGCGTCCACGGTGGCGAGTTCGGCCGGGGTCAACGAAGGGGGACGGTTGTTCAACTGCTGGGTGATCTCGGCTTCCAGCGCCCGCGTCCGTGCCTCCTGCCCACTCCAGAAACGAGCCGTACGGTGGTCGAGTCGCCCCACCGCCTTCCACCAGGCGGCGCTGTCGAGTATCTGCATCCCGGGATGCGCCTCGTTGATGGGGTCCCGGATCTCCTGCCGGAGCGTCATCCGGGTCAGCTGGTCCAGATTGCCGAAGGTCACCGGGTCCCAGTCCGTCTTGAACGTGGTGCCGGCCTCGTTCATACGGATTCCGGGTACCGCCCCGCCCGTGTTGATCGCGGTGGCGACCGGGGCCAGCCGGTCGGTCTCCGCCCTGTTGGGCTTCATCCAGCGGAACGTCTTGTGCACGACGTTCCGCCGGGGCGGATAGACGAGGGAGGGCCCGGGAGGGCTGGCCAGCAGGTCCTGCGTCTGGGTCCGGCCGAAACCGAGGACCCCGCCACGCAGCCGTGGCCGCCGGATCAGGTCCGCCTCGTCGACCTCCGACGACGGCGCGTCGACCTCCAGCACCGTCAGCTGGTTGATCACGTCGGTGACCCGGGACCGCGCGTCGTGCAGCCGCCCCTCCGCCTCGGCCGACTCACGGCCGTGCGAGGTGCTTTCGCCCGAGGCCCGCCGCGACTCGGCCTCCTCGAAGGCCACCTCCGCCTGCCTCAGCGCGGTCAGCGCCGAACCGTAGTCGGCCAGCACCTGCTCCGCGTCGTACCCCGCCAGCTCCCGCCGGTACGCGTCGGGGGAGTCCGCCGGATACTCCACCGGCGCGTCGTCGTCCACGGGGTCGGCCGCGGCAGCCCGGCCCTTCCCCTTGTCCACGGCCGGGGCTTGTACGAGGTCGCCCTCGTCGGTCTCGTCCGCATCCGAGGACGGCACGGGCGACGATACGGAGGAGGCCGCGGCCGGAGCCGGTCCGGTGAGCGCGTCGTACGGCGCCTGCGAGGTGGCCGTGACCCGGACGGGGGCCGGCGGGTCTGCGCCGAGGGTGTTCTGGGGGGCGGGGGTGGTGGTCGATCTCGGGTTGGCGGTTGGGGAGTTGGTGCCGTGGGTGTTCTGCGGGCCCGGGGTCGTGGCCGCCCTCGGGGCGACGGCCGGCGGGTCGGCGCCCTGATCGACCTGGGAGTCAGGCGCGACGGCCGACGAGCTGGACTCGGTGGTTATGCGCGAAGGAGCGTCGGTGTCGTCCTCCGTGGTCGGCTCCGGGGCGACGGCCGGTGGACCGGACGACGTGGCGATGCGCGACGGAACGTCGATGTCGGTGTCGGCGGCCGACGCGCCGACCGTACGGACGGAATCCGGTCCGGGGACGGTCTCCTGGTCCTGGCCGAGGCCCAGGTGGTCGCCGATCCGCTGGACGAGATCCTGTTCCGAATCCGCCTTGAGGTGAGCGCGTCCACCGGGCGGCACGGGGACGACGGTGACCTGGACCCGCTCGCCGCCCGGCAGCCGGTGGCCCGGGGCGGCGTTGAAGACGCCCTCCACACCGGCGGCCATCCGGTCCCACGCCGCCTGGCGGTCCGCCTCCGGCAGGGCGTCGGCACCGGTGAACTCCACCTCGACCGTCACATCGGCGACCGGGTCACCCCCGTCGGAGGTGGACCGGCGTACATCGAAGCCGGATGCGTCGGTGCCCGTACCCGAGTCCGCCGGGCCGGCACCGCGCTGCGACGGCTGCGGTCCGGACGCCGAAGCGGAAGGCTGCTGCGAGCCGTGGCCGGAGGAAGAGGCAGGGGAAGAAGCGGAGTTGGAGGCGGGGGCGGGGGCAGGGGTACTGACGGTCGGCACCGGAGTGGCCGCGACGGGCCCCCCGACGGACGCGGCGCCGGGGTCGGAGCTGGTGCCGGCACCGGAATCAGTGCCGGAGTCCAGCCCGATCCCCGCCCCGGACCCCGGCCCGATCCCCGACCCGGCCACGGAGCTGATGTCGGCCCCGGACACGGTGTTGACGCCGGTGTCGGTCTCGGTCGTGCCCTCCGCCCCTTCCTGCGTGCCGTCCTCGGCCGACGTCGTACGGGCAGACTCTGGAGCCCCGCTCCCCGTGTGCGCCGAACCCGTGGTCGGTACGGAGCCCGAGGTCGGGGTGTCCGACCCGGCACCCTGGGGCCGGCCGGCGGGGTCCCCTACGCCGTCGCTGTCCTGGGAGCCGGTGGCACCGGGCTCGGCGGACTCCGTGGTGGAGTCGGCGGAACCGTCGGCCTCCTGGCCGGTGTCCCTCTCGTCCGTGTCCGTGCCGTTGCCGGACTGGTTGCCCCGACTCCCGCCCGGGGACGCCGAGTTGCTCCCCGCGTTGTTCCCTGAGGCGCCGCCCGACGAGGACGCGCCGCTGCCTCCCGTGGTCGGTGTACCCACGCCACCGGAAGACGTGGTGGACACCGTCCCCACCCCGCCGAGGGCCCCGACGCCCCCGATACCGCCCGTCCCCGGGTCCACGGACCCGGTGCTGTTTCCGCTCCCGGTCCCGATGCCTCCCGTAAGACCACTCTCGGAGTCGGAGGCGCCGCTGCCGCTCCCCTTGCCGCCCCTGCCAGTCCCGCTGCCGGTGCCCTCGCCCCCGGTCACCGGCAGCACGTTCACACTGCCGAAGTCGAAGTTGGAGCCGAACTTGCCACCGAGGGACGACGCCCCGGAGAACAGCGCCGAAGTGACCACGGAGCTCATGCCCGCGCCGACGAAGGTCTCCCAACTCCCTTCCCACTTACCGTTGAAGATCCCGTTGACGAAGATCTCCGCGACCGCCTCCGAACCGCCTCCCACCAGGAACTCGTTGGCGCCGCCGCCGACTCCCCGGCCGAACCTGTCGCCCGGGGACGGCTTCGGCGGACCGTTGAACTTCGAGGTGATGTCGTCGGTGATGTTCTTGGTGTTCGACTTGCCGAAGGGGTTGGTCCCCGGGCCGTCCAGCCAGTTCTTGAGGTTCTTGCCGAGGTTCTTGGTGATCGAGTCGAACGCCCCGTGGAACATGCCGGCGAAGGCGCCGAAGGCACCGTCCTGGAGGATCTGGTTCCAGTCGAAGCCGTCCGGACGGCGGCCCTCCGGGGCCATCGTCATCATCGCGAGCCGGACCACGAACGTCTGGAACGCCTCGTCGAACGCCTCCGACAGACTCGGCAGCACATGGGTGCGCTTGAGCAACTGGTCCAGAGTGGTCAGGATGGAGACACGGCTGCGGGCCTTCGCCGTGGCGATCTGACTGGCCGACGAACCGCCGGTGAAGAAGGACAGCGCCGTGATGATGGCCAACTCGATGAGCAGCCGCACCAGTTCGGCGATGATCTGCCACTTCGACTCCATGATGTCCATGGAGGTCTTCACCCGGCCGTTGCCGACGTCGTCCAACTGCTTGGCGAACTCCCGCAGATAGTTCGTACCGCCGTTGTCCACGAACAGCCGCATGGCCCGCACGTACTGCTGCCCGACCTGGGGCGGCAGCGCCGAGCCGACGCCCCTGACGGACTCCTCGATCAGGTCGGAGAGGCTGCGGACGTTCTTGCCGAGCCGTTTGTACGGCTTGTGGCTGGCGTACGCGAGGTCCTCGTCCGCCTGGAGCATCTTCTCGCCGATGAGCACGAAGAGCAGGTTGTTGAGCTCGGGCGAGACCATGATGCTCATGGCAGTGTCAGTGCCTTCCGCCGCGGCTGCCCGCGGAGTTGATCGAGTCCATGACACCCATCTGGGTGCTGCGGATGTTCGACAGGTTGCTCATGGTGCCGTCGGCGACACTCACCACCGCGTCGACCAGGGACGCCCCGGTCTGGACGGCCGTCTCACGCTCCTTCAGCTCCGCCGGTACGACCTCCTGCGCGAAGCTGTCGTCCCTGCCCGGCCAGCCGCGCGTGTCGTTCACGGTGGTCGTGAAGTCACGGAGCATCTCGTGGGCGAGCGAGCTGATCGCGTTGATCTGCCGGACACCCGCCGCCAGCCTGTCCGGCTCGGCGTAGTACGCGTTTCCCTCGGCCATGACCGATCAGTCCTCCATGTCCTCGTTGATCTCGTCCCGCAGTCGGCTGGACGACGAACGGCCCTCACCGCCCCGGGGGCCGTCGAGCACCCCCGGGCCGAAGATCTTCTGCCAGTCGACGTTGACCCCGGTCATCTCGGGCACCGCGTCGCTGGGCCGGGTGAACGGCTCGAAAGTGTCCATCACCCGGCGCGCCATCACCGCGCGGGCCTCCTGGGCCGCCTCCAGGACGCTGGCCGCCAGCTGGGTGGCGGACATGGTGCGGTACTTGCCGTCCAGGAACTTCAGCTCGGTCAGATCGCCCTGCGCACTGACGGTGACCTGCACCGCGCGGTCGGGGGAACGTACGGTGGCGCTGGCGTCGGCGAGTTCGCGCTCCGCCCGTGCCACCTCGGTCTGGGTCGTCTCCAGATCGGCGATGGCCCGGGCGAGCCGCTGCTCGATCGTCTCCCGCATGTCGCTCATGCCCCCGCCTCCCCGCTCGCCCGTCTCGTCTCGCCCAGCTTCCGCGGCACCCTGAGCCCGCCCGGCGCGCTCACCGGCCGATCACCGCGGGCGCGCCGCCCTCGTCGGTGCCCCACACGTCCTCGTCCTCCGGCTCGGCCATCCAGCTCTGCCGGTCACGGTTGCCGCTCTCGGTCGACCGGTTGCCCTGCCCGGCGCCCCCGGGGCCGCCCACCGGATAGGCGGAGCCGGAACTCGTGGACGTGCCGCGCCCCCGGGCGACCGCCAGCTCCTCGTCCTCCGTGGCGCCCCTGCGGCTGCCGGACCGGCCGCCGCGCCTGCCGCCGCCCCCGCCGGGTTCGGTGAGGACGTTGCGGACCCGTTCCGAGGAGCCGTTGCCGCCGCCACCGGCGCCCGCACCGCCGCCGCCCATGCCCCCCATACCGCCCATGCCGGGGAACAGCGGTGTCCCGCCGGAGCCCGCGGATCCCGAGCTGTCCGCCGAACCGTCCGAGCCCACGGTGAGCGGGGCGCCCAGGGCGCCGCCCGACAGCAGGTCGCTCGTGCTGTCCTCGCCGTCGTCGTAGTCGGCGTAGTCGCCGCTGTCGTAACTGCCGGTGGTGCCCAGCAGGCTGCTGGAGTCGAGCCCCGAGCCGCCGCCGAGGGACGAGCCGAGGCCACTGCCGGAACCGGTCAGGCCGTCGCCCAGGCTGCCCAGGTTGCTCAGACCGTCGAGGGAACTGCTGCTGGTGGTCGGGGGGATGACGGTGGGGCTGGTCAGGTCGAGGTCACCGAGTCCGTCGCCGAGGCCGCTCGTGCCGATGTTGCCCGTCTCGACCGAACCGTCGGGGTTGGTCGTGGTCAGCTGGCCGGTCTCCGGGTCGATGGTGGTGACGGTGCCGTCGGGGAACCGGGTGGTGAGGGTCCCGTCGGGGTTCAGGGTGGTCACACTGCCGTCGGGGTTGGTGTGTCCGCCGGGGACGGTCAGGTCGCCGGTGGTGACCGTCCCGTCGGGGGCGGTCGTGGTGACGATGCCGGTCTCGGGGTCCAGGCGCTGGGTGGTGCCGTCGGGGTAGCGGGTGGTCAGCGTGCCGTCGGGGTTGAGCGTGGTGGTGCTGCCGTCCGGGTTGGTGAGCGTGGAACCCTTGGTGGCGTCGTTGCCGTCGTCCGAACCGCCGAGCCCGAGACCCAGCCCCAGGCCCGTACCGAGACCGGTGCCCGTACCGAGGCCGGTGCCCAGGCCCGTGCCGAGTCCGGTACCGATTCCGTCGCCCAGGCCGCCGGTGAGGTTGAGTCCGTCGCCGAGCCCGTTGCCCAGGTTCGTGAGGCCGTCGCCCAGACCGCCCAGGCTGTCGCCCAGTCCGTCACCCAGGTTGTCGAGGCTGTTCCCGAGTCCGTCGCCCAGCCCGTTGAGACTGTTGCCCAGGTTGTCGCCCAGGTTGTTCAGGCCGTCCCCGAGCCCGGCCCCCAGGTTGTTCAGGTTCTGGCCGAGGTTGTTGAGCGAGTTGTTGAGGTTCTGCTGGTTCTGGTTCGCCTGCTCTTCGAGGATGTCGCGCCGGTCCTCCTCGTACTGCTCGGTGAGCGTGGAGGTGTCCTTCGTCTCCAGCTCCTCGAAGGCGTCCTCCAGGTCGCTCCACGCCGTCTTGAGGTTGGTCAGCGCCGTACTCGCCGCTGCGACGAGGACGTCCTTCACATGCTGGTCCCAGACGGCGACGGCGTCGTCGGCCATCTTCTTCCAGGCGCCGGGGTAGTCCTTCAGGTTCCCGTAAGTGGGGTGGTTCTGCTTGAAGTTGGCGTTGGTCTTGTAGGTGTACCCGGACTCGTCCGCGTACACGGTGGTCTGCTTGATGTTGTTCTCCAGCACCCACACGGAGACCTTGTCCAGGATCTCCATCAGGATGCGGTGCGGGTCGTGCCGCCCGTCGCTCGCCCAGGTGGTCCACGCGGTGTTGAGATCCGTCGCCGCGGTCCGCAGGGCGTGCTCGGCCTTGGCCAGTGCCTCGCTGAGCTTCGACTGCGGGGCGTGGCCGCTGCTGAAGTTCTGGGTCGCGGTGAAGGCGGTGCCGCCGAGCTGGTCCACGTAGTCGTCGTAGTTCGTGCGGAGCTGGTGGACGAGGTGCCAGAACAGGCCCGCCGCCTGGCCCCGCCACGCCGCGTTCTCCTCACCGAGCGAGGTCTCCCACTGGGCCAGCGTCGTGGCGTGGTTCTTGAAGAACGTCATCGTCCGGTCGAAGGCCAGCCCCGTGCGCTCGAAGGAGTTGGCGTCCACGGCCTCGGCGTTCTGCACGTCGTAGCCGTTGTAGGAGAAGCCGCGGGTGGTCCCGTCGGTGAGCAGTTTCTGCAACGCTGCCCGGGAGCCGCCCGCGTACTGCCCGAGCGGGGTGAAGTCCCACTCGTCGCCCTGGCTGCCGGTGAACTTGCCGCCGCCCATCGACTCACCGTTGTCCAGCAGCCGGGCCCGGCCGTTCCCGTCCACGGGTACGCCGATGAAGACCAGGGTGGCCTGCCAGAGCGAGGCGTAGTCGTGCGCGCCGTCACCGCCCCCGTCGACGAACGCAAGGTCGTAGTCCTCGCCCTCCTGGGTGTGCCAGCCGACCAGGGCCGTGAAGTTGTTCGCGGTCAGCTCGGTCGAGTAGAGGGCCTCCAGGCCGCCCCGCATCAGCGGGATGTGATCCTTGCTGCTCAGGGTGTCGAAGAGCGTCTTCCGGCTGGGTACGGCGTAACCGGTGACGAGGGTGACTGCCTGGCCCCAGGTGTCGTCGGGGTCGTGCTTGGCCGGCATGGCGGGCTCCGCTGGGTGAGGTGGGGGAGAGGGGACGTAAGGCGTGGGGCGGCGCGGGGCCGCCCGGGTCAGTCGTCCTCGCCCCCGGACAGATCGCCGTCGATGTCCGACCAGATGTCCAGCAACTGCTCGCCGTTGATGCCTTCGAGGGTGGTGCCCTGGGTCTTCAGCAGTGTGCGGATGGTGGTTTCGAGGTTGTCGTCGATGTCGTCGAAGAGGTCGCCCTGGGCGTCGAGAACGGTGTCGATCGACGTCGCGGACGACAGGACCGAGGCCACCAGGGTCTTGCCGTAGGTGACGTCGTCGGCGCCCATGAGACCGATGCCCAGTACGGCGTTCTCGCCGAAGTACTCGGCCGGGAGCAGGCCCTTGACGACACTGTGCAGTGAGCGCACACCGTTCGTGTCGTCCTTCATGATGGCCTTGAGATCGGTGATGAACTCGGCCAGGGCGTGTGTCCTGAACGTGCCCAGTGACGCCGCGTCCAGACGGGTCAGATCCGCCATGGCTTCCTCCTGCTGGGTTGTCGGGGACGACGGTGGAACCGGACGGGCTCCGGCCCCGGTGGCCGTCCGTCCGGTTCGTCCGGCGTCAGCGGCCTATCTGGACTTCGGACCAGAGCTGGGAGAGCGAGTTCTCGCTGTAGCGGTAGCTGTCGGAGATGTCCGTCAGCAGCGTGGAGTGCGAGGTGAGCAGGGTCTCCATGTTCTTCACCGCCGAGTCCCACGCCTGCTGCTTCTGGCGGTACATGCTGGCGTCCTCGCCGTACCAGGACTTCACCAGTTCGTTGAGCTCGGCCTCGAGCGACGCCAGGGTGTTCGCGATCGCCTTGGTCTGCTGGACCATGTCGTCGGCGGCGTTGTTCATGTGGTTGTAGTCGACGTAGATGTAACCGTCTGTCATGTCACCCATGGGAACCTCTTCTGCGCTGGGGGGATGTGGGGCCTGAACGGATCACGGACCGGTCAGCAGGTCGGCGGGTCAGCCCGCGAGCTGGTCGAAAGCCGCCTGCGACTGCGAGTAGGCCTGGTTGATCGACTCGTTGGACGAACCCTGGGTCTTGCCGTGCTGGGCCAGGCTCTGGTTGAGCTTGTCGACCATGTCCTCAAGGCTCCGCAGGATGCTGGTGGCCTGGTCGTCCCACTGCTTGAGCAGCGAGCCGAACTGGCCGCCGTCGCTGCCCTGGTAGCCGCTGGAGAGGGTGGCGCGGGTCTGGTCGACATCCTGCTTCGACTTCAGGATGCCGCTGAAGGCCGCCTCCAGCGCCTGGATGCCGTTGCGGGTCGCCTGTTCATTGGACTGCTGGCCGTTGCCTGCCATCGTTCCCTCCTCGGGGTCGGGTACCGCGTCGACTCGCGTTACTGCCTTGACGTCAAGAGACTAGGGTTGCCTGCGAAATGGTTGCAACATGACGCGACTCAGGGGTAGTTGGATCGCTCACAGATCAACTGCTTTTACCTGAAGGCAACTTCCCGGCATTCTCCGAAGCGCCTGAACCGTCTGAAGGGCCGGAAGTGCCCGTGCTACGACCGCACGGCGTCGCCGCCCCCGCCGAAGGGGCCGCCGCCCCGGTCGCCACCTCCGGGCTCAGGTCGGGCCCGGTCGGCAGCATCGCCAGCAGCGGTGAGGGAAGTTGGCGTGCGTCGGACTCCGCGTAGCCCAGCGCGGCGAGAGCCGCCTTCGAGGCCACCCGGTACTTCACCCCGTCGTCGCCCACGAGGTACGTCGCCGCGCCGACCGCGCCGCCGCCCGCGCTCAGCGCCCGCACCAGCGCACCGTGGCCGGGCCGCACCACGACCGCGTCCACCGGCAGACAGGCCGCCGCCACCGGCTCGCCGCTCGCCTCGGTGACCGGGGCGAGCTCGCTCTCCCGCACCAGCAGGGAACCGACCCGGACGCCGTCCGGCCCCGGCTTCACCTGCGCGCAGGCCGTCCAGCCGGCCGGCACGCGCATCGCGCGGGGCGGGGCGTCGGGAAGACCGGAGGCCGAGGGATCGACGCCGGAACTGCCCGGCGCCTGGTGATCCTTGAGTACGTCCGCGCCGACTGGCAGAGCGGCGGGTGAGGCACCGGCGTACGCCTTGGCGCGGACGTCCGGATCGCCCAGCAGCAACGCGGCACCGGTCGCGGTGACCGGGACCAGACCCTCACCGCGCAACAGGTAGTACTGGCCGCCCGATTCGGTGCCGGCCCCGGTGCCCGAGTCGGCGCCCGGCACCGTGACCTGGAACACCTGGCCCACCTTGGTGGCCGTCCCGCCCAGCGATGGCCCCGCCGACCCCAGCTTGGGCACCGGCGGCGGGGCGAGCGCGGCGCCCGGCACCAGGGCGTCAAGGAAGGCGGCGGAGACGGGACGCGGGGTCACCGAGCTGTACCCCAGCGAGAGCAGCGCGCCGGACGCGGTGTCCAGCGGCAGCCGGCTGCCCTGCCACACCAGGTACGTCTTCTTGTCCGGGCCGCTCACCAGCACCGCGGCACCGGCGCCGACCGGGTCGCCCGCCACCGCGCCCCCGGCGACCAGCGCCGTCACGGGGCGCGTGGTGACCGTACCGTCCGCCGCGGTCGTGCTGCCCAGCGCCGAGCAGACCTGCCAGGCGCCGGACTCCAGATCACCGGTGCCGGGCACCGAGTCCGGTGCTCCGGTGATTCCGACGGCGGCGCCCACGGGTGTGCCGCGCAGCGACGCCGTGGACACGTCGGTGGTCTTCAGATCCGCGCCGCCGATCAGCAGCGCGGAGGAGTAGTTGCGCACCGGCCGAAGCCGCCCCCCGAGGTAGAGATAACGGGCCCCCGTCTCCCGGTTGACGATCAGCGTCTCGCCGCTGCGCCAGGAGTCGTTGCCGCCGGGCGACACCAGACCGAACACCACCGCCCCCGCGGCGATCAGCACCGTGATCAGCAGCCCGGCCACCGCACCCCGGGTGGTACGCCCGAGCGGGCTCTCCGGGGCGTCCGGATCGGCGAGCAGCATGCCCGAGGTGAGCCGGCTCATGGTGAACGTGTGCGCCTGCACCTGGTCACGCTTGGACTGCATGTACAGCGGGTCCTTCCAATAGGCCGGGTGTGGCGGGATGGTGTCTGGTGGTGGAGCCGTACTGCAGGGGCGAGGCGGGATCCGGGCGGGCGAGGACGCGGAACACCTGCCCGCGCCGGTTCGGGCACGCCGGTGGTCCCGAGCCCAGCCGGAACGCGAGCCGCCCGGACAGTGGAGTACGGCCGCCGACGCCGCCCGGCGCCGGTGAGCCAGTCGCCTTGCCGAGCCCCGGGCAGCCGCCTGCCTTGCCGACCGCTCGGCCCGCGAGGACCGGCGGACGAGCTGATGCCCCGCCCCGCCCGGATCGCCGGCCCAGCCGTACGACCCCACCACCCGGCGCCGGTGAGCCAGTCGCACCGCCGGTGGCGCCCGCACCGCTTGTGCGCGTCGAACCGCCAGGGGCGCCCGCCCCGTCCGCACCCACCCCGCACCGCCTCTCAGCCGGTGATCGAGCGCAGCGCGGCGAAGACGCCCAGCACCCACAGGGTCAGCGGCAACAGGGCCATCGCCAGCAGGGAGTGCACCAGTTCCGCCGCCCGACCCCAGTACGGCAGCATCCGCCGCCCCGGTACCGTCCACGAGGCGACGGCCAGGACGGTGGCCAGCGCCAGCAGCCCCACCACCAGCAGCGGGCGGTCCGCCGGCTCCGTGTCCACGGCCAGCGCGAGCACCAGGAGCGCCACACCGAGCGAGCCCGGCAGCACCAGGGCGAGCCGCTGCCACACGTTGACCATGCCCCGGCCGTGCAGCAGCAGGAGCAGCGCCAGCGCCACCGCGGTCAGGGTCTCCGGCAGGCCGGGGTTCCTGGCCAGCGGCACGAGAGCACCCGCGCACAGGACGCCGGTCGCCGCGTACAGGCCGGTCATCCAACCGCTCGCGAGTTCCGTACGGGTGGCCACGTCCCGCCCGTTGTAGGGCTCGATGCCCTCCTGGAGCTGTTGCGCGTTCGTCGGCAGCGCCGGCATCCGCATCCCTGCCAGCTTGAACGACAGGGAAGGCACGAAGCCGCCCAGCAGCACCGCCAGCACGGCCACCGTCGCCGCGGCGCCGTCCACGGAGAGGTCGAGGAGGCTCATCAGGCCACCCGCGAGAGCCCCCGCCACGGCCACCAGCGCGGAGGCCACGAACAGGGGCGTACGCACCGCCGCCAGGGCCAGCGCCAGCACCGCGCCCCCCGCCCCGGCCGCCGCGGCGGCCAACAGCCGTGCGCCCAGCACCCGGTGGGCGTCGGGGCCGGCGATCTCGCCGCCCGGCACCAGCCAGCCCGCCAGCGCCAGATAGGGCGCCGCCATGAATCCCAGGGTCGCGCCCGCCGCCGCGTCGCCGACCGCCCGGCTGGCCGACGCGGCCCCCGCGAGCAGCAGCAGCCCGGCCACGCCCGCGGTGCCGATCCGGACCCCGGCCGGGCCGCCGGGCCAGGCCAGCACCAGCAGGCCCAGGGCCAGCGCGGCCACCGTCATACCGAGCAGCAGTCGCCGCCCCGCCGCCGGGTTCCAGCCGTGCAGCCGGTCCCGGGTGACGTTGGCGATACCGTCCACCAGGTCGTCGAGCCGGACCTCCGGCAACGACTCGGTGTGCGGCCGGAGATACACCACCTCACCGTCCTTGAGGTCGAGCGCCTCCAGGGTGCCCTCCTCGTCCAGCGGGGCGCCGCCCAGGCGTTGCAGGACCCAGCCGTCGTGCTCCAGCCCGTTCTCCTCGATGTCCTCCCCGGCGTACCGCAGCACGGTGGGCAGCAGATCGGCCACGGGTACGTCGGCGGGCACCGCCAGATCGATGGTCCTGGCCGGGGCCCGTACCGTGAGGCGGCACAGACCCGCCACGGAGCTGTCGGTCATCGTGGGGTTCACGTCTCCAGAGAAGTTCGGGCGGCGGACTCGTTCGCGTCCGCTTGGACGTACGAGTTGATGACATGCAGACTACTGACCGCCGATCGAACGGAATTATGGGTCCCGTTTCAGTGGCGTGTCACAAATTCCCACCGGCACGCGTCAGTTGGCCGGTTCACGACCAGGCGGCATTTCAGCCTCTGTTCAACCCTTCGAAGGAGCATGTCCGTTGAGTGTGGTTCTGTTCCGCAGGCCGGCCCGCCGACGGGGTCCGGACATGCCCGAGGGCGAGCTGACTCTCCAGGAACCACCGACACTTCCCGAGGTCGTCGCGGACAGCTCGGCGATCTGGACGTATCTCCCGATGGCCATGATGTCGGTGTCGATGATGCTGATGTTCATCAGGCCCGGCGGTGGCAACGGCGCGTTCATGTACATCGCGCTCGGCATGATGGTGCTGGCGTCCGCGGCCATGATGGTCGGCCAGGTGATGCGCAAGGCCGGCGAACGCAAGGAACGGCTGCGCGGTGAGCGGCGCGACTATCTGCGCTATCTCACCCAGACCCGCCGCAAGGTCCACCGGGCCGTCGTGGAACAGCAGTTGGCGCTGGCCTGGCGGCACCCCGACCCCAAGGTGCTGCGCACCATGGTGCGTACGACCCGCCTCTGGGAACGACGGGTCAAGGACGAGGACTTCGGCGAGGTGCGGATAGCCGTCGGCGACCAGCAGTTCGCCATGCGGCTCAACCCCCTGTCCACCAAGCCGGTCGAGGACCTGGAACCGCTCAGCGCGCACGCCCTGCGCCGCTTCGTCCGCGCCTACAGCACGGTGCCCGAGCAGCCCATCGCCCTCTACCTGCGCTCCTGGTCCCGCGTCCTGACCCGCGGCGACGACGCCGCCGTACGCGCCATGGTGCGGGCCGCGCTCTGTCAACTCGCCCTGTTCCACCCGCCGGAGGAGCTGTGGGTGGCGCTGTGCGTGTCCGACGAACGGCGCGCGGAGTGGGAGTGGGTGAAGTGGCTGCCGCACAACCTGCACCCGCAGGAGCAGGACGGCGCGGGCCCCGCCCGTATGGTCGCCACCGCCTTCAACGACCTGGAGGACCTGCTCGGCGCCGAGTTCACCGAGCGCCCGGTCTTCGATCCCGAGGCGGTGCCCGGCCGCGACGAGCCGTTCACGGTGATCGTCGTCGACGGCGTCACCGTGCCGGCCGGTCACCGTCTCGACGGCCCCGGCTTCCGCAACACCATCGTCCTCGACCTGTCCGGCTCCCTCACCTGGCGCCCCGGCCGCTCCACCCTGCGCCTGGACGTGACCCCGGCAGCCGTCCGGCTCGTACGCACCGACCGCACCCGCAAGGAACAGACGACGCTGCTCGGCCGCCCCGACCGGGTGGGGCCGGCCGCCGCCGAGTCACTCGCCCGGCTGATCGCCCCCTACCGGATGGGCCTGACCGCCGACTCCGCCGAACCACTCGCCGCCGACGTCCAGTTGACCACCCTGCTGGGCATCCCCGACCTGTACCGGCATGACCCGGCGACCCTGTGGCGCAAACACACCGGCGCCGCCCGGCTGCGCGTGCCGGTCGCGATCGGCGCGGACGGCGGGCCCGTCGAACTCGACATCAAGGAGTCCGCGCAGGGCGGCATGGGCCCGCACGGCATGCTGATCGGCGCCACCGGCTCCGGCAAGAGCGAGCTCCTGCGCACCCTCGTGCTCGGACTGGCGCTCACCAACTCCTCCGAGACCCTGAACTTCATCCTGGTCGACTTCAAGGGCGGCGCCACCTTCCTCGGCCTGGACGAACTCCCGCACACCTCCGCCGTGATCACCAACCTCGCCGACGAAGTCGCCCTGGTGGACCGGATGCAGGACGCCCTGCACGGCGAACTCATCCGCCGCCAGGAGCTGTTGCGGTCGGCCGGCAACTACTCCTCCGCCCTGGAGTACGAGAAGGCCCGAGCCGCCGGCACCCCACTCGCACCCCTCCCCAGCCTCTTCATCGTCGTCGACGAGTTCAGCGAACTCCTCGCCGCGCACCGTGAGTTCATGGACCTGTTCGTGATGATCGGCCGCCTCGGCCGGTCCCTCGGCGTCCATCTCCTCCTCGCCTCCCAGCGCCTGGACGAGGGCCGTATGCACCAGCTGGAGAGCCATCTCTCCTACCGGGTGGGCCTGCGGACCTTCTCCGCGATGGAGAGCCGGGGCGTCCTCGGCGTCCCCGACGCCTACCAACTGCCCTCGCAGCCAGGCGCCGGCTTCCTCAAGAGCGGCGTGGAGGCGCTGACCCGCTTCCGGGCCGCCTACGTCTCCGGCCCGTACCGGCACCGGCGCGGCGCCGTCGTCCAGGCCCGCGTGGCCAGCCAGGTCGTGCCCTGGTCGGCGGGCTGGGTGGTGCCACGCACCCCGGCCGCCGTACCCGAACCGGAACGCGAGGAGGAGACCGAGTCCACCGACAGCCTGCTGTCCGTGGCCCTGGACCGGCTGCGCGACCACGGCCCCACCGCCCACCAGGTCTGGCTGCCCCCGCTCGGGGCGCCACCCACCCTGGACGCGCTGCTCCCGGGCCTGACCCCCACGCCCGACCGGGGCCTGTCCGCGGCCGGCTGGCCCGGCACAGGGCGCCTGCGGGTGCCGGTCGGCCTCGTCGACAAGCCGTTCGACCAGCGCCGCGACCCACTCGTGGTGGACCTCTCGGCGGGCGGCGGCCACGTCGCCATCGCGGGCGGCTCACAGAGCGGCAAGTCCACGGTGCTGCGCACCCTGATCACGTCGCTCGCGCTCACCCACACCCCTGCCGAAGTCCAGTTCTACTGCCTCGACTTCGGCGGCGGCACCCTCTCCTCGCTGGCCGGCCTGCCGCACGTCGGCGGGGTCGCGGCCCGGCTCGACAGCGAACGCATCAGCCGTACGGTGGCCGAGGTCACGAGCGTGCTCAACCAGCGCGAGCAGTTCTTCCTCGACCACGGCATCGACTCCATGGCCACTTACCGGCGGCGCCGGGCGGCGGGGGAGTTCACCGACGAGACGCACGGCGACGTCTTTCTCGTCGTCGACGGCTGGGCCCAGGTCAAGCAGAACTTCGACAGCCTGCTGCCCACCTTCAACCAACTCGCCACCGGTGGACTGAACTACGGCATCCACCTCATCGTCACCACCACCCGCTGGGTGGAGTTGTCCGCGCAGATCCGTGACCAGAGCGCCACCCGGCTGGAGTTGAGGCTCGGCGACACCATGGACTCCGTGGTGGACGTCCGTAAGGCGGCCACCGTGCCCCGCACTCCGGGCCGCGGCCTGACCATGGGCGACAAACTCCACTTCCTGACCGCGCTCCCGCGCATCGACGGCCAGAACGGCGCCGAGGACCTCGCGGACGGCGTCACCGCCCTGGTGGAGAGGATCGCCGCGGAGTGGAGCGGCCCGCCCGCCCCGCCCGTACGGATGCTCCCGCACCGTCTTCCGGCCTCCGCGCTTCCGCCGGCCGAACTGGGCGACGGCCTCCGCCTGCCCCTCGGCCTGGACGAGGAGACCCTCTCCACGGTCTGGCACGACTTCAGCCGGACCCCGCACCTCGTGGCCATCGGCGACTCCGAGAGCGGCAAGACCAACCTGCTGCGCCTGGCCGCCAACGCCATCACGGCCCGCTACACCGCCGCCGAGGCCCGCGTCCTGGTCGTCGACTACCGCCGCGACCTGGTCGACGCAGTCCCCGCCGAGTACCAACTGGGTCACGCGGTCTCCGTGGACGCCCTCAAGGAACTGGTGGGCGGCTCGGCCCGCGCCCTGAAGACCCGCCTTCCGGGCCCGGACATCACCCCCGCCCGAATGCGCCTGGCCGACTGGTGGCAGGGCCCGCGCCTGTTCGTCCTCGTCGACGACTACGACATGGTCGTGGGCAGCAACAACTTCGACCACCCTTTCGCCCCGCTCTTCGACCACCTGGCCCTGGGCCACGAACTGGGCCTGCACGTCATCGCGGTCCGCTCGGCGACGGGAGCGGGCCGCGGCCTGAACGACCAGCTCCTACGCCGCCTGGACGAGGTCAACACCCCCGGCGTCCTGCTGTCCTGCCCCCCGAGCGAGGGCTACGTCTTCGGCAACATCAAGCCCCGAAACCTGCCCCCGGGCCGAGCCCAGTACGTCGTACGTCGCAAGCCGACACTGATCCAGACGGCGGTGGTGGAGGGAGCGGAGGAAACGGACTGAGGCCGACACATACTCAGCCCGTCCTGCGCTTGAGGACAAGGCCCGTCCAGGGCCGGCTTCTTTCCCACCCACCCGCCCCCACCGCATCTCCACCCCGGGCCGCACCCGCCAGCCCGGCCGTACCTTTCCAGCGCCGGCCCGCACCCTCAGCCCGTCCGGCGTTTGAGGACAAGGCCCGTTCAGGGCCGGAGCGGGGGTCTGGGGGCGCAGCCCCCAGGAACGGGATGGGACGGGTAGGGGCGGCGGGGGCGAAACAACCCCACCTCAGCCGCCCCCGTTCCCGGCCCGCCACCCCCGAGCCCGCCCCCGAGGCACCACGACAGCCCCCCACACCACCAACAGCAACACCGCCCCACCCCCCGCCGCGAACAACACCGCACGACGCGTCGGCACAGCCCCCGCGTCATCCGGCAGCCGCACCGGCAGCGCCCCCCGCAAAGGAGCCACCGCAGCCCCCCGCTCAACCGCCCCCACGGACGTCACCGCCGCATACGGATCGAGCCGCGGCACCGCATCGGGATACGCCGTAGAGACAAGCCGCGCAGCGGTCTGCGCACCCGTCAGCCCGGGATGCGCCGACCGCACCAACGCCGCCGCCCCGGCGACGAATCCGGCCGCGAACGACGCCCCGGAGCCGATGTAGTGCCCACTGCCCCGAGGTCCCGGACCGACCACTCCGTCACCGGGGGCCGCGAGATCGGCGTCACGCGGAAGCAGGGCGTTGTCCGGCCGACCGCCCTTCGCGTCCACGTCCACCACGGACAGCACACCCTCCTGCGCGGCGGGCCAGTAAGCCCGGGGAACCGGCGCGTCCCCGGAAGCCGCGCTCCGCTTCGCCGGCGGATCCGGAACCGCGGCGGCCACCACCAACGCGTCGTGCGCCACCGCGTCCTCGACAGCCGCGGTCAGCGCCGCCGACCCCCGCTCCAGCGCCGGTGACACCTCGATGACCTTCGCCCCGGCGTCCACCGCCGCCCTGATCCCCGCCGCGACGCTCGCCGCGGTGGCGGTACCCCGGGCGTCGGTGCCGCGCACGGCGACGATGCGCGCCTGTTGGGCGACCCCGGCGAAGCGGACCCCGTCCGTGGTCGTGGCCGCGATCAGCCCGGCGACGAAACTCCCGTGCCCGACACAGTCCTGCCCCGCCTCCCCGACCGCTGTCACCCGCCCCTTCAACGCGGGCGCGGTCGTCGACACCCCGGTGTCCACGACCGCCACGGTCACCCCGGCGCCGGCCGAGAACTGCCATGCGCGCGGCAGTTGCAGACTCTGCTGCTCCCACGGCACGGAGGTGGCCCGCTCGGCCGAGGCCCCGGTGCACGCGTCGTCGGCATCGAGCCGCGACGGCATCACGGGCAGCCGTACCGGCGAACCGTCCGCGGCGAAGGCGACCGGCGCGGCGAGGACAACCAGAGGCACCAGAGGCAGCACCACGGCGAACGTCCGGCCCGGACGAAGGCCACGGAGACGACGCAGACGACGCAGACGGGGAAGACGGGGAAGACGACGCAACTGGGGAAGGCGACGAAGACGACGGAGACGGGGGAGGGGGCGACGCATGAACCGCATCCTAAATGGCGCGCAAGCCCGCCCACCGCAGCCGCCCCACTCGCAACCCGCGCTCTCCTCAGCCCAGTTGAGGCACATCCCCGGGAACCAGCAACCGCAGGTCGTCCAGTCCAGGCGCGGCCATCACGCTGACGCGTCCGGCCTGCCGCGTCATCATGCCCTCCAACACCTGCCGTGCCAGCCGGGCGTTGCCGAACGAGCGGTCCCTCGGCAGCGCGTCGAAGTACTCCCGCAGCACGGCCCCGGTACCCGGCCCGCACTCGTAGCCCGCGCTGTCCGCGTGCATCCGTACGATCGTGACCAGCTCGTCGGACGAGTAGTCCGCGAACTCGACGCGCCGCGAGAACCGCGAGGACAGCCCGGGGTTGGAGGCCATGAAGCCCTCCATCTCGCGGGTGTAGCCCGCGACGATCACCACGACCTGCTCCCGGTGGTCCTCCATGAGCTTGAGCAGCGTGTCGACGGCCTCCTGCCCGAAGTCGGACCCGGAGCCCGAACCCGCGGGCGTCAGCGTGTACGCCTCGTCGATGAACAGGACGCCCCCCAGGGCCCGTTCGAAGACCTCGCGAGTGAGCTGCGCGGTGTGTCCCACGTACCGTCCGACGAGGTCGGCCCGGGACACCTCCACCAACTGCCCGCGCGGCAGCACCCCGAGAGAGACCAGCAGCTCGCCGTAGAGGCGGGCCACGGTCGTCTTGCCGGTGCCGGGCGGCCCGCTGAAGACCAGGTGGTGACTGATCCGGGGTGCGGGGAGGCCGGCGGCCTCGCGCTGGCGGGCGGTGGACAGCAGGTTGACGAGATCGGTGACGTCGCGCTTGACGGCGGCCAGCCCCACCATGTCACCGAGCCGGGACAGCGCGTCGCTCCGCGAGCCCCCGCCACCGGCGCCGCCCGCCGCTTCGGCGGCCTCCGCGCCGACGTCCTCCGGGAGCAGCAGCGAGAGGTCACGCTCGCCGACCTCGGCCAGACCGGCCAGCCGTACGGCCTGCCGGTCGACCATCTCCTCGAAGACCTGCCGCGCGGCCCGGCCGTTGCCGAACGCGGCGTCCTTCGGCATGCGTTCGAAGTGCGTGGCCAGCGCGGCGGCCGTGCCCTCGCCCAGCTCGTACTGGTGGCGGACGCACATGCTCTCCATGATCGCCACCAGCTCGGGCACCGAGTAGTTCTCGAACTCCACGGTCCGGGAGAACCGGGAGGCCAGACCCGGGTTGGAGCCGAGGAACGACTGCATCTCACCGGAGTAGCCGGCCGCGACGACGACCACGTCCTCCCGGTGGTCCTCCATCAGCTTGAGCAGCGTGTCCACCGCCTCCCGCCCGAAGTCGGCCCCCGAACTCCCGCTGTCGGCCGTCAGGGTGTACGCCTCGTCGATGAACAGCACCCCGCCCAGCGCCCGGTTGAACGCCTCCGTGGCCTTGATCGCCGTACCGCCGATGACCTGGGCGACCAGATCGGCCCGCGACACCTCCACCAGATGACCGGAGCGCAGCGCGCCCAGCTGGGCGAGGATCGTGCCGTAGAGACGGGCCACCGTGGTCTTACCGGTGCCGGGCGGCCCCGCGAAGACCAGGTGGCGGCTCATCGGCGGTGCGGACATGCCGAGTTGGGCGCGGCGCTGCGCCAGCTGCGTGAGATTGACCAACGTCCGGACCTGCTGCTTGACGTTGGACAGCCCGATCAGCGCCTCCAGTTCGGCGAGCGGGCCGGTCTCACCCGCCGCGCCGCCCCCGGTCTGGGCGGTTCCGGCGGGGTCGGTGCCCTCGCTGTCGCCGTAACCCCAGGCGTCCCGCTGGCCGTTGCCGTTGCTGGTGAGCCCCTCGACGGCGAGCCGGTCGCCCTGCTTGGACTGGATCAGGCCGCCACCCTTGTTGTCCCGCACCACACAGTTGACGACGGAGACGGGGTCGGTGCTCTCGACCCGCAGGCCGTCCTTCGAACTGCCGCCGATCTCGCAGGCGTTGAGGGAAGCCCGGCCGCCCTCCCGGACCAGGACGCCGTTCTCGCCGGCCGCGTTCACCCTGACCCGGGTCGCGGTGAGTTCGCCCTGCCCGTCGACGACGACTCCGTCGCCGCCCGGCTCACGGAACTCGCAGTCACGGGCGGTGGCGCTGCCCCCGGCGGCCACCATCAGGCCCACGGTGGCGGGCGCGAGGACGGTGGTGCCGCCGAGGTACAGGTTGCCGTCGCTCTCGACATGGACTCCCGCGCCGCCGGCCCGGTCGATCTCACTGTCCTCCAGCCGGCCCCGCCCGTCCTTGACGGCCTCCACACCGTGGCCGCCCGAGCCGCTGACCCTGACCCGGCGCAGCATCGGATTGGCGCCGCCGCGCACGCTGATGCCGGCTCCGGCGGCGTCGATGACGTCCAGCCGGTCGAGCTCGGCGGTGGACTCCTCCTCCAGGAGTACGCCGGTCGCCGCGCAGTCCCGCACGGTCAGCGAGGTCAGTGTGGGGGAGGCGGACCCGGCCACACGCAGCGCGGGGGCCTGGGAGGTGTCCAGCCAGCAGTCCTCGAAGGTGCCGCGCGCCCGGTCCGTGACCAGGATGCCGTGGCCCGTCGTACGGGCGGTACGGCAGCGGCGCAGCAACGGGTCGCTGCCGTGCGAGACGACGATGGCGGGCCCGGTGGTCGCGGTGACCCGGAGCTCCTCCAGAACCGTCCGCGAGGAACTGGTCAGATGGACGCCGATGGACGTGTCGTGCACGACCGTGCGCACCACCTGCGTCGTGCAGTGCTCCTCCAGCGCGATGGACGGCTTGTCGGTGGACGATATGTCGCACTCCTCCACGGAGCCCTGCGCCTCACCGTTGGCGAGGACACCGTTGCCCCGGGCGTCCCGGATGGTGCAGCCGCGCACCGTGACCCGGCCGCGTTCCCCGATGACCACTCCCGAGGTCCCCAGGTGCTCGATGGTGCAGGAGTCCACCGAACTGTCCACGGCCGAGGTGACCACCACCCCCGCCCCCGACGGGCTGCTCACCCGGCAGTCACGCATCGCCAACGAGCCGGCGTCACGGGCCAGTACAGCCGCCCAGGCGGCGCCGGACACCTCGCAGCCGTCCATCGCGACCTGTCCCCGGGCGGCGTCCACGGCGGGCAGTTCCTCGTCGCGGCCGCGCAGTACCAGGTCGGTCAGCATCACGGCGTCCGCCTTCAGCGTGAGCACGCTGCCGCGCCGCGGACGTATCTCCACCGTGCCACGCGCCTGCTCGGCCACGATGGTGACCCGGGTGGCGACGACGAGGTTCTCTTCGTAGATCCCGGGACGCACACTGATCACGGCGCCGCTGCGCGCCCTCGCCAGTGCCTCTCCGATCGTCCGAAAGTCCTCGGTGCCCTCCGGGCAGACCGTCAGTACCTGGCGTGACACGCGCCCTCCATCTCTCACGGCGTTACCTGCCCGGCGTGGGCAGCACCATCATGCCGGGACGGGCGGGCATGGTCACGCCAGAGCCGGGGGAAGTGGACACACCCGAGGCGGCCGGAGCGCCGGCGGGAGAAAAGCAGAAAACCCCACACGAAGTGGGGTTTCAGCGACTGACGAGTGAGTGTCCGAGGGGGGACTTGAACCCCCACGCCCGATAAAGGGCACTAGCACCTCAAGCTAGCGCGTCTGCCATTCCGCCACCCGGACAAGGTGTCTGTCGCGCGGGGTTCCCCCCGTGGCGACGAAGGAAACATTACCAGGCTTTCCGGGGTGGCCGATCACCCCCTGTCGCCGCGTGAACGGTGTGTGACGGGCCTGGACCGCTCTTGGGGTGCGGCGGGCCGGAGGGGGAGGATGAGGGCGTGACCACCAGCAGGAACAGTGGGAGGTAGCACCGTGAGCGGGACGGGCAGGACAGACACGGCCAAGGGCGTCACCGGCGAGGACGAGGTCGTGGACCTCTGCCGCGAGCTCATCCGGATCGACACCAGCAACTTCGGCGACCACTCGGGACCGGGTGAACGCAAGGCCGCCGAGTACGTGGCCGAGAAGCTCGCCGAGGTGGGCCTGGAGCCGCGGATCATCGAGTCGCACAAGGGGCGAGCCTCCACCGTGGCACGTGTCGAGGGTGAGGACCGGTCCCGGCCGGCGCTGCTCATCCACGGCCACACCGACGTCGTACCGGCGAACGCGGCGGACTGGACCCACCACCCGTTCTCGGGCGAGATCGCGGACGGGTGTGTGTGGGGCCGCGGCGCGGTCGACATGAAGGACATGGACGCGATGACCCTCGCGGTTGTGCGAGACCGGCTGCGCACCGGCCGCAAGCCCCCGCGCGACATCGTCCTCGCCTTCCTCGCGGACGAGGAGGCGGGCGGTACGTGGGGCGCGCGGCACCTCGTGGACAAGCACCCGGACCTGTTCGAGGGCGTGACCGAGGCGATCAGCGAGGTCGGCGGGTTCTCCTTCACCGTCAACGAGAACCTGCGGCTGTATCTGATCGAGACGGCCCAGAAGGGCATGCACTGGATGAAACTTACCGTCGACGGCACCGCCGGACACGGTTCGATGATCCACAAGGACAACGCGATCACCGAGCTGTCGGAGGCCGTCGGACGCCTCGGTCGGCACAAGTTCCCGGTCCGGGTCACCAAGACGCTCCGCCACTTCCTCGACGAACTCGGCGACGCGCTGGGCACCGAGCTGGACCCCGAGAACATGGACGCGACGCTCGCCAAACTCGGCGGTATCGCCAAGCTGATCGGCGCCTCGCTGCAGAACACCGCCAACCCGACCCAGCTGGGCGCCGGTTACAAGGTCAACGTCATTCCCGGCCAGGCCACCGCGCACGTCGACGCCCGCTACCTGCCCGGCTACGAGGAGGAGTTCCTCGCCGACCTGGACCGCATCCTCGGCCCGAACGTGAAGCGCGAGGACGTGCACGCGGACAAGGCGCTGGAGACCTCGTTCGACGGGGCGCTCGTGGAGGCCATGCAGACCGCGCTGGTCGCCGAGGACCCGATCGCCCGGGCCGTGCCCTACATGCTCTCGGCCGGCACCGACGCCAAGTCCTTCGCGGACCTCGGCATCCGCTGCTTCGGCTTCGCACCGCTGAAGCTGCCGCCGGAGCTGGACTTCGCGGGCATGTTCCACGGTGTTGACGAAAGGGTCCCGGTCGACGCGCTGAAGTTCGGGGTGCGTGTGCTCGACCGCTTCATCGAGGCATCCTGAAATCCGTGCCAGTCCTGAGTTCCGGGAACCCGACCGGGGCCCCAAGGCCCTTGAATGCGCCCGGAATTACCCGATTGAACGACACTCCAATAATCGTCCGCACGTGCGTGGCTGACTGAGAAGAGTGAATGCGCTCATAGGGTCGTAGCCCTAATGCCCCCGCCTCGTTATTGGTGATGCGGTCCGCTACTCGGGATCGCATTGCCAACAAGGAGGAATAATGATCAAGAAGGTCGTCGCCGCTGCGGCTGCCACTGGTGGTCTGGTTCTCGCGGGTGCGGGCCTGGCCGTCGCCGATGCTGGTGCCCAGGGTGCCGCTGTGGGCTCCCCGGGTGTTCTGTCCGGCAACGTCATCCAGGTTCCCGTTCACGTCCCGGTGAACGTCTGCGGCAACACGATCTCCGTGATCGGTCTGCTGAACCCCGCCTTCGGCAACACCTGCGTCAACAACTGATGCTGCGCCTCGCTTCTTGAGGTTCCGACTCCCAGTGAGTCTGAGCCTGTCGGCCCCGGAACGCCTTGTGCGTCCCGGGGCCGACAGGTCGTTCCGGAAGGTTCACGACACATCATTTGAAGGCAGGGATGCAGTTATGCGAGAGGTCACCCGCAAGGGGCTGATGACCGTGGCGGCCGCGACTGGAGTGATGGCCGCCGCAGGCGGCGCGCAGGCGCATGCCGACTCGGGTGCGAACGCCGTCGCTTCCAACTCACCCGGTGTGCTGTCCGGCAACTCGGTGAGCGCGCCGGTGAACGTGCCGGTCAACGCCTGCGGCAACACGGTGAGCGTCGTCGGTCTGCTCAACCCGGCGATGGGCAACAAGTGCGCCAACGGCGGAGGCGGCGGCAACGGCTCGCCCGGCGGACACGGTAACCACGGCAACCAGGGCCACCACGGCAACCAGGGTGGGCACGGCGGCCAGGGCGGTCACGGCTCGCCCGGTGGGTACGGCGAGAACGGCGGCTACGGCGGTCATGGCTCGTCCGGGGGATACGGCGACGAGGGCGGCTACGGCGGTCATGGCTCGCCGGGAGGTTACGGCGGGTACGGCGGGTACGGCGGGTACGGCAGCCAGGGCGGGTACGGCGACTCGGGCGGCCCCGGTGACTTCGGGTACCCGGGCAGCCCGGGCGGCTCCGGTGACTGGGCGAACTGGAACGGCTGGGAGGGCTCGTACGCCGGCGGGTACGCCACCGACTCGCCGGGCGTCGGGTCGGGCAACCACGTGGAGGCCCCGGTCGACGCACCGGTGAACCTCTGCGGCAACACCGTCGACGTCGTCGGTCTGCTCAACCCGGCGATGGGCAACGACTGCGCGAACACCGGGGACCACATGGGCGGCGGCCACCCGGCGCCGCCTCCGGAGACCGACGAGCCGTGCACGCCCCCGAGCGGCGGTCACGAGACCCCGCCCCCGATCGGACCGAGCGGCCCCGAGCAGCCCGGCAAGCCCCAGCAGCCGGAAACCCCCCAGCTCCCGGGCGGCCCGCAGCACCCGGGAACCCCGGGTGGCCCGCAGCACCCGACCACCCCGGAGCACCCGGGAACGCCGCACCACCCGGGAACCCCGGCCCAGCCGGCCACCCCCACCAGGCCGGCGACCCCGCTCACCCCGCCCACCTCCGCGCACGGCGTGACGCCTCCGGCCGGGCCCACGTACGTCGACCAGAGCGGTGCGCGGACCGTGCCGCAGCCCCGGAGTGCCGCGCAGCTCGCGCACACCGGCGGTGACCTGCCGCTGGGCGTCGCCCTGCCGGTGGGCGCGGGCATGCTGCTCGCGGGCACCGTGCTCTACCGCAAGGCACGTCCCTCGGCGTAGACCCGTAAGGAAATTCCGTACGAACCGGATAAACGCGCCGAAGTTCACCCGGCGGCATGATGTACGGAGCGGGCCCCGCAGACGCGGGGCCCGCTCCGTTTCGGCTGATTCATCTCACCACGTGGCCCGCACCTGACGGATGATCCGTCGCCGCAGCCGCACCCTGCGGCTGCCGTCGCGCAGCAGGCTCAGGCGGTCCAACTCCCAGTGTCCGTACTCGGCATGGTCCGTCAGCAGGCGTGTGGCGTCCTTGCGAGAGACCCCGCGTGGTACGTACACGTCGACAAATTCGTATTCCGGCATCGCATCTATTGTGCGGGCAGAGCCCCAGTACGGATAGCGTCTGCACTATGTCTGATGCTGCGCAGCCCACCGCTGCCGAGGTACGCGCCGCCGCCGAGGCGGTCAAGACCGCGCTCGACCGCCACCTGGCGGCGGTCGAACGCCGGTCGGGGGAGGACGACCCCGATGTCTATGAGGCGTTCAACCAGCTGGCCGCTGCCGCCGAGGTGTACGACGAGCTGCTCTACGACCGCTACGACGAGGTCACACCCTTCGAGATCCCGGGTACGGACGACGCCCTGCCGCCGTACGCGGGCCCCGAGGAGCCGAACGCGCTGAGTGTGCTCATCCGCCGCGACTACGCCGTGGTGGAGCCGCAGCGCCTGCTGGCGCAGGCCCAGCGGGTGGAGGCCGTGGACGACGACGGCGCGGGCGTCGAGGCCTCCGGCACGGTGCACGGCGCGCTGGGCATTCTGTTCGGCGAGTTCGAGCCGGACGAGATCGCCTCCCGGCACAAGGAGTTCGGCCTGGAGGAGGGCGACTCCACCCTGTGGGTGACGGCGGCGGACGAGCCGGCCGACCCCGGCGAGTGGCTGGAGGCCCCCTTCGACCAGGTCGACGCGGAGCGGGTCGTCTGCCGTTTCGACGTCAGCGCGGTCTTCGACGACGACGCGGACGACGTCATCGAGGACGACGACCTGCTGGAGGACGGCCTCGATCCCGACCTGGTGGCGGCGGGGCTGGACGAGGACGAGGACCTGGAACCACTGGACGCCGACCGCCTGCGCTAGGGCGTGATTCGAAAGTCCCGACAGCGGCGGTCACGGGAGGGTCTGCCTCCCGTGACCGCCGCTGTCGTTCGTCCTGGGTCCCTGCCCGCTCAGGCGGGCGTCGGCACCTGCGCCGCGAGCAGGCCCGGCAGCCGCGTCGTACGGGCCTTCGCCGGGACCTCCGCGACCGCGCGGGCCAGTGCCTGGTCCACGCCGTGCACCACGGACAGGTGCCGTTCCGCGCGGCCGAAGGCCGTGTAGACCCACGGCCGGGTCAGTGACGGAGCCGCGTCCCCGGGCAGGACCACGACGGCGGCCGGCCAGTGCAGCCCGACCGCCTCGTGCGTGGTGAGCGCCCACCCGTGCCGCACACCCTGCTCGACCAGCTCCTTCGGTACGACGACGGGGGCGCCGTCGCACTCCAGGTGCAGCCCCTCCGCGTCGGCGTCGACGACCCGCCCGGGCACCGTCCGCCCGGGCGCGGGGGAGTACACGATCCGGTCACCGGGGTCGAAGCCGCCGAAGCGGCCCGGGCCCGGGTTCAGCCGCTCCTTGAGGGCGGAGTTGAGCGCGCGCGTACCGGCCGCGCCACCGTGCCCCGGCGTGATCACCTGGGTCTGCTCGGCCGGAACACCGAGCGCCCTGGGCACCGAGTCCGCGACGAGCTGCACGGTCCGGTGCACCGCCTCGCCCGCGTCCCGCACGGGGACGATCACGACCTCCTTGCCGGGCGCCTCGACCTGGGTGAGTTCGCCGACGGAGATACCCGAGACAAGCTCGCCGATCGGCCCGGGATCGGGCGTGCGCGAGACGATGTGCGGGCACGCGCGCGCGGCGAGCAGGTCGGCGAAGACCCGCCCCGGCCCGGCCGACCACAGCACCGCCGGATCACCGCTCAGCACCAGTCTGGCCCCGTCGGGCAGCGACTCCACGATCATCGCGGCGCTCTCCACGTCGAGCTGCGGCGCGTCCAGCACGACCAGCAGATCGAGCCCGAACGCCCCCTCGGCGTCCCGCCCGGGCCCCTCGGCCCCAGCCAGCAGCCCAGCGACGGTGACGACGGAATCCGAAGCCGATCGCGAGCCAGAGCCAGAGGCAGAGCCCGAATACGAGTCCGGTTCCGTGGCGGAGCCGTCCTCGGCTGCCAGAAGTGCCGCGAAGCGACGGCGGCCGTCGGTCGTGTGGGCCGCCGTACAGACCCGCAGGCCCAGGGAACGGGCCGCGGCGACGAGGGCGGCCGGTTCGGCGCGAGCCGCGTCGCCGCCGGTGTGCAGCACGAGGCCGTGCCCGGCGACGGCACGGATCAACTCGGCCGCGGAACCGGAGCCCGACGCCCCGGCCGACGACTCCCACTCCTCCGAGGGCGACTCCTTGGGCAGCGAGTTGACGATCCGGGCCAGCCCGTCGGCGAGGCTCTCCTCGGCGAGCGCGTACCGCTCCAGCCCGATGAGCACGCGAACAGGACGCTCGACGTCCTCCCCGTCCGACCCTTCCTCCCCGGTTTCGTCGTCCACGTCTGCCGCGGCGGGCCCGGGGGCTTCCTCGACCGCGTCCTGGAACTCCAGGGCCTCACCCTCGGCGACCGCGCTCTGCACGGCGGAGTCCGGGTCGGGCACGGCGCGCTGGGCGAGCGCGGCGGTGAGCGTGGCGACATCCAGCACCGTGTGTCCGGCCAGGGCGGCCTGCTCCAGCAGCCACACCGTGACCGCCTGGCCCCGCCGCTCGTCGTCCGGACCGCACTCGGCGCCGAGCAGCGCCCGCGCGAAGCCGTCGGCCTGCTCGGTCCGCACCCCGGCGACCCGCAGCAACTGCCAGGGATCCGCGCGCAGTTGACCGTCCGCTCCGTCACCGAGCACCGAGACGACCTGCGGTGCGAGTGTCTGAGGCGCACCCCCTTCGGCCAGCACGCCCCGCACGGCCTCGACGGCTTCCGGCGCGGGGGCGGTCGTGGGTGTCGCAATGGGCTGGGACGGCCGTACGGAAACGGTCGAGGCGGAGGCGGAAGGAGAGAGGGAGGGAGACGGGGAGGTCGAGGGCCGTGCGGCAGGGGCTCCGGACCCGGACTGCGGCCCTGACGCGGATGCGGGCGGGGACTTCGGGGCGCGGAAGGTGACGGCCGACGCGGACTTCTCCCCGCTCTCCACGGCCCGGACGGCCGCCAGGAGATCGGCGGCCGTGCCGCTGAGCTTGGTGCCGCTCGCGACAGGCCCCTGCTTCTCGGCCTTGCGCCGCTCGATCCGCTCCCGCAGTTCCCGCTGCGCGGCCAGCTCGGCCTGGGCCTCGGACGGCTGCCCGGCGGCATCGCCGCCGCCCGCCTCGGTGCTCTCCGCGGCCTCGGTGGTCCCGGTCCGGTCGGCCGAGGAGTCTTCGTTCGCGGGCTCCTCGGTGCTGCCCGGGGTCCCCGGCTCGGCTTCCTCCGTGGTGTCGGGCTCCGTGCTCACAGCGTGCTCCAGTCGTGATCGGGATAGCGGTGCACGGGCGCTGACACGTCGTCGAGCGCCCGGCAGATCTCGTCAGGAAGACTAAGGGTCTCCACTGACAACGCGGCCGTGAGCTGCAGCGCGTTGCGCGCGCCGACGATGGGGGCGGTCACGCCGGGCCGGTCCCGGATCCAGGCGAGCGCCACCTGCAACGGCGTCACCGCCAGCCCGTCCGCGGCGGTCCGCACGGCGTCCACGATGCGGCCGGCCGTCTCGTCGAGGTACGGCGCGACGAAGGGCGCCAGATGCTCCGAGGCACCCCGGGAGTCCGCGGGGGTCGAGTCGCGGTACTTGCCGGTGAGGACGCCGCGGCCGAGAGGCGAGGAGGGCAGGAGGCCGATCCCCAGGTCGAGTGCGGCGGGCAGCACCTCGCGTTCGATGCCGCGCTGGAGCAGCGAGTACTCCAGTTGCGTGCTGGACAGCCGCGTACGTATGCCCGGTGCCGCGAGCTGCCAGGTCGCGGCCTTGGCGAGCTGCCAGCCGCAGAAGTTGGAGACACCGGCGTAGCGGGCGCGTCCGCTGCTGACGGCGAGATCGAGTGCCTGGAGGGTTTCCTCAAGAGGGGTGTCGGGGTCGTAGGCGTGGATGTGCCAGACGTCGACGTACTCCGTGCCGAGGCGGGCCAGGGAGGCGTCGAGGGCGGCCAGGAGGTGACCACGGGAGCCGTCGACGCGCCGGTCCGGGTCGGGGACGCTGCCGGCCTTGGTCGAGATGACCAGGTCGCGGCGGGGCACGAGCCCGTCCATGAGCCGTCCGATCAGGTACTCGGCCTCCCCGTCGCCGTACACGTCCGCGGTGTCGACGAGCGTTCCGCCCGCTTCCCAGAACGCTTTCAACAGGCCCGCGGCGTCAAGCTCGTCGGTGTCCCGACCCCAGGTCAGGGTGCCGAGCCCGATCCGGGACACGCGCAGGCCGGTACGGCCGAGATGCCTCTGCTCCATGAACGCCGAGATTACTGGCCAGAACTGACCGGGTGGGTTGCCTGTGGACAACGGTTTCCTCCGCCCCCGCCGCCCTTACCCGTCCCATCCTCGGGGGCGCTGCCCCCGAACCCCCGCTCCTCAAACGCCGGAGGGGCTGAAATACCCAGCCCGTCCGGCGTTTGAGGACGAGGCCCCTTCAGGGCCGAAGCGGGGGTCTGGGGGCGGCAGCCCCCAGGGATGGGATGGGACGGGTAAGGGCGGCGGGGGCGAGGGAAGCAGGTGAGATCAACGCCCCACCGCCACCCTCGCACCCACACGCTAGTGTCGGACGGACAAGGGACGTTACTGATCGGTAAGGGGAATCGGCCATGCAGCTCGGGATCAACCTCGGCTACTGGGGCGCCGGAATGGACGCGGACAATCTGGCCGTCGCGCAGGAGGCAGACCGCCTCGGTTACGCCGTCTGCTGGGCCGCCGAGGCCTACGGGTCGGACGCGGCCACCGTGCTCACCTGGGTCGCCGCCCAGACCGAGCGCATCGACGTCGGCTCTGCCATCTTCCAGATTCCGGCACGGCAGCCCGCGATGACCGCGATGACCGCCGCCACCCTCGACTCGCTCTCCGGCGGTCGCTTCCGGCTCGGCCTCGGTGTCTCCGGGCCGCAGGTCTCCGAGGGCTGGTACGGCGTCAAGTTCGACAAGCCGCTCGCCCGGACCCGCGAGTACGTGGAGATCGTACGCAAGGCGATGAGCCGTGAGCGGCTCTCCCACGAGGGTGAGCACTGGACGCTGCCACTGCCCGGCGGCCCGGGCAAGCCCCTCAAGCTGACCGTGCACCCCGAGCGCGAGCACATCCCGCTCTACATCGCCGCGATCGGCCCCAAGAACCTCGAACAGACCGGCGAGATCGCCGACGGGGCGCTGCTGATCTTCCCGTCCGCGGCGCACATCGAGGACACCGCCATCCAGTACCTGCGCGCGGGCCGCGAGAAGGCCGGCAAGAGCCTCGAAGGGTTCGACGTCTGCCCGACGCTGCCGCTCGCCCTCGGTGACGACAAGGACGTGGCGTCGCTCGCCGACACCTTCCGGCCGTACACGGCCCTGTACGTCGGCGGCATGGGCAGCCGTAAGCAGAACTTCTACAACCAGCTCGCCCAGCGCATGGGATACGAGAAGGAAGCCGCCGAGATCCAGGACAAGTACCTGTCCGGCGACAAGAACGGCGCCGCCGCCGCCATTCCGCACGACCTGATCGACCAGACGACGCTGCTCGGCTCGGTGGACCGGATCGCCGACCGGATGCGGGCCTACGCGGCGGCCGGTGTCACCACGCTCACCCTCGCCCCGGCCGGCTTCACGCTCGACGAGCGGATCGCCGCGCTCCGCGCGGGCACCGACGCCCTGGAGCGCGCCGGAGTCGCGTAGCGGCGGGCACAGCGGAGGAAGAAAGTTCCGCGGCCGTGGTGGGGGCTCGGGGGTCTTCCCCGCCACGGCCGTCACGGAGCACAACGCGCCGCGGACCCGGCGGTTACGGCCCCCGCGTCTCTCCGCGCACTCGTACTCACGTCCCGGTCCGACCCCGGCCCTGTCCTTCGTTCGGCGGAGTCGTCCCGGGCACCTGTTGCGGCGTCCCCGGCGCCGCACTTGACTCGTTGACTGACACGTTCTTTGCGGAACCGCGCAGATCTGCGAGAGGTGCCTCTGATGCTTTCGGCCAGGAGTCTCTTCCAGGAGATCCTCGACAACGACGACTCCTTCCGCCTCTTCTGCTCCATCGCGGCCGGTGGGGAGGCCCAGGGCGGCTGGGAGAACGCCCGTATCGCCGCGCTCGTCCCGGCGGGCGAACGTGCGCTCGCCCCCAGGATCACCCGCCACGGCGCGGACGAGGACAAGCACGGGCGGATCTTCAACGCCCTCATGAGGAAGCGTGGACTGCGGCCCGTCGACGTCCCGGCCGACACCGACTACACCATGCTGCTGGAACGGCAGGACATCGGACTCGCGCACGAGAGGCTCAGGAGCGACGAACCACTGACCGTGCCGGACATCGTCACCTACCTCGCGCACAGCCGCGTCACCGAGCAGCGCGCCTCCGAGGAGATGGAGCTGCTGCGCAGGTACTTCGGCGACCACCCGGACCTCGGCCGCGCGGTGCGCATGATCTCCGACGACGAGGACAACCACCTCGCCTACTGCCACGAGGAACTCCTGCGCTTCGCCGCCGCCGGCCACGGCCGTGCCATCCAGCGGACGCTGCGTGCGTGCGCGCTCGCCGAGATCCGGGTATACCGGGACGTCAGCCTCGCGGTCATGTCCCACATGGGGCGTGTCCTTGGCTGGCCCAGGCCCAAGGCGGCGCTCCTCGCGGCGGGCATCCGCGCGGTGTACGTCTACGAGCGCGCCGTCGGCTGGCGCCGCATGGTCACCCTTCGGATGCCCGAGCGACGCGACGCCCTGGGCGGCTGGGCGACCAGGGCGCCCGAGTTCGTCTGAGCCGCCCGAGAGCGGTACCGCGCGACGCTGCTACAGCCAGCCCCGGCGCTTGAACATCCGGTAGAGCAGAACCTCCACCACGGCCATGCCCGCGATCAGCGCCGGGTACGACCACAACCAGCGCAGCTCCGGCATGTGGTCGAAGTTCATTCCGTAGATCCCCGCGACCATCGTGGGGAACGCGGCCATGGCGGCGAACGCGGAGATCTTCCGCATGTCGTCGTTCTGCCGGACGCTCATCTGCGCGAGGTGGGCCGACAGGACGTCGGAGACCAGGCGGTCCAGGCCCTCCACGGACTCGTTCACGCGTGTGAGGTGGTCGCTGACGTCCCGGAAGAAGGGCTCGGCCTTCTCGTGGACGAAGGGCACGCGCGAGCCGAAGAGGCCCGTGCCCGAGAGCCGGCCGAGCGGCGCGGCCAGCGGACCGGTGGCGCGGCGGAACTCCAGGATCTGTCGTTTGAAGGTGTAGATCCGGGACGCCGTGTGACGGGAGCCCCCGTCGGACGGCGAGAACACCTCCGCCTCCAGCTCCTCCAGGTCGGTGCCCAGTTCGTCCGCCACCTCCACGTAGTGGTCGACGACGGCGTCGGCGATCGTGTAGAGCACCGCCGTGGGGCCGTGCCGCAGCATCTCGGGCTCCGCCTCCAGGCGGTGCCGTACGGCCGCGAGGGGTGCCTCCTCGCCGTGCCGCACGGTCACGACGAAGGAGTCGCCGATGAAGACCATGATCTCGCCGGAGGAGACGATGTCGGCCTTCGGCTCGTACCCGACCGGCTTGAGGACAACGAACAGCGAGTCGTCGTACACCTCCAGTTTCGGCCGCTGATGCGCGTTGAGGGCGTCCTCCACGGCCAGCGGGTGCAGTCCGAACTCCTCCGTGACCCGCTCGAACTCGTTCTCCGTGGGTTCGTGCAGCCCGACCCAGACGAACGCGTCCCCGACGTCGTGCGCACGGCACTCGTCGAGGGCGTCGGAGAAGTCCGAGGGCCCGTCCGTCCGGCGTCCGTCACGGTAGATGGCGCAGTCGACGATCACGAGGGGAATTCTCCCGCCGCGGGGCCGGAAAAGCACCCCGGCCTCCCTGTGTGTGCGGTACGCCTACCCTGGGCCGCATGCCCACCCTGATCCTTGTCCGGCACGGACGTTCCACCGCCAACACCTCGGGAGTGCTCGCCGGCCGCACACCCGGCGTCGCCCTCGACGACCGGGGCGCCGCGCAGGCCGCCGCACTGCCCGGGCGCCTCGCCGAGCTGTCGATCTCCGAGATCGTCACCAGCCCGCTCCAGCGCTGCCAGGAGACGATCCGGCCACTTCTCGACGCCAGGCCGGGGCTGCGCCCGCACACCGAGGAGCGGATCTCGGAGTGCGACTACGGGGACTGGTCCGGGCGCAAGCTCGCCGAGTTGATGGACGAGCCCCTGATGCAGGTCGTGCAGGCCCACCCGTCCGCCGCCGCCTTCCCCGGGGGCGAGTCCATGCGGGCCATGCAGACGCGCGCGGCCGAGGCCGTACGTGAGTGGAACGCGCGCGTGGAGGCCGAGCACGGCGCCGACGCCGTCTACCTCATGTGCTCGCACGGCGACATCATCAAGTCCCTTGTCGCGGACGCGCTCGGGCTTCATCTCGACCTCTTTCAACGGGTGTCCGTAGATCCGTGTTCCATCACCGCGATCCGTTACACCCGGCTCAGGCCGTTTCTCGTCCGCCTCGGGGACACCGGGGACTTCGCCTCCCTGGCGCCGCGCGAGGAGGCGGCGGGCGACGAGGCCGCGGTCGGGGGCGGTGCGGGCGCACCGTGATCGTCGGCCGCAGTAGGGTGAAGCGGTCGCGGTAGCGCCGCGCACGACTTTTCAGCGGACGACCCAGCACAGACGACAGACGACGACATTCGATTCAATGGAGACAGGACGTGTCCCGTCAGGTGTTCCTCTACGACCCCCCGGACCGCTTCGTGGCCGGTACGGTCGGACTGCCCGGGCGCCGTACGTTCTTCCTCCAGGCCACCGCCGGCCCCCGGGTGACCAGCGTGGCTCTGGAGAAGACCCAGGTCGCGGCGCTCGCCGAACGCATGGAAGAGCTGCTCGACGAGGTCGTACGCCGTAGCGGGGGCAACGCCTCCGTCCCGGCCGTGGCCCCCACCGAGGTGTCCGACACCCGCCCCCTCGACACACCCGTCGAGGAGGAGTTCCGGGTCGGCACCATGGCGCTCGCCTGGGACGGCGACGAACAGCGCATGATCGTAGAGGCGCAGGCCCTGGTGGAACTGGACGCCGAGTCCGACGAGGACCTCGCCGAGGCCGAGGAGCGGCTCCTCCAGGACGAGGAGAACGGCCCCCCGATGCTGCGGGTCCGGCTCAGCGGCGCGCAGGCCCGCGCCTTCGCCAAGAGGGCCCTCGACGTCGTCAACGCCGGCCGGCCGCCGTGCCCCCTGTGCAGCCTCCCGCTCGACCCGGAAGGACACGTATGTCCGCGCCAGAACGGATACCGCCGCGGAGCGTGACGGCGACCCGTACCCCCGCCGAACTCCTCGCCGAGGGCGAGCTGACCGTACGCGGGCGCATCCGCGAGGCGTCGAACGCCGCGCTGTACTGCACGGTCTCCTACGAGGGGCAGGAAGCCGCCTGCATCTACAAGCCCGTGGCCGGTGAGCGGCCCCTGTGGGACTTCCCCGACGGCACCCTGGCCGAGCGCGAGATGGCGGCGTACGAGGTCTCCGAGGCGACCGGCTGGGGGCTCGTACCGCCGACCGTGCTGCGCGAGGGGCCGTACGGCGAGGGGATGTGCCAGCTGTGGATCGACGTACGGGCGGAGGACGGCGACGGGCTGCTCGCCCTGGTCGACGGTGAGGAGGCCGGGCCCGGCTGGAAGGCGATCACCCTCGCCGAGGTGGGCGAGGGGAAGACGGCACTGCTCGTGCACGCCGACGACGAGCGGCTGCGCCGGCTCGCCGTGCTCGACGCGGTGATCAACAACGCCGACCGCAAGGGCGGGCATCTGCTGCCGGGCGACGAGGGGCGGCTGTACGGGATCGACCACGGGGTCACCTTCAACGCCGAGAACAAGCTGCGGACCCTGTTGTGGGGGTGGGCGGGCGAATCGCTCACACCGGAGGCGGTCGAGGTCCTGACAGGGCTGAAGGACGCGCTGGGGGAGGGCGGTGCGCTGGCCGTACGGCTGGCGGAGCTGGTGACCGGTGACGAGATCGAGGCCACACGGGTACGCGTGCACGCGCTGCTGGCGTCCGGGAAGCATCCGGAGCCGAGCGGTGAGTGGCCGGCGATCCCGTGGCCGCCCGTGTGACTGGCCGCCCGTGTGAGGGCGCCGTGTCGACCGGCGCCGACGGGTGCTCGGGGCGATACCGATGTCCGTGGATACGGCACTGAGACGAATCTCGCAAGACCGCCTTCTCGGCCATCTGGACCCGGTCCGGCTCGTATACGGAACATCCGTCCGGTTACGCTCATGACATGCATGCCTGGCCCGCTTCCGAGGTCCCCGCCCTGACTGGTCAGGGCCGCGACCTGAGGATCCACGACACCGCGACCGGTGCTCTGGTCACCCTCGACCCCGGTCCCGTCGCCCGTATCTACGTCTGCGGCATCACCCCGTACGACGCGACCCACATGGGTCACGCGGCGACCTACAACGCGTTCGACCTCGTACAACGTGTGTGGCTCGACACCAAGCGGCAGGTTCACTACGTCCAGAACGTCACCGACGTCGACGACCCGCTCCTCGAGCGGGCGCAGCGCGACGGGATCGACTGGGTGGGACTCGCCGAGAAGGAGACCGCTCTCTTCCGGGAGGACATGACCGCCCTGCGGATGCTTCCCCCGAAGGAGTACGTCGGCGCCGTCGAGGCGATACCCGGCATCGTCCCGCTCGTCGAGCGACTGCGGGACGCGGGCGCCGCCTACGAGCTCGAAGGGGACGTCTACTTCTCCGTCGAGGCCGACCCCGACTTCGGCAAGGTGTCCAACCTGGACGCCGCCACGATGCGGCTGCTGTCCGCCGAGCGCGGGGGCGACCCCGACCGGCCGGGCAAGAAGAACCCGCTCGACCCGATGCTGTGGATGGCCGCCCGGGAGGGCGAGCCGAGCTGGGACGGCGGGTCGCTGGGCCGAGGCCGCCCCGGATGGCACATCGAGTGTGTCGCCATCGCCCTCGAGCATCTCGGTATGGGCTTCGACGTGCAGGGCGGCGGCTCCGACCTCGTCTTCCCGCACCACGAGATGGGCGCCTCGCACGCACAGGCGCTGACCGGTGAGTTCCCCATGGCCAAGGCGTACGTCCACGCCGGCATGGTCGCGCTCGACGGCGAGAAGATGTCGAAGTCCAAGGGCAACCTCGTCTTCGTGTCCGCCCTGCGCCGCGACGGCGTCGACCCGGCCGCGATACGGCTCGCCCTGCTCGCTCACCACTACCGGGCCGACTGGGAGTGGACCGACCAGGTGCTCGCGGACGCCGTCGCGCGGCTCGGCCGCTGGCGGGCCGCCGTGTCCCGACCGGACGGACCGTCCGCCGACGCGCTCGTCGACGAGCTGCGCGAGGCTCTCTCGAACGACCTGGACGCCCCGGCGGCACTGGCCGCCGTGGACCGCTGGGCGGCCCTCCAGGCGGAGCGGGGCGGTACGGACGAGGGCGCCCCCGGCGTCGTCTCGCGAGCCGTGGACGCCCTGCTGGGCGTGGCGCTGTAACGGAGTCCCCGGAAGGGGGAGTCCCCGGAAGGGGTGGGGCGCCGGGCGGGTTCAGCCGCCCGGCGCCTCCGCGCGTGGCCCGACGGCCGGAAGGCGCCGGTCCGACCGTTCCTGTCGAGGTGCTGTCGAGTCTCCGGGGCCGGCTGTGGCGGGAGTCGGCATGTGATGTGGTGTCAGGGCCAGTTGACCCGCAGGACCGGCCAACTGCCGGTCCCTTCCTGAAGGGAAACCCCGTGGCACCCACACACGGCTCCTTCGCACGCAACGTCAGCCGCCGCGGACTGCTCCTCGCGGGAGCCGCCACCGCCTCCGCAGCCCTGGTCGCCTCACCGGCCGCGGCCTCCCCGAAGACTCTGCCGACCCTGATACCGCTGCCGGACGGCTTCCGTCCCGAAGGCATAGCCACCGGCTCCGGCCCCTACGCCTATCTGGGCTCCCTCCGCGACGGCTCGATCTACCGCGCCGACCTGCGCACCGGCGCCGGCGAGATCATCTCCACCGGGCCCGGCACCCCGTCCGTCGGCCTCAAACTCGACGGTCAGGGACGCCTGTTCGTCGCGGCACGCGCCGAGGGAGCCCGCGTCGTCGACACCCGTACCGGCGCGATCCTCGCCTCCTACGCCCTCACCACCGCGACCCCCACCTTCGCCAACGACGTGTTCCTGACCCCGCGCGCGGCGATCTTCACCGACTCCTTCCAGCCGGCGCTGTACGTCCTCCCGCTCGGCCGGGGCGGCACCCTCCCGGGCGCCGGCGACGTCGTACGGATCACCCTGAGCGGCGCCTGGAGCCAGGTGCCCGGCGAGGTCGTCAACGCCAACGGGATCACCGCCACGCCCGACGGAAAGGCGCTGCTCGTCGTCCAGTCCGGGGTCGGCGGACTGCACCGGGTGGACCCGCGCACCGGGGTCACCGGGCTCGTCGATCTCGGGGACGCGGCGCCGCTCACCAACGGCGACGGGTTGCTGCTCGTCGGGCGCACGCTGTACGTCGTACAGAACCAGCAGAACGCGATCGACGTGTTCACGCTGGCCGCGGACGGGCGCAGCGGGGTCTTCCGACGGCGCGTGACCGACCCGGACTTCGATGTGCCGACCACGGTGGCCGCGTACCGGAACCGGCTGTATCTGCCCAACGCGCGCTTCTCGACGACGCCGACGCCCGAGACGACGTACGCCGTGGTCGCCGTGGACCGCTGACGAACGCCGGGACGTCGCGGACGCGGAAGGGCCGGTGCGCGTGGTGCGCACCGGCCCCTTCCTGTTCCCCGCGTGACCGGATCAGTCCTCCGGGGTGTCCTCGTCGTCGTCCGTGCTCGGCAGCTGGGGCGGCTTCGGCGGCTGCGGCTTGGGGCGGCCCGCCGGGTTGTCCCGGAGGTACGACCCGCTGTCGGTGCCGTCCGCGGTGGCGTGGCCGCCCGGGGTCGGGCCGGGGCCCGCCGGGCCGGTGCCGTCGCGGCGACGCAGGTAGCGTTCGAACTCGCGGGCGATCGCCTCGCCCGTCGCCTCGGGCAGCTCGGCGGTGTCCCGGGCCTCCTCCAGCGTCTGCACGTACTCCGCGACCTCGCTGTCCTCGGCGGCCAGCTGATCCACGCCGACCTGCCAGGCACGCGCGTCCTCGGGCAGCTCGCCCAGCGGGACGCGGATGTCGATCAGGTCCTCCAGACGGTTCAGGAGAGCCAGCGTCGCCTTCGGGTTGGGCGGCTGCGACACATAGTGCGGAACCGCCGCCCACAGCGACACCGCCGGTACGCCCGCGTGCGTGCACGCCTCCTGAAGGATGCCGACGATGCCCGTGGGGCCCTCGTACTTCGTCTCCTCCAGGTCCATCCGCTGGGCCAGATCCGCGTCGGACGTGACCCCGCTGACCGGAACCGGACGGGTGTGCGGGGTGTCGCCGAGCAGGGCGCCCAGGACCACCACCAGCTCCACGCCCAGTTCGTGCGCGAAGCCCAGCAGCTCGTTGCAGAACGAACGCCAGCGCATCGACGGCTCGATGCCCCGGACCAGCACCAGGTCACGGGGCTTGTCGCCGCCGACCCTGACCACGGACAGCCTGGTCGTCGGCCAGGTGATCTTGCGCACACCGCCGTCCAGCCACACGGTGGGGCGGTTGACCTGGAAGTCGTAGTAGTCCTCGGCGTCGAGCGCCGCGAACACCTCGCCCTTCCACTCCCGGTCCAGATGCGCGACCGCGCTGGAAGCTGCGTCGCCGGCGTCGTTCCAACCCTCGAACGCGGCCACCATGACTGGGTCGATCAGCTCGGGAACCCCCTCCAGCTCGATCACCCAGCGCCTCCTTCCGATGTGCCCTCGCTTGACCACCCAACCTTACGGCGTGCGGCGGGGGCGCCCGCAGCCCCCTTGCACGGGGGAGTGAACGGATCACTGCCCCGATAGACCCCCCGGAACACCATCCGTGAGACACCCGCACCACGCACGCCCGTCCCGCCTCATTCGTCCGAGCGCTCGGAAGGCGGTCTCCGGGGCCTCCGCCAGAGGCGGAACCACGGCCGCGGTACGGCGCCGGCACGGGCTAGAGGGTCGACCTCAGCCACTGCTCCACGCTGGCGATATGCACCGTCGCCCACGACCGTGCCGCCTCCGCGTCCCGGTCCCGCAGGGCGCCCAGGATCGCCCGGTGCTCGTGCAGGGTGCGGCTGACCGCGTCCTCCTGGGTCAGCCCCCGCCAGATCCGGGCCCGGGTGGTGGGCCCGGACAAGCCGTCGAGAAGGGAACAGAGCACCGAGTTGCCGGAGCTCTGCACGATCCCCCGGTGGAACTCCAGGTCCGCGGCGACCAGTTCCTCCACCGACGGCTCACCGCCCAGCCGATCCAACTGGGCGGCCAGCGCGTCCAACTGCTGTTCGCTGATACGCGCCGCCGCCATCGCGGTGGCGGCCGGCTCCAGGATGCGGCGGACGGCCAGGAACTCCAGGACGGTGTCGTCGCGGTGGAAGTCGACGACGAAGCTCATCGCTTCGAGCAGGAGTTGGGGATCGAGGCTGGTGACATAGGTGCCGTCGCCCTGCCTGACGTCGAGGATCCGGATGAGCGACAGGGCGCGTACCGCCTCCCGCAGCGAGTTGCGGGACAGCCCCAGTTCGGCGGCCAGCTCGCTCTCCTTGGGCAGCCTGTCGCCGGGGCGCAGCGATCCGGAGACGATCATTCCCTTGATCTTCTCGATCGCCTCGTCGGTGACTGCCATGGCGGGCCTCCCTGTCGTACAGACATCCGATGTCTCAGGCCATTATGGGGGTTCAGTGGGCTGAACGGAGCACAAAACGCGATGTCAGCCCGTACGAGGGTGCCCCAAGAGCGGTCGGAACGGTACCTGCGGGCTGCAGGTCCGGCATCGTGTCAGAGCAGCGCTTCCAGATCCGCGAGCGCGGCGGCCTCGTCGAGTGTGGTGAGGGTCCGGTTCCGCATCAGCACACGGCCGTCCACGACGGTGTCCCGGACGTCCGCCGAGTGCGCCGCGTAGGCGAGCGTCGACCAGGGATCGTGCCGGGGCCGCAGATGGGGGGCGCCGAGGTCGACCACGATCAGGTCGGCCCGCTTGCCCGGCTCCAGGGAGCCCAGCCGGTCGCCCAGGCCCAGCGCCTTCGCGCCCTCGACGGTCGCCATCCGTACGGCCTGCTCGGCGCCGACCGCCGTGGGGTCGCCGCCCGCCTTGTGGACGAGGGCCGCCTGCCGCACCGCCCCCAGCATGTCCAGCGTGTTGGAGCTGACGGCGCCGTCCGTGCCGAGCCCGACGGTCACACCGGCACTGAGCAGCCGGGGTACCGGCGCGATGCCGCAGCCGAGCTTCAGGTTCGAGACGGGACAGTGGGCGACGGACGTGCCGGTGCGGGCCAGCGCCGCGATCTCCGGGCCGGTGAGGTCCACGGCGTGGGCCAGCAGCAGGTCGGGGCCGAGGAGGCCGAGCGAGTCGAGCAGTTCGACCGGGCGCTTGCCGTACCGCACCTCGACGGTGGCGACCTCGGTCGCGTTCTCGGCGGCGTGGATGTGCAGCAGCGCGCCGAACTCCCTTGCCAGGGCGGCGATCTCGACGAGCTGGTCGGGGGAGAGGGTGTAGGTGGAGTGGGCGAAGAGGATCGGGCGGTGGCCGGGGCGCGGGGTGCCACGGGCGGCCAGGTCCTGGCGGGCCCACGTCAGCCGGTCCTCGTAGGCGATGCCGTCGGGCGGTTCCGGTACGTCCATGAAGGTGGGGCCGCTGTGCAGTCGCCAGCCCGCCTCGCGTGCCACCTGCTCGGCCGCCTCGTGGAACCAGTACATGTCGAGCGCGGAGGTCACTCCGGCCCGGACGCTCTCGGCGAGCGCGACCCGGACCGCCGCCGCCACGTTCCGCGGCGACAGCAACTGGGCCTCCCACTTCAGCACGCGCTCCAGGAAGCCCTGAAGGGTGACGTCGTCGGCCCGGCCGCGCAGAAACGTCATCGCGAGATGGGTGTGCGTGTTGACCAGGCCGGGAAGGACCAGGCAGTTCGCGGCGTCAAGAGACTCGTCGGCCGTGAACCGGGTTGTCAGCTCCCCGGTCGGGCCTACGGCGACGATCTCGCCGTCCCGGACGGCAACCGCCCCGTCCGCCACGACGGTGCCGGCCTCGTCCACGGTGAGCACGTCACCGCCGTGCACCAGCAGGTCGATGCGCTCGCTCATACCAGGGGCTCCTTGTCCTTGGCCCGGTCCTCGTCCTGGTCCGTGGCCTCGTTCCCGGCCAGCAGCCGCAGCGCCTCGAGCGACACCACCGCGCCGCGCTCGACGCCCTCCGCCACGACTTCCCGGTGGGGGTTGTATCCACCGGTGGCCGTCTCGTCGACAAGCTCGTCGGCGTTCGCCCCGTCGACGACGACCACTCCGCCGGCGACCAGTCCGCGCAGCGAGGCCGTCACCAACAGCGCGCTCAACTCCATCTCGATGGCGGCGAGTCCGGCACCCTCGTAGGAGAAGAGGGGGAGCAGGCCGGGCTGAAAGGCGGCCCGCGTCCACACGATGCCCCGGTGGTGCGGCGCGCCCGCCTCCCGTGCCGCCCGCTGGAGCGCGAGCACCGCTTCGGGGGAGGACACCGCCGGGTACTCCGGGGGCAGCAACTGCTGGGTGACACCGTCGTCCCGGACAGCCGCCTCGGCGATGACAAGGTCGCCGTCGCCGATCCCCGGCTTCATCGCACCCGCCGTACCGAACCGCAGGAAGGTCCGCACACCGGCGTCCGCCAGCTCCTGGAACAGCAGGATCGCCCCCGGAGCGCCCACCCCGTGTGAGGCGACCAGCATCGGCACGCCCTTCCAACTCCCGCTGAACACGCGGTATTCGCGGTGGTACGACACCTCCCGCGCGCCCTCCAGCCGGGCGCCGACGAGAGCGGCGCGCTGCGGGTCGCCGACGACAAGTGCGCGCGGCGGCAGCCCCGCGCGGGGTATCCGGGTGACGGGCAACAGGTCCTGCGTCATGAAACGGCTCCAGCGGAAGACGACGTGGAAGGAGGGGAGGAGGGCGAGGAGGAGGGGGCGCGGCGACGGCGGCGGCCGGTCGTCAGGAAGAGGGCGCCGAGCGTGACGACGTACGGCGCGGCGTCGGTCGCCTGCTGGGGCAGACCGAGGCCCTGCAGACGGAAGCCGGCCGCCTCCGCGAGCCCGAACAGCAGCGCCGCCAGCAGCACACCGAGAGGCAGTGCCCGGCCCAGCATCACCGCGACCACGGCGATCCAGCCCCGCCCCGCCGTCATGTTCTCGGAGAACAACGTGACGTTGCCGAGCGCGAGTTGAGCCCCCGCGAGCCCGCACAGCACCCCCGAGACGAGCACGGCGCCGTACTGGTACCCGACCGGACTCACGCCGAGCGTGGCCGCCGCGTCCGGCGCCTCGCCGACCCCACGCAGCCTGAGCCCCCACACATGCCGGGACAGCATCAACGCGGTCACACCGACCGCCGCCCACGCCAGATAGGCGAGCGGCGAGAAGCCACCGACCAACGGCAGCCCCGCCAGTGACGGATCGTCAAAAGTGCCCTGCACCCCGAAGACGGTACGGAGGAGGAAGCTGGTCAGGCCAACCGCCAGGAGATTCAGGGCGATTCCGAGCACCACCGCGTCTCCGCGCAGGGTCACCGCCCCCACGGCCAGGATCAGTGAGTACGCGGCGGAGGCGAGCGCCGCCGCCAGAACGCCCAGCCAGGGGCTGCCGGTGAACCAGCTCGTGGCCACGGCGGTGAAGCAGCCCATCAGCATCATGCCTTCGAGGCCGATGTTGAAGACGCCCGCCCGTTCGCAGATCGCCCCGCCGAGCGCCGCCAGCAGGATGGGCGTCAGCGCGCGCAGCGCCGACATGAGCAGATCGGAGTCGAAGAACATCAGACCGGCTCTCCTTGCGGGCTCTGTGCGGCCTGCCCGGTGTCGCGGTCGCGGGAGAAGCGCGGGAAGCGGGGGAAACGCAGTCGGGCGGCCAGGAACACGATCACGATCGCCTGGAGTATCTGGGTCAGCTCGCGCGGTACCTCCGTCGTCCGTTCCATCGACAGGCCGCCCACCTGCAGCACGGCGAAGAAGAAGGACGCGACAGCCGTGCCGACGGGTGCGGCGCCGGCCAGCAGGGCCGCCGTCAGACCCGTCCAGGTGTAGCCGGACGCGGTGAGCGAGCCGTCGAGGAAACGGTACGGGAAGCTCAACACGCCTATGGCGCCCACGAGTCCGGCCAGCGCACCGGACACCGCCAGCAGCCGGAGTGTCAGGCCCCCGCGCTCGACGCCCGCGTAGGCGGAGAACCGGGAGTTGAGACCGGTCATCCGCATCTCGTAGCCGAACGCGGTGCGCCGGTCGGTGAACCAGTACGCGGCGGCGGCCATGAAGACCAGCAGCAGCCCGACCGTCACCGTCGACGAACCGAACGTGGCCAGCGCGACCCCGTCCGGAAGCTGCCGGGTCTGGGGGAGGCTGGAGCCCGGTTCCTTGAGCGGGTAGCGGGCCAGGTAGGAGGCGAAGGACGTCGCCGGATAGCTGAGCAGCAGGCTGCTCACCAGCAGTGGCACACCGAACCGGTTCTCGCACAGGGCGGCCAGGGCCGCGTACCCTGCGCCTGCCGCCATGCCCGCGAGCAGCGCGAGGACGACGGTGAGCGGCGCGGGCAGCGGCGAGTACAGCCCCGTCACGGCCGCCGCCATCCCGCCGAGCACCAACTGCCCGTCCCCGCCCAGGTTGATGAGCCCGGCGCGCAGCGGCACGGCCAGCGCGAGGGCCAGACCCAGCACGCTCGTCAGGGTGGTCAGCGTCGACCCGATGCCGTCGGCGCCGAGCGAACCGCTGAGCACCGCGCCGTACGCGGCGAGGGGATCGGCGCCGGTCCCGACGAGGAACAGGGCGCCGACGAGGACTCCGGCGAGCACCGAGAAGGCGACGGGGGAGCGGAGGGCTTTCGCCACGCGGGTCACCGGTGACGTTCGGGTTGCTTGTTTCATGTCAGTCCCCGACCTCCACCGGGGCTGCGGGAGCCGGACCGCCGACGCCGCCCGCCATCGCGAGCCCCAGCGTCCGCTCGTCGGCCTCGGCCTTCTCGTACGACGCCGTCACCCGGCCCTCGTACATCACCAGGACCCGGTCGGCGAGCCCCCGGATCTCGCTGAGCTCGGCCGAGACGAGCAGCACGGCGTGGCCGGCGTCGCGGTAGGCGATCAGCTGGTCGTGGATGTTCTGGACGGCGCCGATGTCGACCCCGCGGGTGGGCTGCTCGACGAGCAACAGCGGTGCGTCGTGGGCGAGTTCGCGCCCGATGAGCAGCTTCTGCAGGTTGCCGCCGGACAGCGAGGACGCGGGCACCTCCGGGGAGGCCGCCTTGATGCCGAAGCGCTCGATGAGGCGCCGCGCGTGACCTCGTACAGCGGCGGGCGCAAGCAGCCCGCGTGTGGAGAGCGACGTACGGTGGTGGCCCATCGCCAGGTTGTCCGCGACCGACGCGGCGGGCGCCGTACCCACGGCGTGGCGGTCCTCGGGGACGTACGCGAGGCCCTTGGCGCGGCGTTCGGTCGCGGTGGCGTGCGTGATGTCGTCGCCGAGCAGCGCGACCCGGCCCGAGAGCACCGGCCGCAGTCCGGCCAGCGCCTCCACCAGTTCACTCTGCCCGTTGCCGGCGACACCCGCGATGCCGACGATCTCCCCGGCGTGGACGGTGAGCCGAACCTCCCGTACACCGGCCGTGGCGAGGCCGGTCACGTCCAGGATCACCTCGCCCGGAGTGCCCGGGGCGTGGACGCGGTCGAGTTCCACGGCGCGGCCGGTCATCGCGGCGGCGATCTCGGCGGCGGACGTCTCGGCGGTCACCAGCCCGGCGACGACCCGGCCGTCCCGCAACACCGTGACACGGTCGCTGCCTTCGAGCACCTCACGCAGTTTGTGGGTGACCAGGACGACCGAACGGCCCTGTGCGGCAAGGGACTTGAGGACCGCGAAGAGGGCGTCCGCCTCGGCGGGCGTCAGGACCGCGGTCGGCTCGTCGAGGATGAGCGTCCGGGCGCCGCGGTGCAGCAGCTTGAGGATCTCGACGCGCTGGCGCAGCCCCACCGGCAGCTCACCGACCCGGGCGTCCGGATCGACCGCGAGCCCGTGTTCCTCGGCCAGCTCACGCACCCGGCGGCGCGCCGCGCCCCGGTCCACCAGACCGAAACGGCGCGGCTCGGCGGCGTACACCACGTTCTCGGCGACCGTCAGCGAGTCGAACAGCTTGAAACTCTGGTGGACCATGCCGAGCCCGGCGGCCATCGCGTCACCCGGATCGGAGAACACGACCTCACGCCCGTCCACCCGGACCGAACCGGCGTCCGGGCGCTCCATGCCGTACAGGACCGACATCAGTGTCGACTTGCCGGCGCCGTTCTCGCCCATCAGGGCGTGGATCTCGCCGCGCCTGACGGCCAGGTCGACGGAGTCGTTGGCGAGCGTGCCGGGGAACCGCTTGGTGATTCCCCGGAGCTCGACGGCCGCCGCCTCCGGGTCAGCCGACGGCGGCGGGGTCATCGACCGTCAGCTCTCCGGACACGATCTGGTCGCGCAGCGCCTCGATCTTCTTCAGGACGTCGGGGTGCTCGGCGATCACGCACTTGGACGAGGCGACGCCCTTCTCCAGACCCGTCAGGCTGATGCCGCCCTCCTTCAGGCCGTACGAGGTGGTCGTGCCCGTCTGACCTGCGAGGACCTGCTCGATGCCCTTCTCCACGGCGATGTCCGTGCGCTTGATCACATTGTCGACGACGGTGCCGGGCGCCGAGGGGCACTGGTTGACGTCGACGCCGTACGCGAACGCGCCCTTCGCCTTGGCGGCCTCGAACACGCCGTAGTTGCCCGCGGCGGCAGCAGCCATCAGCTGGTCGTAGCCCTTGGACAGCAGATCGTTCGCCTGCTCCTTGGCGCGCGCCGAGTCGTCGAACGGGGACTGGCCGCCGACGAAGCGGGTGCTGGTCTGCGTCTTCGCGGCGACCTGCTGGGCGCCGGCCGCGAACGGGTCGCTGAAGCGGCGGAACACGGGCGTGTCCAGCACGTCCACCGCGCCGACCTTGCCGCTCCTGCTGAGCAGCCCGGCCTCCGCGCCCGCGAGGAAGACGCCCTCGTGCTCGCGGAAGACCTCGCAGCTGACGTTGTCGATCGCCCGCGTCGTGCACGCGTCGATCATCAGGAACTGCTGCTTCGGGTGCGCCGCCGCCTGCTGCGCGACCAGGTCCGCGAACTCGAAGCCGACCAGCACGACGACATCGGGCTTCGCGTCGACGGCGGCCTGCACGTTCTGCTGCTGGGAGGCGGTGTCGGTGGACTCGAACACCTTCGCGGTCCCGTTGTGCGCCTTCGCGGCGGCCTTGACGCCGGTCACAGCCAGCTTGAGGAACTCGTTCTGTCCGACGGCGTCCGGTGTGACGAGCGTGAACGACGTGCCGCCCGCGCTGCTGTCGGAGGACGCATCGTCCTTCGCGGCGGCGTTGCAGGCGGTCGCACCGGCGACGAGCAGGACGGACATGGCGGCGAGCGGGAGCGTACGACGGGATCTGCGAGGCATCGGGGACCTTCCGGAGGCACGTACAGCCCAGCCCGCACTCTGCGCTGAGCACGGGGTGGGGAGAGGAAACAGGCAACGGGACGGGGGACGCCGAGGGGGGAACGGGTCAGCGTCGACAGCCGTCGCTCGCACAGTGGCCGTGGTCGAGGAAGCGTCGCATGGTGAGCGGCACGAGTCCTCCTTCACATGGGCCCTACTGGTGCGGGTGCTGGACTGTAACACCGGAATTCGGCCACCGGCCCAGCTGTCTCGAACTGTGGTTCTTCGAGGTCATGTACGGTGTCGCGCACCGCCGGAACTTCAGGAGCGTCCCGTTATGCCCCAGGAACTGCGCGCCGTCGGCTGGACCGGAAACAGCCTCGCGCTCATCGACCAGACCCTGCTGCCGCACCGCCATGAGACCAGGGATGTCCGCGATGTGGACGCGTTGGTCGACGCGATCCAGCGGCTCGTCGTGCGCGGCGCGCCCGCGATCGGCGCGGCCGGCGCGTACGGGGTCGCCCTGGCGCTGCTCCAGGGCGAGCGTGAGGGCTGGACGGAGGCCCGGGTCCGCGAGGCCGTGGCCCGGATCCGCGAGGCCCGGCCGACCGCGGTCAACCTCATGGTGTGCGTGGACCGGGTCATGACCCGCTTCGGGGAGGGCCTTGAGGCGGTACTCGAAGAGGCCGCCGCCGTGCAGCGCGAGGACGTCGAGGGCAACCGCGCGATGGGCGCGCACGGCGCCGACTGGCTCCTGGGGCGCCTCGCCGACACCGTCGGGGACCGCCCGCTGCGCGTCCTGACCCACTGCAACACCGGCGCGCTCGCGACAGCCGGATGGGGTACGGCACTTGGCGTCATCCGTGAACTGCACGCGCGAGGCCGGCTGGAGCTCGTGTACGCCGACGAGACGCGCCCGCTGCTCCAGGGCTCGCGCCTGACCGCCTGGGAGCTGGTCCAGGAGGGCATCCCGCACTACGTCCAGGCGGACGGGGCCGCGGCGGGCACGATCCTGCGCGGCGAGGTCGACGCGGCGATCGTCGGCGCGGACCGGATCGCCGCTAACGGGGACACCGCCAACAAGGTCGGCACGGTCGGGGTCGCGCTTGCCTGCGCGGACGCCGGAATCCCGTTCCTGGTGGCGGCGCCCACGACCACGGTGGACCTGGCGACGGCCACCGGCGACGACATCCACATCGAACTCCGGGGCGAGAACGAGGTGTTGGAGTGGGCGGGCGTCCGCACGGCACCCGCCGAGTCGCGCGGCCACAATCCCGCCTTCGACGTGACACCGGGGCGACTGGTGACCGGACTGGTCACGGAGCGGGGCGTGTTGGAGGTCTCGGCCGGTGAACTCCCGGGCGACCGCTTGAAGTAGCGAGTCCCCGCGCCCCCGACAGGGGCGCGGGGCTGTATCGATCTTCGGCTCCGCCGCGATGGGGGAGCGACCAGCCCCCACCGGCCCGCGGTTCGACTACCGTCCGTCCCGCGGAGCGCTGAGTTCCAACTCCAGCAGCCACTCCACGACTTCGGTGTGGTGCCGGGCCTGACGGGGATCGTCCCCCCACACGTACAGCCCGTGCCCCGCGACCACCACGGCCGGCATCCGGGAGTCGCGCGCCGCCTCCAGGCGGTCGCCGAGCACCTTCATGTCCTGGCTGTTGGTGATGACCGGGAGGGTCACCTCGACGTCGTGGGCGGGCTGGCCGACACCCTTGAGCATCTCGATGTCCTTGAACACGATCCCGCCCGGCTCACGCCGGCCCATCGCCACCGACGCCACGGTGTGCACGTGCACCACCGCGCCGGCCCCGGTCAGCGCGGCCACCCGGGCGTGCAGCTCGGCCTCGGCGGACGGCTTGCCGCCGTTGACCGCCGCGCCCCGCGCGTCGACCAACACCACGTCGGCGGGCGTCAGTTCACCCTTGTCGTGGCCGCTCGCGGTGACCGCCAGAAGCAGCGGATCCCGGGACAGCACCACGGAGAGGTTCCCGGAGGTGCCCCGCATCCAGCCGAAGGAGGCGAAGCGGGCGGACTCGGCGGCGAGAACCGCCCCCGCCTCCTCCAGGTCGAGCGTGCTGATGTCGGCGGTCACGTGGTGCTCCTCGAACTGGTGCTGCCGGCGTCACTGGTGCTGCCGGTGCTACTGGTGATGCTGATCCGGTCGAACGACCCCGTGTTCGGGTGATCCCCGACGCCCTGCTCGTAGTACGGCTCCCCGGGCCGCCGTATTCCGACGGTCCGCCACCCGGCGGCGCGCGCCGCGTCCAGCTCGCCCGGCCGGTCGGACAGGAAGAGGAGACGGCTGGGGTCGGCGGTGCCGGTGGCCTCCGCGATACGGCGGTACGACTCCGGCTCCTGCTTCGGCCCCGCGTTCTCGGTGTCGTACAGGCCCGAGACGAGCGGCAGCAGGTCGCCCTCCGGGGTGGACGCGAACCACGCGCGCTGCGCGGCGACCGACCCGGAGGAGTAGACGTAGAGCCGAAGCCCGGCGGCGTGCCAGGTGCGCAGCGCCGGCAGGACATCGTCGTAGAAGTGCGAGACGAGGTCGCCGCGTGCGAAGCCCTCGGACCAGATGACGCCCTGGAGCGTCTTGAGGGGCGTCGCCTTGCGGTCCTCGTCCAGCCAGGCGTTGAGGGTCTTCTCGACGAGCACGGCATCCGCGTCGGGCTCGTCGATCAGCTCGCGCACCTGCGCGACCGCCCGCGCAACCTCCGGATCACCGCTCCGCTCCGAGAGCAGTGCTCCGAAACGAGAGCGTGAGTACGGATACAGCACGTCGACGACGAACCCGGTGGCGCTCGTGGTGCCCTCGATGTCGAGCACCACGGCGTCCACACCGTCCACCGCACAGGTGTCCGCCCCCGCGTCCCGCAGGGTCACGCGGCGGCCCTGTCCTGCTGGAACCCGGCGTCGATCGTGTCGTAGTCCGGGAAGCGGGAGGCGATGGCCGAGCCGGTGAAGTTGCCGATCCAGCCGTCCTCCTCGTGGAAGAAGCGGATCGCGGTGAAGGCCGGGCTGGTGCCCATGTCGAACCAGTGGGTGGTGCCGCGCGGCACGCCCAGCAGGTCGCCCTTCTCGCAGTACACGGCGTGCACCTCGCCGCCCACGTGCAGATAGAAGATGCCGGAGCCGGAGACGAAGAAGCGGACCTCGTCATCGTCGTCGTGCGTGTGCTCCTGGAGGAACTTCGCGCGGGCCGCCTTCGCCTTCGCCGGGAACTCCGGGTCGTCGCTCGGGTGCAGACCGAGGACGTCGACCGTGGTGAAGCCCTCCTCGGCGTTCAGCCTGTCGATCTCCGGGCCGTACGCGGCGAACACGGTGTCGCTGTCGGCGTCCGTCGGCACGTCCTCGCGGATCGGCCACTGCTCGTAGCGCACCCCTATCGGGGCCAGCGCGGCGGCGATCTCGGCCGGGTCGGAGGTACGGCGCACGACGGTCTCCGGGCCGGACTCGGGCCAGGTCGTCAGCAGGGTCATGGGAGCAACTCCAGATGGCTCGGAGGGGGGAGGGCGGTGAAACGAGAACAGGGGTGAGCGGCAGGGGACGGGAAAGGAGACGGGCCGGGGCCGGTCGTCAGTCGCGACAGCCGCGACACGGCGCGCCGGTACAGCGTCGTACCGCCGTCGCGCAGGGTGTCGTCGTCATCGGAGCCTCACTGTCCCGGGTCGGGTGCCGGTTCCGTGATGCTAACTCCCGGCGGCGGGTCGGCAGGGTGTGACGAATCCGGCGTTCCAGATAGTGAGATCAATTGTCCAGGGCTTTGACGAATGGCTGGAAACGTTCTCATGATCTGCTTATGAAGACGCTGCTGCTCGTGCGGCGGCTGTACGTGGACTTGCTCCGGTCGACCACAGCCCGCTGTCGCTGACCTCACCCGGAGTACCCGAGACGCCTCTCGGCCGTGGCCTGGAATCCATCCCACCCCGGCCCCCCTGCGCTCAGGGTCGGACACTCCCGCACCCACGCCTTCCGGCCATGTGCCCCTCTCTTCATCCCTCCCCGTACCTCCCGTACTGCCCTGCACCAGGAGTCCCGCATGTCCCGCACCCGTCTGCCCCTCGCCGCGCTCTCGCTGGCCTCCGTCTCGGCGCTGTTCCTCGCGGGCTGCTCCCAGTCGACGAACGCCTCCACGGACACCGCGGGTGACACCGCCGCCTCCGCGTCCGCCGCCACCGGCACGAAGCCCGCCCCCTTCAGTAAGGGCCCGGTCAAGGTCGCGCTGGTCCGCCAGAGCGGCGCCGGCGACTACTTCGAGCAGTGGGGCAACGGCGCCAAGGCGCAGGCCAAGGCCCTCGGCATCGACCTGACCGTGTACGACGCCCAGGCCGACAACGCCAAGCAGGCCACCGACCTCTCCTCGGCGATCAACTCCGGCGCGCAGGCCATCATCGTGGACCACGGCTTCCCCTCGACGATCCAGCCCGAGATCGACAAGGCCGTGAAGAAGGGCGTCAAGGTCGTCGTCTACGACGTCGAGACCGCGACGAAGGGCGTCGTCAGCACCAAGCAGGACGACGCGAGCATGGCCCAGGCCGTCCTCGACGTGATGGCCAAGGAACTCGGCAAGAACGCCAAGGTCGGCTACGTCAACGTCGCCGGCTACGCGGCCCTCGACAAGCGCGACAGCGTCTGGAAGACGGCGGTCGACGCCAACGGCTGGAAGCAGGCCTTCAAGGTCGGCAAGGTCACCGACTCCACCGCCACGGACAACGTGCCGCTGGTCTCCGCCGCGCTCACCCAGCACTCGGACGTGACGGGCATCTTCGCCCCCTACGACGAGCTGGCCAAGGGCACCGTCCTCGCCGTGCAGAACAAGAAGCTCCAGGACAAGGTGAAGGTGTTCGGCGCGGACGTCTCCAACGCCGACATCCAGAACATGACCGCCTCGGACAGCCCCTGGGTGGCCACGGCGGGCACGGACCCGTCCGCGGTGGGCGCCGCGGTCGTCCGTACGGCAGCCCTGGAGCTGGCCGGACAGCTGAACAGGACCTCGGTCGAGTTCCCGGCCGTCGCCATCACCCAGGACTTCCTGAAGAGCAAGAACATCCAGAACATGGACCAGCTGCGCGCCGCGCTGCCCGCGCTGAACCTCTCCCAGGTCAGCACGGCCGACTGGATCGCCAATGTCGCCCACTGAGGCGCCCGACCCGACCGACCGGACCGAACCGTCCGAGCCGGCCGAGGCGTCCTACGCCTCTCCGGCCTCGCCGGCGGTCGGTCTGCGGGACGTCAGCATGGCCTTCGGCGGAAAGACGGTCCTGGAGTCCGTCTCGCTGGACATCGCACCGGGCAGCGTGGTCGCGCTGCTCGGCGCGAACGGGGCCGGCAAGTCCACGCTCATCAAGATCCTGTCCGGCGTCCACACGGACCACGGCGGCGAGGTGACGGTGAACGGGGTGCGGGCCGCACTCCAGTCGCCGCTCGCCGCCCGTCAGTTGGGCATCCAGACGGTGCACCAGCGGATCGGCGAGGGCATCGTGCCCGGGCTCACCGTCGCCGAGAACCTGGTCTTCGAGGAGCTGGCCCAGGCCCGCGGCAACCCGTTCCTGAACGGGCGTCGCGTGCTGGCCCGCGCCCGCGAGATCCAGTCGGCCCTGGACCTCGGCTGGAGCGACGCCCTCCTCAAGCGGGACGTCACCGAACTCGGCATCTCCGACCGCCAGTTGCTGATCCTGGCCCGCGCCCTGGCCACCCGCCCCGGGCTCCTGATCCTCGACGAACCGACCTCCGCGCTGTCCGCGGCGGAGGCTGAGCGCCTGTTCGCCCTGGTCGAGAGAATGCGCGACGACGGCATCGCGGTCCTCTACGTCTCCCACCGCCTCGGCGAGATCGACGCGCTGGCGGACCGCCTGGTCGTCCTGCGAGACGGCCGTCTCACCGAGGACCAGGTCAAGCCCTTCGACTGGGACAGCGCCCTGCGCGCCATGCTCGCCCAGGCCCAGGAAGCGACAACCGCCCGCCCCCGCGCCGAGTCTGCGCCCGGCGAGACAGCGCTCTCCCTGCGAGGCGTACGGCTCCTGGACGGCCGTACGCCCCAGGACCTGGATCTGCGGGCCGGCGAAGTCACCGGCATCGTGGGCCTGTTGGGCGCCGGCAAGACGGAACTGGCCCGCGGCCTCTTCGGTGCGGAACCCTTCGCCGACGGCGTCGTGGAGCTGGACGGCAAGCCGTACGCGCCGCGCCGCCCCGCCGACGCGATCCGGGCAGGCATCCACCTGGTCCCCGAGGACCGGCACGCGGACGCCCTGGTGCCCGGCTGGTCGCTCGCCCAGAACATCTCGCTCCCGTTCCTCAAGTCCCTGTCCACGGCGGGCCTGGTGAACCGGTCCAGGGAGGACGCCCTCGGCCGCGACACCATCGAGGCCCTCGGAGTCGTCGCCCGGGACGAGCACAGCACCGTCGAGGAACTGTCCGGCGGCAACCAGCAGAAGGTCGTCGTCGGCCGCTGGCTCGCCGAACGCCCCCGCGTCCTCATCCTGGACGAGCCGTTCCGAGGCGTGGACATCGGTGCCAGGCGCGACATCGGCCGCCGCGCCCGAGCCCTCGCCGCCGAGGGCGCCGCCGTTCTCGTCCTGTCCGCCGACGTCGACGAGATCCTTGAGGTCGCCGACCGGGTCGTCGTCCTCGCGGCCGGCGAGATCCACCTCGACGCGTACGGCGAGGACGCTGAACGGGACCGGGTCATCCAGACGATCTCGGCGTCGGTCTGATGTGCGCTCCGTGGGCTGGGCGGTTCTTCGGCTGCGGGCCGGTGGGGGCTGGTCGCGCAGTTCCCCGCTCCCCTGGAAGGGCCTCCGGCCCCTTCCAGGCAAGCATTCCGCCATCCGCCACCACCACCCGCACCCGTCTCACGTCACCCCCACTGCACGCCATCCCAGGAAGTAAGCCATGACCACGACCCAGAGCCCTCCCGCGAAGACGGCGTCCCCGTCCGTGCTTGCCGCCGGGCCGCGCGTGCAGAACGCGGTCATCAAGTACGGCTTCATCTTCGTCACCGTCACGCTCTTCACGTACTTCGCGCTGAGCGAGCCGTCCTTCCGCGACTCCGCGACCCTTCTCGACACCCTCAGGTACGTCTCCGTCGCCGCGATCCTCGGCCTCGGTGTCACGCTCACCATGGCCGTCGGCGGCATGGACATGTCGGTCGGCGCGGTGGCCGGGCTCGGGGTGACCGTCGCCGCGAAGACGATGGTCACGTACAACCAGGTCGGTGTGGTCGCGATCATCGCGGTGATCGTCGCGGGAGCGCTCGCGGGCCTGCTCAACGCCCTGCTCATCGTGGTCCTCAAGATCCCCGACATGCTGGCCACACTGGGCACCATGTTCGTCATCCAGGGCACCAAACTCATCCTGGTCGACGGCCAGTCCATCACCCCGGGCATGACCCAGTCCGACGGTACGACGGCCCCCGGCAGGTTCACCGAGGGCTTCCTGCGCATCGACCGTGGCACGATCCTCGGCATCCCCGTCTCCGTGGTCATCTTCGGCGCGCTGACGGTCGTGGCCTGGGTCTTCCTGGCCCGCACCCGCTGGGGCCGCGTGCTGTACGCGATCGGCGCCAACCCCGAGGCCTCACGCCTGGCGGGCATCCGCGTGGGCGCGTACCGGGCCCTCGCCTACGTCCTTTCCGGCGTCCTCGCCTCGATCGGCGGCCTCATCCTGGCGGCTCGCATCGGTCAGGGTGACGTCTCCGCGGGCACCTCCCAGCTCCTCGAAGCCGTCGCCGTCGCCCTCGTGGGCACCTCGGTCCTCGGCCGGGGGCGCCCGAACGTCTGGGGTACCGCCCTGGGCGCGGTCCTCATCGGCATCATCACCACCGGCCTGACCATCAAGGGACTGCCCTACTACACGCAGGACGTGGTCGAGGGCGCCGTCCTGATCCTCGCCCTGGTCTTCAGCTTCACCCTGTCCAAGCGCCGCACCGCTTAAGGAAGTTCACGATGGGCTACCGCATCCTGGAGCCGGCCGACGTCCCCGCGTACCTGCACGAGCGCGGCCACTGGCCCGACCCGTCGGACATCCGGGTCCGCGAGGTCTCCGACGGCAACATGAACCGCGTGTTCCTCGCCAGGTCCGCCGACGGCACCCGCAGTCTGGCCGTCAAGCAGGCCCTGCCCTGGGTCCGGGTGGCGGGCCCGTCCTGGCCGATGAGCCCCGAGCGCGCCGACGCCGAGGCGCGGGCGTACGAGCAGGTCGCGAAGGTGGCCCCCGACAAGATCCCGGCGATCCTCGGGTACGACCCGGAGAACTACGCCCTCGTCATGGAGGACATGTCGGACCTGGAGGTCCTGCGCACCCTCCTCAACGAAGGTGCGTCGTACGGCCCGCGGACCTCCGCCCGGATCGGCGAGTTCGTCGCCCAACTGACGTTCGCGACCAGCGACTTCGGCATGGAGTCCGCAGAGCGCAAGGCACTCCTCGCGGCCTCGGTGAGCCCGGAACTGTGCAAGATCACCGAAGACGTGGTCCTGTCCGAGCCGTACATCGAGCACGAACACAACCACTGGCACGAGGGCTTGGACGACCTGGCGACGGAGTTCCGCGCCGACACGAGGCTCCGCACGGAGGTCGCCGACCTCCGTTACACCTTCATGACGAGCGCCCAGGCCCTCCTGCACGGCGACCTGCACACCGGCAGCGTCATGGTCGGCGAACGCGAAGGCGCCCCGGTGGTAAGGGTCTTCGACCCCGAGTTCTCCTTCGTCGGCCCGATCGGCTACGACCTCGGCCTGTACTGGGCGAACACCCTGGTCTCGGCGGAACGAGCGCGCGCACTGGGCTCCTTGACCGACCACGCCGACCAACTGGCCCTGTCCTGGGAGGCGTTCGAGGCCGAGTTCCGCCGACTCTGGCCAACCAGAACCGACACCTTCTTCGACGACGCCTACCTGGACCGCTTCCTGCGCAAGGTCTGGACGGAGTCGGTGGGCTACGCGGGCGCGGAGATCATCCGCCGAATCATCGGCTTCGCCCACCTGACCGACCTGACAACCCTGGAGGACCCGGTACCGGCCTCCCGCAGGGCACTGCTGATCGGCCGCGAACTGATCGTACGCAGAGGCGAGTTGAACAACCCGAACGCTGTAAGGGCGGTAGGGGAGGGCTTTTAGGGGCGCGGGGAACTGCGCGACAAGCCACAGCGCACCCGCAGACGAAACTCAACGGAAAGGGGCGGCTCCCAAAACAAGGAGCCGCCCCTCAAACCCCGTACCGCCTACTTCTTGTCGAGCAGATCCTGCACCTTGGACCGGACCTCGTCGGTAGCCAGCCCCCGAATGGTCAACGTGGTCCGACGCCGCAGCACATCGTCCGCCGTCTCGGCCCACTCGTTGTCCCGCGCATACACGACCTGCGCCCAGATCTCCGGCGCATCCGCATGCACCCGCTCACCCAGCTCAGGGTTCTCGTTCGCCAGCCGTGCGATGTCGAACGCCAGCGAACCGTAGTGCGTCGCAAGGTGCTTAGCCGTGTCGGCGGCCATACGCGGACCCGGCGCCGGGTTGTCCACCAGCAGCCGGTGCGCGACGGCGCGCGGGTTGGCGACACCCGGAAGCGGCAGATGCTTCGGCAGGGACGAGATGGGCTCGAAGTCGTCACCCAGCGGACGCCCGGGCAGCTTCTCCAGCTTCTCCATGACCGTACGGCCGATGTGCCGGAAGGTCGTCCACTTGCCGCCCGAGACGGACAGCATCCCGCCCCTGCCCTCGGTCACGACCGTCTCCCGCTTGGCCTTCGCCGTGTCGCCGGGGCCACCCGGCAGCACCCGCAGGCCGGCGAAGGAGTACGTGATCAGGTCACGGGAGAGCTGCTGGTCGCGTACGGAGAACGCGGCCTCGTCGAGGATCTGCGCCGTGTCCTTCTCGGTGACCGAGACGTCCGCCGGGTCACCCTCGAACTCCTCGTCGGTGGTGCCGAGCAGCAGCATGTCCTCCCAGGGGAGGGCGAAGGTGATGCGGTACTTGTCGATGGGGGTAGCCAGCGCGGCCTTCCACGGCGACGTCCGCTTCAGGACCAGGTGCGCGCCCTTCGACAGCCGGATGGACGGCGCCGCGTCCGGGTTCTCCATCCTGCGCAGGTGGTCGACCCAGGGGCCGGTCGCGTTGAGTACGAGCCGGGCGTTGACGCCGAAGTCGTCACCGGAGAGCCGGTCGCGCAGGTCCGCGCCGGTGACCCGGCCGTTGGTGAAGCGCAGGCCGGACACCTCGGCGTGGTTGAGCACGACCGCGCCCGCCTCGACGGCGGCACGGACCGTCATCAGCGCCATGCGCGCGTCGTTCATCTGACCGTCGCCGTACACGGCCACGGCCTTGAGGTTCTCGGTGCGCAGCTCGGGCACGTCCTGTGCGGCCTTGGCCGGCGACAGCAGGTGGCCGACGCCGTCACCGAAGGCGGACAGGGCGGAGTAGGCGAAGACGCCCGCCCCGAGCTTCGCCGCGCCGTGCGGCCCGCCCTTGTACACGGGGAGGTAGAACGTGAGCGGATTGGCCAGGTGGGGAGCCACCTGACGGGACACCGCACGGCGCTCGAAGTGGTTCTCCGCCACCAGCTTCACCGCGCCGGTCTGCAGATAGCGCAGACCGCCGTGGAGAAGCTTGGAGGAGGCGGAGGAGGTGGCGCCGGCGAAGTCGCCGGCGTCGACCAGAGCCACCCGCAGCCCGGACTGCGCGGCATGCCAGGCCGTCGAGATGCCGAGGATGCCACCGCCGATCACGAGAAGGTCGTACGTCGCCTTGGAAAGCTGCTCCCGGGTCTCGGCGCGGCTCGGGTTGACGCCGAAGGCCGGGTGCGTACCGAGGGCAGGCACGGACTGCAGGGTGGACTGGCTGGTCATGTGTTTCTTACTCCTCGACAGAGCTGTCTTCGAGCCAGCCCATGGACCGCTCGACGGCCTTGAGCCAGCTCTTGTACTCACGGTCGCGCTTTTCCGCGTCCATGTTGGGGGTCCACTCGGCGGCCCGGCGCCAGTTGGCGCGCAGGTCGTCGGTGTTGGTCCAGAAGCCGACGGCGAGACCGGCGGCGTAGGCGGCACCGAGGCAGGTCGTCTCGGCGACCATCGGACGCACCACCGGCGCGTCCAGGAAGTCCGAGAGGGTCTGCATCAGCAGGTTGTTGGAGGTCATACCGCCGTCGACCTTGAGGGCCGCGAGCTCGACGCCCGAGTCCTTGGTCATGGCGTCCGTGATCTCACGGGTCTGCCAGGCGGTGGCCTCCAGGACGGCGCGCGCGAGGTGCGCCTTGGTGACGTACCGGGTCAGGCCGGCGATCACACCGCGGGCGTCGGAGCGCCAGTACGGGGCGAACAGACCGGAGAAGGCCGGCACGAAGTAGGCGCCGCCGTTGTCCTCGACCGACGACGCGAGCGTCTCGATCTCGGCGGCGGTGGAGATCAGACCCATCTGGTCGCGCATCCACTGCACCAGCGAACCGGTGACCGCGATCGAGCCCTCCAGGGCGTAGACCGGGGCCTGGTCGCCGATGCGGTAGCCGACCGTGGTCAGCAGGCCGCTGTAGGAGTTGATGATCTTGTCACCGGTGTTCATCAGCATGAACGTGCCGGTGCCGTACGTCGACTTGGCCTCACCCTCGGCGAAACAGGTCTGGCCGAACAGGGCCGCCTGCTGGTCGCCGAGCGCGGAGGCGACCGGGATGCCGCCGAGCAGCTCGCCCAGCGGGCCACCAGTGACCTCGCCGTACACCTCGGCGGAGGAGCGGATCTCCGGGAGCATCGACAGCGGGACGCCGATCGACTCGGCGATCTTCGGGTCCCACTCCAGCGTGTGCAGGTTCATGAGCATGGTGCGGGAGGCGTTGGTGACGTCGGTGACGTGGTGACCGCCGTTGACACCGCCCGTCAGGTTCCAGATGACCCAGCTGTCCATGGTGCCGAAGAGGATGTCCCCGGCCTCGGCGCGGGCGCGCAGGCCCTCGACGTTGTCGAGCAGCCAACGGGCCTTGGGGCCGGCGAAGTACGAGGCCAGCGGCAGGCCGGTCTCACGGCGGAAACGATCCTGCCCGACATTGCGACCCAGCTCCTTGCAGAGCGTGTCGGTACGGGTGTCCTGCCAGACGATGGCGTTGTGGACCGGCTGGCCGGTGTTCTTGTCCCACAGCAGCGTCGTCTCGCGCTGGTTGGTGATGCCGATGGCCTTGATGTCGTCGCGGGTGATGCCGGCCTTGGAGATGGCTCCGGCGACGACCTCCTCGACGTTCGTCCAGATCTCGGTGGCGTCGTGCTCCACCCAGCCCGGCTTCGGGAAGATCTGCTCGTGCTCCTTCTGGTCGACGGAGACGATCCGGCCGTCCCGGTCGAAGACGATGCAGCGGCTGGATGTGGTGCCCTGGTCGATGGCCGCGATGAACGGGCCGGCGGTGTGCGCGTCGTCGGTCACTGTGTGCTCCTGAGAGGTCCGTGGGTGAGGGGCTGGCTTACGGCGTTGTTGCTCAAGGCTGCTCTGGTTGTTCTGGTGTTTCCAGCTGCTCTAAGCAAAAGCGACGTTGTAGATGCCTGCAGCGATCGCGCCGCCGATCAGCGGACCGACCACCGGGACCCAGGCGTAGGACCAGTCCGAGCCGCCCTTGTTGGGCAGGGGCAGAAGCGCGTGCACGATACGCGGACCGAGGTCACGGGCGGGGTTGATCGCGTAGCCGGTCGGACCACCGAGGGACAGACCGATGGAGACCACGACGAGCGAGGTGATCAGGGCGCCAAGGACGCCGAGGCCCTTGCCGCTGTCGTTGAGACCCTGTGTGAGTACCGCGAGCACCAGCACGATCGTGCCGATGACCTCCGTGGCCACGTTCTGCCAGGCCACGCGGACCTCGGGCCCGGTGGAGAAGATGCCCAGGACCGGCCCGGCACCCTTCTCCTGCGCCTCGACGGCCTTGGCCTGCGGCTTGCCGACGATCTCCTCGTCGGTCAGGTGCGCGAGGAACTGGCCGTAGTAGGCGATCCAGACCAGGGTCGCGCCGATCATGGCGCCGAGCAGCTGCCCGCCCCAGTAGATCGGGACGTCACTCCAGTCGATGCCGTCCTTCTTGAGGGCTAGCGCGAGAGTCACGGCCGGGTTGAGGTGGGCGCCGGAGAGCGGTGCCGAGGTGTAGACGGCCGTCAGTACGGCGAAACCCCACCCGAAGGTGATGGCGAGCCAGCCGGCGTTGCGGGCCTTGGAGGCCTTCAGCGTCACGGCGGCACAGACGCCGCCGCCGAGCAGGATGAGTATGGCGGTACCGATGGTCTCGCCGATGAAGATGTCGGAGCTGGACACCCGCGACTCCTTTGTCCTTCGTTCCAGGGGAAGAGCTGCCGGCCCTTGGCGTTGTCACACTCTAACGCCTATTGCCGGTCAGTGTTCGGCAATGTCGACCGATGGACGGGAGTCTTGCCTCCGCGTTACAGGCACGTCAAGAGTTCTGTTATCGAAAACGCGATCGTTATTGATTGCTGTGAGCTATCGATCTTGAGTCGGTCGCGACCCGCGTCCGACCGCACACGCCCCGCATACGAAAAGACCGGAACATCCAAGATGTCCCGGCCGTTCTCGTACGAAAGTTCAGAAGCTGTCGGTTCGGTCAGAACCGTCCCGCGCCCAGATCCCGGGACACCGCGCGGGCGCAGTCCCGCACCGCCGCGATCAGTTCGGGGCGCAGCTCGCCCTCCCGGCGGAGCCGTTCCACCGCACCGGTGACGGCCACCGCGCCGACCGGCATCCGCCGCCGATCGTGGATGGGGGCGGCGATGGACGCCACGCCCTCCCAGGTCTCCTCGACGTCGGCCGCGTACCCGCGCGCGCGGGTGAGGTCCAGGACGCCCTCGAAGCCCTCCAGGTCGCTGATCGTCCGATCGGTGAACGACTTGCGCTCGGCCTCCAGGACCTCGCTGTGCGCGACCGGGTCGAAGGCCGACAGGACCTTGCCCAGGGCTGTGGAGTGCAGTGGCTGCATGGCCCCGACCTCCAGCACCTGCCGGCTGTCGTCGGGGCGGAAGACGTGGTGCACGATCAGCACGCCGTGCTGGTGCAGCACCCCCAGGTGGACGCTCTCACCACTGGAGCGGGCCAGGTCGTCGGTCCATACGAGGGCACGCGCGCGCAGCTCGTGGACGTCCAGGTAGGTGGTGCCCAGGCGCAGTAGTTCGGCGCCCAGCTGATAGCGCCCGGAGGCGGCCTCCTGCTCGACGAAGCCCTCGTGCTGGAGGGTGCGCAGGATGCCGTGGGCGGTGCCCTTGGCCAGGTCGAGGGACGAGGCGATGTCCGAGAGACCGAGCCGACGCTCGCCGCCCGCGAGGAGCCGCAGCATCGCCGCCGCCCGTTCGAGCGACTGGATGTTCCGTGCCATCGCCGTTCCGCCTCCGTCCCCTCGGCCGCTCGCGCGGCGTTCACTGCCACCGTTCGGCAATGTCGAACACTACCGGTCCATGTCGACCACCCGCCAATGGCTGGGCGACACCTGTTACATCCCTCGTACATCTCGCGTCCACCGGGGGTGACGCCACGCCCACCCCCGGGGGGCTTTTCGGCCACGGCACACGCGCCACGTACGTCCGTCCCGTGGACGCCCTGACCATACGGCCCCGCACCGGGCTACCCTGGCCGCGTGCGCCTTCTCCAAAGAAGCCGCAAAGCCGACAGCCGTCGCACTCCAGGGAGCCCTTACATGGCCGCCTCGTCGTCCGCCCCTTCCATCGACAGCAGGACCCGTGTGTCCGCCCTCCGGGACGCACTCGCCACCCGAGTGGTGGTGGCCGACGGTGCGATGGGCACCATGCTGCAGGCGCAGGACCCCACGCTGGAGGACTTCCAGCAGCTGGAGGGCTGCAACGAGGTTCTCAGCGTCACCCGCCCCGACATCGTGCGTTCCGTGCACGAGGCGTACTTCGCCGTGGGTGTGGACTGCGTGGAGACCAATACCTTCGGTGCGAACTTCGCCGCGCTCGCCGAGTACGACATCGCCGAACGTAATTTCGAACTGTCGGAGGCCGGTGCGCGCGTCGCTCGCGAGGTCGCCGACGAGTTCACCTCCTCCACGGGCCGGCAGCGGTGGGTCCTGGGCTCAATGGGCCCCGGGACCAAGCTGCCGACGCTCGGCCACATCACCTACGAGAAGATCCGCGACGCCTACCAGACCAATGCCGAGGGCCTGCTCTCCGGCGGCGCCGACGCGCTGATCGTCGAGACCACCCAGGACCTCCTGCAGACCAAGGCCTCCATCATCGGCGCCCGCCGAGCCATGGACGCGCTGGGTTTCACCGTCCCGCTGATCTGCTCCGTCACCGTCGAGACCACCGGCACGATGCTGCTGGGTTCGGAGATCGGTGCCGCGCTGACCGCGCTGGAGCCACTGGGCATCGACATGATCGGCCTGAACTGCGCCACCGGCCCCGCGGAGATGAGTGAGCACCTGCGCTACCTCGCGCGCAACGCTCGTATCCCGCTGTCGTGCATGCCCAACGCCGGTCTGCCCGTCCTGACCAAGGACGGCGCGCACTACCCGCTGGGCGCTCCGGAACTCGCCGACGCCCAGGAGACCTTCGTCCGCGAGTACGGCCTGTCGCTGGTCGGCGGCTGTTGCGGCACGACCCCGGAGCACCTGCGCCAGGTCGTGGAGCGGGTCCGCGGTACGGCCATCACCGAGCGCAGCCCCCAGCCGGAGGCCGGCGCCGCCTCGCTCTACCAGACCGTCCCGTTCCGTCAGGACACCGCCTACATGGCGATCGGCGAGCGGACGAACGCCAACGGGTCGAAGAAGTTCCGCGAGGCCATGCTGGAGGCCCGCTGGGACGACTGCGTCGAGATGGCCCGCGACCAGATCCGCGAGGGCGCACACATGCTCGACCTCTGCGTCGACTACGTGGGCCGCGACGGCGTCGCCGACATGCAGGAGCTGGCGGGCCGCTTCGCGACCGCCTCCACCCTGCCGATAGTCCTCGACTCCACCGAGGTTCCTGTTCTCCAGGCGGGCCTGGAGAAACTCGGCGGGCGCGCCGTCATCAACTCGGTGAACTACGAGGACGGCGACGGACCGGAGTCCCGGTTCGCGAAAGTCACCCGCCTTGCTCAGGAGCACGGCGCGGCGCTCATCGCGCTCACCATCGACGAGGAGGGCCAGGCCCGCACCGTCGATCACAAGGTCGCCATCGCCGAGCGCCTTATCGAGGACCTGACGACGAACTGGGGGATCCGCGAGTCGGACATCCTCATCGACACCCTCACCTTCACGATCTGTACGGGCCAGGAGGAGTCCCGCAAGGACGGCATCGCCACGATCGAGGCGATCCGCGAACTCAAGCGCCGCCGCCCCGACGTACAGACCACCCTGGGCCTGTCGAACATCTCCTTCGGCCTCAACCCGGCCGCCCGCATGCTGCTGAACTCCGTCTTCCTCGACGAGTGCGTCAAGGCCGGCCTCGACTCGGCGATCGTGCACGCCTCGAAGATCCTCCCCATCGCCCGCTTCAGCGAGGAGGAGGTGACCACCGCCCTCGATCTGGTCTACGACCGCCGCCGCGAAGGTTACGACCCCCTCCAGAAGCTGATGGCGCTGTTCGAGGGCGCCACCACCAAGTCCCTCAAGGCGGGCAAGGCCGAGGAACTCGCCGCCCTGCCCCTGGACGAGCGCCTGCAGCGCCGGATCATCGACGGTGAGAAGAACGGCCTGGAGGCCGACCTCGACGAGGCCCTTGAGACCCGCCCCGCCCTCGACATCGTCAACGACACCCTTCTGGAGGGCATGAAGGTCGTCGGCGAGCTCTTCGGCTCCGGCCAGATGCAGCTGCCGTTCGTGCTGCAGTCCGCCGAGGTCATGAAGACGGCCGTCGCCCATCTCGAACCGCACATGGAGAAGACGGACGACGACGGCAAGGGCACCATCGTGCTCGCCACGGTCCGCGGCGACGTCCACGACATCGGCAAGAACCTCGTCGACATCATCCTCACCAACAACGGCTACAACGTCGTGAACATCGGCATCAAGCAGCCGGTCTCCGCGATCCTCGAAGCCGCGCAGGAGCACAAGGCCGACGTCATCGGCATGTCCGGACTCCTGGTCAAGTCCACGGTGATCATGAAGGAGAACCTCCAGGAGCTCAACCAGCGCAAGCTGGCCGCCGACTACCCGGTGATCCTCGGCGGCGCCGCCCTCACCCGCGCCTACGTCGAGCAGGACCTGCACGAGATCTACGAGGGCGAGGTCCGCTACGCCCGCGACGCCTTCGAGGGCCTGCGCCTGATGGACGCCCTGATCGGCGTCAAGCGTGGCGTCCCCGGCGCCAAGCTGCCCGAGCTCAAGCAGCGCCGCGTGCGCGCGAGCGCCGCCGACACGGTGGTCGAGGAGCGGCCCGAGGAGGGCCACGTCCGCTCCGACGTCGCCACCGACAACCCGATCCCCACCCCGCCCTTCCAGGGCACGCGGGTCATCAAGGGCATCCAGCTCAAGGAGTACGCGAGCTGGCTCGACGAGGGCGCCCTCTTCAAGGGCCAGTGGGGTCTCAAGCAGGCCCGCGCCGGCGACGGCCCCACCTACGAGGAGCTGGCCGAGACCGAGGGCCGGCCCCGGCTGCGCGGCCTCCTGGACAAGCTCCAGACGGAGAGCCTGCTGGAGGCGGCCGTCGTCTACGGCTACTTCCCCTGCGTCTCCAAGGACGACGACCTGATCATCCTCGACGACCAGGGCAACGAGCGGACGCGCTTCACGTTCCCGCGCCAGCGCCGAGGCCGCCGACTGTGCCTGGCCGACTTCTTCCGACCGGAGGAGTCCGGCGAGACGGACGTCGTCGGCCTCCAGATCGTCACCATGGGCAACCGGATCGGTGAGGAGACCGCCAAGCTCTTCGAGTCGAACTCCTACCGCGACTACCTCGAACTGCACGGTCTGTCCGTCCAGTTGGCCGAGGCCCTCGCCGAGTACTGGCACGCACGCGTCCGCTCCGAACTGGGCTTCGCCGGTGAGGACCCGGCAGACGTCGAGGACATGTTCGCCCTCAAGTACCGGGGCGCCCGCTTCTCCCTCGGCTACGGCGCCTGCCCCGACCTGGAGGACCGCGCCAAGATCGCCGACCTCCTCCAGCCCGAGCGCATCGGCGTGCACCTCTCCGAGGAGTTCCAGCTCCACCCCGAGCAGTCCACCGACGCCATCGTCATCCACCACCCCGAGGCGAAGTACTTCAACGCGCGCTGAGAACGCCCGTCGAATACGACAGCGCACGTTGATCGGACAAGACGTACACTTGACGGTCCACCGCAGGCCGGTTGCCCTCTGAGCACTCAGGGGCAACCGGCCTGATCGTCCCTCAAGGAGGTGCGCCAGGATGACCAGCACGGTCCCCGCGCTCGGAACCCGTACGGCCGAAGGCTCAGCACTGCAGGCCGTACTCCTCGACATGGACGGCACCCTGGTGGACACCGAGGGCTTCTGGTGGGACGTCGAGGTGGAGATCTTCGCCGGTCTCGGCCACATCCTCGACGAGTCCTGGCGGCATGTCGTGGTCGGCGGCCCGATGACCCGCAGCGCCGGGTTCCTCATCGAGGCCACCGGCGCCGACATCAACTTCGCCGAACTCTCGGTGCTGCTCAACGACGGGTTCGAGGACCGTATCGGGCGTTCCCTGCCCCTGATGCCGGGCGCCGCCCGGCTCCTGGCCGAACTCTCCGCGCACGAGGTGCCGACGGCCCTGGTCTCCGCCTCGCACCGCCGGATCATCGACCGTGTCCTGGCCTCGCTGGGTCCGCAGCACTTCGCCCTGAGCATCGCCGGCGACGAGGTCGAGCGTACGAAGCCGTACCCCGACCCGTATCTGATCGCGGCCGCCGGACTCGGCGTCGACCCGGTGAGATGCGCCGTCGTCGAGGACACGGCGACCGGGGTGGCGGCCGCGGAGGCAGCCGGCTGCCATGTCGTGGCCGTACCGTCGGTAGCCCCCATCGCACCCGGCGCGCGCCGCACGATCGTGACCTCGCTGGAAGAAGTCGACCTGCCCTTTCTGCGCGGACTGATGAAGAACGACGGATGAAGAACGACGGATGAGGCACAGTCGATGACGGAAATGGGTTGACCCGTTTACCGAGTGTGCCTGATCGAATGCGGGATAACGCGCGGATGAACGGGCAGCCCATCAATTGAGAATTGCGACCCCCGTCGATCTCTGTCGGCGACGTAATTCACGTACGCGCTCGCACCTGAGAACGTGTGAGTTTCACCACGCGGCGAGGGCTCGACAGTAGGCAAGTGTCGGGTACACGCACCTCGTTCGGGGACTTCTGGCGCACCCTTGTGTCCTGATTGGGGACAGCCTGCGCGGAATCCTTCCGCTGTCGGTTTTTCGGTGCGTCCGCACCCGGTCTCGCAGCGTGATGAGCCGCCAACTCCGGCTGCATGCGGGCGTCTCCGCGGTCCGGACTAATCTCGTTGGGAGAACATCGACACAATCCCTCACCCGCGCGCACCACCCCACGCCCGCCGGGCCCTTTGGGATCGACAGCCTGGAGAACCCGAGCATGAACCGCAAGACTTTGGTGCTGCCGACCGTGGTCGGCCTGCTCGCTCCGGTACTCGCCGCCTGCGGCGGAGTCGACGGCGCGGGCAGCGGCAGCGGCGCGATCGTCGTCGGCACCACGGACCGGTTCACCGCCACGAAGGACGCACCCGCGCCGATCGACCCGGCCTACGCCTACGACGTCGGCACCTGGAACATCCTGCGCCAGACCGTGCAGACCCTCATGGTCCAGCCGCGCGGCGACGGCGAGCCGGTGCCCGAGGCCGCCGAGAAGTGCGCGTTCACGGACAGCGGCAACGAGCGCTACGCCTGCACCCTGCGCAAGGACCTCAAGTTCTCCAATGGTGACGCCGTCAAGGCCTCCGACGTGAAGTTCTCCATCGACCGGGCCCTGCGGATCCAGGCCGACAGCGGTGTGTTCGCCCTGCTGTCCACGATCGACACCGTCGAGACCCAGGGCGACCGCGAGGTCATCTTCCACCTCAAGAGCGCCGACGCCACGTTCCCGTTCAAGCTGTCCACCCCGGTCGCGGGCATCGTCAACCCCGCCGACTACGACAAGGACAAGCTGCGCGACGGTTTCGACGTCGACGGGTCCGGCCCGTACACGCTGAACGCCGAGGTCAAGAACGACGAACTCGTCAAGGCCGTCTTCACCAAGAACCCCAATTACCAGGGGCAGCTGACGCCGAAGAACGACAAGGTCGAACTGCGTTCCTTCACGGACGCCACCGAGATGGGCACCGCGCTCTCCGAGGGCGACATCGACCTCATGACCCGCTCGATGTCGCCCGAGCAGATCAAAAAGCTCGACAACGACTCGACCGGCGACATCGACCTCGTCGAGATGCCCGGCCTCGAAATCCGCTACCTCGCCTTCAACACCAACGCCCCGACGGTGAAGACGAAAGCGGTCCGCCAGGCGATGGCCCAGATCATCAACCGCGCCCAACTGGTCGCGAAGGTGTACGGCGACGAGGCCCAGCCGCTCTACTCGCTGGTCCCGGCCACCATCACCGGCCACTCGAACTCCTTCTTCAACACGTACGGCGAGCCCAGCGACGTCAAGGCCAAGACCCTGATGGAGGGCGCCGGCATCACCACACCGGTGAAGCTGACCCTGCACTACACGACCGACCACTACGGCTCGGCCACCAAGCAGGAGTTCGAGGAACTGCAGCGGCAGCTCAACGCCAGCGGACTGTTCAAGGTGACCATCAAGGGCGCCCCCTGGACCACCTTCCGTCCGGCCGAGAAGAAGGGCGAGTACGACGTCTACGGGATGGGCTGGTTCCCCGACTTCCCCGACGCCGACAACTACCTCGCGCCGTTCCTCGACAAGGACAACTTCCTCAACCTGCCGTACGACAACACCAGGATCCGCAACAGCCTGATACCCGAGTCCCGCCGTGAGGCCGACCGCCTCACCGCCACCGCGAGCCTCACGGACATCCAGGACATCGTGGCCGCCGACGTACCCGTACTGCCGCTGTGGCAGGGCAACCAGTACATCGCGGCACGCGACGGCATCACCGGCGCCGAGTGGGCCCTCAACTCCTCCTCGACGCTTCAGCTGTGGGAACTCGGCCGCGGTGTGAGCAACTGACCAACACACCAGTCCGAGGCACATTTCCCGACCCGGGGCTGGGACGGCTCCGGGTACCCAAGACCCGACGACAAGGCACTTCCACGTGAATCTGCGCAACCAGTGGCCGGTCCTGCCCATCGTGGCCGGGCTGGCGTCCGGCCTGCTGACCGGATGCGGCTCGGAGAACGGTGACTCGGGGGCCGGCGGCTCCTCCGTGGTCATGGGGATGTCCGACGACGTCCTGGCCACCGACCCGGCCTCCGGCTACGACCCCGGCTCCTGGCTGCTGTTCAACAACGTCTTCCAGTCGCTGCTGAGTTTCCCCAACGGGGGCACCGAACCGCAGCCCGAGGCGGCCAAGGAGTGCGCCTTCAGCGACGCGCAGACCAAGGTGTTCAAGTGCACCCTCCGCGACGGACTGAAGTTCAGCAACGGTGACGCGCTCACCTCGGAGGACGTCAAGTTCTCCTTCGACCGCATGCTGAAGATCAACGACGACGCGGGCCCCGCGATCATGTTCCCGATGCTCGGCTCGGTGGACACCCCGGACGAGAAGACCGTCGTCTTCAACCTCAAGGTGCCCGACGCCACCTTCCCCAGCAAGATCGCCTCCGGCGCCGGCTCGATCGTCGACCACAGCCAGTACGACAAGGACGGCCTGCGCAAGGACGGCGAAGCCGTCGGTTCCGGCCCCTACAAGCTCGACTCGTTCGGCGAGGACAGCGCGGTCTTCTCCGTCAACCCGAACTACAAGGGCACCGCCGAGGTCCGGAACTCCGGCGTCACCCTCAAGTTCTTCCACGGCGACCAGACCAAGCTGAAGGACGCCCTGGTCGACAAGGACATCGACATCGCCTACCGAGGTCTCAAGGCCGGCGACATAGCCGACATCGAGAAGGACAGCGGCGACGAGGGCATCGACATCGTCGAGGGCACCAGCGCCGAGGTCCAGCACCTCGTCTTCAACATGAACGACCCGGTCGCCGGGAAACTCGGGGTACGCAAGGCCATCGCCTACCTCCTCGACCGTGAGGCACTCGTCGACCAGGTCTACGAGGACACCGCGACCCCCCTCTACTCGATCATCCCGGCCGGCATAGCGGGTCACAACACCGCCTTCTTCGACACCTACGGTGCCCGCCCCTCCCGGGCCAAGGCCCAGGAGGCCCTCCAGGCCGACGGCGTCACCGGCAAGGTCGAGCTGACCCTATGGTCGACCCCGTCCCGCTACGGCCCCGCCACCGACGACGAGTTCAAGGCCATCGCCAAGCAGCTCAACGCCAGCGGCCTGTTCGAGGCGACCGTCAAGTCCGTGCCCTTCGCGCAGTACGAGAAGGACATCGAGGCCGGCAAGTACGGCGTGTACGTGAAGGGCTGGGTGCCGGACTACCCCGACGCCGACAACTTCACCGCTCCGTTCTTCGGCCAGGGCAACGTCCTCGGCAACAACTACACCAACGGCACCATCACCGACACCCTCATCCCCGGCACCGCCGCCCAGAGCGACCGCTCCGCGACCGACGCGGACTTCGCGGAGCTCCAGAACATCGTCGCCAAGGACCTCCCCGTCCTCCCCATCTGGCAGGCCAAGCAGTACGCCGTCGCCCGCGACAACGTCTACGGCCTCGAGTACTGCCTCGACGCCTCGACCGTCTTCCGCTTCTGGGAGATCAACAAGGGCTGACCCGGCCGTACACACACGAGGGCGCCCCTTCCGATCCAGGAAGGGGCGCCCTCGTCGTCGTACACCGTCCCGCTACTGCGCGCCGGGACGCACCAGCCCGCTCTCGTACGCGTACACCGCGGCCTGCACCCGGTCGCGCAGCCCCAGTTTGGTCAGCACATGCCCGACATGCGTCTTGACCGTCGTCTCACTGACGAAGAGATCGGCGGCGACCTCCGCGTTCGACAGCCCCCGCGCCACCAGCTTCAGCACCTCGACCTCACGCTCGGTCAACGTGTGCAGCGCGTCCGGAACCGGCTCGTCACCCGACGGCAGATGCCCCGCGTACTTGTCCAGGAGCCGACGCGTGATGCTCGGCGCGAGCATCGCCTCACCCGAGGCCACCACCCGGATCGCCTGCACCAGCTCGTTCGCCGGCGCGTCCTTCAGCAGGAAGCCGCTGGCACCGGCCCGCAACGCCTCCACCACGTACTCGTCGAGATCGAAGGTCGTCAGCACCAGCACCTTCGCCGGCCCGTCCCGCCCGGGCCCGGTGATCTGCCGAGTCGCCTCCACACCGTCCATCCGCGGCATACGGATGTCCATCAGCACCACATCGGGCTGCAGCGCCCGTACCTGGTCGATCGCCTGAAGACCGTCTCCGGCCTCGCCGACGACCGCGATGTCCTGCTCGGCCTCCAGAATCATCCGGAACCCGGTACGCAGCAGCGGCTGGTCGTCGACAAGTAGGACGCGGATAGCCACGTGAGTCTCCTTCGGTAGTCGGCCCCATTCTGCCCTGTGGGGTGCGGCGCTCCGTAAGGGGCGCGACGCGGCGCCGGCCCCGGCCGACTACGGCGCCTGCGGCGGAGCCACGGCCACCGGCAACGGATAGGGCGGGGGAGTACCCCCGAACTCCGGACACACCGACTGGTGATCACACCAGCCGCACAACTTCGTCGGCCGGGGCCGCCACACTCCCGTCGCCGTCGCCTCCCGGATCGCCTCCCACAAGGCGAGCAGCTTCCGCTCCACCCGCTCCAGATCGGCCACCACCGGGTCGTACGTCAGTACGTCACCGCTGCCGAGATACACCAGCTGCAGCCGCCGGGGCACCACGTTCTTCAACCGCCACACGACCAGCGCGTAGAACTTCATCTGGAACAGCGCGCCCTCCGCGTACTCCGGACGCGGCGCCTTCCCCGTCTTGTAGTCGACGATCCGCACCTCGCCCGTGGGCGCCACATCGACCCGGTCGATGATCCCGCGCAGCTTCAGCCCGGAATCCAGCTCCGTCTCGACGAACAGCTCACGCTCGGCCGGCTCCAGCCGGGTCGGATCCTCCAGCCCGAACCAGCGCTCCACCAGGCGCTCCGCCTCACCCAGCCACCGCGCCAGCCGCTCCCCGTCCGGATCGTCCGCGAACAGCTCCACCACCTCCGGCCGCGACTGACGCAACCGGTCCCACTGACCCGGGATCAACGACTTCGCCTGCGGCGCCGTCCGCTCCGCCGCCGGCGCGTCGAACAGCCGCTCAAGCACCGCGTGCACCAGCGTGCCTCTCGTCGCGGCCTCGCTCGGCTTCTCCGGCAACCGGTCGATCACCCGGAAGCGGTACAGCAACGGACACTGCATGAAGTCACTGGCCCGGGAGGGCGACAGCGACGCCGGCGCGGAGGGCGGCACGACCGGCGAGACGGACTCGGCGGCGCCCTCGGTGCTCATTTCCATGACGACGACCATACGGCCCGCCACTGACAGTGACCCACCCGCCGCCTCCCTCGACCGTGACAGCCCGGCGAACACAGGGGGTGCCGGGGCCGAACCCGCCGCGACGGCCGCATACCATCGACCCGAGGCCCTTCCGCCCCGGAGCGGAAAAGGGAGACGCATCCGACAAGGGGACACCGTGGACGAGAGCGGCGGGAGCGGACAGCCGCGCTCCGGCAACGACCAGTCGACCGACCACCACACCGGCACGGCGCCGACCACCGACCCCACACACCCCGAACCCAGGACGGCCGGCACCAGAGTCGCGGAGACCGGTGAGCCCGAGAAACCCGACGCGGAGCCCACACGGACCGACGAGCCCACCGACACCGGCGAACCGGCCGCCCCGGCAGCACCAGAACCGGACGCGCCCGCCGACACCCCGGACCCAACCGGCACCACCCCCCGCCTCGCCAAGTCCCGCGCACCCCGGACCCCCCGGAAAACCAGGGAGCCCGGCGGCGGACTCCTCATGGGACGCCCCTTCGGCGTACCCGTCTACGTCGCCCCCAGCTGGTTCCTCGTCGCCGCCCTCATCACCTGGGTCTTCGGCGGCCAACTCGACCGCGTACTGCCCGAACTCGGGGCCCTGCGCTACCTCGTCTCCCTCTTCTTCGCGGTCGCCTTCTACGCCTCCGTGCTCGTCCACGAGCTCGCCCACACCGTCGCCGCCCTCCGCTTCAAACTCCCCGTACGCCGCATTCAGCTCCAGTTCTTCGGCGGCGTCTCCGAGATCGAGAAGGAGTCGGAGACCCCCGGCCGCGAATTCGTCCTCGCCTTCGTCGGCCCGCTCCTCTCCCTGGTCCTCGCCGGCGTCTTCTACCTCGCCCTCCAGACCGTCGAACCCGGCACCGTCCCCGGCGTGCTGCTGGCCGGCCTGATGATCTCCAACCTCATCGTGGCCGCCTTCAACCTCCTGCCCGGGCTGCCCCTCGACGGCGGCCGCATGCTCCGCGCGGTCGTCTGGAAGATCACCGGCCGGCCCATGACCGGTACGATCGCCGCCGCCTGGGTCGGCCGAGCCCTCGCCGTCTCCGTCCTCATCGGACTCCCGCTGCTCACCCAGTCCGGCGCCCTCGGCTCCACCGCCGAGGACAGCGTCGGCATGGACACCGTCACCGACGCCCTGCTCGCCGCCATCCTCGCCGCCATCATCTGGACCGGCGCCGGCAACAGCCTCCGCATGGCCCGCCTGCGCGAACACCTCCCGGAACTGCGCGCCCGCAACCTCACCCGCCGCGCCGTCCCCGTCGAGACCAACACCCCCCTCTCGGAGGCCCTGCGCCGCGCCAACGACGCCGGCGCCCGCGCCCTCGTCGTCGTCGACCCCGAGGGAGAACCCCTCTCCCTCGTCCGCGAGGCCGCCATCGTCGGTGTACCCGAACACCGCCGCCCCTGGGTCTCCGTCAGCGGCCTCGCCCAGGACCTCACCGACGGTATGCGGGTCTCCGCGGAACTGTCCGGCGAGGAACTCCTCGACGCCCTGCGCGCCACCCCCGCCTCCGAGTACCTGGTGGTCGAGGAGTCCGGCGAGATCTACGGAGTCCTCTCCGCGGCCGACGTGGAACGCGCCTTCGTCAAGGCGATGGCCCGCCCCAACTAGAGCCCGCCCCGGCGCCCGTGCCGAGCACGGTTCCGACGGCTGGATCAGTAGGCCGCCCGCCCGCGACGCCAGGGACGGGCGGCCAGGCGCTCGACGAGCAGATAGTGGACGAGCAGCGACAGGAACCAGGTCACCCCGCCCCCGACCAGGAACAGCCCGAGGGGACTGAGCCCAGGCTGACCGCGCTCCAGCAGCCAGTACACGGGGAGGTGCAGCAGAAAGAGGCTGTACGACATCCGGCCGACCTCCGTGACCAGCTCCCCCGACAGCAGCCGCACCAGAAGGCCCCGGCCGCCGCAGAGCACCGCCGTCAGCACAGCGCCGCTCAGCACGACCGCGACCACGTAACGCGTCTCGTCCTGCCCTCCGCCGCGCAGGACCGCCGACACCACCAGAGCCACACTCGCGCCCAGTCCGCTCACCGCCAGCAGCACGGCGACCGGTCGGGACACCACACGACCACCGCGTTCGGCCAGGTGTACGAAGCAAGCGGCAACCGCACCGGCCGCCGGCGCCAGTGACCGCACCCCGGTGAGGACGCCGGCCCCGGGCAGCGCCCCGCTCACCGACGCGGCGGCCACCACCCCGGCGAGCAGAGCGGCGACCAGCGCCACCGGAGCGAGCCCGCGCCGGACCAGGAGAGCCAGCAACGCCAGCAGAAGCGACCACGCGGTCGCGAGACACACGACGAGGTCCCACCCCCGAAGCGGAGCGAGCGGCGAGTCCACCGTGGGGACGCCACCCAGGGACCGCCCGTGCAGCCACTGCGCCCAGCTCCCGTAACCCAGCGGTCCAGCCGCATCGAGGACCGCGCGCGCGGAACCCAGCGTCCAGCACACCACGAGGGTGAGGACGGCCACCACCAGCAGAGCGGGGACCAACCGCTTCACCCTGCGGACCAGGAATCCGGCGACCCCTGCCCGGCCGGAAGCCGTCGCCCCGCGCAGCAGGGGCAGGGTCACGAGGAAACCCGTCAGCACCAGCAGGACATCGACGCCCGCACCGGTCCAGGAGAAGTACGGCCCGGCCGCGCCGGTGTCATGCGCCAGCACGGCCAGCACGGCCGCTCCCCGCAGACCGTCCACGGCGGCAAACCGCCGCCCATTGGCTTCTCGCTCCGAACCCCGCGCCGACACAGGGCCCGGATCCGCCCCAGACAGGGCATCGGCGAGCGGCACAGGCAAGCGGACGACGTCCGCGGCTGCACCACCGCCCAGCGATCCCCCCGACGCGACCGGCCCGCCCCCGACGCCGAACTCCGGCCACGTGACAGCACCCGTGGCGAGCGACCCGTGAACCGGCAGGGCACCGCTCTCGTACCGCGACGACTCGGCGGGGTGGGGCGACTGGTGCCCGTAGAGCTCTTCGTTCATCGCGGCCAGGTCCGGAAGCAGGAGGTGATGGCGGCCTCGGCCGGACGGCCGAGGAAGGAGGTGTGGGAGCCGGCGGGGGCGCCGCCCGCGGGGTCGGCGTGGAAGTCGAGGTTCCACCAGTACAGGCCGGCCATGTCCCGGTCCCGGGCGACCCGGCAGGCCGCCTCGAACCAGCGCCGCTGCACCGTCGGGTTGAGCTTCCCCCCGCCCTTCCAGACCGCCGGGTGACGGTAGGCGCCGTCCTCCGCGATGATGCCGACCTCGCTCAGGACGACCCGGGGCAGTTTCCCGGTGCTCTTGCGGTCCAGCCAGCGCTGCCAGCCCCCGGCGATCTCCGCCACGGACGCGTCGTCGCCGAGCCCGGGGAGCGGGAAGTACGCGTCGACCCCCAGATGGTCGACGGGGACCGGGACATGCCGGGAGACGTAGTCGTCCCAGTTGGCGTCGTAGGACAGTTCACCGGAGAACGCCTTGCGCGCCGCGGCGATCAGCGGACGCCAGCGCGGGTCGTCCTCCAACGACGTCAGCTCCGCCCCGACGACGAAGGCACTCGCGTGATGGCGGGCGGCGAGCCCGAGATACGGCGCGAGGAACGCCCCGTACGACCGGAACCAGGCCGCCCTGTCGGCAGGCGCGAGCGAGCCGCGCCAGGCCAGCGGATCCCGGGCCACCAGGCTCCCCTCGTCGAGCAACGGACGCAGCGTGATGCGCAGCCCGGCCGCCGCCGCGGTGTCCATGAACATCCCCAGATGCCGTACGGACGGCGTCCCGGCCGAGGCGCCGACTCCGCTCGACGTGGGGCCGGCGGTCGCGAAGGGAAACGTCACCGAGACCGCGTTCATGTGCTGGCCGACCATGTAGTTCACGAGGCGCAGCGCGTTGCCGCGCACCGACCGGTCCGTTTCGCCCGGGTAGGTGTACCAGAGCACCTGCGCGCCGAGTTGGGGGTCCCCACGCCGCCAGGGCCGCGCGACCCGGGCCGGCGCCGGATCACCGGCAGCCGACGCCGACGCGGACTCCGCGCGCGGCACGCGGGTGTCGCCTCCGGCGGAGACACACCCGGCGGTCGACAGCAGGGTCACGAGAGACAGAACGGCCGGCAGGACGAGACCACGAGAGCCTCGAAGACGTGTACGCATCCCTCAGGCCGGCTTCGCTATCACGACGAACTGGTTCTCCACACCGCGCAGACACCGCAGCAGCCCCCGGAAGGAACCGACCGCCTCCCACAGCGCGAAGAACGGCATCAGGGCGACCACCGCGACCGGCTCCCACCACAGACGCCGACCATTGGCCGACACCGACGCGTTGATCTTGAGCCCCTCCCAGTACATCCACACCGCGTAACCCATGGTCACCGCCCACAGCGGCAGGATCCACGGCGTGACGGGCGAGGTGTTGAGATCGCCGAGCAACGCGCCGACGGCCAGGACCACACCCACGTGCTGGAAGGGCCCCATGACCCACGTCGTCACGCTGTACATCAGCAGCGCCCTGGAACGACGCGGCAGACTGCGGTTGAAGGCCAGACCCACCAGACCCCAGGACCAGCGCTCCCGCTGCTTGAGGAAGTCCCGCATGGTCGCCGGGGACGCGCCGTAACTGCGGCCGGAGAACCAGTCGCTGCGCCCCTTGTAACGGCTCGCGAAGACCAGAGCCAGATGAGCGTCCTCACAGATGGAGTCAGGCCCGAAGTCCCAGCCGATCGTCGCCTCCACGGACGCGCGGAGCAGCAGCAACTCGCCGTGCAGCCCGGCCAGCGGAGTACCACCGCCGGTGAGAACGGCGAAGCGGGCGATGTCGTCGGCGGGACGGATCGCGTCGGCCAGCCACGTCAGACGGTTGACGGCGTTCTCCCGCGGATACGTCAGCATGCCCTGCGCCAGGTGCTTGCCCTCCGGGCCGGCGCGGCGCTGGGCGTTGACGAACCGCGCGACCTGCTCGGCCGTGTCCGGACCCACGCCCGTGTCGTCGTCCATGTGCAGCACCCACACGTCGTCCAGCGCCTCACCCTCGGCGATGCGCAACTCATGGGCGTAGTGATTGGCGCGGGCCTTGAAACGGGTGCCATTGGCGGTGCGGTAGGCCTTCGGCACAGTCACCACGCGAATCAGGGGACTACGGGCGGCCAGCGCCTCGATGCGGCCCGCGGCCTCGCAGCCCTCCTCCGTCAGGACGTCCACGCGCAGCGCGGGGAACCAGCGCGGCAGGAACGCGCAGTACGACAGCACCGACCGCTCCAGAGCCGGATAAGTGTCGTCGCGGCCGATGGTCGGGACCAGTACGACGAGCCGGTCGTGCACCGCCGGCGCGGCCTCGGCCCAGCCGCGCTGACGGGCGACACGGCGCCGGGTCAGCACGGCACCGGCGACGCCGACGAGCGAACTGACGACGGGAAGCGACCACAGGACGGTCACCACCCAGCCCATCAGCGAGCTCTCGGACGAGTACAGCGCGAAGGAGAAGGCGAATGCGAGACCCGCGGTCACCAGGAACGACAGAAAGCCCGGCCGCCAGACCGCCTGGCGTCGCACCATCCGCGCGGCGCGGCGAGACGGGAAGGCGCCGAAGCCGTCAGCGGAAGCGGTCATGATCACCCACTTGTGTACGTAAAGACCTGACTCATCACCAAGAGCCGTAACGCCCTGGAAGTACTAAGCGGAACCATGCATGCCGATTGTAGATTTTGTGAAGATGATTCCCGTCACAGGACGGGACTCCCGAAGCCGGTCCGGCACCCGCAAGCCCGGTGGTCAGCGGCCCCCGACAACACCGGTACGCTCTTCACATGTCCGAACCGACCGGTGCCGCCCGCAGGCGCGGGCCCTTCAAGGTCGGGGACCAGGTTCAGCTGACCGACCCCAAGGGCCGCCACTACACGTTCACGCTCGAAGCCGGAAAGAACTTCCATACCCACAAGGGTTCTTTCCCGCACGACGAGCTGATCGGCGCACCCGAGGGCAGCGTTGTCCGTACCACCGGAAACGTCGCCTACCTCGCGCTGCGCCCCCTGCTCCCCGACTACGTCCTGTCCATGCCCCGCGGCGCCGCCGTGGTCTACCCCAAGGACGCGGGGCAGATCCTCGCCTTCGCCGACATCTTCCCCGGCGCACGCGTCGTCGAAGCGGGCGTCGGCTCCGGCTCACTCAGCACCTTCCTGCTGCGCGCCGTCGGCGACCAGGGCATGCTGCACTCCTACGAGCGCCGCGAGGACTTCGCCGAGATCGCCCAGCAGAACGTCGAGCGCTACTTCGGCGGCCCCCACCCCGCCTGGCAGCTCACCGTCGGCGACCTCCAGGACAACCTCAGCGACACCGAGGTCGACCGCGTCGTCCTCGACATGCTCGCCCCCTGGGAATGCCTGGAGGCCGTCTCCAAGGCACTCGTCCCCGGCGGCATCGTCTGCTGCTACGTGGCGACCACCACCCAGCTCGCCCGGACCGTCGAGTCCATCCGCGAGATCGGCTGCTTCAACGAGCCGAGCGCCTGGGAGTCGATGGTCCGCAACTGGCACATCGAGGGCCTCGCCGTCCGCCCCGACCACCGCATGATCGGCCACACCGGCTTCCTGCTCACCGCCCGCCGCCTCGCCGACGGCGTCGAGCCCCCCATGCGCCGCCGCCGCCCCTCCAAGGGCTCCTACGGCGAGGACTACTCCGGTCCCAACGCCGACGGCGGCAACGGCCGCTGACCGCGACAACGCACGAACACCGTGGCCGAGTTCCCGCAGCACACCGGGAACTCGGCCACAGCACTTTCCCGTTGACGCCACACCGGCGCCACCGCTGACACCGAACACCACCCGCCCCGCCGTTCCCCCGCACTGTGACGTGTGGCACTATGCGGGACACCCCACCGGCACAGCCCTCCACGGGAGACACTCCGAGTGCAGCAATCCGCCGTCCCGGAACTGGCACACACCCACACCCGCCCCATCCACTGGCTCGCGACGGCCACCGCCCTCGCCGGCGTCGTCGCCCTCTCCTCGGCCTTCCAGCCCGACTCCGCCACAGCGGCCCAGGCAGCCGGCCCCGCAGGACATTCCGCGGTGGGCGCGGCACCCCCCGACCCCACCGGAGTCGCCTTCCCCCTCCAGTGCGGCCCGCTGCCCGTCCTCGTACAGAACAAGGCCACCGGAGACCTCGACGGCGACGGCAGACCCGAAACGGTCGTCTCCGTGCGCTGCGACGCCGGCTCCGGCACCCCGCCCAACGGCGTGTACGTCCTCACTCAGGCCGCCGACGCGAAGCGGCCGCGCCTCGTCGCGACCCTCGTCGATCCCAAGAGCCGCCTCACCGTCACCGACCTCACCGTCAGGGACGGCGCCGTCACGGCCACGCTCCTCGGCTACTCGTCCCTCGACGTCCCGCGCTGCTGCCCCGACGTCGACGAGCGCGCCAAGTGGCAGTGGAAGAACGGCGCGTTCCTCCGCTCCACACCCGCCGGCGCACGGAGCGCGTGAACCCGCGGCACGTGAGAAACCAGACACCGGTGAGCGTACGAAATTCAGCCGGCAGTGGCGCGGAGTGGTTGGACGATTACTCCGCGTCCGGTCCGAAAACCTCGACCCTGTCCGAAACTCGACGTACGTGAATGCAGTCGCCCGGACACTCCTTCGCGGAGTCCACCACATCCGTCAGCAACAGCAGCGGAACCGGCGTCGTCGCCCCCGGGGCCTGCAGCAACTCGTCCCCGGGACTCTTCACATACGCAAGCCCGTCGATGTCCAGCTCAAAGACCTCAGGGGCGTACTGGACGCAGATCCCGTCGCCAGTGCACAGGTCCTGATCGATCCAGACCTCCAACGCCTCACCGTCCACGACGGCCTGTTCCTGCACGGTCATGTCTCCTGCCGTTTCTGTCCCGAGCAGGACAATCCGACGGCAAGTCGGCCCAGCTCTGACGGGTGTTGAACACTTCGACCCTACCTCCGGCCGCTTCCCAATCATGTTCTGTGGGTATTCCCCTGGCGTGAGGGAGAGCGCAAGGGTGAAGATCGGACACACCTCGACAGTCTTTGTGATCTAGGGGTTTCAATCGACACCCACCCAGGTAGGGTCTGGAAGCGTCCAGCTCCCCTTGGAGGAGGTGAGGACCGTGGCAGCCCACGACGACGACATGAACCGCGGCATCCGCCCGGGACGAGGGTCCGACGACCCGTCCGGGCAGGTTGCCTACCTTGAGCAGGAGATCGCCGTCCTGCGGCGCAAGCTCGCCGACTCTCCGCGACACACGAGGATTCTCGAAGAGCGGATCGTCGAGCTGCAGACCAACCTGGCCGGCGTGTCCGCACAGAACGAGCGGCTCGCCAACACACTCCGGGAGGCCCGCGACCAGATCGTGGCCCTCAAGGAGGAGGTCGACCGGCTCGCACAGCCCCCGGCCGGCTTCGGTGTCTTCCTGGAGGCCAACGAGGACGGCACGGCCGACATCTTCACCGGAGGCCGCAAACTCCGTGTGAACGTCAGCCCCAGCGTCGAGCTCGAGGAGCTCCGACGTGGCCAGGAAGTAATGCTCAACGAAGCTCTCAACGTGGTCGAGGCCATGGAGTACGAGAGCGTCGGCGACATCGTCACCCTCAAGGAGATCCTTGAGGACGGCGAGCGCGCGCTGGTACAGGGGCACACCGACGAGGAACGGGTGGTACGGCTCGCCGAACCCCTCCTGGACGTCGTCATCCGCCCCGGCGACGCTCTCCTGCTCGAACCCCGCTCCGGCTACGTCTACGAAGTCGTGCCCAAGAGCGAGGTCGAGGAACTCGTCCTCGAAGAAGTACCCGACATCGGCTACGAGCAGATCGGCGGCCTGGGCAACCAGATCGAGATGATCCGCGACGCGGTCGAACTCCCGTACCTTCACCCCGACCTCTTCAAGGAGCACGAACTCAGGCCGCCCAAGGGTGTCCTGCTCTACGGGCCCCCCGGATGCGGAAAGACGCTCATCGCCAAGGCCGTCGCCAACTCGCTGGCCAAAAAGGTCGCCGAGGTCACCGGCCAGGCCCAGGGCAAGAGCTTCTTCCTCAACATCAAGGGTCCCGAACTCCTCAACAAGTACGTCGGTGAGACCGAGCGGCAGATCCGCCTCGTCTTCCAGCGTGCAAGGGAGAAGGCCAGCGAGGGCACCCCCGTCATCGTCTTCTTCGACGAGATGGAATCCCTCTTCCGCACCCGCGGATCCGGCGTCAGCTCGGACGTGGAGAACACCATCGTCCCCCAGCTCCTCGCCGAGATCGACGGCGTGGAAGGCCTGCAGAACGTGGTCGTGATCGGCGCCTCCAACCGTGAGGACATGATCGACCCCGCCATCCTGCGCCCCGGCCGCCTCGACGTGAAGATCAAGATCGAACGTCCGGACGCCGAATCGGCCAAGGACATCTTCCAGAAGTACCTCACCGACCGTCTCCCGCTGCACCCCGAGGACGTGGGGGAGCACGGCGGCGACAAGGTGGCCACGGTCCAGAGCATGATCCAGACGGCCGTCGAACACATGTACACGGAATCCGAGGAGAACCGCTTCCTGGAGGTCACCTACGCCAACGGTGACAAGGAAGTCCTCTACTTCAAGGACTTCAACTCCGGCGCCATGATCGAGAACATCGTGGGCCGGGCCAAGAAGATGGCGATCAAGGACTTCCTCGACCACAAGCAGAAGGGCATCCGAGTCTCCCACCTCCTCCAGGCATGCGTGGACGAGTTCAAGGAGAACGAGGACCTTCCCAACACCACCAACCCCGACGACTGGGCCCGGATCTCCGGAAAGAAGGGCGAACGGATCGTGTACATCCGTACGCTCATCACCGGCAAGCAGGGCGCGGACACCGGACGCTCCATCGACACGGTGGCCAACACCGGTCAGTACCTGTAAAAAACGGGGTGGCTGCGGGTGCCCTCACCGGGTACCCGCAGCCAACTGTTTTTCAGGCCACAGCCGGAGCGAGGCAATGACGCAAATGATCTCCCCACCAGCGCAAAGGCGTTCTAGGCTCTTTCGTACCGCCGGGTCGCGCAGTGCGGGGACGGGCACCGCACACGCACCGGAGCACCACCGGTACTTGAGCGGCGTCCCCGACCGAGGACACCGCCGGGCAAGGAGGGCCGCATGACCGTACGGCGAGTAATGGGCATCGAGACGGAGTACGGGATCTCCGTCCCCGGCCACCCGAACGCCAATGCCATGCTCACCTCGTCCCAGATCGTCAACGCCTACGCGGCGGCGATGCACCGGGCCCGCAGGGCCCGCTGGGACTTCGAGGAGGAGAACCCGCTCCGCGACGCACGAGGCTTCGACCTCGCCCGCGAGGTCGCCGACTCCAGCCAGCTCACCGACGAGGACATCGGCCTGGCCAACGTCATCCTCACCAACGGCGCGCGGCTCTACGTCGACCACGCACACCCCGAATACAGCGCCCCCGAAGTCACCAACCCCCGCGACGCCGTCCTCTGGGACAAGGCCGGCGAGCGCATCATGGCCGAGGCGGCCGAACGCGCCGCCCAGCTCCCCGGCGCCCAGCCGATCCACCTCTACAAGAACAACACCGACAACAAGGGCGCCTCCTACGGCACGCACGAGAACTACCTGATGAAGCGGGAGACCCCCTTCTCGGACATCGTGCGCCACCTCACGCCCTTCTTCGTCTCCCGCCAGGTCGTCACCGGCGCGGGCCGCGTCGGCATCGGCCAGGACGGCCACGAACACGGCTTCCAGCTCAGCCAGCGAGCGGACTACTTCGAGGTCGAGGTGGGCCTGGAGACCACGCTCAAGCGCCCGATCATCAACACCCGGGACGAGCCGCACGCGGACGCGGAGAAATACCGCCGCCTCCACGTGATCATCGGCGACGCGAACCTGTCGGAGATCTCGACGTACCTGAAACTGGGTACGACGGCCCTGGTCCTCTCCATGATCGAGGACGGCTTCATCGCCGTCGACCTGGCCGTCGACCAGCCCGTACGCACCCTCCACCAGGTCTCCCACGACCCGACACTCAAGCGACTGGTCACGCTCCGCAGCGGACGCAAGCTGACCGCCGTACAGCTCCAGATGGAGTACTTCGAGCTCTCGCGCAAGTACGTCGAGGAGCGGTTCGGGGCCGACGCCGACGACCAGACGAAGGACGTCCTGGCCCGCTGGGAAGACACCCTGAACCGTCTGGAGAACAACCCCATGAGCCTCGCCGGTGAGCTCGACTGGGTCGCCAAGCGAGAACTCATGGAGGGCTACCGGCGCCGGGACGACCTCGACTGGGACGCCGCCCGGCTGCACCTGGTCGACCTCCAGTACGCCGACGTACGGGCCGAGAAGGGCCTCTACAACCGCCTCGTGGCCCGTGGGCGCATCAAGCGCCTGCTGGACGAGAACGAGGTCGAGAGGGCCCGCACGAAGCCCCCGGAGGACACGCGCGCCTACTTCCGCGGACGCTGCCTGGAGCAGTACGCGGACGACGTCGCCGCGGCCTCCTGGGACTCGGTGATCTTCGATCTGCCGGGCCGGGACTCGCTCCAGCGGGTCCCAACCCTGGAGCCGCTTCGCGGAACGCGTAATCACGTGAAAGAGCTCCTGGACCGCTGCCGCACGGCAGAAGACCTGGTCAGAGTCCTGTCGGGCCACTGAGCGGGCCTTCGGGCCGGTGCGGTCCGGCGGGGTGGAAAGTGTGGCGTCCGGGAATCATCGAGGTGGTTCCCGGACGTTGTAGCAACAGCGGGGCCAATGTCGGACCCTGCTTGTAGGGTCTGATCAAGAACGTCGAACCGAGCGGGGTGAGGGTTATGGCGACCAAGGACACCGGCGGCGGACAGCAGAAGGCGACGCGCAGCACCGAGGAGGTCGAGGAGGCACCTGAGGCACAGGTATCCGAAGACCTCAAGGAGCGCCAGGAGAAGCTGAGCGACGACGTGGACTCCGTCCTGGACGAGATCGATGACGTACTCGAGGAGAACGCCGAGGATTTCGTTCGCTCATTCGTGCAAAAAGGTGGGCAGTAAAGGATATTTGGTCAACCTGCCTTCGAAATGAAGGTGTCGGGGGATGGGTGACGAAACGCCGGGCAAGCGGTGCGCGGGCTGCCGAAGGGGCTTGCCTGTTTCCGCTTTCGCGCGGGACAAGAATCGACGCGATGGTCTTCAGACGCGGTGCCGGGAGTGCGTGGCGGAGTACAGCGCCGAGCACTACCGGCGCCGTCGAGAGGCCGTGGGGAAACCCGTGCGGGACAGGGTTGACGTCCCGCCTGGACACAAGGTCTGCCGAACGTGCGGCGAGATCAAGCCTCACAGTGAGTGGCACCGCAATGCGACTGCCTCGGACGGTTTGTCCACGCGCTGCAAGGCGTGCCGGGCGATGCGGGGGCGAGAAGACCATCTAATGCGCCAGTACGGCCTCACTGAAGCTGAGCGTGACGAGTTGATCGTCTCGCAAGGCGGCGTCTGCTGCATATGTTTGTCTGCTCCGCCCGCACATGTGGATCACTGCCACCAGACGGGTAGGGTCCGAGGCGTACTGTGCTTCAGCTGCAACGCAGCGCTGGGGCAGTTCAAGGATCGGCCCGACGTCATAAGGCGGGCTGCGACATACGTGGAAGGAAACGCGTGGAAGCCAACACTCGTAGCACCGGGCGTCTACCGGCTGCCTTCCTGACGCCCGGGTCGTCGTCCTTCATGGACTTTCTGTCGGACCATCAGCCGGAGATGCTCCCGGGCAGGCGGCAACTGCCGCCCACCCAGGGCGCGATCGAGGCCCCGCACGGTACGACCATCGTCGCCGTCACCTTCCCGGGTGGTGTCGTCCTGGCCGGTGACCGGCGGGCGACCATGGGGAACGTCATCGCGCAGCGGGACATCGAGAAGGTGTTCCCGGCGGACGAGTACTCGGCTGTCGGGATCGCCGGCACCGCGGGTCTCGCCGTCGAGATGGTGAAGCTGTTCCAGCTGGAGCTGGAGCACTTCGAGAAGGTGGAGGGTGCGCAGCTCTCGCTGGAGGGCAAGGCGAACCGGCTGTCCACCATGATTCGTTCGAACCTCGGTATGGCCATGCAGGGTCTCGCGGTGGTGCCGTTGTTCGCCGGGTTCGATGTGGACCAGGACAAGGGGCGCATCTTCTCGTACGACGTGACGGGTGGGCGTTCGGAGGAGCACGGTTATGCCGCGACGGGGTCGGGGTCGATCTTCGCTCGTGGTGCGATGAAGAAGCTGTATCACCGTGATCTGAGTGAGTCGGAGGCTACGACGCTGGTGATTCAGGCGTTGTACGACGCGGCGGACGACGATTCGGCGACCGGTGGTCCCGATGTCGCGCGGCGGATCTATCCGATTGTCGCCGTGATCACCGAGGACGGTTTCCGCAGGCTGACGGATGAGGAGGGCGCCGAGATCGCCCGTTCGATTCTGGAGCGGCGGCTGGAGCAGCCCGACGGCCCGCGTGCCGCGCTGCTGTAGTACTTCGCGCTGTTCAGGTGGTCCAGTGACTTCGACAGAAAGGGACGGTTGATCCGGTGTCTACGCCGTTCTATGTCTCACCCCAGCAGGCGATGGCCGACCGGGCGGAGTACGCCCGGAAGGGCATCGCGCGTGGTCGCAGCCTGGTTGTGCTGCAGTATGCCGATGGCATCGTGTTCGTCGGCGAGAACCCGTCCCGTGCGCTGCACAAGTTCAGCGAGATCTATGACCGGATCGGCTTCGCGGCTGCCGGTAAGTACAACGAGTACGAGAACCTGCGGATCGGTGGTGTGCGGTATGCCGATATGCGTGGGTACACGTACGACCGTGCCGATGTGACGGCCCGTGGTCTGGCGAACGTGTACGCGCAGACGCTGGGCACGATCTTCTCTTCGGCGGCGGAGAAGCCGTACGAGGTGGAGCTGGTCGTCGCGGAGGTCGGTGAGACCGCTGACGGTGATCAGATCTACCGGCTTCCTCATGACGGGTCGATCGTCGATGAGCACGGTTCGGTGGCGGTCGGTGGTAACGCCGAGCAGATCAGTACGTATCTGGATCAGCGTCACCAGGACGGGATGTCCTTGGCCGAGGCGCTGAAGCTGGCGGTTCAGGCCCTGTCGCGCGATACGAACGGTACCGAGCGGGAGATTCCGGCGGAGCGGCTGGAGGTGGCGGTGCTGGATCGTACGCGTCCTCAGAAGCGGAAGTTCAAGCGGATCGTCGGTCGTCAGCTCGGGCGGCTGCTGGAGGCCGATGGGGCGTCCACGGAGGCGGAGAGCGCCGACGAGGAGGAGTAGTCCCGCGGTCTGGTTCTGTTCTTGTTCGCACCCCGGTTGCCTTTGGCGGCCGGGGTGTGGTCGTTGGGGGCCTACCGGGTCAGGGGTGCCTGAGGGGCGGGGCTGTGGAGCCTCGTACGACGAGTTGGACGGGGATGTCGCCCTGGGTGGGGGTGCGGCCGTCGAGGACGGCGAGGAGGGCTTGCATGCCGCGTTCGCCGAAGAGTTCGGCGTCGAGTCGGACCGTGGTGAGTTCGGGGTCGATGGCGGTGGCGAGGGCGAGGTCGTCGAGGCCGGTGACGGAGAGGTCGTCGGGGATGCGCAGGCCGAGGCGGCGGATGGCCTTGTAGGCGCCGGTGGCGAGTTTGTCGTCGTCGCAGACGAGGGCGGTGGGGTGCGGCCCGGGGCCGGTGAGGGCGGCCGTGGTGGCCTGTTGGGCGCCTTCGATGGTGATGGGGGCGTGGATGGTGCGCAGGCCGGTGCCGGGGACGGTGGCGAGGCGTGTGGCGAGTTCCTCGGCGCGCACGGTGAAGGTCCAGGAGGGGATGTCGGCGGCGAGGTGCAGGAAGTGGCGGTGGCCGAGGGCCAGGAGGTGGTCGGCGACCTGGCGGACGCCGTCGGCGATGTCGAGGTTGACGGTGGCGGCGCCGAGGCTGCCGTGGGGGTCGCTGTCGAGCATGACGAGGGGGAGCTGGTCGCCGCGGATGGCGGTGAGGGCGTCGGCGGCCATGGAGGAGGCGATGACGCCGTCGAGGGCGGCCTGGGCGGAGTGGAAGGGGTCTCTGGCCGGGCCGATGCCTTCGGGGGAGGGGTAGAGGACGACTCCGAAGCCGTGTTCGGCGGCGATGCGGGCGGCTCCGGTGTAGACGCCGGCGAAGAACTCGGTGGTGAGGACGGGGACGACGAGGAGGACGGTGCGGGTGTGGCCGAGGCGTAGGTTGCGGGCGGCGAGGTTGGGGCGGTAGCCGAGGTCGCGGGCGGCGGTGCGTACGCGTTCGGCGGTGGTCTCGGAGACGCGGCCCCGCCATTTGTCGCCGAGGACGAGGGAGACGGCCGCCTGGGAGACGCCGGCGGCCCGGGCGACGTCGCGGCTGGTGGGTCGGGTGCTGCCTCGTGCCACCGGGGGCCTGCTCCTTCGTGTGGACGTGCGGACTGGGCACATGGTACGTATGACGGGCGACGTTATACGTACAACTTCCGGCGTCGCGGGTGACGGGAAGGGCTGGTCATGGCGGCGGGATACCTGGAGATCCTCAGGGCGCGGCATGCGGTGCGGCTGCTCGTGGGCACCCTGGTGGGGCGGCTGCCGAACGCCACGGCGGCGATCGCGATCGTGCTGTTCGTGCGGGCCGAGGGCGGCACCTACAGCCTCGCGGGCGGGCTCGCGGCGGCGTACGGCGTGGCGAACGCGGTGGGGCAGCCGCTGCTGGGCCGGCTGGTCGACCTGTACGGGCAGCCGCGGATCCAGTTGTCGGCCGCGCTCGTGTCGGCCTTCGGTATGGGGGCGTTCGCGTTCGCGGGCACCGATCCGCTGCCGCTCGCGTATGTCACCGTGGTGGTCGCCGGGCTTTTCACGCCTCCGTTGGAGGGTGGTCTGCGGGCGCTGTGGCCCTCTGTCCTCCGTAAGGAGGACCAGGTGCACACGGCGTACGCGATGGACGCGGTGGCGCAGGAAGTCATGTTCACCTTGGGGCCGTTGCTGGTGACACTGTGCGCGTCGCTGTGGTCGGCGCAGGCCGCGTTGCTGGTGCTGAACGTGATCGGGGTCCTGGGGGCCCTGTCCGTGGTGCTGTCACCGCCTTCGCGGGAGTGGCGTTCGGCGCCGCGTGAGGCGCACTGGCTGGGCGCGCTGCGGTCGCCCGGGCTGCTGGTGATGCTGGGGGCGTTCCTCTTCGTGGGGATCGCGCTGGGGTCGATCACGGTCGCGTCGGTGTCGTACGCGGACGACCACGGCGGGGACACGGTGTACGGCTGGCTGATGGCGGCCGTCGGGCTGGGCGCGCTGCTGGGCGGGACGGTGTACGGGGCGCGGCAGTGGAGTGGGCCGGCGGAGCGGCGACTGACGGTGCTGGTGGGGCTGCTGGCGGTGTGTTACCTGCCGTTGACGCTGATGCCGGGTGCGGTCGCGATGACGTCGCTGATGGTGCTCGCGGGGGTGTTCCTGGCGCCGGCTCTCGCGTGTGTGTTCGTGCTGGTGGACCGGCACGCTCCGCGGGGCACGGTCACCGAGGCTTTCTCCTGGCTTGTGACGACGTTCACCGTGGGCGCGTCGTTGGGAACGGGCCTTGCGGGGCCGGTCGTCGAGTGGGGCGGAACGCTGTGGGGGTTCGTCGTGCCGGGGGGCGCGGGGGCCGTGTCGTTGCTGGTTCTGCTGGTCACCGGGCGGGTGCTGGCGGCTCCCGTGGAGGGCTCGGTTGTTGCGGTCTCATCGGAAAATGATCCGAACCGTGCTGCCGGATCCCGTTTCAGCTCGGGTGATCGGGCGTAATGTTCAGTCATGGACCGCCGCATTTTCGGGCTGGAGAACGAGTACGGCGTCACGTGTACGTTCAGGGGACAGCGGCGTCTGTCTCCCGACGAGGTGGCTCGGTACCTCTTCCGCCGTGTCGTGTCATGGGGCCGTAGCAGCAATGTCTTTCTGCGAAACGGCGCACGCCTCTATCTTGACGTGGGATCACATCCGGAATACGCGACACCGGAATGTGACAACCTGACGGAACTCGTCACCCACGACAAGGCCGGCGAGCGCATTCTCGAAGGACTCCTGGTGGACGCCGAACGACGCCTGCACGAGGAAGGAATCGCGGGCGACGTCTACCTCTTCAAGAACAACACGGACTCGGCGGGCAACTCGTACGGTTGCCACGAGAACTATCTGGTGGCGCGGCACGGGGAGTTCTCCCGGCTCGCGGACATCCTCATTCCGTTCCTCGTCACCCGCCAGCTTCTGTGCGGTGCGGGCAAGGTGCTGCAGACGCCGCGCGGTGCCGTGTACTGCGTGAGTCAGCGGGCGGAGCACATCTGGGAGGGCGTTTCCTCGGCGACGACCAGGTCCCGGCCGATCATCAACACGCGTGACGAACCGCACGCGGACGCCGAGCGTTATCGCCGGCTGCATGTCATCGTCGGTGACTCGAACATGTCCGAGACGACGATGCTGCTGAAGGTCGGTGCCACCGACCTGGTGCTGCGCATGATCGAGGCGGGCACGGTGATGCGGGACCTGACTCTGGAGAACCCGATCCGGGCGATCCGCGAGGTCAGCCACGACATCACGGGCCGTCGCAAGGTGCGGCTGGCCAGCGGCCGGGAGGCCTCGGCGCTGGATGTGCAGCGCGAGTACTACGAGAAGGCCGTGGACTTCGTCGACCGGCGGGGTATCCGTACGGGCACGGTCGCGCAGGTGCTGGAGCTGTGGGGCCGGGTGCTCGACTCGATCGAGGCCGAGGATCTGGACCGGATCGGCACCGAGATCGACTGGGTGATGAAGTACCAGCTCATCGAGCGGTACCGGGCCAAGCACAACATGACGATGTCGCATCCGCGCGTCGCTCAGATAGACCTCGCCTATCACGACATTCACCGCAGGCGGGGTCTTTACTACCTGCTGGAGAGGAAGAACCAGGCCGCCCGGATCTGCAACGACCTGAAGATCTTCGAGGGCAAGTCGGTTCCGCCGCAGACCACTCGGGCACGGCTGCGCGGTGACTTCATCCGGCGGGCGCAGGAACAGCGCCGTGATTTCACGGTCGACTGGGTGCATCTGAAGCTCAACGACCAGGCGCAGCGCACGGTGTTGTGCAAGGACCCGTTCCGCAGTGTCGACGAGCGGGTGGAGAAGCTGATCGCCGGTATGTGAGTCGCCGGAATGTGAGATTTGCGGCCGGATGTCATTCCGGAACGCAACGCGGGCGCCGTACGTTCTCCGTACGGCGCCCTTCGCACGCCGTAGAGTTGCGCGCACCCCAGCAATACAAGATCGACACCGATACGAGGCTTTCACCGTGCGCCGACGCTCAGTTCTCCTTGCCGTACCTGCCGGACTTGTCACGCTCGCCGGATGCGGTGACGACAAGTCCGACGAGAGCAAGGCCAGTGACAGCAGTCCGTCCCCTTCGGCGTCGGGTTCGTCGACGGCCCCGGCGCCGAAGATCGTGGACGGTCCGCTGCCGGCGATCACCGCGGGGGCGAAGTTCGACGAGAAGCCGACCGTGGCCAAGGGTGCTGGTGAGCCGTCGAAGGATCTCGCGGTGAAGACGCTCATCGCCGGCAGCGGCAAGACGGTCGTGGAGAACGACTACGTGGTGGCGAACTACCTGGGCCAGATCTGGGATTCGGGGAAGGTCTTCGACAACTCGTACGACCGGGGAACCGCGCTCGTCATCCAGCTCGCCCAGGGCGGCATCATCGACGGCTGGCGGTACGCGTTGACGGGCCGGAAGGCCGGCAGCCGTGTCGAGATGGCCATCCCGCCGACCTGGGGTTACGGCACCAAGGGCAATTCGCAGGCGGGTATCAAGGGGACCGACACGCTGGTGTTCGTCGTGGATGTCAAGGACACGTTCAACGCGAAGAGCTCGGCGAAGGGCAAGGTCGTGGCCCAGGACGACGCGGCGCTGCCCAAGGTCGGTACGAACACCGACGGCGCGGCTCCTTCGATCGAGGTCCCGAAGTCGGCCGCGCCGACGAAGCTGGTGGCGAACTACGTCATCGAGGGTGACGGCGAGGTGGTCAAGGAGACCGAGTCGGTCCTCGTGCAGTACAAGGGCGTGCTGTGGGACACGGGCAAGGAGTTCGACTCGTCGTACAAGAACGGGCAGCTGGTGTCGTTCGGGCTGTCGCAGGTCGTCAAGGGCTGGGCGCAGGGGCTTGCCGGGAAGAAGGTCGGCAGCCGCGTGATGATCTCCATTCCGCCGGCCCTGGGCTACGGCGACAACCCGCCGCAGGGCAGCGGTATCTCGAAGGACTCCGTACTGGTGTTCTCCGTGGACATCCTCGCGAAGATGTGACCCCTTCGGGGAGGTCGGCCCGGCGCGGGCGGCACCGCGCCGGGGATGAAAGACTGTGCGTGTTGCCTTTGTTCATTCACCAGCAGGAGCCAGAGACGTGAGCATCGAGAAGCCCGAGATCGACTTCCCCGAGGGCGAGCCGCCGGCGGACCTTCAGATCAAGGACATCTGGGAGGGCGACGGCGCCGAAGCGGTGGCGGGTCAGAACGTCACCGTCCACTACGTGGGAGTTTCCTTCAGCACGGGCGAGGAGTTCGACGCCAGCTGGAACCGGGGCAGCGCGTTCAAGTTCCCGCTCGGCGGGGGCCGGGTCATCAAGGGCTGGGATCTCGGTGTGCAGGGCATGAAGGTCGGTGGGCGGCGTGAGCTGACCATCCCGGCCCACCTCGCCTACGGCAACCAGAGCCCCACGCCGGCGATCAAGCCGGGCGAGACGCTGATCTTCGTGGTGGACCTGATCGCGGTCTGACCGTCCGATCCGATCGTCGTACGACAGTCGAATGAGATCGGGATCAGGTCGGATCGTCGTACGAGGTCCGACCGAAACCGATCATCCAGGGTCCATGCCTGTCCGGGCATGGACCCTCGGCTTTTGCCGCGCCACTTCGGAGCGGTACGGTCATCCGTCGTAAGCACCATAGGGAAGACGAAGGGCGTCGATGGCCATTGCCAAGGCCGAGCGGCTGATGAACCTGGCGCTGTGTCTGCTCGGGACGCGCCGGCCGCTGAGCAAGCGCGAGCTGCGTGACTCCATCGAGGCCTATCTCGAAGCGGGCAGCGACGACTCCTTCAACCGGATGTTCGAACGGGACAAGGACGATCTGCGCGAACTCGGGCTGGTCATCGAGACGGTGGAGAACCTCGACGGTGAGGTCGGCTACCGCGCCGGCCGTGACAGCAACCGGCTGCCGCCCATCACCCTCGACGCCGAGGAGGCCGCCGCCCTGGGCCTGGCCGCGAAGGTCTGGCAGCAGGCCCGCCTCGCCGGTGCGGCCAGTGGCGCCCTGCAGAAGCTGCGGGCGGCCGGTCTGCCCGAGGACGTCGACCCCTACGAGAGCCATGGCGCCCTGGAACCCCGTATTCCGGTGCACGAGGCCGCCTTCGAGCCGCTGATGCTGGCCTGCCGGGACCGCCGCCCCGTCGTCTTCGACTACCGCAAGGCCACCGCCGCCCGCCCGGAGCCCCGTCAGGTGGAGCCGTGGGCGCTGGAGTGCTGGCGCGGTCACTGGTATCTGGCGGGCTGGGACCGTGACCGGGGTGCCGAACGGGTGTTCAGGCTGTCGCGGATCACGGGCAAGGTCCGCAGCCGGAGCGCGAAGTTCACCGCCGACGTGCCCGATGTCGTCACGGTCCGCGAGACCGTCGCCAGCTGGGCGGGGGAGAGCGCCGACCGTTCCGCGCTGATCAGGCTGCGGACGGGCGCCGGCTACCCCCTTCGGGCGAAAGCGTCCCGCGTGCGGGAACTCGGCGACGGCTGGGACGAGTTGGAGATTCCGTACGGGCACGGGCTGGACGCATGGCTGGTGGAGTTCGGGCCCGACGTGGTGGTCCTGGAGCCGGCCGAGCTGCGTGCCGAAGTGGTGGACCGGCTGCGCGCCGTGGCCAAGGGCTGAGGGGGAGCACAAGCGAGTGGCAGGCAAACCGGCCAGGCCAGTGAACGCCATCGACCAGACACGGCGCATGCTGTCGCTGGTGACGTATCTGCGCGAGAGGCCCGGCGCGCGCGTCGGTGACGTGGCCCGCGCGTTCGGGATCACCGAGGACGAGCTGGTCTCGGACCTGGACGTGCTGCCCATGTGCGGCACCAGCTTCCGCGGTGGCGACCTGCTCGACATCGACACCGACGGCGAACGGATCTGGTGGCACAACCCCGCGGCCCTCGGGGAGGAGGCCGCCGAACCGCTCAGGCTGGCCGCCGACGAGGCGACCGCGCTGCTGGTCGCCGCCCGCGCGGTGTCCACCCTGCCCGGGCTGCGCGAGGGCGACCGGCAGGCACTCCTGCGGGCCACCGCCAAGGTGGAGACGGCGGCCGGCGAGGCCGCCGGGGCCAGCACCCGGCTGTCGGTGACCTTCGAGTCCGAGGGCGGCGTCTTCGCGGACGTCGACCGGGCGATCTCCGAGCGCCGCCGCCTGCGGATCCGCTACTACTCGCCCGCGCGCGACGAGGTCACCGAACGGGAGATCGACCCGATCCGCCTGGTCAGCGTCGGCCACACCTATGTCGAGGCCTGGTGCAGGCGTTCCGAGGCGCGCCGCACCTTCCGTCTCGACAGGGTCGCCGAGATCGAGATCCTGGACGAGCCGGCCGCCCCGCCCGAGATAGAGCTGCGGGACCTGTCGGAGGGGCTCGTGCAACCCGCCGCCGAGGACCCGGAGGTGGTCGTCGAGGTCGGGCCCGGCGGGCGCTGGGTCGCCGAGTACTACCCGCACGACAGCGCCGATGAGCTTCCCGACGGCGGGCTGCGTATCACTCTGCGCACCCCCGATCCGACGTCACTGCGGCGCCTGGCACTGCGGCTAGGCCGCGACGGACGCATCGTCTCGCCGCAGGATCTCGCGGACAGTGCCCGGGAGGCCGCCCAGGAGGCGCTGGCGGCGTACGACGCCGCGCCGGCGGCTCCCGGGACGGCGACGCCGGTATCCGGGGCGCACGGAGTTCAGGACGGGCTGTACGACAGACGGGAGCAGGAGCGTTGAGCGAGTCTGCGATGTCAGGTGTGCGGGACATGACCGTGGCTTCAGCCTTCGCCGGAATGAAGAGAGTGGCCCCCGTCGTGTTCCGCGCCGCCTGTCCGGACTGCCGCGGCAACTTCGAGCTCACCGCGGGCTCGCTGCGCCTGGCCATCGGCGCCACCAGCCGCACCACCTTCTACTCCTTCACCTGCCCCGACTGCGACGTGACCGTGCGCAAACCGGCCGGCGAGCGGGTCGTGGAGCTGCTCACCGGGGGTGGGGTCAGGACACTGCGGCTGGCCGGGCCGGCCTGAGGCCCCGGGGCCCGCGGCCAGGACGCGGTGAGGGACTAGGCTCGGGCCATGTTCTGGCCGATGTTCGCGATCGCTGTGGGGTTCCTGGGTCTCGCCGTTCTCGGGGTGCTCGCCGTCCGGGTCTTTCTGGAGGCGCAACGCCTGGGAAGGCAGGTCACGGACTCCGCACGGCGCATAAACCGGGCCGCCGAGGACCTGGAACGGGCCGCGGTGCACACGGCGCGCTCTGTGGACGCGCTGTGAGTGCCTGGCGGCTCTCCTGTGAGTCCGGGGGTTGATGTGTTTTGGGCGACTTCGCCCTGTCACCCTGTCGGTGACGCCAGGTACGCTGCTGACCGCGGCCGGAAAACGAGGCCCGGACCGCATACCGGGAGTACGCACAGGGATTGCCTCAGGTTTACCCCCGAGAGTTACGATCGCTGTGAACACGACGGTCGGACACCTGTCCGAACGATCGGACAGCACCCCCACCCAGCCGCCTCGGTGAGAAGGTAAAGAAATGTTCGGAAGGCTCGGAGCTCCCGAGATCATTCTCATCCTCGTCGTCATCATCCTGCTGTTCGGCGCGAAGAAGCTTCCGGACATGGCGCGCTCGCTCGGCAAGTCCGCGCGCATCCTGAAGAGCGAGGCCAAGGCGATGAAGTCGGAGGGCCAGGAGACGGCCCCCGCCGGCCCGCCGCACACCGACGAGCAGCCCCCGGTGCAGCGCACCATCCAGGCCGCCCCTGGGGACGTGACGAGCTCGCGCCCGGTCACCGAGCCCACGGACACGACCAAGCGCTGACGCTGACGCAGGGCCGGATGCCTCCGGCCTGCCGCACGAGATGAGGACGTGGGTTGCTCAAGTCTGCCCGCAACAAGGAGAAGGAGAGGGATCCCGAGGGGCGGATGCCTCTCGTGGAGCACCTTCGCGAGCTCCGCAACCGGGTCGCGAAGGCCATGCTGGCGATCGTGATCGTCACGGTTGTGGCCGCCTTCTTCTACAACGACATCATCAACTTCTTCACGAAGCCGGTGCTCGACTCGGTCGGCTGCCCGTCCTCCTTCTCGGAGCTGGCGAAGCAGCAGACCCAGAGCGACAATCCCTGCGCGAAGATCACGATCAACGGTCTCCTCGCGCCCTTCACGCTCGCGCTGAAGGTGTCGCTGATGGCCGGTGTCGTGCTCGCCTCGCCGGTCTGGCTCTACCAGCTCTGGGCTTTCGTCGCCCCCGGCCTGCACAAGGGCGAGAAGAAGTACGCGTACGCGTTCGTCGCATCCGGCGTTCCGCTGTTCCTCGGCGGTGCCTACTTCGCCTACAAGGTGCTCCCCACCACGGCGAAGGTGCTCATCGAGTTCACGCCGTTCGGCGTCGACAACCTGCTGCCGCTGGACGACCTGCTCGACCTCGTCACGCGCATGGTGCTGGTCTTCGGCCTCTCCTTCGAACTGCCGCTGCTGCTGATCATGCTCAACCTCACCGGGATCCTCTCCGGCAAGAAGATGGCCGGCTGGTGGCGCGGCATGATCATGGGCATCACGGTGTTCGCGGCGCTCGCGACACCCAGCACGGACCCGCTGACCATGCTGGCGCTCGCCGGACCGATCTGGCTCCTGTACTTCGGCGCGGTGGCCTTCTCGCTGACGAACGACCGGCGCAAACGCCGGCGCGACGAGGCGGGCCCCGGTGACGACGAGGCCTCCGACCTGGACCTCACCCCCGAGGACATCGGCGAGATCGAGACCGTCTCCGCCAGCCGTGCCCTGCCCGAACAGACGGGCACGGAACGGGTCAACGGCTATGACGACGTGACCTGACGCACCCTCTCACCATCCGGACGCGAAGGCGGCCGGGGCGCCCACCCGGGCGCCCCGGCCGCTTCCGTATTGCCTGAGCTGCGCGGATTGTGGGTTTCCCAGGCATCGATCCGGATAATGATCGTCCTGTTGTCAGTGGGGGCCGGTAGTCTCGAAAGCACGATGACAGAGGACCTCTCACCGGCCGAGCGGTATGCGGCAGCACGCAAGCGCGCTGTCGAGCAGGCCACCGCGCTCGCGTCCTTCCGCGAGATGTACGAATTCGGCCTCGACCCCTTCCAGATCGAGGCCTGCCAGGCGCTCGAAGCGGGAAAGGGCGTGCTGGTGGCCGCCCCCACCGGTTCGGGCAAGACGATCGTCGGCGAGTTCGCCGTCCATCTCGCCCTTCTGCAGGGCAAGAAGTGCTTCTACACGACCCCCATCAAGGCCCTGTCGAACCAGAAGTACTCCGACCTGTGCCGCCGTTACGGCGCGGACAAGGTCGGCCTGCTCACGGGCGACAACAGCGTCAACTCCGATGCCCCGGTGGTCGTTATGACCACCGAGGTCCTGCGGAACATGCTGTACGCGGGCTCGCAGACCCTCCTGGGCCTCGGCTACGTGGTCATGGACGAGGTGCACTACCTCTCCGACCGCTTCCGCGGCGCCGTGTGGGAGGAAGTGATCATCCACCTCCCCGAGTCGGTCACCCTTGTCTCGCTGTCGGCGACCGTGTCCAACGCCGAGGAGTTCGGCGACTGGCTCGACACCGTGCGTGGCGACACCCAGGTGATCGTCTCCGAGCACCGGCCCGTGCCCCTCTTCCAGCACGTGCTCGCCGGCCGCCGGATGTACGACCTCTTCGAGGAGGGCGAGGGCAGCAGGAAGGCCGTCAACCCCGACCTCACGAGGCTCGCGCGGATGGAGGCCCAGCGGCCCTCCTTCCAGGACCGCAAACGCGGGCGTGCCATGCGCGAGGCCGATCGTGAGCGCGAGCGCAGATCCCGCTCGCGCGTATGGACGCCGGGACGCCCCGAAGTCATCGAACGGCTCGATTCCGAGGGCCTGTTGCCCGCCATCACGTTCATCTTCAGCCGCGCGGCCTGCGAGGCCGCCGTACAGCAGTGCCTGTACGCGGGGCTGCGGCTGAACGACGACGAGGCGCGGGAACGGGTGCGCGCCCTCGTCGAGGAGCGCACCGCGTCCATCCCCGACGAGGACCTCCACGTCCTCGGGTACTACGAGTGGCTGGAAGGTCTGGAGCGCGGCATCGCCGCCCACCACGCGGGCATGCTGCCCACGTTCAAGGAGGTCGTCGAGGAGTTGTTCGTACGCGGCCTCGTGAAGGCCGTGTTCGCCACCGAGACCCTCGCGCTCGGCATCAACATGCCCGCCCGCTCGGTCGTGCTGGAGAAGCTCGTCAAGTGGAACGGTGAACAGCACGCCGACATCACCCCCGGCGAGTACACCCAGTTGACCGGCCGCGCCGGCCGTCGCGGCATCGACGTCGAGGGTCACGCCGTCGTGCTGTGGCAGCGCGGTATGAGCCCCGACCACCTGGCGGGACTGGCCGGCACGCGCACGTACCCGCTGCGCTCCAGCTTCAAGCCGTCGTACAACATGGCGGTCAACCTCGTGGACCAGTTCGGGCGGCACCGCTCGCGCGAGCTGCTGGAGACCTCGTTCGCGCAGTTCCAGGCCGACAAGTCGGTCGTGGGGATCTCCCGGCAGGTGCAGCGCAACGAGGAGGGGCTGGACGGCTACAAGGAGTCCATGACCTGCCATCTGGGCGACTTCGAGGAGTACGCGGCACTGCGCCGCGAACTCAAGGACCGGGAGACCGACCTGGCCCGTCAGGGCGCCGCCCAGCGCCGTGCCGAGGCCGCCGTCGCACTGGAGAAGCTCAAGCCCGGTGACATCATCCATGTGCCCACCGGCAAGTACGCGGGCCTCGCACTCGTCCTGGACCCCGGACTGCCCGCCGGCCGGTCCAACGGCCACCGCGGTTTCGAGCAGCACGACGGGCCGCGCCCGCTGGTGCTGACGGCCGAACGGCAGGTGAAGCGGCTGGCGTCCATGGACTTCCCCGTACCTGTCGAGCCGTTGGAGCGGATGAGGGTCCCCAAGACCTTCAACCCGCGCTCCCCGCAGTCCCGCCGTGACCTCGCCTCCGCGCTGCGCAGCAAGGCCGGGCACATCCCGCCCGAGCGGGCCCGCAGGCAGCGGGCGCAGGCGGCCGACGACCGTGAGATCGCCCGGCTGCGCACCGCGATCCGCGCGCACGCCTGCCACGGCTGCAACGACCGCGAGGACCACGCCCGTTGGGCCGAGCGTTACCACCGGCTGCTGCGTGACACCTCGCAGCTGGAACGGCGTATCGAGGGCCGCACGAACACCATCGCCCGGACGTTCGACCGTATCGTCGCCCTGCTCACCGAGCTGGACTATCTGCGGTCCGACGAGGTGACCGAGCACGGCAAGCGGCTCGCCCGGCTCTACGGCGAACTGGACCTGCTGGCCAGCGAATGCCTGCGCGCGGGCGTCTGGGAGGGACTCTCACCCGCCGAACTCGCCGCCTGCGTCTCGGCGTTGGTCTACGAGTCGCGGGTCGCCGACGACGCCATGGCACCGAAGGTGCCGTCCGGCAGGGCCAAGGCCGCGCTCGGTGAGATGGTCCGTATCTGGGGCCGGCTCGACGCGCTGGAGGAGGAGTTCCGGATCACCCAGAGCGAGGGCGTCGGCCAGCGCGAGCCCGACCTCGGCTTCGCCTGGGCGGCCTACGAGTGGGCCTCCGGCAAGGGCCTCGACGAGGTCCTGCGCGAGGCGGAGATGCCGGCCGGTGACTTCGTCCGGTGGTGCAAGCAGGTCATCGACGTCCTCGGCCAGATCTCGGCCGCGGCGCCGGTCTCCGGCAGCGAGGGGTCGACGGTCGCGAAGAACGCGCGCAAGGCCGTGGAGGGGCTGCTGCGGGGCGTTGTGGCGTACTCGTCGGTGGGGTAGCCTCCGGCGGCTTGGCGGCTCGGTGGGTGTGTGCGGGTCTTGTGGCCGCTCGTGCCCACCCGGTGGGGGTGCGGGCAGGCTCTGGCTGATGCTCCGTCATGGTGCGCCTGTGTTGCCGCCCTCCCGTAGGTCCGGTGCGGACGTGCTCGGGCGCTTGGGGTTGTGGTTGTCAGGGGCGCTTGTTCAGGTACGCGCGCCAGCCGCCGTACGTCGTGATGTCCTCGGCGCCTTCCAGGGCGGCCGGTTCGCACAGGAAGCCGGACACATGGGTGCCGTCGGCGAGTTCGACTCGGCCCAGGGCCATCGGACGGGGGAGGGCGGCCAGGAAGTGGCCGAGGCCTTCGGCGGGGAGCTGCCACACCTCGGCCTCGATGGTGGCTCCGCCGGTTTCCCCGGCGCCGACGTGGACGAGACCCGGCTTCGGTGGGGTCGTGGGCAGGGCGTGCAGCCGGTAGACGGGGGCCGTTGTGGTCGTCCGCTCCAACCGGGCACCCAGGGCGAGGAGCTGACCGTTCAGCGGCTGGCCCGCGAGATGTGCGCCGACCACCGCGAGGCGGACCTCGGGCCGCACCAGACGGGCGATCGTGGCGAGCCGTTCGTCGGTGAACGCCGGGCCGATCAGCATGACGCCGAAGGGAAGGCCGTCGACCTGGCCCGCGGGCACGGCGACGGCGGCCAGGTCGAAGAGGTTGGTGGAGTTGGTGAAACGCCCCAGGCGGGCGTTGGCCCCCAGTGGGTCGGCGGCGACCTCGGCGAGAGTGGGATGGCCGGGGGCCGTCGGCAGCAGCAGGGCGTCGGCGTCGCCCAGTTCGGCCAGCGCGTCGGCCCGCAGGCCGGCCAGCCGCTCCTGGTCGGCGTAGAGCTGGTGGGCGGGGATGTCACGGGCGCGGGTGATGATGCCGGCGACGGTGGGGTCCAGGGTCGCACTCGCCTCACCTCCCTCGACCAGCAACTTGTCGACAAAGGCACCTACGGCCGTGTAGCGCTCCGCGACGAACGCGCCCTGGTACAGCATCGCGGCGGCCTCGGTGAACGGCGTGAGGTCGAGCGTACGGACGGAGACACCTGTGGCGCGCAACTGCTCCACCGCGGCCTCGTACGCCTCCGCCCAGCCCGGGTCGAGTTCGCCGAGCTGGGCGAGCGGCGCGACCGCCACGCGCCACGGGCCGGGGGCGCGCTGCGGGAGGGGCGGAAGGTCCCGGGCGGACGGTGACGCCATGTGCGCGAGGGCCTGCTCGGCCTCGGGGAGCGTACGGGCGAAGACGGTCACGCAGTCGAGGGACGCGCAGGCCGGGACGACGCCGGTGGTGGGGACGAGACCTCGGGTGGGCTTGAGGCCGACGATGCCGTTGAAGGCGGCGGGGACGCGGCCGGAGCCGGCGGTGTCGGTGCCGAGAGCGAGGTCGACGAAGCCCAGCGTCACGGCTGTCGCGGAGCCGGAGCTGGAGCCGCCGCTGATACGGGCGGGGTCGTGGGCGTTGCGGACGGCGCCGTAGGGGGAGCGGGTGCCGACCAGGCCGGTGGCGAACTGGTCGAGGTTGGTGGTGCCGAGGAGGAGGGCGCCGGCGTTCCTGAGCCGGGCGACGACCGGGGCATCGGCGTCGGGGTGGTAGGCGTAGGCCGGGCAGCCGGCGGTGGTGGGGAGGCCCCGGACGTCGATGTTGCCCTTGGCGGCGAAGAGTCTGCCGGCGAGGGGGAGATGGTCGCCTGCGGCGAGGCGGGTGTCGATGGCGCGGGCCTCGGTCTCGACGTCGGCCTGGGGGCGGAGGTCGATCCAGACCTCGGGGCGGTCCGCGGCGTCGATGCGGGCGTAGGCGAGGCGGACTCGGGTGAGGGTCGGGGTCGACATGGGGGCTCCTTGGGCGAGGGTGTGGGTGGGCGGTGAGTTGTTCGCCCCCGCCGCCGCTACCCGTCCCTTCCCTGGGGGCTGCGCCCCCAGACCCCCGCTTCGGCCTGAACGGCCTCGTCCTCAAACGCCGGACGGGCTGGAAGGAACAGGGGACGGGTAGGGGCGGCGGGGGCGAACGAACTGGACGTGCCGTCGGTCAGGTGGGTGGGGCCAGCACGATCAGGGCCGTTCCCGCCTCCACCTGGGCGCCCGGTCTGGTCAGGATCTCGTGGACGATCCCGGTTATCGGGGCGTGTATACGGGACTCCATCTTCATCGCCTCCAGGGCCAGGAGTGGCTGGCCCGCTGTCACCTCGTCGCCCGGAGACACGTTCAGCTGCCATACCGATGCGGCGAACTCGGCCTCGATGAGGTGGCCCCCGGCCGGGACCGTCACCTCGGTGGAAGGGGCCGGTGACCCCGTGTCCGCCTCCGCCCTCGTGAACTCGCCCGCCGCCTCCCAGGCGTCCCGTTCCGTCGAGAAGGCCGCGCCCTGGCGGGAGCGGAACTCCGCTGTCGACTCGGCGTTCTCCGTGAGGAACCGCTCGTACTCCGCCAGGGAGAAGACGCCCTCCTCGATGCGGGGGACGAAGCGGCCCGAGATGATGTCGGCGCGCAGGTCGAGGAGTTCGTCCGGCTCGACGGCGTACCACTTGATGCGGTCGAAGAACCGCAGCAGCCACGGTGAGCCCGGTTCGAACGCGCCGCGCTGCTGCCAGCCGGACCACACCTGGGTCGTACGACCGACGAACTGGTAGCCGCCGGGGCCCTCCATGCCGTAGACGCAGAGGTAGGCGCCGCCGATACCCACCGAGTTCTCCGCCGTCCAGGTACGGGCCGGGTTGTACTTCGTCGTGACCAGGCGGTGACGGGGGTCCAGAGGCGTGGCCACCGGAGCGCCCAGGTAGACGTCTCCCAGGCCCAGTACGAGGTACTCCGCCTCGAAGACCGTGCGGTACACGTCGTCGACCGAGTCCAGACCGTTCACTCGGCGGATGAACTCGATGTTCCACGGGCACCAGGGGGCGTCGTCGCGGACGCCCGCCATGTAGCGGGCGATGGCCTCACGGGTCGCCGGGTCGTCCCAGGAGAGGGGGAGGTGGACCGTGCGGGAGGGGACCGTGAGGTGGTCCGCGGGGGGCAGGGCTGTGGCTGTCCGCCGTATCACGGTGAGGAGTTCGGGTTGGGGGAGCACGGCCGGGTCCGCCTGGATCTGGAGGGAGCGGATACCCGGGGTCAGGTCCGTCACCCCTTCCAGGTCCAGCTCCGTCACCGCCTCCATCAGGGCGTGGACGCGCATTCGGAGCGCCAGGTCCAGTTGCATGGGCCCGAATTCGACCAGCAGGTTGTCGTCGCCGCTGCGGCGGTACGTGATGTCGCCGTCCCGGGCCAGGATGCCCCCGTCCACAATCGCGGCCCGGCCTGCGCCTGTTGTGTCCACCGGTGCGAAGCGGACCGTGTCGCCGGGGCGCAGCTGGCCCAGTTTCCAGCGTTCCGTGCTGAGGACGGTTGCCGGGCACACGAAGCCGCCGAGCGAGGGGCCGTCCGGGCCCAGCAGGACCGGCATGTCGCCCGTGTAGTCGACGGCGCCCACGGAGTACGGCGTGTCATGGATGTTGGACGGGTGCAGGCCCGCCTCACCCCCGTCGGTCCGCGCCCAGCGGGGCTTCGGGCCGACCAGTCGTACTCCCGTGCGGGCCGAGTTGAAGTGGACCTTCCAGTCGGCCGCGTAGAAGTCGTGGATGTCCTCCTCGGTGAAGAACTCCGGTGCCGCGTGCGGGCCTTCGACGGCGCCGATGTGCCAGGGGGAAGCGAATTCCGGGCGGTCGGTGGAGGGGACCGAGGTTCCCGACTCCGTCGCCGCCCCACCGTGCAGTACGTCGCCCGTGCGCAGCGCCCGGCCTCCGTGGCCGCCGAATCCGCCCAGCGTGAAGGTGGCCGCGCTGCCGAGGAAGGGCGGCACGTCCAGGCCACCGCCGGCGAACAGTACGTAGGTCCGCAGGCCCTGTTCCGTCGGGGCGCCGATCGCCAGTACGGCACCCGCCGGTACCGTCACCGGCTCCCACTGTGCGACCGGCGTTCCGTCCACGGTGACCGGCGCCGGAGCCCCTGTCACGCACACCGTGGTGGGGTGGGTGAACCTCAACGACGGTCCCTGGAGGGTGCATTCGAGGCCCGGGGCGCCCTCGGTGTTGCCCAGGGCGCGGTTGCCGAGCCGGAACGAGCGGTCGTCCATCGGGCCGCACGGAGGTACGCCCACCTGCCAGTAGCCGGTGCGGCCCGGCCAGTCCTGGACGGTGGTGAGCGTCCCGCCGGAGACGACTTCGATGCGCGGAGTCGGATCGCTCACCACGGCGAGGGTCGCCGTCGAGTGCGTCGCGGAGCGGAAGTCCTGGTTCGCCAGGGCCGCCCGCACCAGCCCGAGGTTGGTCTCGATGCCGTCGACCCGGGTGCGGGCCAGCGCCTCGTCGAGCCGGCGCAGCGCGTGCTCCCGGTCGGCGCCGTACGCGATCACCTTCGCGAGCATCGGGTCGTACGACGTGGTCACCTCGGTGCCCGTCTCCACCCAGCCGTCGATCCGCACCCCGCCCGGGAACTCGACCCGCGTCAACAGGCCCGCGCTGGGGCGGTGTTCGCGCGAGGGATCCTCCGCGTAGACACGGGCCTCGACGGCGTGACCGCGGGGTGTGCCCGGGTCCCGTACGACATCGCGCTCACCGCGGGCCAGCCTCAGCATCCAGGCGACCAGGTCGACGCCGTAGATCTCCTCCGTGACCGGGTGTTCGACCTGGAGACGGGTGTTGACCTCCAGGAAGTACGCCTCCTCGCGGGCCGCGTCGTACACGAACTCCACTGTTCCGGCGGAGCGGTAGTCGACCGAGGAGCACAACGTCTGCGCCGCGTGCGCCAGTTGGGCGCGCACGTGCGCGGGGATGCCGGGAGCCGGGGCCTCTTCCACCACCTTCTGGTTGCGGCGCTGGAGCGAGCAGTCGCGGTCGCCGAAGGTGACGACCCGGCCCTCGCCGTCACCGAAGACCTGTACCTCGACATGGCGGGCGCGTTCGACGAGCCGTTCCAGGAAGACGCCGGCCGACGAGAAGGAGGCGGCGGCGACGCGCTGCACCCTTTCCCAGGCGTCGGCGAGTTCGGCGGCCGACGCGCAGGCCGACATACCGATGCCGCCGCCCCCGCCGGTCGCCTTGAGCATCACGGGATAGCCGATGTCCGCGGCACGCGCGTACGCCTCGTCGAGGGAGGCCAGCAGTCCCGTGCCCGGTGCCAGGGGCACGCCCGCCGCCTCGGCCGCCGCCCGGGCCGTGTGCTTCGCGCCGAACAGTTCCAGCTGCCCGGGCGTCGGCCCCACGAACACGATCCCGGCGTCCTCGCAGCGCCGCGCGAAGGCCGCGTCCTCGGACAGGAAGCCGTACCCGGGATGGATCGCGCCCGCGCCCGTCTCCTTGGCCGCAGCCAGCACCAGGTCGGCGTCGAGATACGACTCCTTCGCGGGCGCCGGACCGAGCCGCACCGCCTCGTCGGCGAGCCGGACGTGCGGGGCGGAGCGGTCGGCGTCGGAGTAGACCGCGACCGTGCGCAGGCCCAACTCCTGTGCCGTACGGATGATGCGCACGGCGATCTCGCCCCGGTTGGCGACCAGCAGCGTGTCGAAGGTCATGCCGCGCCCGCCTCGGTGCCTGCCCCGGTGCCGGCCTCGGTGATGGTCATCTCCACCTCGGTCGGGTCGAAGCCGTTGCAGGGGTTGTTGATCTGGGGGCAGTTGGAGACGAGGACCAGGACATCGCGCTCGGCGCGGAGCGTGAGCGAGAGTCCCGGCGCGGAGAGGCCGTCGACGATGCCGAGCGTGCCGTCCTTCTCCACGGGCACGTTCATGTACCAGTTGATGTTGGAGACCAAGTCCCTTTTGCCCAGGCCGTGTTTGGCGCCCTCGGCGAGGAAGTTGTCCACGCACGCGTGCTGCGACCAGGTGTGGTGGCCGTACCGCAGGGTGTTCGACTCCTTGGAGCAGGCACCGCCCACCGTGTCGTGGCGGCCGACGTCGTCGGCGGTCACGGTCATCAGGGGCGTGTGCTCGTTCGACATCAGGACACTGCCTGTGGTGAGGAAGACACCGCCCTGGGCGTGGATCGTGTCGGGCGCGCTGTAGCGCACGGACGTGTCGTGGGCGTCGTACACGAGGAAGTCGACGGCCTGGTTGCCGTGCAGGTCGGTGATGGTCAGCGTCCCGCCCGCGCGGACGACGCACGACCAGGCGGCGCGGGCCGCGACGATGGCTTTCCGGACGGTCGGCGTGGTCATGCGAGCCCCCTCGCGGCAAGGAATTCGGTGGTGTTGAGGAACGCGCGGCGGCCTTCGGGCGTGGCCTCCCACAGGGGGTCGCCGGGGCGGGTCGCCTCGGTGCGCCACGCCAGCACCTCCAGCGGGGTGCTGACGTAGTCGTCGCGCGGGTCGGCGGGGTGCGGGACGTTCGCGATCAGCACCGTGAGGTCCTGCTCGGCACGCAGGGTCACACTGCCGCCCGGTCCGGCCGAGCCGGTGAAGTCGAGGGAGCCGTCCTCGCGTACCTCCACGCCCTGGAAGAACGAGAGCGAGGGCGGCAGATCGCGCGGTTGGAGGCCGTTCTTGGCCGCGGCCAGCTTGAACAGCTCGCGGCCGGCGGGGGAGGGAGACTGCGGGGTGCCGTCGCCGTACCGGTTCATGTTGCGTACGAGGGTCGAGGTGCCGCAGAGCGCGTCGTGGCGTCCGGAGGTGTCGGCGACCAGCGAGGCGAGGACACGGCCCTGGTCGGACAGGAGCAGCTGCCCCTCGCCGAGGTAGGCGTTCCACTGGACCTTGACCGTGTCGGCGACGTTCAGCCGCTCCCAGGGCCGGTCCGCGACGAACAGCAGCAGATGGGCGCAGGCGTCTCCGCGCAGGTCGGTCAGGCGCAGCTCGGTGCCGCGGGCCAGGACCCGGTGCGTGTAGTTGCCGCCTGCCACCGTCTCGGCCCACACCAGATGGCCGGCCGCGCAGGGCGGTGCGGGCCAGTCGGCGGCCGGGACGACGGGCATGGCCTCCGCCTGGGCGCCCTCCTGGGCGCGGGCGTGGTCGCGGGCTCCGTACGTGGTCGATGTCCCCATCGAGGGTCCTCCGGCTCCGAAGTCGTACTGCTTGTCGTGGTGCTTGTGCTGTCTGTCCTGCCGATCGAATTTCTGTCGCCTGACAGAAATTAGGCGGGCACCGAGACGCCGGAGTTGCCCGCGTGTTGCCACGCGGTTACCGATCGCTCACGGAGATCATCCGGCTGGGGGGTGTGCGAGGATCGAACGCATGGGAACGACGGGCGGGCCGGGCGGACGACGGGTCGGCAGACCGCGGGCCGCGCAGCGGCCGGACAGTGGGCTCGCCCCGCGGGCCGAACTGCTCACCGCGGCCGCCGAGTTGTTCACCACCCGCGGCTACGCGGCCACCACCACGCGGACCATCGCCGAGCGGGCGGGGATGCGTCAGGCGTCCATGTACCACTACGTCTCCGGCAAGGAGGAGCTGCTCGCCGAGCTCCTGGAGTCCACCGTCACGCCCTCGCTGACGTACGCCCGTGGGCTGCTGGCCGACGACGCCACCCCGGCCGAGCGTCGGTTGTGGGAGCTGTGCCGCACCGACGTCGAACTGCTCTGCGGCGGCCCCTACAACCTCGGGGGCCTCTACCTCCTCCCCGAGGTGCGTGCCGAACGCTTCGCCGGTTTCCATGCCGTCCGGGCCGAACTCAAGGACGCCTACCGGCAGTTGCTCGCCGCGACGGAGGCCGGGGGCGTGCTCGCCAAGGGTGAGCTGGAACTGCGGACGGATCTGCTCTTCGGGCTCATCGAGGGCGTCATCCTCGTGCACCGCTCCGGCACCGAGCGCCCTGTCTCCGTCTTCGCGGAAGCCGCGGCGGACGCGGCACTGCGCGTCGCCGGTATCTGAGGGCGGAGGCCGCCCCGGGCCTTCCGGGGGCCCGCGTTCACCCGTCACGGTGAGTGCTTTTCGTACGCCCATCCGTCGTTACGCAATGTGTTTGATTGCATCCGCAGTGTGCAAATGGGCCGAGGGTACTCCACTCGCAAGGGGCATTTCAGAGGCTTGCCGAATATGACACGGCGTTGATCCGGTCGGACTAAGCTCGCCCGCAGCGCACCGAGTTGGTATGTATTCGTGCGCTTGTTCCCAAAAATACCGAAGATCCAGACAGTTCCCAGACGTACCCCACAGCAAGCTCCCCCAACCCCAGCCGATTTGTCTCAGAGGGCATACATGGTGAGTGTTCAATCGCCTCCCGGCGGCCGTGAACTTCCCTACGCGCGCGTGCTGTTGCTGCCTGCCATAGCAATGGCCGGTGCGACCGGAGCCGCCGCCGCCCTGGTGACGGGGCCGGTCCGCGCCGCCGTCGGCTGGTGCGGAGCCATCGCCACGGTCCTGGTCGTCGCGGTCGCCGCCGAAGTGGTCCGCCGGGGCCGTACCGTCCGTAGCCTGCGGGCCGAGCACGCCCGTCACACCGCGTATCTGGAGCGGCGCATCGCCGCCCACGACGAGGAGTTCACCCGGTTCGGCACGGAGATCCTTCCGCACGCGCTCCATCTGCTGCGCGGCGCCGGTTCACCCTCAGGGGTGATTCGCGAACTGCGTGGACCGGACTCTCCGTACCGCGAACTCCCCGTTCCGCAGCGCAAACTGCTGGAGCGGATCCTGGAGATCATCGACCGCGAGGAGTCCATGCGGGACGGCGCGCAGCGCGCGTTCGTCAGCATCGCCCGGCGCGTTCAGGCGATCGTCCACCAGCAGGCCAACGAACTCCGGGAGATGGAGGAGGACCACGGCCGCAACCCCGAGGTCTTCGACGACCTCCTGCGCATCGACCACGGCACCGCGCTGATCGGTCGCCTCGCCGACTCCATCTCCGTGCTCGGCGGCGGCCGGCCCGGGCGCCAGTGGCCGCAGCCCGTCGCGCTGTACAGCGTGCTGCGCGGCGCGATGTCCCGGATCCTGGAGTACCGCCGTATCGACCTGAGCTCCATCGCGAAGGTCAACGTCGACGGCAACTCGGTCGAACCACTCATCCACGCCGCGGCCGAACTCCTCGACAACGCCACGCGCTACTCGCCGCCCCACACCAAGGTGCACGTCACCGCGACCGAGGTGCAGACCGGCATCGCCATCGAGATCGAGGACGCCGGCGTCAGCCTCAGCGAGGAGTCCCGCAAGCGCGCCGAGGTCATGATCGCCCGCGCCCAGGCCGGCTTCGACCTCAACGACCTCGGGGAGTCCCCGCGGCTCGGCCTCGCGGTCGTGGGGCGCCTCTGCGAGTCGTACAAGATGCAGATCTCGCTGAGGCAGTCCGCGTACGGCGGTGTCCGCGCCGTGCTGGTCGTGCCGTCCGACATGCTCACCGGCGACCCGGCGCCCGGACTCGCCCACGGGATCGGCGCCACCGCCGCACCCAAGATCGAACTCGGTGCGCTGGAAGGCCCCAAGCGCCCGCCCAAGAAGCGCCGCCCCACGACGGGCCCACGGATCCCGGCGTCGGTCTCCATGGAGGACGACGTCCCGGAGGTGACCGAGTGGACCGAGAACGGTCTGCCGCAGCGCCGCAGCCGGGTCAAGACACCGCTCAGCGAGCGGTACGCCAGGTCCAGGGCGTCCGAGGCCGCGTTGGAGGCCGACCCCGAGCTCCGCAAACTGTGGGAGCCCGAGTCGCAGAAGAAGAAAAAGGAAGAAGAGCCCCTGCCCGGCCTGTGGGTCGAGGCGTTCATGGAGGGGCTCAAGGGCGACCCGGACCCCACGGCCTTCACCAGGAACCCCGACGACCCGACGATGTTCTCCGGCCACCCGGACGACGCGGCCGACTTCACCGCCTTCCCGGGCGCCGACGACACGGCCTTCGGCGGCGGGCACCCGGACGACCGAACGGCCTTCGGCGGCCACCGGGACGACCCGAACGCCGCCAGTGCGACCAACCAGCAGCCGGCCCACGCTGAGGCCGACGACGAGGGGGACCTCAAGTGATCTCGCAGCGAGCCAACTTCGACTGGATGCTCAAGGAGCTCGCCGACGGCGTACCCGGTATCCAGCAGATCGTGGTGCTCTCCGCCGACGGTCTGCGCATCGCGCGCTACGGCGGCGACCCCGACGCCGCCGACCGTGTCGCCGCCGCCTGCGCGGGGCTGCAGAGCCTCGCCGGCGCCGTCGCGCACGAGATCCCGGACAGCGACGGCACGATGCGCATGGTCATCATCGAGGTCACCGGCGGCTACTTCTACCTGATGGCCGCCGGCCCCAACGCCTACCTCGCGGTCCTCGCCAACGTGGTCGCCGAACCCGGCAACATGAGCAACCACATGCGCGACCTCGTCGTCCGCATCGGCGCACACCTCACCAGTCCGCCCCGGCGGAACGGGCAGACCGTATGACTCCTCCACAGCGCCGACGGCGCTACCCCATCAAGCAGGAACCTCCGACCGAGCCGCTCCGGCAGAGCACGGCCACCGCGGAGGGCGAAGCAGGCCAAGAGGGCGCGGCGGGCAGGGAGGGGGAAGCCAAGGAGGGGGAGCGCAAGAACCCCGAACGGCTCTATGTGCTCACCGGCGCGGCCCAGGGCGGCGAGCGCGCCTCCCTCGACCTCGTCACGTTAATCGTGGCGTGCGCCGAGCCCCCGCCCGCCGCCCCGCCGGAGCAGTCGGCGCTGCTCCGCCTCTGCAAGGCCCCCCTGTCCGTGGCCGAGCTCTCGGCATACCTCAACCTGCCGTTCAGCGTGGTGACCGTCCTGCTCACCGAGCTGCTGACGGCCGAACTGGTCCAGGCGCGCTACCCGCTCATCCGCGAGTCGCTCGCCGACCGTTCCCTCCTCGAAGCGGTGATGCATGGACTTCAAAAGCTCTGACACCATCCCGGGCCCACGGACCGAGGACCGCCTGCCGTCAAGCACCCAGGCCGCGGTGAAGATCGTGATCGTGGGCGGATTCGGCGTGGGCAAGACGACCATGGTCGGTTCGGTGAGCGAGATCAGGCCGCTGACCACCGAAGAGACCATGACGCAGGCCGGTATCGGCGTCGACGACAACTACGGCTCCGATTCCAAGACGGCCACCACCGTGGCCATGGACTTCGGCCGCATCAGCATCACCGACCAACTGGTGCTCTACCTGTTCGGCACCCCGGGCCAGGAACGCTTCTGGTTCCTGTGGAACGGCCTGTTCGAAGGCGCCCTCGGCGCGGTCGTCCTGATCGACACCCGGCGCCTGGAAGTGAGCTTCGACGTCATAGGGCGACTGGAGGAACGGGGCGTGCCCTTCGTCATCGCCGTCAACTCATTCCCCGACGCGCCCCGTTACCCGGTCGAGGACCTGCGCTCGGCCCTCGACCTGGCCCCGGAGATCCCCATCGTCGAGTGCGACGCACGCAGGCGGGCCTCCAGCCGGGACACGCTCATGACGCTGATGCGCTTCCTGCACTCGCTGGAGATGACGAAGGCGTCCGTCTGAGCGCGGCCACCGGAGACCCCGCACACCATCAACCCTTCTGACACCGGATCCACCTCAGTTTCGGAGCGATCACCGTGACGCCTGACCCCCACTCCCCGACCGGCACGGCCGACACCGCCCTCAGCCCACCCCCCGGCTGCCCCGCCCACGGCACCGGCCCCGGCGGCCTGCGCCGGCTGTACGGCCCCGAGGCCGAGGACCTGGGAGCCGTCTACGAGAAACTCCGCGCCGAACACGGCGCGGTGGCCCCCGCACTGCTCCATGAAGACGTGCCGATCTGGGTGGTGCTGGGGCACGGCGAGAACATGCACATGGTGCGGAGCCCCTCGCAGTACAGCCGTGACCCCCGGTTGTGGACCTCACTGCAGGACGGCACGATCAAACCCGATCACCCGCTCATGCCGATCATCGCCTGGCAGCCAATGTGCAGCCACGCCGAGGGCGACGAGCATCTGAGGCTGCGCGGCGCGGTCACCGGAGCCATGTCGACCATCGACCACCGGGGCATCCGCCGTCACATCAACCGGGCGACCCAGCATCTCGTCAACAAGTTCTGCGAGGGGGGTACGGCCGATCTGGTCGGTCAGTTCGCCGAACACCTGCCGATGGCCGTCATGTGCGAGGTCCTCGGAATGCCCGACGAGTACAACGACCGGATCGTGCAGGCCGCCCGCGACCTGCTCAAGGGCACCGAGACCTCCATCGCCAGCAACGCGTACATCGTGGACGCCCTGACGCGGCTCACCGCCCGCCGCCGGACCGACCCCAAGGACGACTTCACCAGCCACCTGATCACTCACCCGGCGGACCTCAACGACGAGGAGGTGGTCCACCACCTGCGCCTCGTGCTGATCGCCGCGTACGAGAACACCGCCAACCTGCTGGCCAACGTACTGCGGGCGGTGCTCACCAACCCCGGGTTCCGCGCCCAGCTCAACGGCGGGCAGATGACGGTGCCCCAGGCGGTCGAGCAGTCCATGTGGGACGAGCCGCCGTTCAGCGCCATCCTGGGTTACTTCGCCAAGCAGGAGACCGAGCTGGGCGGCCAGCGCATCCGCAAGGGCGACGGCCTCCTCCTGGGCATCGCACCGGGCAACGTCGACCCACGCGTTCGTCCCGACCTCAAGGCCAACATGCAGGGCAACCGCTCCCACCTCGCGTTCAGTGGCGGTCCCCACGAGTGTCCGGGCCAGGACATCGGCCGCGCCATCGCTGATGTCGGCGTCGACGCGCTGCTGACCCGCCTTCCCGACATCCAACTCGACTGTGACGAGGACGAACTGGCCTGGCGGGAGTCCATCGCGAACCGGCATCTGGTGGAACTGCCGGTGAGGTTCATGCGGAGGCCCCAGCAGGACGTCACGCAGCCGCCCTCGATGAACCCTGTGCCGCCGCAGCGCACGCCGAACATGCCGGTCGGCACCGTAGAGCCGCAGCCCGCCGCTCCAGAACCGGTGACCCCGGAGCTCGCCGCACCGGAGGCGACGCCCGAACCGGCCGTTCGACCGGGGGTGTTCCGGCGCCTCCTGCGCTGGTGGCGCGGCGACTGAGCCGGCCGAATACCTGGCTACGCGGCCCAGTCCTCGTAGGACGACCAGGCCCGCAGCGTGCGCGGGCTGACGAACCGGTGCTCGCGCCCTGTGACAGGGTCGGTGAACTCCAGTACCCGCGCCAGCAGTTGGAGCGGACGCCGGAAGTCGCCGACCGCCACGGGGCCGGTCACCACGGGATAGAGGGGATCGCCGAGGATCGGCACCCCCGACGAGCTCATGTGCACCCTCAGTTGGTGTGTCTGCCCGGTACGCGGCGTCAGCCGGTACCGGGCCCGCCCGCTGTGGTGCTCCAGAACTTCGATCCGGCTGACAGCGTTGGGTTCGCCCTCGACCTCGCGGGCCGCCAGGACCCCGCTCTCCTTGACGATTCGGCTCCGCACGGTACGGGGAAGAGCCAGCTCGGGATCGTACGGTGCCACGGCCTCGTACTCCTTCGCCACCCGCTTGTCCCGGAACAGCGACTGGTACGCGCCGCGCTCCTCGGGTCGCACGACGAACAGCACCAGCCCGGCCGTCAGCCGGTCCAGCCGGTGTGCCGCGCCGAGTGCCGGGACGCCCAGTTGCTTCCGCAGCCGCGCCAAGGCCGTTTCGGCGATGTGGCTGCCGCGCGGGGTGGTGGCCAGGAAATGCGGCTTGTCGGCCACCACCACATGCTCGTCCCTGTACACGATGGCGACCTTGAACGGCACCTGCTCCTCGTCGGGCAGATCTCGGTGGAACCATACGAACATCCCCGGCACGTACGCCATGTCCCTCGGAACCGGACGGCCGTCGATGCCAACAATCCGCCCCGCGTCGAGCATCCCGTCGATCACTCCGGCCTCGGCCGCCAGCCGCGCCACGAGATGATCTCGTACAGTCGCCCACTCGTCCCCGGCCGGCAAACGCACACGTACCGGATCCACCCCGTCGCGCTGTGGCAGGGGGGAGGGCGGCGGCGGAGTGCGGCGTCTCATCACGTCGAAGCCTACGACGAGGCACTGGCGGCGAGGGAACGCTGTGGTGCGTCCGAAAAGCGTTGCGCCCTCTCTGCGCCCCATGGGGATCCGGGGTCGGCCGACGTTCCCGGAACCGTCTTTCTCCCGAACGGGTCGAGGCCGGTCGGGGACTCAGGGCGGCGGAGACTCCGGATCTTCAGGCGTGGCCGGCGTGCAGGGGAGCGGCCCGTGTACGCGGGGGACGGTGGCTTGAACCAGCCCTGCCGGGCTTGCGGTTGACTTCCGGCCCGACGTTCGGGCGCCTCCAACGGATTGCGGTCCGCTGTAGGGCGAGTCTCGTCCTGCGACTCCGACGCTTCGGTTGAGGGGGAGGCAGGTCGGCGTCCACACACTCACGGGGGCGATCACGGCAGGCGCACCGTTGACCAGGGCGCAGACGGGGTGCTGAGAAGCGCGCGTCTCGCGGGAGTAGGTACGCAGGGCGCATCTTCGGGGTGAAACGCGTAGGGCGGTTCCGGACGACCGTGTAGACGGCGTCTGTGTCCCTCGTCAGGGGCGCACGTCGTAGGCCGTGTACGCACCACTGCGTAGCGAGTGTGCTTCCGCTCAGGGCTTGTGAATGGCACAGTTGGAGAGCTCGTCCAGGTGGCACATGCTGTCTTGGAGCGGCGTGCTCTTCCTGTGGGCCGGGTGCGTGAGGTGATGTCTGTGAACCAGAGACCGACTCACGATGATGACCACCCGGCACAGCGACAGCGACAGCGTCCTGTGGTCCGCCGGATCTGGCCGGCTCGGACGAAACGGGGTCCTGCGGTGCTCGATCTGCCTTGTGAGGACGAGGTAGTGCATTCCGCGGGCGGAACCGGCTGGATCGGTGGCCGGCACTCGCTCCGATGTCCTGGACGGGACCGCGTCGGCAGCCCTGTTCGTCGGATCGGGGCCGCCGCAAGGGCGCTAGCACAGGGCCACCCTCACGGCCTTGTTGGTGGGGTCAATTCTACCGACCGCTGTAGCCGCTGCGGCCGACTTCCGGCAGATTCTCTCGGTCCACGTCGACGGCGGACCGCTCGCGGACGACTGCGGGGCTGCGGTGGCGCACGAGCCCCGTCCGTACCTTCCGAACCGCCGTGCTCATGACTTCGCACCACTCGCTGACACGCACTGTGCCCACACCGCAGCGCTTCGATCGAAGGAGTGATTCACATGGTTGAGCTTCCCGGCGACACTCTGGCCCCCGAGGGACGGGTCCCGAACCAGTTAGGTCCGGCCATTCGTGAGCCTGACGGCATCATCATGCAGGGAGTACGCAAGGCGTACTGGTCCAGGCTCGCGGCAGCGGAACGACAGCGAGCGACCGCGCCCGAGGGGGAGCCACCCGCCGACCTCGCCTCCGGTCTGACGTTCTCCAGGCCGGACCGCAGGGACGTACGGCGGACGATTCAGCTGTGGCACCGGGCGATGCAGGCCTACGCACCCCGCCACCCTGCCCAGGAGCAACCCTCCAGGGGCGGGTCCCAGCCGGACTGGCTTCAACGGGCAAGCCAGTGCGGGGAGCAGTGGAAGAAGAAGGGCTGCCCGCTCGATCTGGAAGAACCCGTCCCCCGAACCATGATCGAACGACTGGCGGCACAAATACGAATACCAGTGCAGCTGTTCGTGCCGCAGACCCTGTTCGGCTGGCTGCTCGCCTGGCGGGTGTTCGAACCGGACCGCGAGGCGGCTCGACAAGGCATGTACTGCGACCTCGCCTCGACGACCGACTGGGGCAAGTACGTCCGTGGTGAACTCGAGGACTGGCACGCGATAGCCATCGCCGAAATTCGCGCGGCCCAGCAGCAGTTGTCGCTCACCGCTGCCGTACGGCACATCCTGATGGCCCGGAAGTCCAGCGTCATGGCGCAGCACCGCGGCAGGTGCATCACCGGGTATCCCGAACTGGGTGTCCCCGTCCTGCGGACAGAAACCCCGTACTACCCGTCGGTGAACGCCATGATCTGTGAGTGGTACGCCCTGGACATGGGGCTGCCCACGCTGGCGGATCGGGCCTGCGTGTCGCACGACGGCAGGGCTTACTTCAGCATCTCCAAGATGGTCAACGACATTCACGACCTCGCCATCGACACCTACACCGGCGATGTCGGCAATGGTGCCCGCCTCTACGGCGACGGACGGCACGGCACGGACACCCTCGTCACCTGGCTGGTGGGCCTGGGGCACCTCCTGCCGGCCGTGGCCGCGAAGGCCACCAACCGCATGCTGACCAGGGATGACCGCACCTTCCTGGCCGGATGCGCGGGCGTCTCGTACACCCTCTGGGGTCACCGCAGCGACCTGTGGGCCACAGTGGGGCCCATGGCCCGGCACGGTTACGGATGGGGTGCCCTGCGCGAGCACGAATGCCGGGTGTGTCAGGCCGCACCCCGCTGTGGCGCTTGCTTCTACCTGGACGTCGACGACTGCCCGCACCTGTCCCGAGCCACCCTGACCGGCACGGACGCCGACGCCGAGGAGATCGTGCACACCGCACTGACCCTCACCGGGGCTGTCGATGTGATCCCTCCGGATGCGGCGGCGCGGGCCGCGGCGCGCCTGGCAAGGCTCTCACCCACTGCCCTCGGCTGGCACGCCGACCGGAAACACGTCGATCCCGGCACCACCGTGGTCGCGGCACTGACCCAGGGCATCCACGCGCTGGCCGCCGAGTGTTCCGAAGGCGACCTCAACACCCTCACCAACCTGGCCCGTACGGCGTGGTGGCGGGTTCTGCCCGCCTTCGACCGGCCGGAAGAGCTCACTCTCGACATCTACATGTACTCCACCGCGGCACACCCCCACATCACCCTGACGTTCGGCTCGCACATCGCAGACATCGTTTCCCAGCCGCAGGGCCAGGGCGGCGCGCAGGTCGTCGTCACTCGAGCGCACTGATCGGCATCTGGATCCATGACGTTCGAGAACCGCGTGACGAGTGACGACGGCCGAGACTACGGAGTCGGTACAGGCTCCGCAGAGTGTCCGCGTCGTGCACTCAGCAGCCGGTACAGAGCCCCGCCCCCCACCGTGACCACCAGGAACAGCACGGTGAACCACTGGAAGTACCAGTGTCCGCCCGCCGGGTCGTACACCGCTGCCCGGGGCCAGGCCAGGTTGACGGTCATGAAGAGGCCGTAGAGGAGGGCGAGGGCGTTCACCGGGATGCCCCAGCGGCCCAGGGAGAAGAGGGGCTTGCCGGCTTCGTCGGTGCCGTCGGCCGTGAAGGTGCCCTTCAGACGCCGGACCAGCAGTGGGCCCGTCACCATCGCGTACGCCAGGTACAGCATCACGATGCAGGTGGTGCCGATGGCCAGGAAGGCCTCCGGGGAGGCGAAGTTGAGGAGGAGCAGGACCGCCGCCAGCGCGCCGACGACCAGGGCGGGGGCGTTCGGCATGCCCGTGCGCGGGTTGACCTTCGCGAGGCGGGCCGAGAACGGCAGTTGGCCGTCGCGTGCCATCGAGAACAGCATCCGGCAGGCCGCCGTCTGGATCGCGAGTGTCGCCACCGCGATCGCCACCACCACGTCGACCAGCAGGGCGCGGCCCACCCCGTCGCCGAGACTGCTCGTCAGGACGTAGCTCAGGCCCTCCACGCCGAGCCGGCCGTCGGTGAGGCTCGGTGCGGCGAGCAGGCCGGCGAGGATGATCAGCCCGCCCAGCAGGCCGGCCGAGGCGAGCGCGGTCAGGATCGTACGGGGGGCGGTGCGCCGGGGATGGTGGGTCTCCTCGCTCATCTCGCCCGCGCTGTCGAACCCGATCATCACGTACGCCGCCGTGAACGAACCCACCAGCAGTGCCCCGGTCAGGCCGGACTGCAGTGCCGTGCCCGTGTGGAAGGTGATGCCGGGAGTGCGCTCGGAGTGGGTGAACAGGAGCACGATGATCAGGACGGCGCCGATGATCTCGGCGGTCACGCCGACCCGGTTGATCACGGACATCACTCGGTTGTCCAGGACGTTCACCAAGGTGGTGAGGCCCAGCAGGAGCACGCCGAGAATCGCCGCGTTGGCCGCGCCGCTCGCCGAGGTCGGGGCCGGGTCGTCGCCGACCAGCTGGAAGCCGGACCAGATGGCCGGCATGACGACCTGGAGCGCGAGGGCCGCCGCCGCGACCACCACGATCTGCCCGATCACCATGATCCAGCCGGCGAACCAGCCGAAGGTGAGGTTCGAGAGCCGCGACGACCACTGGTAGATCGCGCCGGAGATCGGATAGCGCGCGGCCAGTTCCGCGAAGCACGCGGCGACCAGCAACTGGCCGACCAGTACGGCGGGCCAGGCCCAGAAGAAGACGGGGCCGCCGAACGCGTATCCGAAGGCGAAGAACTGGAAGACCGTCGTCAGGACGGAGATGAAGGAGAACCCGGCGGCGAACGAGGCGTACCGGCCGAGGCTGCGGTGCAGTTCCTGGGGGTAGCCGAACTCCGCCAGGGAGAGGTCGACGGACGGATCCGGCGGATCGGGGCGTACGTCGGGGGAAGCGGTCGTGGTCACGGCGGGACCTGCCTTCGGCGCGTAATTCCTGTCGGGTGACAGAAATTAGGGAGGCGCTGTTTCGCAGGGATGTCGTGGCCGTGTCGAGGCGGGACCCAAGTCCTCACGTGCCGATGGCGGCGCGCCAACCGGGCGACCTGGCGGGGCCCGGCGGCACAAGGCAGGGGAGAGGGGGGCATGGCGTGGGGCGCGGGAGTCGGCTGTCGCCGGCTTCGGTGAGAGCAGCGACTCGGCGCTGGGGGAGGGCAGTTCGGGCCGATCGGGCACTGCGGCCGGGAAGACCCGGTCGGCCGCCGGGCTGGTACGCCGCCGGCCCGGCTCCACAGGGGGCCGGGCCGGGCGGGCAGGGCCCGGATGGTCCCGGGCCCCGGAAACTCGCGAAAACTCAGGAGGCGGCCGGTTCGGCGGTCTCCTGCTCCGCCTCCACCCGCGCGTTCCAGTCCCGCTTGGACGCCTGCCAGCCGTCCTCGTCGTGACCGAGGCGCCAGTAGCCGGAGATCGATAGGTCCTCGCGCGGGATCTCGTGCTCCACCCGCAGCAGTCGGCGCAGGTCCTTCACGAAGGACGCCTCGCCGTGCACGAACGCCTGCACCCGGCCCGCGGGGAACTCCAGGGCGCTCACGGCTTCGACGAGGGCCTGGCCGAGCGGGCGTTCGCCGCGGTGCAGCCAGTGGACCTCCACGTCGGAGTCGATCTTCTGCTCCTCCTCGGGGCCGGCGACCTCCACGAACGCGTACGCCTTCGCGCCGTCGGGCAGCGCCTCCAGGGCGCAGGCGATCGCGGGCAGCGCGCTCTCGTCGCCGACGAGCAGGTGCCAGTCGGCCTCGGGGTCGGGGGCGTAGGCCCCGCCCGGGCCGCCGAAGGCGACCGTGTCGCCCGGCTGTACGCGCATCGCCCAGGGGCCGGCGAGGCCCTCGTCGCCGTGCAGGACGAAGTCGAGGGTCAGTTCGCGCAGTTCGGGGTTCCAGGCGCGCACCGTGTAGGTGCGGGTCACGGGCCACTGGTCGCGCGGGAATTCCGCGCGGACGCGCTGCATGTCGAAGGGCTCCGGATAGGTGACGCCCTCGGCCGGGAACAGCAGTTTCACGTAGTGGTCGGTGCGTGTGCCCGCGGTGAACTCGGCGAGGCCGTCGCCACCCAGAACCACACGCTGCATGTGCGGCGTCAGTCGCTCGGTACGGACGACCTGCGCGGAGTGGGTCTTCGGAGCCCTGCGTTCCGGGCGCTCTGCCATGACGGCCTCCCTGTTACCTTGCTTAGGCTTACCTAAGTTAGCATCCCCCTCTTGGAAAACCCTGATACCCGAGGCGATTCGTTTCGCAATGATCCCGCAAAATGAGAGCGACGTTCTCCTGTGGGAGCGTGCTGTTCTCTCCGGGTGGGGGCTCGCGCCCTGGTGAGGCACTGGTACATCGTGCCTCGTTCCCGGGGAAGTGCTACCTCACCTTCCGAGTGTCGTGAGCAATCTCTCCAACGAACCTCCAAGTCCCCAGCGGGCGCCGAGTGCTTGGAGTGCCGCGGCGTCACGAGGGGCGCGCGGCAACGCCGTGTTGACGTCCGGCAGTGGCACGTCGCCGGCCACCAGGACGACCTTGGGCGCGACCTCCACGTACGGCCGTGACTCGTCGAGCCGCTTGCGCTGCGAGGGCGTCAGTCTCGCCTTCGGGTCGTCGACGGCGGCCATGATCCCGGCCACGTCTCCGAACTCGGCCAGCAGCTTCGCCGCCGTCTTCTCGCCGATCCCCGGCACGCCCGGCAGCCCGTCGCTCGGGTCGCCGCGCAGCAGCGCCAGATCCGCGTACCCCTTCCCGTCCACCCCGTACCTCTCGCGCAGCCAGGCCTCGTCGGTGAGCTGCAGGGTGCCCACGCCCTTGAGCGGGTACAGGACGCGCACCCCGCGCGCGTCGTCGACCAGCTGGTACAGGTCCCGGTCGCCGGTGACGATGTCGACGGGGCCTTCCGCGCGCGCGGTGAAGGTGCCGATCACATCGTCCGCCTCGTATCCCGCGACGCCCACGCGCGCGATCCCCACCGCGTCCAGCACCGCTTCGATGATCGGCACCTGTGGCGACAGGGTGTCCGGCACCTCCTCCTCGTCCGGTCCCGCCTCGCGCTCCTCGGCGACGCGGTGGGCCTTGTACGAGGGGATCAGGTCGACCCGCCACTGCGGACGCCAGTCCGCGTCCATGCACGCCACCAGCTGGTCCGGCTGGTGGTCCCTGACCAGCCGGTCGATGAATTCGAGCAGCCCGCGCACGGCGTTCACCGGCGTGCCGTCCGGAGCCTTCACGGACTCCGGGACGCCGAAATAGGCGCGGAAATAGAGCGAGGCGGTGTCGAGGAGCATCAGTCGTCCGGTCACGTCTCGCATCATGCCGTACGCCACTGACAGTCACCCCGCGCGCCACTTCCCGGTACCCCCGGGGGCCTCGCCGCCGACCCTTCCGTTACCTCTGCGAACGGTTGTGAACTGGCCCACTTCTCAGTTTGCCCATGTGGGGCAGGGGCAGGTGCGGCCACGGACAAGCCGGTTGTTCGCGCAACCGTTGTAGCGAAGAGCGTGACCGAAGTGGCACGACGAAGTGACACGGCCGAAGAGCACGACCGAAGCGCACCATCGAGGAGCACCCTTGTCATCCAGGCTTGAGGCCGAGCATCTGTACAAGGTGTTCGGCAGACGACCCGGCGACGCGGTCACCCGGCTCGAACAAGGAGCCGACCGCGAGGAACTGCGCGACGACGGCATCACCGCGGCCGTCGTCGACGCGTCCTTCAGCGTGGAACCCGGCGAGATCTTCGTCGTCATGGGCCTGTCCGGCTCGGGCAAGTCGACGCTGCTGCGCATGCTGAACGGCCTGCTGGAACCGACGGCCGGACACGTCCGTTTCGACGGTGAGGACCTGACCGCGCTCGGCGACCGTGAACTGCGGGCGCTGCGGACGAACAAGATCAGCATGGTTTTCCAGCACTTCGCGCTCTTCCCGCACCGCAGCGTCCGCGAGAACGCCGCGTACGGCCTGTCCGTGCAGGGCGTGCCCCGCGCCGAGCGCGAGCGTCGCGCCGGCGAGGCGCTCGCCCTGTGCGGTCTGGCCGGCTGGGAGGACTCGTGGCCCGACGAACTGTCCGGCGGCATGCAGCAGCGCGTGGGCCTGGCCCGGGCGCTCGCCACCGACGCCGACCTGCTGCTCATGGACGAGTCGTTCAGCGCGCTCGACCCGCTGATCCGCCGTGACATGCAGGACCAGCTCCTGGAACTCCAGAAGACCCTCAAGAAGACCATCGTGTTCATCACCCACGACCTCAACGAGGCCATGCGCCTGGGCGACCGCATCGCCGTCATGCGCGACGGCCGCATCGTCCAGACCGGCACCGCGGAGGACATCCTCGTCCGCCCGGCCGACGACTACGTCGCCTCCTTCACCAAGGACGTCGACCGCTCCCGCGTCCTCACCGCGGGCGCCGTCATGGACCCGGAGACCCGCGGCGACGAGGCCGACTGCGACTGTCCGACGGCGACGCCCGACATGCCGTTCACCGAACTCTGCGCACTGAGCGCCCGCCTGACCCACCCCGTCGCGGTGCTCACCGCGGACCGCGAACTGGTCGGCGCCGTACCGAGACAGCGCATCCTCGAGTTCCTGGGCGACCGGCAGAGCGACGCCGATCCCTGCGACAGCCCGAGTGTCCCCGCCCACGCGGAGGGGAAGGTGGCCGCCCGTGCCTAGGCTCCAGCTCGGCGACCGGGTCGACGACGGCGTCACCTGGCTCGTCAATCACATGTCCTGGCTCTTCGACGCGATCAAGACGGTCGTGGAAGGCCTCTACGACGGCATCTACGCCGTCCTCACCGCCCCGGAGCCCCTCCTCCTGGCCGGCATCCTCGCGGTGGCCGCCTGGTGGCTGCGCGGCCTGGTCGCGGGCGTCCTCGCCTTCGCCGGATTCGCACTCGTCGACTCCATGGCCCTCTGGGACCGCGCCATGTCGACGCTCTCCCTGGTGCTCGTCGCCACCCTGATCGCCCTGGTGGTCTCGATCCCGCTGGGTATCTGGGCGGCCCGCTCCAGGACGGTCAGCGCCGTCGTACGGCCCGTCCTGGACCTGCTCCAGACGATGCCGTCGATGGTGCTGCTGATCCCGGCGATCCTGTTCTTCGGCATGGGCGTCCCCGCGGGCGTCGTCGCCACCCTGATCTTCGCCCTGGCTCCCGGGGTGCGCATGACCGAACTCGGCATCCGGCAGGTCGACGCCGAACTCGTCGAGGCCGCCGAGGCGTTCGGCACCCCGCCGCGCGACACGCTGCTGCGCGTGCAGCTGCCGCTCGCGCTCCCGACGATCATGGCGGGCGTCAACCAGGTCATCATGCTCGGCCTGTCCATGGTCGTCATCGCCGGCATGGTCGGCACCGGCGGGCTCGGCGGCGCCGTCAACGAGGCCATCGGCCAGCTCGACATCGGCCTCGGCTTCGAGGCGGGCCTCGGCATCGTCGTCCTCGCCATCTACCTCGACCGCATGACCGGCGCGCTCGGCGCCCAGATCTCCCCACTGGGCCGCCGCGCAGCGGCCAAAGCCCGTACCGCCGGGACCCCGAAGCTCTGGAACCACCGCCCCAGCCCGGTCGTCGCGCTGGCCGGCGTGGTCGTCCTGGCGCTCGTCGCCGGCGGTCTCGGGATCTTCGGCTCCTCCGCGCAGAGCACCCGGACCACCGCGACGGACGTGGGACAGGGCAAGAAGGTCACCATTGGTTACATCCCCTGGGACGAGGGCATCGCCACGACGTTCCTGTGGAAGGAACTCCTGGAGGAGCGCGGATTCGACGTCACGACCACCCAGTACGCGGCCGGCCCGCTGTACACGGGCCTGGCCACCGGCCAGATCGACTTCCAGACGGACTCGTGGCTGCCCGTCACCCACGCCGAGTACTGGAAGAAGTACGGCGACCAGCTGGAGGACCTGGGCAAGTGGTACGGCCCCACCTCCCTGGAACTGACCGTCCCCTCGTACGTGAAGGGTGTCGACTCGCTCGCCGACCTCAAGGGGAAGTCGTCGGAGTTCAAGGGCCGGATCGTCGGCATCGAGCCGAGCGCCGGAATGATGGGCCTCCTCAAGGACAAGGTTCTGGGGGCGTACGGTCTCGACGGTGAGTACGAGGTCGTCGACGGCTCCACCCCGGCCATGCTCGCCGAACTCAAGCGCGCGTACGCCAGGAAGGAACCGATCGCCGTCACCCTCTGGTCGCCGCACTGGGCGTACAGCGACTACGACCTGAAGAAGCTCAAGGATCCGAAGGGCGCCTGGGGCAAGGGCGACGGCGTGCACACGCTGGCCCGTGAGGGCTTCGCCGACGACAATCCCGAGGTCGGCGCCTGGCTGAAGAACTTCTCCATGACCGAGGCACAGCTGACCGGTCTGGAGGCCCGTATCCAGCAGGCGGGCAAGGGCGGGGAACAGGACGCGGTCCGGGCCTGGCTGAAGGCGAACCCCCGACTCGCCGGGAAATGGGCACCGGTCGAGGGTTCCGGGGGCAAGAGCGGTGCGAAAGGGGTATCAACCCACTGAGGGAGCCGCTCTCAGGAGGGGTGGGTCGAACCGGGGCACACGCGCGCGTGCGGGTGCCTCCGGCGAGGCCCACCCCTCTCGGCGTTCCCGGACGGACACGTTCCGCGCACGAGAAGGATCCGGCCAACCACGGAGCGACAGGCCCTCACCTTGACCCGGTCGCTCCGCCTGCCGCCACCGCTGGTCAGCATCGCCGCCCGCGCGCGGGGAGGGGCGTGACGACGGGCCCGGCGGCCCGTCCCCTGGCGCGAACCGTGAGGGTCGTGCCCGACGAGGGGTGACACCGATGCGACCGGCACGTGAAACGGTTTGACGAACATGCGTAGGGTGCAAGGAAGTCATCAGAGAACGCGTCGTGCGTGGTTCGGGGACGATCTGGCGAACAGCCACCGAACACACGGCGCGATGCGCTGTGATGGGACGTACACAACCGGGACGCGACGACGAGCCGAGGAGGGAGCCGGAGCGATGGGCGACCACAAAGAACAGCCCCTGCGGGTGGGCGCCGCCGTCCGGCGGCGGCGCCGGGCGCTGGAGCTCACCCTCGCCGTCGTGGCCGAGCGCAGCGGTCTGTCGGTGCCCTTCCTGAGCCAGGTCGAGAACGAGCGGGCGCGACCCAGCCGCAGCTCCCTGGAGAAGGTCGCCGACGCTCTGCGCACCACCGCGGTCGAGCTCCTCGCGGCGGCCGACCCGGCGTGCAGCGTCGACGTGGTCCGCGCGGACGCCCTCGAACCCGCCCCCGACGAGCCCCGGCTGCGCTCCCTGGTCCGTGGCCACCAGCAGCTGCACGCGATGGAGTTCATCGGCGACCATGACGCCGGCCGCGAGTTCCAGCACCGCAACGACGAGTTGATGTACGTCGCGGACGGCGCCGTCGAGGTCGAGGCGGAGGGCCGTGCCCACCGGCTGGGCCGCGGCGACACGCTGTACCTGACCGGCGGGGTGCGGCACCGCTGGCGGGCGACCGTGCCGGACACCCGGGTGATCGTGGTCGCGGTGGCCGAACACATCGAGGCGGTACAGGACGGTCGGCGCTGAGACGCCGGCGACCTGTCCCCTCCGGCTGTTCCACGGCCCCGCGGTCGCCGTCAACGCGTAACGCGAGATCAGCGGTTGGGGTGACGTGATCATGAGGGTGATCTCGCTGGTGCCGTCCCTGACGGAGGCGGTGGCGGTCACCGTGCCCGGCGTTCTGGCCGGGGCCACGGACTGGTGCGGCCACCCGGCCGACCTCGGCGCCGGCGTCGTCCGTATCGGCGGCACCAAGAACCCCGACGTCCGGCGGATCGTCGAGCTCGCCCCCGACCTGGTCGTCGCCAACGAGGAGGAGAACCGCGAACCCGACCTCGCCGCCCTGCGCACGGCGGGCATCGAGGTGCTGCTCACCGAGGTGCGGACCGTGCCGCAGGCGTTCGCGGAACTGGAGCGGGTGGTGACGGCGTGCGGCGCCGGATCACGCCCCCGGTGGCTCGACGAGGCCGAAACGGCGTGGTCGGCGCCGGAGCGATGGTCGCGAACAGCCGCCGACGGCCGTACGACCGCTGTCGTGCCGATCTGGCGGCGCCCCTGGATGGTGCTCGGACGGGACACCTTCGCGGGTGACGTGCTGGCACGGCTGGGGGTCGACAACGCGTACGCGGCCCACGCCGAACGCTATCCGCGGGTACCGATCGAGGAACTGCGGACCAGCGCGCGGTCGGGGATGGTCGTGCTGCCGGACGAGCCGTACCGTTTCACGGCCGAGGACGGCCCGGAGGCGTTCGAGGGGCTGCCCTGCGCGCTCGTCAGCGGGCGCCACCTCACCTGGTACGGGCCGTCACTGGCCGAGGCGCCACGGGTACTGGGCGAGGCCCTGCGAGCAGCTCACCGCTGACCAGCCCCCGGACGGTACGAAGGGCGGCGCCGGCCCAGGCGGCGACGAGCAGGACGTACAGGGCGACGGCCAGGACGCCGAACGCGGCGAGCCCGGTGTGCCGGCCGAGGCTCTCCGCGCCGGTCACACAGGTGCCCACCGGGAAGGTGAACGCCCACCACGTCATGGTGAAGCGCATGCCCCGGCGCCGTGCGCGCAGCACCAGCGCACCGGCGAGGGCGAGCCACAGCAGGGCGAAGCCCATGACGGGAACGCCGTAGAGGACGGCGACAGCGGCGGCGGTGTCATGGGGGACGCCCAGGACCTGGGGGGGCGAGGTCGGCGAAGTTGCCGGCGGCGGTGGTGGACTGGCCGAGCGGGCCCAGCGCCAGGAACAGGGTCGGGGTGAGGACGAGGGGGAGCGGACCGGTCGTCACGAGCCGGCCGAAGACGACCGGCAGCATCACCAGGGTCGCGAGCAGGCTCAGCCCGAACATGCCGAAGCAGGCGAACAGAAGGGCCCGCTGCCCCTGCCCCGCCGGGAGATGGGGGACCAGGAGCGGTCCGAGCGCCGCGGACACCATGGGCGCGACGACGGGGAGCAGCCAGACGGGGCTGGGGGTGCCGCCGCGTACGACCAGGAGGTACGGGACGGCCACGGCGGCGACGAGCCCGATGATCGTCCCGGCGGTGAACAGGACCGCGTCCAGGGCGACGGCGGCCGGCAGACCCAGCCAGTCCCGGCCGACGACGAGGGCGCCACCGCCGACAGCCGTCAGGGCCATCGCGAGGCAGCCATAGAAGGGGGCTGTCGCCGGGTCGAGGAGGTGGGCGCGGGCCTGGTCGCGGTGGTGGGTCCAGTGCAGGGCGCGGGCGCAGAGCAGCGCGAACAGAAGGGCGAGGGAGAGGGCCCACGCCACCGTGCAGACGGTACGCAGTCCGGGGATGCCGTCCGCGCCGGGGAGGCCGGCGCCCGCGGTGCCCACGATGGCGGTGCCCATGACGGGGGCGTACCAGTTGGGGCCGAGATGGCGGAGGCCGCCGCCGAGGAAGAGAGGCTGAGCCCGGGTCTGGCTCTGGCTCTGGGGGAGTGGGCGGGAGAGGACGGGGGCTGCGGTGGCCATGTCCTCACGGTCGCGCGGGGTACGTGCGGTCACCAGGGGGTTCCGGTGAATGAGGGCATAAGCTGGATCTATGGGTGATGTGGAGGGCGGGGCTGTGCGGTCGTCGGGGGTCGCGCGGCGGGTCCCGGACCTCGGGGCGATGGAGCTGCTGCTGGCCGTGGCGCGGCTGGGGAGCCTCGGGCGAGCGGCGCAGGAGCTGGGCATCACCCAGCCGGCCGCCAGCAGCCGCATCCGGTCGATGGAACGCCAACTGGGCGTGGCCCTCGTGGACCGCTCGCCGCGCGGATCCCGGCTCACGGACGCCGGTGTGCTCGTCACCGACTGGGCCAGGCGGGTCGTGGAGGCGGCGGAGGCGTTCGACGCCGGGGCACAGGCCCTGCGGGCGCGACGCGACTCCCGGCTGCGGGTGGCGGCCAGCATGACGATCGCCGAGTACCTGCTGCCGGGCTGGCTGCTGTCGCTGCGTGTGCGGCTGCCCGAGACGGCGGTGTCGCTGCTCGCGGGGAACTCGGCGGCGGTGGCCGAACGGGTTCTGTCGGACGAGGCCGACATCGGTTTCGTGGAGGGGACGGGCGTACCGAGCGGGCTGGACTCGGTGGTCGTCGCGAAGGACCGGCTGATCGTGGTGACGGCGCCGGGGCATCCGTGGGCGCGGCGGCGGAAGCCGGTGGGGGCGGCGGAACTGGCGGCGACGCCGTTGATCCTCCGGGAGGAGGGGTCGGGGACGCGGCAGGTGTTGAACACCGCGTTGGGCGGGTTGGCGCGTCCGCTGATCGAGCTGTCGTCGACGACCGCGGTCAAGGCGTCGGCTGTGGGTGGGGCGGGGCCCGCGGTGCTGAGTGAACTGGCGGTGGGGGAGGAGTTGGCGACGCGGCGGTTGGTGTGTGTGCCGTTGGACGGGGTGCGGTTGGATCGGGAGCTGCGGGCGGTGTGGCCTACGGGGCATCGGCCGGTGGGGCCGGCGCGGGAGTTGTTGGGGCTGACGCGGGGGTGAGGGCGGGTGGGGCAGGGGTTGGTTTCGCCCCCGCCGCCCCTACCCTTCCCATCCCTGGGGGCTGCGCCCCCAGACCCCCTACGGCCCTGAACGGGCCTTGTCCTCAAGCGCCGGACGGGCTGAAAGGACCAGGGCCTCCATCACCCTCGGGTCCTCGTCCATCTCCGGGTGCCATTGCACCCCCAGTACCCACCCGGACCCGGGAACCTCCACCGCCTCCACCGTTCCGTCCGGCGCGTATGCCGATGGGATGAGCCCCCTCCCCAGGCGGTCCACCGCCTGGTGATGGAAGGTCGGTACCGATGTCTCCTCCGGTACCGCCTCCGCGTATCGCGTGCCCGGTACCGGCTTCACCGTGTGGTGGCCGAAGACGCCCGGAATCTCCGCGTGGCCGTCGATGTGCTGGACCAGGGTGCCGCCCAGGGCGACGTTCAGCAGCTGCATGCCCCGGCAGATGCCCAGCAACGGGGTGCCGGCCGCCAACGCCGCCTCGATCAGGGCGAGTTCCCAGGCGTCCCGGGCCTCGGCGGGCGGGCCCGTACGCGGGTCGCGCTCCTCGCCGTACCGGGCGGGATCGACATCGGGACCCCCCGCGATCACGACACCGTCGAGCCGGGCCACCGTCGCGGCGGCGTGTGCCGGGTCGTCCGGCGGGAGCATCGCGGCGATGCCCCCGGCCCGCTGCACGAGCCGCGGATACCCGGCCGGCAACAGTGCCGCGGGCAGCTCCCACGCCCCCCAGCGGGTGCTGGACTCCAGGTACGTGCTGACGCCGATGAGCGGTCGTCGTCCGGTCGTGGTCACGAGGCCCTCCTGGCATCCAATGGCGTACGGCCATACCTTTGCCGACCCTCGCCCCATGAGGCAACCCGCGTCTCACGCCCGTTATGCCAGGAACCCCCGCAACAGTGCCGCCGTCCCCGAGCAGTGCTCCCGCATCATCTCCCGCGCCCCGTCCGCGTCCCCGTCGAGCACCGCGTCCACCAGCACCGCGTGCTGCCGCTGGGAGTGCTCCAGGTTGCGCACCAGCAGCGGGATGCAGTCCAGCAGGTCGTTCACCGTCGCCCGTACCGCCGCGTACTGCGAGGTCAGCGTCGGCGAGCCGCACAGCTCGGAGAGGGTGAGGTGGAGCAGGGTGTCCAGGCGGCGGTAGTCCGGCAGCGGGGCGTCCTGCGTGCGCGCCAGCGCCTCCCGCAGCCGGCTCCCCTGCTCGGCAGACAGCCCGTGCTGCGCGCACAGGCCCGCCGCACCCACCTCCAGTACCTCGCGGAAGCGGAGCACGTCCTCGATGTCGACCGCGCTGATCCGCCGCCGCAGCTCCTCCTCGCCCGCGCCGCCGCGCGGCAGCACGAACGTGCCGCCGTACCGGCCGCGACGCGACTCCACCAGCCCCTGGTCCTGGAGGACCTTCAGCACCTCGCGCAGCGTCACCCGGCTGATCCCGAGCCGCTCGGCGAGTTCGCGCTCGGCCGGCAGCCGCTCGCCGCCCGGGACCAGGCCCAGCCGTACCACCTGGAGAATCTGTTCCAGTGCCTCCTCGAAGCCGTTGCCCGCCCGCACGGGCCGCAGCACCGGCGTCAACCGGTCCTCCAAGCCGCCCTCCGCGTCCAGCGACATCTGGCCGTGCCCCCTTCCCAAGCAATGGTTCTCCGCAATACCTTATGGCTTCCGGCCCGGCAGAGAGAACGCGCAGAAGCCGAAGGAGCTTTCCCGTGGCAGACCGCACACCCCCGCTCAGCGTCGAGGAGCTGCACGCCCTCGTCGCGAGCGGAGAGATCGACACTGTTGTCCTGGCCTTCCCCGACATGCAAGGGCGCCTCCAGGGCAAGCGGTTCGCCGCCCGTTTCTTCCTCGACGACGTCCTGGAGCACGGCACCGAAGGCTGCAACTACCTCCTTGCCGTCGACACCGAGATGAACACCGTCGACGGCTACGAGATGTCCTCCTGGGAGCGGGGATACGGCGACTTCGCCATGCATCCCGACCTCTCCACGCTCCGCCGGCTGCCCTGGAACGCGGGCACGGCGTTCCTCGTCGCCGACCTCGCCTGGAACGACGGGTCCCCGGTCGTCGCCGCGCCCCGCCAGATCCTCCGCCGCCAGCTGGACCGGCTCGCCGAACACGGGTTCAGCGCGAAGGTCGGTACGGAACTCGAGTTCATCGTCTTCAAGGACACCTACGAACAGGCCTGGGACGCCCATTACCGCGGACTGACCCCGGCCAACCAGTACAACATCGACTACTCGATCCTCGGCACCGGCCGCATCGAACCCCTGCTGCGCCGCATCCGCAACGAGATGACGGCCGCCGGACTGATCGTCGAGTCCGCCAAGGGCGAGTGCAATCCCGGCCAGCACGAGATCGCCTTCAAGTACGACGACGCGCTGGTCACCTGCGACCAGCACGCCGTCTACAAGACCGGTGCCAAGGAGATCGCCAGCCAGGAGGGCGTCTCGCTCACCTTCATGGCCAAGTACAACGAGCGCGAGGGCAACTCCTGCCACATCCACCTCTCGCTGGCCGACGCCGACGGCACGAACGTCATGGCCGGAACCGCGGCCGACCCCGGTGGCATGTCCGAGGTCATGCGGTACTTCCTCGCCGGGCAGCTCGCGGCCCTGAGGGACTTCTCGCTGCTCTACGCGCCCAACATCAACTCGTACAAGAGGTTCCAGCCCGGCTCGTTCGCGCCGACCGCGGTCGCCTGGGGGTACGACAACCGCACCTGCGCGCTGCGGGTGGTCGGCCACGGACGCTCCATGCGGTTCGAGAACCGGCTGCCCGGCGGTGACGTCAACCCGTACCTCGCCGTCGCCGGACTGGTTGCCGCCGGGCTGTACGGCATCGAGCAGAAACTGGAGCTGCCCGAGGTGTGCGAGGGCAACGCCTACGCGGGCGACTACGCCCACGTCCCCACCACCCTGCGCGAGGCCGCCGAACTGTGGGAGACCAGCCCCATCGTCCAGGCCGCCTTCGGTGACGAGGTGGTCGCCCACTACCGCAACATGGCCCGCGTCGAACTCGCCGCCTTCGACGCCGCGGTGACCGACTGGGAGCTTCGCCGCTCCTTCGAACGTTTGTGAGAGGTCCTTCCTTGTCGTACGAGCACGAGCGCGAACCCGCTTTCGAGCGTGAGCTTCGCGTCCTCAACCCCGCCACCGAGGACGTCGTCGCCACCGTCCCCGCCGCCACCCGGGAGGACGTCGACACAGCTGTCGTACGGGCCACGCGGGCCCAGGCGCGGTGGGTGGCCCTCGCGCCCGCCGACCGCGCCCGCCTGCTGCGCCGCTTCGCGGCCACCGTCGACGAACACCTCGAAGAACTCGCCCGGTTGGAGGTGCGGCAGGCCGGACACACCATCGGCAACGCGCGCTGGGAAGCGGGCAACGTCCGCGATCTGCTCGACTACGCGGCCGGGGGAGTGGAACGCCTGACCGGGCGTCAGATCCCGGTCGCCGGCGGCCTCGACATCACCATCCTGGAACCGCTCGGCGTCGTCGGTGTCATCGCGCCCTGGAACTTCCCCATGCCGATCGCGGCCTGGGGCACGGCACCCGCCCTCGCCGCGGGCAACGCGGTGATCCTCAAGCCCGCCGAGACCACCCCTCTGACAGCCCTGCGCCTCGCCGAACTCGCCCTGGAGGCAGGTCTGCCGGAGGGACTGTTCCAGGTGCTGCCGGGCCACGGCCCCGTCGTCGGCACCGCACTCGTGGAACACCCGGGCATCGCCAAGATCGTCTTCACCGGATCGACAGGCGTGGGCAAGCAGGTGCTGGCGAAGGGGTCGGCGCTCCTCAAGCGCGTCACCCTCGAACTCGGCGGCAAGAGCCCCAACATCGTCTTCGCCGACGCGGACATCGAGGCCGCCGCGGCCGCCGCCCCCATGTCGTTCCTCGACAACTCCGGCCAGGACTGCTGCGCCCGCACGCGCATCCTCGTCCAGCGCTCCGTGTACGACCGCTTCCTCGGCCTCCTCGCCCCCGCCGTGGAGTCCGTCCTCGTCGGCGACCCGGCCGACGAGAAGACCCAGATGGGCCCGCTGATCTCCAGGGCCCAACTGGACCGCGTACGCGCGTACGTCACCGACGACCTGGCCGGCATCCGGGGCGAGGCGCCCGAAGGTCCCGGCTTCTGGTTCCCGCCCACCGTCCTCACCGACGTCGACCCGCACGCGCGCGTGGCCGTCGAGGAGGTCTTCGGGCCCGTCGCCGTCGTCCTCCCCTTCGACGACGAGGCGGACGCCGTGGCGCTCGCCAACGCCACCGACTACGGCCTCTCCGGCTCCATCTGGACCCGGGACGTGGGCCGTGCCCTGCGCGTCTCACAGGCCGTCAGGGCAGGCAACCTGTCCGTCAACTCGCACTCCAGCGTGCGCTACTCGACACCCTTCGGCGGCTTCAAGCAGTCCGGGATCGGCCGCGAGCTCGGCCCCGACGCCCTCACCGCATTCACCGAGACGAAGAACGTCTTCATCAGCACGGAAGGCCCCGCACAGTGACCGAATCGACGCCCACGCCCCCCACCGGCGAAGCCGCCGTCTGCCGACGGCTCGTCGGCCGTACCGCAGTCATCACCGGTGCCGGCAGCGGCATCGGCCTCGCCACCGCGCGCAGGCTCGCCTCCGAGGGCGCCCACGTCGTCTGCGGAGACGTCGACGAGCCGCGCGGCAAGGCCGCCGCCGACGAGGTGGGCGGCATCTTCGTCAAGGTCGACGTCACCGACCCCGAGCAGGTCGAGGCGCTCTTCAGGACGGCGTACGACACCTACGGCAGCGTCGACATCGCGTTCAACAACGCCGGTATCTCGCCGCCCGACGACGACTCCATCCTGGACACCGGACTGGAGGCCTGGAAGCGCGTCCAGGAGGTCAACCTGACCTCCGTCTTCCTGTGCTGCAAGGCCGCGATCCCCTACATGCGGCGCCAGGGCAAGGGCTCGATCATCAACACGGCCTCGTTCGTGGCGAGGATGGGCGCCGCCACCTCCCAGATCTCGTACACCGCGTCCAAGGGCGGCGTCCTTGCCATGACCCGTGAACTGGGCGTGCAGTTCGCCCGGGAGGGCATCCGCGTCAACGCCCTCTGCCCGGGGCCGGTCAACACCCCGCTCCTCCAGGAACTGTTCGCCAAGGACCCCGAGCGCGCCGCCCGCCGCCTCGTCCACATCCCCGTCGGACGGTTCGCCGAGGCCGACGAGATCGCCGCCGCCGTCGCGTTCCTGGCCAGCGACGACTCGTCGTTCGTCAACGCCACCGACTTCCTGGTCGACGGTGGCATCGCGGGGGCGTACGTCACACCCGTGTAGACGAGGGTCGCGCCTGCGCCCCCCGCCGCACTCCGGCGGGGGGCGTAAGCCCTGGTGGGCGCGATCGCCGCAGGGCAGGGGGATGATCCGGGCAGAAGCCCCGGTGCCGCGGACTGGTTCCCGTTCGGTGGGTGACAGCCCGTAGAGTGACGCTTCACGCAGGGAGGAGCCACCGCGCGCGGAGGTACGCGCCCGGATGGCGGCACGCCCGCGCGGGTATGCGTGCCCGGGACGGCCGCGTTCCGCGCCGCACGGACTCCGTCGGCCCTGCGCCGGTACGAGGAAACGGGGGGTGCATGAGCACGGAAGCGCGGCGCGCATCCATCCCCCCGCGCCCGGCCGGCCCGCCGTCGCCGACCGAGCCACCGGTCACGGACGGCACGGACACCCCATCTGCAGATGCGCGAGACACGAGAGATGCGCAAGGTGTGCCCGGAGTCGGCGAGAACAACGCGGGGGGCGCGGGCCGAGGGCCACTCGCGACCGGTGACGCGGCGAGCAGGTCAGGGCGTGCGCCCGGTGCGTCCGGTGGAGCGTCGGGCCCCGTAACCTCCGCCTCGACAGCCCTCGGCACACCGCCCGTCCCCGCGACCGCGCCGGCGCCGAGCGCTTCGAAGGACGCCGCCCCGCCCCGGTTCCCGCACCTGCGAGCTCCCTCCCGTGAAACCACCGGCCCCATAGCCCCGCCCCCGCCGCCCTCCTCGGCCCGTTTCCCCGACGCGCCTCCGGTAGCCGCCGGGCCTACGACACCGCGCCCCCTCCCCGACCTGCCGCCGCTCCCGGCCCACCGGCCGCCCGTGGCGCCCTGGCGACCGGCCGGCCTCGCCCACACCGAGCCCGAGACCACCAGGCGCCTCCGCAAGCCCCCGCCGGCCGCCCCTCCACGCCCGGACAACCAGCCACGCCCCACCGAGGCGCCCCCCGCCCCGACGCGTCGACCGACGGCCGGCCCCAGGACACGCCCCGCCGACACATCGCCCACCACCCCCAGGACCACCATCCGCACCCCGGACCAGCCCCCGACCCCCACCGGCCGCCCGTACCTCCCGACCCCGCCCGCCGGTCCCGGTCCTGGTTCCGGCGAGGCACCCCCGGTGTCGGCGTCGGGCGGTGGTCCGCGTCCCGCGAACGGGCCTGTCGGCCGTCCCGGTCAGGTGTCGAGCCCCCGTCCTGGTTCCGCCGAGGCACCCCCGGCGTCGGCGTCGGGCGGTGGTCCGCGTCCCGCGAACGTCCCCGTCGGTCGCCCGTACCTCGCCGATTCGCCCGTGACCGACCCGCCGAGCGGCCGTCCCGGTGCCGGGAACACCTCCGTCGGCCGCCCATTCCGGCCGAGCCCGCCCCGAACGCCGGATGCCCGTCCCGACACCGCCGAGACACCTCCGGCGCCCAACGACCCCTCGCGCCCCGCGAGCGCCCCCATCGGCCGCCCGTATCTCTCGGATCGACCCGTCGCCGACCCGCCGCACGCGCCGACAGGCCGCCCCGGGGGTGCGAACGCCCCGGCCGACCGCGCGTACCGGCCCAGCCCGTCGCAGGCGTCCAGCGCCCGTCCGGGCACCGCCGCGACACCCCCGCCGCCCCCGAACGCGCCCACCGGCCGCCCGTACCTCGCGGACCCGCCCACGACCGGCCCGTCGAACGGCCGCCCCGGTGCCGGGAGCACCCCCGGCGGCCAGGCGTACCGGCCGAACACGCCCGTCGCCGACCCGCCCCAGGGATCCGGCAGGCGGCCGGACAGCGGCGAGACGCCCGCGGCGCCCACCGGCCCTCCGCGCCCCACGAACGTGCCCTCCGCGGCCGGCCTGCCCGACCCCGCCCTCTCCTGGAGCGCCCCCTACGGCGACCGCGGGACCGTCGGTTCCGGGCGGCCCGTCGTCTCGCTCGCGCGACCCGACGTGTCCGGCGCGGAGACCAGGCCCCGTTCCTTCAGCGGGCGCGCGCTGCTCGCCGTCGGCTGTGCCGTGCTCGGGCTCGGGCTCATCGGCGGTGCGCTGACCGGGAGTTGGCTGACCGGGGACGATTCGGGAGGCGCCGACGCGCGCACCGCGTTCACCGCGTCCGGGACGCTCTGGCACAGGATCCCAGTGGACCAGCTCTTCCCGCCCACCGTCGAGGGCGACGGAGCCGGCCCGGGTGGCGCCGACCGCACCTGGATCCGGATCGCCGTCGCCCCGGACACCGGCTGCGCCAACGCCTTCGACCCGCTGCTGCGCAAGGCCCTCGCCCCCGTCGGCTGCCAACGCCTCCTGCGCGCCACCTACACAGACGAGACCCAGAGCTACGTCACCACCGTCGGCCTCCTCTTCACCAAGGCCGACGCCACCGCGATGCAGGCCCTGCGCACCCGCTTCAGCAACGAGCACCTCGACCGCCGTGCCGACCTGATGCCCCGCCCGTACGCCGCGAGGAACACCGTCGCCGACGACTTCGGGGACGCCCAGCGCGCCTCCTGGACCATCTCCGTCCTCACCGACGCCCCCGTCGTCACGTACGCAGTCTCCGGCTGGGCCGACGGCCGCGCTGTCGACGCCCCTCAGCCCGCCGAGGAAACCATGGAGTCCGGCGTCGCCACGGCCATCGCCCAGGCAGGCCTGGGTCACGAGGCGAAGGGCCTCGCCGACCGCGTCGAACGGGCCCTGCGAAAGACCGTCGGCTCGGCCGCGAAACTGCCGTCATGACCCGCACCCGCACAGCCCGAAGCGGGCTCCTCGTCCTTCTCCTCGCCGGTTCCCTCACCCTCCTGCCCACCACCACCGCGTACGCCGACAGCATCCGCGCCCAGCAGTGGGCCCTGGACGCGATGCACGCGCAGGAGGCCTGGCGGACGACCAAGGGCAAGGGCATCACCGTCGCCGTGCTCGACACCGGCGTCGAGGCCGACCACCCCGATCTCATCGGCAACGTCCTCGAAGGCAAGGACATGGTCGGCTTCGGAGCGAGCCAGGGCGACGCGTCCTGGGCCAAGCACGGCACCGCCATGGCCGGCATCATCGCCGGTCACGGCCATGGCTACGACAACGGTGACGGCGTCCTCGGTATCGCCCCCGAGGCCAGGATCCTGCCCGTCCGGGTGATCCTCGAAGACGGCGACTCGGCCCGCGGCAAGGCCCGCAACACCCGCGGCAACGCCCTCGCCGAAGGCATCCGCTGGGCCGCCGACCAGGGCGCCGACGTCATCAACCTCTCCCTCGGCGACGACTCGAAGTCCGCCCATCCCGAGCCCGCCGAGGACGAGGCCGTCCAGTACGCCCTGAAGAAGGGCGCCGTTGTCGTCGCCTCGGCCGGCAACGGGGGCGAGAAGGGCGACCACATCTCCTACCCGGCCGCCTATCCGGGCGTCATCGCCGCGACCGCCGTGGACAAGTACGGCACCCGCGCCTCCTTCTCCACCCGTCGCTGGTACGCCACGGTCAGCGCTCCGGGCGTCGACGTCGTCATCGCCGCCCCCGACCACCGCTACTACGAGGGCTGGGGTACGAGCGCCGCCGCCGCGTTCGTCTCCGGCGCGGTCGCCCTCATCAAGGCCGCCCACCCCGGACTGACCCCCGCCCAGATCAAGAAGCTCCTGGAGGACACGGCCCGCAACGCGCCGAACGGCGGCCGGGACGACTCCCGCGGCTTCGGCTTCATCGACCCCGCGGCGGCCCTCAGGGCGGCAGGCAAGCTGAAGCCGGAAGGGCTGAAGTCGACCGCGTACGGCAAGGAGTACTTCGGCACGGGCCCGGACGCGGCCCCCGTGGAGGACGACAACTCCAACTGGACCGGTGCCGTCGCCGGCGGCCTCGGTGTCGTGCTCCTGGTCGCGGCGGTCCCGCTGTGGCGCGGTCGCCGCAGAACGGTCGACCACCCGGCCCACGACTCGTACGACGACAGCTTCTGAGCCCGGGCGGCCGAGCGATTTCCTGACCGGCCGTCAGGATCCCTAAGCCGTACCGGTCTTCGTGGCATCAGCAGCAGTCGAGGTCGAAGACGCAGCTGTGTTAGTGTCCGCGTCTGTGTCGGCCGGGCTGTCGAACACCGAGACCGCCGCCCGCGCCGCCGCCTCCACCAGCGAAACCCCCTTCGCCTTCGTCGTGTTGCCGTTCGACACCACCGCGACCAGGAACTCCCGCCCGTCCGCCGTCGTCACCCGCCCGATGCTGTTGATGTCCCACAGCCCGGTCGCCGTACGCGGCAACCACCCGTTCTTCAGGGCGAACCGGCGACCGGCGGTGCTCGTGGCAGCCGCGGCCGACACTCCCCAGTCCTGGTCCTCGGCCACCGAGCCCATCAGGCCCCGCAGATACGTGCGGGACGCCCCGGTCAGCTGCGAGGCATCCCCGTTCGCCGCGAACACCTGCTGGAGCAGGGTGAGTTGATCGGCCGCCGTGGTCTGGGTCAGGCCCCACAGCATGCCGGTGCCACCCTCGGTGTCCGTCAGCCCGAAGCGCTTGTTGGCGGCGGCGAGACCTTGCGCCCCACCGATCGCCGTCCACAGCGCCGACGCCGAGGCGTTGTCGCTGAGCTCGATCATCGAGGTGGCGTACGTCTTCTCCCGCGCGGTGAGGCTCCGGTGCTCGTCCTGCGCCTGGAGCAGCAGCGTCGCCAGGATGTCCACCTTGACGATGCTCGCCGTGTCGAACCTCCCGTCCCCGTGGACGGCGCTGTCGCCCGACCCGACGTCGAGCACGGCCACGGACACCTCGGCCCCGTCCTCGGCCGCCGCGGTCACCGGCCTCATCGCCTCGGCCAGCAGCGTGTCCGGTTCCACCGTGGGCTCCGCGACGGGTTCCACCGACGCCTCCTCGCTCGCTTCGGTCCGCACGGGCGCTGCCGCCGCCGACGATACGCGGCCCACGTCCGCCTGAGCATGGGCCTTCACATATGCGGTGCCCGCGCCGGTGGCGCCCATGACGACCGCGGAGGCGAGGGCGATGCAGACGAGCGACCGACGGCGGGGAGCTCTCTCAGAGGCCATGCCGTGATGCTGATGGCCGCGACTGTGCGGTTGATTAGGCGAATGTTAGATGTGTGTCAGCGATGACTGAGAATTCCGTGAAACCGGTGAACGGCAGGTTTCCGGGGCGGCGAAGGCCCAGGATCGATCCCCCGATAGGGTCGGTCACCGTGGCGAACAAGAACATTCCCGACTCCGGCTTCTCCGACGACGACGGCAGTGCCGACCCCCGGCTGAGCACCGCGCTGGCGGCCTGGGCGGAGGACCGCACCGCCGTCGGACCGGTGCTGGCGGCACTCAAGGGGGCCCGGCTGCTCGTCCCCGTCGTCGCCGTACTCGGGGAGGTCGAGGAGGACGAGAACGGGCTGCGCCACGAGAAGACCAGCGACATGGCGGTGCCGACCCTCAAGGCCGGCGGCCGGACGGCCCTGCCGGCCTTCACGTCCACCGACTCGTTGGCCCGCTGGGACCCGGCCGCCCGCCCCGTCGCCGTACCCCTGCACCAGGCCATCCAGGCCGCCGCGCACGAGAAGGCGGACACGATCGTCCTCGACCTGGCCGGGCCCGTGCCCTACGAGCTGAGCGGTTCCGCGCTGCTCGCGCTGGCCGAGGGGCGTACGACGGCCGATCCGCTCGCCGATCCCGCCGTGGTCGACGCCGTACGGGCCGTCGTGGCCGCCGAGCCCGCCGTGGTCCGCGCGCATCTGGGCCCGGGACAGGCCGACGGCACCCTCGCACTCGTACTGGATCCGACGGCGCCCCCGGCCGACGCCGCCCGGGCGGTCGCCGGACGCCTCGCCGCCGACGAGACACTGCGGGCCCGCCTGGTGCGCGGCCTCGACCTGGCACTTCTGCCGGCCGGAGCCACGCCCCCGGGCGAGCCCCTCTATGTGCGGTCCTGAGGACCCGGAGAAAAGGGCATGGGGATCGAACTGGAGCTGCACTCGGGGCGCCCCTCTTACAAGAGGTCGTCCCGGGAGACTCGGCTGCGAGGTTCCTACGAGCACGGTGAGGCGTTGGTTCGGGCGCTGGGCGCGCTCGACCGACACGGCCCCGGCAAGCTCGGCCGGGTGGATCCCTACGGCGACACCCTGTTCAACGAGCAGGAAGCCCAGGTCGCCCGTCAGGAGGCTGTCGCTCTGGCACAGCTGTGCACCGACGAGCGGCAGCGGGCGGCACTGCTCGATCTCGCCGAGCTTCTGGCAGTGTGCGCCGCGACGCCGGGCAGCTACCTGTGGTTCATGGGTGACTGACGGCGCCCGACCCGCGACCTAGCCGTAGACCGGGCCCGTGTACTTCTCGCCGGGGCCCTGGCCCGGCTCGTCCGGGACGAGGGACGCCTCGCGGAACGCCAGCTGGAGCGACTTGAGGCCGTCGCGCAGCGGGGCCGCGTGGAAGGAGCTGATCTCCGTCGTGCTCGCGTCGAGGAGACCGGCGAGAGCGTGCACCAGCTTGCGCGCCTCGTCCAGGTCCTTGTACTTGTCGCCCTCGTCGGTCAGACCGAGCTTCACGGCGGCGGCGCTCATCAGGTTCACGGCGACCGTCACGATCACCTCGACCGCCGGGACCTCGGCGATGTCGCGGGTCATGGCGTCGAAGTCGGCACCCTGGGAAGCGTTCTCGGCACTCTGGGGAGGGGTCTCACTCATGACCCACACGATAGGCCCCGGGCATCCGGCCCCTTTGTCCGGGCGGCCGTGAACCGGGCGGTTAGCACCACCTCCTACTTGGTGCTAACCTTTTGTAACGACCGGCTGGACACTTGCGTGCCCGGCCCACAAGTGGAGGCTCCGATCTCCCACCCGACCGCCCTTACGGACGGCGGGTCACCCGGTCAGGCGGCCACCATCGTTCCGTACGGACGATGGAGTCGCCCGATGTGCGCCCCGCGGTTGACCGCGGCGGTGCTCCGGTATGCCTTTGGAGCCCCGCCTGTGTCCCGTCGGGGCATTTTTCGTGTGCCCCGGTAGTTGGTCCCATTGTCATCAGAGACATACGCGACGGTCCGCCAGACCGTCGTGTGGTGCTACCGAGGAGGATCCATCAGCACCGAGCCCCGCATCAACGACCGGATTCGCGTTCCCGAGGTGCGACTTGTCGGTCCCAGCGGCGAGCAGGTCGGGATTGTTCCGCTTGCCAAGGCCCTGGAGCTTGCGCAGGAGTACGACCTCGACCTGGTCGAGGTGGCGGCGAGCGCGCGCCCGCCGGTCTGCAAGCTCATGGACTACGGGAAGTTCAAGTACGAGTCGGCCATGAAGGCCCGTGAGGCGCGCAAGAACCAGGCGCACACGGTCATCAAGGAAATGAAGCTCCGGCCGAAGATCGACCCGCACGACTACGACACCAAAAAGGGTCACGTCGTCCGGTTCCTCAAGCAGGGCGACAAGGTCAAGATCACGATCATGTTCCGTGGTCGCGAGCAGTCCCGGCCCGAGCTGGGCTACCGACTGCTGCAGCGGCTCGCCTCGGACGTCGAGGACCTCGGGTTCATCGAGTCGAACCCGAAGCAGGACGGCCGAAACATGATCATGGTTCTCGGTCCGCACAAGAAGAAGACCGAGGCGATGGCCGAGGCTCGTGAGGCCCAGGCGGCCCGCAAGGCGGAAGCGAAGGCCAACCCGGGCAAGTCGCAGAACGCCGCGGAGACCGACGAAGTCGACGGAATCGACGAGGACATCGTCGGCGACGTGGACCTCGGTGACGACGAGGACATCGCCGAGGAGACCGCCGAGGCTCCGGCCGAGGCGTCCTCCCAGGTCTGATTCCGGGGCTCACGCCCTGGGATGCCAACCCATACACATGACGTTCCACCGTGCCCGGTTTCACGACCGGGCACCGGAACGCCACTGACGAGGAGAGAACGGCGCTATGCCGAAGAACAAGTCGCACAGCGGTGCCAGCAAGCGCTTCAAGATCACCGGCTCCGGCAAGGTGCTCCGCGAGCGTGCCGGCAAGCGCCACCTGCTCGAGCACAAGTCGTCCCGCGTGACGCGGCGCCTCACCGGCACCGCCGAGATGGCCCCGGGCGACGCCGCGAAGATCAAGAAGCTTCTCGGCAAGTGACGTACCGGCGCCCGCGCGCCGTAAGTACGTCTGAAGACCGGGACCCCATCGAAATCGGGCCGTGTGACGACAACCACGGCCCCGCTGCAAGGAGTTAAAAGTGGCACGCGTCAAGCGGGCAGTAAACGCACACAAGAAGCGCCGGGCGATCCTCGAGGCCGCCAAGGGTTACCGCGGTCAGCGTTCGCGCCTGTACCGCAAGGCCAAGGAGCAGGTCACCCACTCCCTGGTCTACAACTACAACGACCGCAAGAAGCGCAAGGGCGACTTCCGTCGGCTGTGGATCCAGCGCATCAACGCCGCTGCCCGCGCCAACGGCATCACCTACAACCGCTTCATCCAGGGTCTGAACGCGGCCAACATCGAGGTCGACCGCAAGATCCTTGCCGAGCTCGCCGTCAACGACGCCACCGCGTTCGCCGCGCTCGTCGAGGTCGCGCAGAAGGCGCTTCCGGCGGACGTCAACGCGCCCAAGGCGGCGTGACGCCGGCGCTGGCCTTGAGCCGCGTGTGATGTGATCCCGGGTCCACAGGTGTTCGCTGCCTGTGGACCCGGGTGTTTTTGGGTTCGTGGTCGGGTGCGGGTCCGGTGGGGCTTCTCGCGCAGTTCCCCGCGCCCCTGAAGACAAAAGACACGGCCCCTTCGGGCCGAAAAGCACGGGGCGCAGCCCCTGCTTTTCAGGGGCGCGGGGAACTGCGCGACCAGCCCCCACCGGACCCGCACCCGACCACGAACCGAACCCCGGAAAGGTCTCCCATGTCCGCCGCCCCCGAGTTGATCTCCCCGCGCTCCGCCCGCGTCGCCGCCGCGCGGCGTCTCGCCAGGCGCAACTTCCGCAGCAAGGACCGGCTGTTCCTCGCCGAGGGGCCGCAGGCCGTGCGCGAGGCGGCCGTGTACGGCGGGGGGACGCTCGTCGAGCTGTTCGCCACCGTTGACGCCGCCGAGCGGTACCCGGACATCCTCGGGGAGGCCCGGACAAGCGGCGCCCGCCTCCACCTCGCCGACGAGGACGTCATCGCCGACATCTCCACCACCGTCACCCCGCAGGGGCTCGTCGGGATCTGCCGGTTCCTCGACACCCCGTTCGAGGACATCATCAAGGCGCGGCCCCGCTTGGTCGCCGTCCTCGCGAACGTGCGCGACCCCGGGAACGCCGGCACCGTGCTGCGGTGCGCGGACGCCGCCGGCGCCGACGCGGTCGTCCTCACCGACGCCTCCGTCGACCTGTACAACCCGAAGGCCGTACGGGCCTCCGTGGGCTCGCTGTTCCATCTGCCCGTGGCCGTCGGTGTGCCCGTGGAAGAGGCCGTGGCCGGGCTCAGGGACATCGGTGTACGGATCCTCGCCGCCGACGGCGCGGGCACGGACGACCTCGACGACGAGCTGGACAAGGGGACCATGGGCGGGCCCACCGCCTGGGTGTTCGGCAACGAGGCCTGGGGGCTCCCGGAGGAGACGCGCGCGCTGACCGACGCTGTCGTGCGCGTTCCGATCCATGGAAAGGCGGAGAGCCTGAACCTGGCGACCGCCGCCGCCGTATGTCTCTACGCGTCCGCCCGTGCGCAGCGCGCCTCCGGAGGGTGCCGCTTCGTCACCGAGAGCTAGTAGGGTGACGGGCTCGGGGGCCCACTGCGCCAGTCCGAGAGGTGGGGTACGGGGATGACTGTCGGCACGAGCGGAACACTGGGGGCATGGGAATTGCGGAGCGAAGCCGCCTCCCCGCACGGTGATCCCGCCGGGCCCGGAGCCGGATTCCGGACCGGATCCGGCGCCGAGCTGGGCATCGACCCCGACGACCTGCCCGACGGACTCGTCATCGCCGACGAGCACGGCCGGGTGATCTGCTTCAACGCCGCCGCCCAGCGCATCACCACCTTCCCCGCCGCCGACGCCCTCGGTCTGCGGCTGGACCGCGCCCTTCCGTTAGAAGATCTCGAAGGACGCCGCTGGTGGCAGCTGACCGACCCCTACGGCGGACTCGCGATCAGGAACGGCCAGCCCGAGCGGAACCTGCTGCTGCCCGGTGGACGCGAGGTGCTCGTCTCGGCGCGCTACCTCCGTACGCACCCCACCGGACCGATCCGCCGGGTCGTCGTCTCCCTGCGTGACACCGAGGCCCGCCGCCGTACCGAGCGCAGCCATGCCGAGCTGATCGCCACCGTGGCCCACGAACTGCGCTCGCCGCTCACCTCCGTCAAGGGCTTCACCGCGACCCTGCTCGCCAAGTGGGAACGGTTCACCGACGACCAGAAGAAACTGATGCTGGAGACCGTCGACGCCGACGCCAACCGCGTCACCCGGCTCATCGCCGAACTGCTGGACATCTCCCGCATCGACTCCGGCCGGCTCGAAGTGCGTCGCCAGCCGGTCGACATGGGCGCCGCCGTCGGACGGCACATCCAGGCGTACGTGGCGGCCGGGCAGCCCGCCGACCGGTTCCTGCTCCGGATAGAGCAGCCCCTGCCCGCGCTCTGGGCGGACCCCGACAAGATCGACCAGGTGCTCAGCAACCTGCTGGAAAACGCGGTGCGCCACGGCGAGGGAACCGTCACAATCGACGTCACGGCCGCGCTCTCCCCGCGTGAAGGGGACGCCGACCAGAACACGGCCACGTCGGTCACGGTGAGCGACGAGGGGCCCGGCATCCCGGAGGAGTCCATGAACCGCGTCTTCACCCGCTTCTGGCGGGGCAGCAAGCGCGGCGGCACCGGCCTCGGGCTGTACATCGTCAAGGGCATCGTCGAGGCCCACGGCGGCTCCATCACGGTCGGCCGCGCCCCCGGCGGCGGCGCCGAGTTCCGATTTATGCTGCCCGTGAGCACCCCGGCGTACCTGCTGTAACGCCGACGAGGCCCCACGGGCGCGTTCGAACACCTCACCCCCGTTAGAATCGGCCTTTGGCACCTTTGCGTCCCTCTCTGTGGACCATTCGTCTCCGAGCCGTAGACGGGGACCATCAGCCAGCCAACCGGAAGCACGGGAAGAGATGTCGGCACCGAACAAGTCGTACGACCCTGTAGAGGTCGAGGCCCTGAAACCGGAAGAGATCGAGCGTATGCGGGACGAGGCGCTCGCCGCCTTCGCCGCCGCGGACTCCCTCGACGCACTCCAGGAGGCCAAGGTCGCCCACACCGGCGGCACCTCGCCGCTGGCCCTCGCCAACCGCGAGATCGGCGCCCTGCCCCCGCAGGCCAAGGCCGCCGCGGGCAAGCTCGTCGGCCAGGCCAGGGGCGCCGTCAGCAAGGCGCTCGCCGCCCGCCAGACCGAGCTGGAGGCCGACCGGGACGCCCGTGTACTGGTCGAGGAGGCGGTGGACGTCACCCTGCCGTACGACCGCGTACCGGCCGGCGCCCGCCACCCGCTGACCACGTTCATGGAGCGCGTCGCGGACGTCTTCGTCTCCATGGGGTACGAGGTCGCCGAGGGCCCCGAGGTCGAGGCGGAGTGGTTCAACTTCGACGCCCTCAACTTCACCCCGGACCACCCGGCCCGGCAGATGCAGGACACCTTCTTCGTCGAGGGCCCGAAGGGGACCACCGGCGACGAGTCCGGTGTCGTACTGCGCACGCACACCTCGCCCGTACAGGCCCGCTCGATGCTCGACCGCGAGCCGCCGGTCTACATCGTCTGCCCCGGCCGCGTGTACCGCACGGACGAGCTGGACGCCACGCACACCCCCGTCTTCCACCAGATCGAGCTCCTCGCCATCGACGAGGGCCTGACCATGGCCGATCTCAAGGGCACCATGGACCACATGGTCCAGTCGCTCTTCGGCTCGGACATGAAGACGCGGCTGCGGCCCAACTACTTCCCCTTCACCGAGCCGTCCGCCGAGATGGACATGCTCTGCTACGTCTGCAAGGGCGCGTCCGTCGGCAACCCCGACCGCCCCTGCCGGACCTGCTCCAGCGAGGGCTGGATCGAGCTGGGCGGCTGCGGCATGGTCAACCCGCGCGTGCTCGTCGCGTGCGGCGTCGACCCCGAGAAGTACAGCGGATTCGCCTTCGGGTTCGGTATCGAGCGGATGCTGATGTTCCGCCACAACGTCGAGGACATGCGAGACATGGTCGAGGGCGACGTCCGGTTCACCCGGCCGTTCGGGATGGAGATCTGATGCGGGTCCCGCTTTCTTGGCTGCGGGAGTACGTCGACCTGCCGGCGACTCAGACCGGCCGTGACGTCCAGGAGAAGCTCATCACGGTCGGCCTGGAGGTCGAGACCGTCGAGCAGGTCGGCGCCGGCCTCAAGGGCCCCCTGGTCGTCGGCCAGGTGCTGACCATCGAGGAGCTGGAGGGCTTCAAGAAGCCGATCCGCTTCTGCACGGTCGACGTCGGCACCGCCAACGGCACCGGTGAGCCCCAGGAGATCGTCTGCGGCGCCCGCAACTTCGCCGTCGGTGACAAGGTCGTCGTGGTCCTCCCGGGCGCCGTCCTGCCCGGCGACTTCGCGATCGCCGCGCGCAAGACGTACGGCCACACCTCCCACGGCATGATCTGCTCCGGCGACGAGCTGGGCATGGGCGACGACGGCACCGGCGGCATCATCGTGCTGTCGCCGGAGCACGAGGTCGGCACCGACGCCATCGAGCTGCTCCAGCTCGTCGACGAGGTCCTCGACATCGCCGTCACGCCCGACCGCGGCTACGCCCTCTCGCTGCGCGGCATCGCCCGCGAGACGGCCATCGCCTACGGTCTGCCGCTGCGCGACCCGGCCCTGCTCGACGTACCTGCGCCGAACGCGTACGGCTACCCGGTCGAGGTCGCCGACCCGTTCGCCTGCGACCGCTTCACCGCGCGCACGGTGACCGGGCTCGACCCGGACGCGCAGTCCCCGATCTGGCTCAGGCGCCGCCTGCAGAAGGCGGGCATGCGCCCGATCTCGCTCGCCGTCGACGTCACCAACTACGTGATGCTGGAGCTGGGTCAGCCCCTGCACGCGTACGACCGTTCCCGCGTCCAGGGTGCCATCGGCGTGCGCCGGGCCGAGCCGGGCGAGAAGCTCACCACCCTCGACGGCGTCACGCGCACGCTGGACGCCGAGGACCTGCTCATCGTCGACGACCGGGGCGCCATCGGCCTCGCGGGCGTCATGGGCGGCGCCAACACCGAGATCGACGACACCGAGGGCACCACCACCGAGGTCGTCATCGAGGCCGCCCACTTCGACGCGATCACCATCGCGCGCACGGCCCGCCGTCACAAGCTGGCCTCCGAGGCGTCCAAGCGCTTCGAGCGCGGTGTCGACCCGCAGGCCGCGTCCGCCGCCGCCCAGCGCACGGTCGACCTCCTGGTCCTCCTCGCCGGTGGCACCGCCGACGCGGGCGTCACCGAGGTCATCTCGCCGTCCGCGCCGCGCACGATCTCCATCCCGGCGAACCACCCCGACCGGGTCGCGGGCGTCGAGTACGGCCGCGAGACCGTCGTACGCCGTCTCCAGGAGGTCGGCTGCGACGTGTACGGGCAGGACGAGCTGCTCGTGACCGTCCCGTCCTGGCGCCCCGACCTGACGGACCCGAACGACCTCGCCGAAGAGGTCATCCGCCTGGAGGGCTACGAGAACCTGCCCTCCACCCTGCCCAAGCCCCCCGCGGGCCGCGGCCTGACCGACCGGCAGCGCCTGCACCGCCGCGTCGGCCGCGCACTGGCCGGGGCGGGTTACGTGGAGGCGCCGAGCTACCCGTTCATCGGCGAGCACGTCTTCGACCAGCTGGGCCTGGCCGCCGACGACCCGAAGCGCAAGGTCGTCAAACTGGCCAACCCGCTCTCCGACGAGGAGCCCGCGCTCCGTACGACGCTGCTGCCGGGCCTGCTCGGCGCGCTGCGCCGCAACGACGGGCGGGGCAGTCACGACCTGGCCCTGTTCGAGACGGGACTCGTCTTCCACCCACAGGACGAGCTGCTCGTCGCCGGGCGTCTGCCCGTCGACCGGCGTCCCACGGACGAGGAGGTCGCGTCCCTCACGGCCGCGCTCCCCGTCCAGCCCCGGCATGCCGCCGTCGTCCTCGCGGGCGCCCGTGAGCAGGCCGGCTGGTGGGGCAAGGGCCGCCCGGCCGACTGGGCCGACGCGATCGAGGCGGCACGCAGTCTGGCCGTCGAGGCCGGTACCGAACTCCTCGTCCGCGCGGGCCAGTACGGCCCGTGGCACCCCGGCCGCTGTGCCGAGCTGGCCGTGGTCGTGGACGGCACCGAGCAGGTCATCGGGTACGCCGGTGAGCTGCACCCGCGCGTGCTGAAGGCCCTGCATCTGCCCGCGCGCACCTGTGCGATGGAGCTGAACCTGGACAAGCTGGAAGCGGCGAGTTCGGGCGTGCCCAAGGGCCCGAAGATCTCCACGTTCCCGGTCGCCACGCAGGATGTCGCCCTGGTCGTCGCGCGCGAGGTCCCGCACACGGACGTCGAGGCGGCGCTGCGGGAGGGTGCGGGTGAACTGCTGGAGTCGCTGCGGCTGTTCGACGTGTACGAGAGTGGTGAGCAGCTGGGGGAGGGGCGGAAGTCCCTCGCCTACGCGTTGCGGTTCCGGGCCGCCGATCGGACGCTGACCGTCGACGAGGCTTCGGCCGCACGGGACGCGGCTGTTGCTCTCGCGGGGGAACGTACGGGAGCGGTGTTGCGTAGCTAGGCCTGTTGGGGTTTGGTTGTCGGCCGCGGGTTCGTTGTGGCTGGTCGCGCAGTTCCCCGCGCCCCTGGGCCCCAACGGTCACTTCACTCGTTTGAGTGGCAAGTTGGGGTGATCTGGTCCCTTCGGGGCATGTGGTCGACAGAATCGGACCGGTCTTTCGAGGCCGGTCCGATTTGTGTTGTCAGGGCCTGACTGGGGGGCCATCGGCATGATCCGTATCAAGGCTGGGGTTTCCTGTGGGGCTCGGCTCCGGACAGGGCGGCTGCGGGCCGCGCTCGTGGGGCGGGGGTGCGGGTTCCGGCTCGGGAGGGCGGGGCCGGGATGCCGGAAGAGGCGTCGGCCGCTCGAGCGTCGGCCCGTCAGGCATGTCGGGCGCCGGCCTCTGCGGCGGGTGCTCGCGATGGGACTGCCCGTGGCGTGGGGGGCCGGCGCGATCATGTACAAGCTGGCCTGTCCGCTCGCCCAGCAGAACGGGCTCGGGGCGCGGATCATCACCAGCGCCGTCTTCTTCGCCGTCGGGACCGGGCTCGTACTCCATGTCCGCTGGGCGCTTCTGCGCGAGTTGAGGGCGGCCCGGAGCATCGCCGGGGCGGCGCAGAGCGTGTTGCTGCGTCCGCTGCCGCAGCGCGTCGACGGGCTACGGGTCGCCGCCGCCCAACTGTCCGCAGACCGGGGCGCCGTGGTCGGCGGGGATCTGTACGAGGTCATCGCCACCGAGCACGGCGTACGGGTCGTGATGGGCGATGTGCGCGGCCACGGCATCGCCGCCATCGGGACCGTCGCGGCCGTTCTCGGCAGCTTCCGCGAGGCCGTGCACGACGAGGCCGAACTCGGCAGCGTACTGCGGCGGTTGGAGCGGGCGCTGGCCCGGCATCTCGGCGAACGGGCCCGCGTCCAGCATCCCTCGGCGGGACCGGCGGCCGCGCTGGACCCCGACAGCCCGGTGGCCGAGGAGTTCGTCACCGTCCTGCTCCTGGAGATCCGCGGGGACGGCGAGATGCGGGCCCTCAACTGCGGTCATCCGGCGCCGTATCTGCTCGCCGGCGGCCGGGCCGGCGTACTCACGGCGGGTGAACCCCTGCCGCCGCTGGGGCCCTTCCCGCTGCCGGCCGAGCTCGCCGCCGAAGACTTCGGCCAACTGCTCCCGGGTGAAGCTCTGTTGCTGCACACGGACGGCGTCGAGGATGCCCGCGACGCTCATGGCCGGTTCTTTCCCCTCCCGGCGGTCCTGGCCGAGGCGGTCCGTACCCACCCGGTCTCGCCCGAGGCGGTGCTCGGGGCCGTCTTCTCGCGCCTCCTCCGCCACTCCGCCGGCCACCCGACGGACGACGTGGCCGTACTGGTACTGCGAAACGACCGCGGCCACCTCCCAAGACAGCAACAGGAACCCCCGGTTGCCCATCAGGTCACGTGAGCCACAGGTCTTTCAGGAGCCAGGCCGCCGTGTTGTACGAGGGGGAGCCGGCGGCCCGGCCGGCCTCTTGCGAGGCATTTCAGTCAACCCGGTGGAAACTCTCCGCGACAGAGCGCACACGCTACGAATTCGCGCACTTTGATCACACCCCGTGTGAAGCCGGACACACTACGCTGACGGACACGGTAGGTGCGCCGTCGGCACCGAGCCACCGGAGGGCCTCCATGCAGCCCAACACCCTGCTCGACGCGATCCTCGACGAGGCGGGCATCTCGCACGCGGGACTCGCCGCCCATGTGAACCAGGCGGGCCGGGCGCGCGGCCTCGCCCTGAGGTACGAACACACCGCTGTGGCCCGGTGGCTGAAGGGGCAGCGCCCGCGCGGGCAGGTGCCCGACCTGATCTGCGAGGTGCTCGCCGACCGCCTGCGGCGCCCGGTCAGACTGGACGACATCGGCCTCGGGGTCGCGGGCGACACCGCGGGTCCGCTGGGCTCGGCCGGTACCTCGCTGTCCGGGTTCGTCGAGCGGGCGACCGCGCTGTGGCGCTCCGACGAACAGCAGCGCCCGCACCTGCTCGGCGCCCCCGCGGTGACCGGCACGCCCGCGGTGATGCCGGTCTGGGAGTGGGAGAACCCGCCCGAGGACGTCGACGTGTCCCGCGGCGGTCGGCACCGGGTCAGCATGGCCGACATCGAGATGCTTCGCTCGGCCCGCGCCCACTACGAGCAGATGTACCGCAAGGCCGGCGGCATCGCGACCCGCGCCCGGGTCGTCGGCTTCCTGAACGCCGAGACCGCGCCCCTGCTGCGGGGCAGCTACACCGACGCCACCGGCCGCCAACTGCACCGGGCCACAGGCGGGTTGGTGGCCATCGCCGGCATCTGCGCGTACGACTCCGATGCCCACGGCCTCGCCCAGCGCTACTTCCACCAGGCGCTGCGGCTGGCAAAGGCCAGCGGGGACCGGGGACTCGGGGCGTACGTCATCGGACTGCTGGTCAACCAGGCGCTGTTCATGCGGGAGTTCCGGCAGGCCGTCGCCTTCGCGGAGGCCGCGCTGCGCGCCGCGGGCAAGCACATCACGCCGGCCCTCGCCTCCGACCTCTACGCGATGCAGGCCAAGGCGTACGCGCACCTGGGCGACGGCAGCAGCGCGCTGTCCTGCATCCGGCGGGCCGAACAGGCCGCCGATCGCATCCGGCGCGGGTACGAGCCCGACGAAACCGGCTATGTCCAGCCGGGGTTGGTCAACGTCCAGGTGGCGGAGGCGCTGCTGAGCCTCGGCGATCTGGCGGCGGCGGGGGAGCACGCGGCGGCGGCGGTGGACACCCCGGCGCACGACCGGGGCAGGGTGCACCGGCTCGCCATGCTCAGCCAGATCGAGCTGCGCCGGGGCGACGCGGACAAGGCGGTGGCCACCGCGGTGCAGATGGCCGAACAGGCGCGCGGAATGGAGTCCCAGCGACTGCGCGACAGACTCCGGGCGGTACGCGAACACCTGGTCCGCAACGGCTGCGCGGGCACCGCCGAGGCGGCCGAACTGATCGACGGGGCGCTGCGCGTACCGCTCTAGACACCCTTCGCCGGGCACCCTTGGCGCGCGGATTCTCGGGTAACCGCGCGGTGAGCCACATTCTGTGCGCCTGCTGTCGGCACGCTCCTGCTGCGATATTGCCATCTACTCGGCGGAAGGTGGCAGAACCGTGCAGTGGACGAAACAGAACGAACAAACTGTGTATGAAAACCGCTGGTTCAGGGTCAATCTCGCAGATGTCGAGCTGCCTGACGGGCGGCATCTCGACCACTTCCTGATACGGCTGAGGCCCGTGGCCGTGGCGACGGTGGTGAACGGGGCCAACGAGGTACTCCTGCTCTGGCGGCACCGCTTCATCACCGACAGCTGGGGATGGGAACTCGCGGCCGGGGTCGTGGAGGACGGCGAGGACATCGCCTTCGCGGCCGCCAGGGAACTGGAGGAGGAGACGGGCTGGCGACCGGGACCGTTGCGGCATCTCATGAGCGTCGAGCCGTCCAACGGGCTCACCGACGCCCGGCACCACATCTACTGGGCCGAGGAGGGCGAGTACATCGGCCACCCCGTGGACGACTTCGAGTCGGACCGCCGGGAGTGGATCCCGCTCAAACTCGTTCCCGACATGGTCGCCCGTGGGGAGGTCCCGGCCGCCAACATGGCGGCCGCGCTACTGCTGTTGCACCATCTCAGGCTCGGTGAGGACACCTAGGATGTCAGTGTCCGAGAACCTGCCAGACCGCCACGACCAGTGCTCCGAGGGCGGTGAGGGCCGCGACGGCCGGCAGCGGCCATCGGCCGTGTTCCAGGTGGACGACACGGGTGCTCAGGTCGTCGAGTTCCTTGTCCGTCTCCTTCGTACGATGACTGAGCAGGGCCAGCCCTCCCTCGACGCGTGCGTACGCGACATCGAGGCGGCGGCGTAACTCTGCGAGTTCTCCATGAGCCACGGGATGCTCGGGGTCGGCGGTCACTTGTCCGCTCCTTTCCGTAGTCTTCACATCCCTTGCATGCGCATGATGAGTCAACTCGCCTGGTGGGCGCCCGGGGAGAGTGTGCGCGAGGCATATGCGTGTCCGGCGCGCACACGGTGTGTGAATGCCGTGGGCCCGGCACTCCGAAGAGTGCCGGGCCCGTGCCGACCCCCAGCGTGACGCTGGGTGATGTTCACGCGTAGGTGTAGAAGCCCGAGCCCGACTTCCGGCCCAGCCGGCCCGCGTCGACCATGCGCTGGAGCAGCGGGGGAGCGGCGTACAGCGGCTCCTTGTACTCCTCGTACATCGAGAAGGCGACCGACGCGACCGTGTCCAGGCCGATCAGGTCGGACAGCTTCAGTGGGCCCATCGGGTGGGCGCAGCCCATCTCCATGCCGTTGTCGATGTCCTCGCGGCTGGCCATGCCCGACTCGAACATCCTGATCGCGGAGAGCAGGTACGGGATCAGCAGGGCGTTCACCACGAAGCCCGAGCGGTCCTGGGCGCGGATCGCGTGCTTACCGAGGGCCTTCTCGGCGAACAGCTGGGCGCGGGCGAGGGTGCCCTCGGAGGTGGTCAGCGCCGGGATCAGCTCGACGAGATTCTGCACCGGGGCCGGGTTGAAGAAGTGGATGCCCACGACCTGGTCGGGCCGGGAGGTGGCAACCGCCAGCTTCACCAGGGGAATCGAGGAGGTGTTGGAGGCGAGGATCGCGTCCGGGCGGGTCACCACCTGGTCGAGCACCTGGAAGATCTCCGTCTTCACCTGCTCGTTCTCGACGACGGCCTCGATCACCAGGTCGCGGTCGGCGAACTCGCCGAGGTCCGTGGTGAAGCTGAGCCGCGCCAGCGTCTCGTCCCGCTCGGCCTCGGTGATCTTGCCGCGTTCGGCGGCCTTCGAGAGGGAGTTGAACAGCCGTGTACGGCCGAACTCCAGGGCCTCGCCGGTGGTCTCGGCGACCTTCACGTCCAGCCCGGAGCGGGCGCACACCTCGGCGATGCCCGCTCCCATCTGGCCGCAGCCCACAACTCCGACTCGCGAGATCTCTCCCGCTGGGCTGTCCGTCACATCGTCCCTTTCAGAGATCCTCTTCACAGGCCGTACGGCCTTCGCGGGCCCGTCCTCGTCCGGGATCTTCCGTCCGTCCGGGGCCTGCGCCAAACCTGCACGTTACCTTCGGCGGCCATTGCCCGATTGTCCGGGCCTCCCATGGGAGTGTGGCCCGGGACAGGTGCGGACTGACTGTGACTTGTCCGACACGGCGCATACCGGAGGTACGGGAATGAGTGGGAAGGCGCGCCACGCGCGCATGTCACGGCGGGCGTTCGCGGTGACCGCACTGTCGACGCTCGTCGCGGGCGGGGCGGTGGCGGGAGCCGCGCTGGCCGGTGCGGAGCCGAGCCGACCGAGCGGGTCGGACGGCAAGGGCAGGCGGGCGACCCGCGAACTGCGGGGCATGTGGCTGGCCACGGTCACCAACCGCGACTGGCCGTCCAGGCAGGGGCTGAGCGCGAGCCAGCAGCGCGCCGAGCTGATCACCCATCTCGACACGGCGGTGAGCCGCCGCCTCAACGCGGTGTTCCTCCAGGTCCGCCCGACCGCCGACGCCCTGTGGCCCTCGCCGTACGAGCCCTGGTCCCAGGTCCTCACCGGAACCCAGGGCAAGGACCCCGGCTGGGATCCGCTGGGCACGGCGGTCGAGGAGGCGCACGCCCGCGGTCTCGAACTGCACGCCTGGTTCAACCCGTACCGCGTCGCCAACAACACCGACCCCGCCAAGCTCATCGCCTCCCACCCGGCGCGCAGGCATCCGGACTGGGTGGTGCCGTACGGCGGCAAGCTGTACTACAACCCCGGTCTGCCGGAGGTCCGTGGCTTCGTCCAGGACGCGATGCTCGACGCGGTGCGGAAGTACGACATCGACGGCGTCCACTGGGACGACTACTTCTACCCGTACCCCGTCGCCGGCCAGACCTTCGACGACGACGCCGAGTTCGCGAAGTACGGCGGGGCCTTCCCCGACCGGGCCTCCTGGCGGCGCGACAACATCGACAGACTGGTCCAGGAGACGGCCGCCCGCATCAAGGCCGTACGCCCCGGCACCGACTTCGGGATCAGCCCCTTCGGTGTGTGGCGCAACGCGGCGACCGACCCGCTCGGCTCGGACACCCGGGCGGGTGTGCAGACGTACGACGACCTGTACGCGGACACCAGGAAATGGGTGCGGCAGAACTGGATCGACTACATCTGCCCGCAGATCTACTGGAACATCGGCTTCGCCGCTGCCGACTACGCCAAGCTGCTGCCCTGGTGGGCGGGCGTCGCGAAGGGCACGGGGACGAAGCTGTACGTCGGTGAGGCGCTGTACAAGGCGGGTGACCCGGCGCAGCCCGCGGCCTGGCAGGACCCGGCCGAGCTGTCCCGGCACCTCACTCTCGCCAAGGAGTACCCGGAGGTGCGGGGGCATGTGTTCTTCGCTGCCAAGGAGGTGAAGGCGGACAAGATCGGGGCCATGGCCCGGGTGGTTGCCGATCACTATCAGGGGTCGGCGCGGGCGCCCCGGTGATCGAGGGTCCGGCCGGCTACAGGGCGGTCATGGAGGTCTCGAGTCGGCATCCTGAATCGGAACGGTCCCGGATACTGGGCGTGCTGTTCCCGGACCGCCGGGCTGCCCGGGACGAGCGGCAGCCTTCCCGTTCTTCCACACCGCTGCCGCGTAGAGGCGCCGGCGGTGACCCGATCAAGGTCGCGGTCAGCGGACAAGAGCCCAGGGCCCCATGCCTGGTACAGCAGCCCTGGAACGGGGCGGGCCCTGCCGGTACGGCGCCTCATCGGGGGCCCTGATGGGGGTGTCCCGGCCTGTGTGCGCCTCGGCCCGCGGTGTGGGGGCGGTCGTGGTGCCGGGCCGCTTGGTGCCAACGACGCCGGAGGCGGAGCGGTCAGGCATCCGTGGCCTCCGCCCTCTGGCGCTGCGTAGTGAGGTCGGCCTGCGCGAAGCCGACCCGGGCATCCCGGCGTGCCACTGCTGGCCGCCCCCGACCGTGCAGGGCAGCCGGCACATGACAGTCCGGCAGATGCGGGCGCAGCGCGTGGTCAGTCAATGGGCGCGGCAGGGCTGAGCTGACGGGACTCGACCGCCTGCAGCAGGGGCGATCAGGCCTGGCGGCCACCGGCCGGCGCCACCGCGCGGCCCCGGTCACCACTGGATCGTCCCTGGGACCGACGGCGGCGCCTCCCGTGCCGTGACCGTCTCGCGTGCCGACGCGCGGACGTCGGGGTGTGCGTGCCGGCGCAGGGTGCGGAGCTGGCCGCGCCACGGCTCCGTCCACCGAGAGCGGCTGCCGCCGGAGACGGTGAGCCTGATGGCGAACAGGCCCTGGGCCAGGCCCGGTTCCGCACCCAGCGTGCGGGCGGTCTCCAACCACGCGTCTGGCGCGGGGCCGCTGATCGCGCTGAGCCGCGCGCTGAGCCCTTCGGTGATGTCCCGGGCGAGCAGCGGACGTCCTTCGCAGTCGGCAGCCAATCGGCGCAGGCCCGATGAGAGTGCGGTGGCGTCCTTGTTCAGATGGAGGGCGTACAACTGGAGTTCGGCGACGGAGCGCGCGAAATCCTCCTGCCCGGCGGCGGTGTCGGCGGCGCGCAGCAGCACGTCCGCCGTCGGCCGGCCCCCGCCCCGGTAGCGATGGTGGAGCAGGAGGTGGTGCAGCAGGCTCGCGGCCCGCTGCCGGGCCGGCTGGTCGCGTTCGGGCTCGGCGTCGGGCTGGTCCGGGTCTCCTGTGGCTTCCAGCATCGCCCGCAGGGCCCGAAGGTACGGGCCGTCGTCGTCCGCCGCGAGCTCCACCAGCTCCTGCCCGGCCATCGCCCACACCGCCCGATCTGCAAGGTCCGTGGTGGCGGCCACCAGCATCTCGGCGATCTCCGGCCGCCACGGTGCCCATTCCGCCAGTGTTGGGAACAGTGCCGCAGCCGTTTCCGGTTCGAGCGGCTCGCAGGCGCGATGCAGCAGCCCTGCGTACCTGGCCCGATGCTCCTCGTCCAGCTCGGCCACGGCCGCCCGTGCCAGCTCCTGGCGGAGCTCCGTGCGTCCCTGCGCGGCCGACTCCAGCATGGGCCAGCAGGCCGGCTCCGCCAGCATCCCCTGGGTAAACGCGACGCACACCGACTGCACGTCGTGGTGCTGCCCGGGCAGCTCGAACGCTTCCCGCAGCAGCGGCGCCGCCTGCGCCGGGGGCAGCATCGTCGCCGCGAGGCGCACCGCCTCCTTGCGGCTGGTCACCTTCACTGTCCGCGGGTCCTTCGGCGTGAGCAGCCTGCGGAGCTCCGTGGCCAGCCGCGACGGCGCGACGTACTGCGCGGCCCGCGTCGCCGCGTAGACCGCGACCCGGGCGCGGTCGCCGCCCGCGTGCTCCAGCAGCAGCGGCAGCACCTCGTCGGGGCGGTCGGTCCACGGCAGTGCGCCGAGGGCCGCCTCCGCCAGTGGGACGTTCGACGATCCCGTGTAGCGGCGGACGACTTCCAGGCCCGCCTCCGGGATCACCGCCGCCGCCGAGAGGGCCTGGACGCGCACATGCACCGGCTGCCCCGCGTCGCCCGCCGTGCGTGCGAGCAGCTCCGCCGCCGCCCGCTGCTGGCGCGGCACCCAGCGATGGGCCCGGTAGGTGCGTGGCGTCCAGTGGCTGCGATCGGGCAGGAAGCGGCCGTACGGTGGGGTGTCCGCCAGCAGCGGGTCGAGCAGGTCAGTACGCCACCCCGTCAGGACGCTCAGAACGGACGGCAGGACGGCGGCGGACGGCTCCAGCCGCACGATCCGCTCCACTCGCTCGTCGCGCCCCTTCGGCTGCTCCAGCCAGAGGTCGACGGCGGTGCGGACGGACGCGTCGTTTCCGAACTGGACGGCCTGCCACAGGTACTCCTGGAGTTCGGCCATCCCCCACGCGCGCCGCCCGAGTGCCCGTACGAGTGCGAAGACGAGCGAGTAGTCGGCCTTGTCGGTGGCGGCCTCCAGCCACGGCCGTAGCGCCGCCAGCACCTCGTACTCCTGGCCGCGCCGCAGCACGATGTCGAGGCGGCCGACGTTCACGCCGCCGGTGTGGCCGGACAGCCGGGTGAGGGTGTCGAGGGCCCAGCCGATGAGCCGCGTGCCGCCCGTGACGGCGTGCTCGCGCAGCACGGACAGGGCGAGCGTGCTGAGCGCGTGACGGGTGCTCCAGGAGGAGTCGCGGGCTTCGACGGCGTCGATGGCGATTCGTCCGAGGTCCTCGGCGGCGTCCTCCGCGAACAGCGAAGGGCGCACCTCCGCCAGTGCGGAGAGGGCGGCGCTGCGGACCGGGTCCTGTTCATTGCGCAGCTGCAGCAGCGCACGCAGCAACCGGCTCACTTCCTGTGGGTCGCGGGAGCGTGCTGCGTTGCGGACGAGCAGTGGGTACGCCGTGGCGCGGTCGTCCGCGGCGGAGCGGCGGACGGCGGCGAGAAGGTCGTCACGGACCTCGTCCGGCGGCAGATAGGCGGCTGCCGTCAGTATCTGCGCCCAGTGCGCACCCCTGCCGCGGGCCAGCGTCGCTATCCGCCGAGCCTCGGCAGTGCGCCGCTCGTACGGCAGTACGTCGAGCAGGGCGGGGCTGAGGTCCGCGTGGGCGAGGTCCTTGCCCTCCATCGCCGCGTCGAACAGGGCGCCGCGGTGTGAGGGCGGCAGGCAGGCCAGCAGCCGGGCGAGAGCGGCCGCGTTGTCGCTCCAGGCGCAGGCGAGGTCGGTGAGTTCCACCGGGGCGTGGAGGACGATGCGGCGCAGCACGGCGGGTTCGAGGTGGCCGCTGTTCAGCCGGGACCGCAGCTTCGGGCGTAGCAGCAACCTCACCGTGCGGCCGGGATCCGCCTCGACCAGGAGGTGCAGCTTGCGGTCCACGGGCATCGGCAGCGTCTCGTAACGCTCGAGCACAGCCAGCACGCCGAGCGGATCCCGTTCGGCGAGCAGCGCGAGCGCGTCCGCGTGGGACGCCAACCAGCCGTCCCGTACGACGGCGGGGAGGGTGTCGAGCTGCCGCTCCATCTCGGCGAGCAGCAGAGCGGGATGGCGGGCGGCGAGCAGCCGGTAGGAGCTCAGTCCGCGGAACAGGCGGGGCAGCAGCCGGGCGGCGGTCTCCGCCGTGCAGGCGGCGAGCAGTTCCGCGGCGGCCTCGGCGCCCCATCGCCGGTACGTCGGCTCGACCAGCGCCTCGGCGAGGCCCGTACGCCCCGCCACGGCGATGGCGTGCACGAGCTGCCGCCGCACGGCGGCGGGTGCGTCCTCGATGGCCTCGATCACGGTGGCGTCCGTGAGCCGCCCCTGCAGCAGCGCCCTGATCGCGGGGGCGCGGACGAGGCGGTCGGGGTCCGCGACGCAGCCCTCCAGATACGCGTCGTGGCGCACCATGTCCGCCGCGGTGGCGGCGAGCCGCCGCCCGTGGACGCCGTGGGCGGCGAGCCCGGTCACAAGCTCGTCGACCGCCCCCATTGCCGCGGCGCGCCGGGCAGCGGAGGCCAGCTCACGCATGCGGTGGGGGTAGGAGAGCCGGTCGACGGCTGTGAGCAGGTGTTCGGCGCGCTGGGACATGACGGCGATTCTGCCTGGCGGGCGAGGGCGGCGCCTGCGGATTTCGGCGGGGTGGGGGCGTCGTGCGGCAGGCTGCGTGGCTGTCTGTGCGGGCTCGGTCAGCAACTCTGCCAGCCGGTCGTGTGCCAACGTGCGGCTCTCCGGGGACGGATGTCGTCTGGTGCGCCGGACAGTCTGCGCAGGAGAGCGCGGCGCTGCTGCGCGAAGCTAGCGTCGAGGTCCGACTGCACACCTGTGTAGGGGAGTTGGTGTTGAGAGGCGGTCCCGCCCCGCCGCACTGGCAGCCGGACGCACCGCTGGGCCGCTCCTGGGCGCTGTACGGGGCGCGCTCTTCCGGTACCTACCAGAGCAGTCGCGGTTGCACCTGGCCCTTCGGACGAGGCCGCTTGTATGCCATCGTCCCGCGATGATCTTCGAAGTGTCTTAGCTGCGAAGGGGATTGACGCTGTGTCGGGACCTCTGCCCGCAGATCTACCCGAACATCGGCTTCGCCGCCGCCGACTACGCCAAACTGCTGCCCTGGTGGGCGGGCGTCGCGAAGGGCACGGGGACGAAGCTGTACGTCGGTGAGGCGCTGTACAAGGCGGGTGACCCGGCGCAGCCCGCGGCCTGGCAGGACCCGGCCGAGCTGTCCCGGCACCTGACCCTCGCCCAGAGCCACCCCGAGGCGCGGGGGCATGTCTTCTTCTCCGCGAAGGAAGTGGGCGCCGACCGGATCGGGGCCATGGCCCGGGTGGTCGCCGACCACTACCAGCAGCCGGCGATGCCACCACGCTGACGCTCAGCGGTACTCGGCTAGCGGTCCGCGTCCTTGTGGCGGACCTGGCAGTCGGGGCCGGGGGACATCACTGCCTCGTGCCCGTCCGGGAAACGGACGCGGTACGGGGGAGTGCCCTCCTGGCCCATGACCTCGACGACTTCCGTGACCTGGTCGTGCTGGCCGACCACCCTGCCGTGCTGGACAAGTTGGTCGCCCACGATTGCGCGCATCTGCGGGCCTCCTCTCAGCCGCGGGCCCGCTGGGTGACGGCGATGCAGACGAGCACGGCCGCCGCGGTGAGCGGTGCGGCCGGTGTCAGCTGCTCGCCCAGCAGCAGGACCGACCACACCAGTGTGAGCAGGGGCTGCGCGAGCTGCAACTGGCTGGCCTTCGGAATGCCGATCGCAGCCATGCCCCGGTACCAGACGACCAGGCCGAGGAACTGCGACCCCGCCGCCACCCACAGCAGCCCGAGCACGCTGTGCGCGGTGAGCAGTACGGGCTCCTGCGACAGCGCCAGCGCGGCGGCGGGCACGGTGAGCGGCAGGCACAGCACCAGTGCCCAGCCGATGACCTGCCAGCCCGGCATCACCCGGGCCAGCCTGCCGCCCTCGGTGTAGCCGGCCGCACAGACCAGCAGGGCGCCGAAGAGATAGGCGTCGGCGCTGGTCAGGGCGCCGCCGCTCTGCTGGACGGTGAAGGCGAGTACCGCCGCCGCGCCTGCCAGGGCCGCCGCCCAGAAGGTGCGCGAGGGGCGGGTGCCCATGCGCAGCGCCGAGAAGAGGGCCGTCGTCAACGGCAGCAGGCCCACCACGACGGCGGCGTGCGCGGTGGTCGACGTCCGGAGGGCGAGCGTGGTGAGAAGCGGAAAGCCGAGGACGACTCCGGCGGCGACCACCGCGAGCCCCGCCCAGTGGCGGTGGGCGGGCGGCCGTACACGCGTCGTCAGCAGAAAGCCGCCCGCGATGACCGCCGCCAGAACGGACCGCACGGCCACGAGCGACCACGGACCGAACCCCTCCAGCCCCCAGGCCGTGGCCGGGAAGGTGAGCGAGAAGGCCGTGACGCCGAGAGCTGCCTGAAGGGTCCCGGCGCGACGGGCCGCGGACTTCTCAGCGGGAGCCGATGGGACCGGGGCCTCTGAGCGGCTGTTGACCGCTATCGGAGTCGGTGCGGTAGCGCTATCGTGTGCTCTCATGCAAGAGCGTAGCAGTGTCGGTGAACTGGCGAATCAGCTGCGACAGGAGTTGAACCGCTACTCTCCAGGTGGAAAGCTGCCGTCCAGTCGTGTACTGGTGGAACGCTTCCGGGTGAGCCCGGTGACCGTCTCCCGGGCGCTTGCCCAACTGGCCGCCGAGGGCCTGGTCGTGACCCGCCCGGGGGCCGGCGCGTACCGCGCGGAGGCGCGCCCCGCGTCCGCCCCCGCCGGGGACACCTCCTGGCAGGAGGTCGCCCTGAGCGCGGACGGTGCCGCCGACCTCGTACCGCGCACGGTGAACGCCGCCGGTGTCGTCGTCTCGCTGGCCGCGCCGCCGCCCGGGGTGATCGAGTTCAACGGCGGCTATCTGCACCCCTCCCTCCAGCCCGAGCGGGCGATGGCGGCGGCACTGTCACGTGCCGGACGCCGTCCGGGGGCGTGGGGACGGCCGCCCCTGGACGGGCTGCCGGAACTGCGTGAGTGGTTCGCGCGAGGCATCGGCGGTGCCGTCACGGCGGCCGAGGTACTGATCACGGCCGGCGGTCAGGCCGCCCTGACGACAGCCCTGCGCGCCCTCGCCCCGCCCGGCGCCCCGGTGCTGGTCGAGTCGCCCACCTACCCAGGGATGCTGGCGATCGCCCGCGCGGCCGGCCTGCGCCCGGTGCCGGTCCCCGTGGACGCGGACGGGGTACGCCCGCCGTTGCTGGCCGACGCGTTCCGGGCGACCGGCGCCCGGGTGTTCGTCTGCCAGCCCCTGTTCCAGAACCCGACCGGGGCCGTGCTCGCGCCCCACCGGCGCGCGGAGGTGCTGAGGATCGCCCGCGAGGCCGGCGCCTTCGTGATCGAGGACGACTTCGTACGGCGGCTGGTGCACGAGGACGCGGCGCCGCTGCCGCGTCCCCTCGCGGCGGAGGATCCCGACGGTGTGGTCGTCCACGTCGGCTCGCTCACCAAGGCGACCTCGCCGAGCTTCCGGGTGAGCGCGCTCGCGGCCCGGGGCCCGGTGCTGGAACGGCTGCGCGCCATCCAGATCGTCGACACCTTCTTCGTCCCCCGTCCGCTGCAGGAAGCGGCCCTGGAACTCGTCGGATCACCTGCCTGGCCCCGCCATCTCCGCGCGGTGTCAACGGAGTTGAAGACCCGCCGGGACGCCATGACAGCCGCGCTGGCGACCGGCCTCCCGCAGCTCTCCCTGCCGCACATCCCGTCGGGCGGCTATCACCTGTGGCTGCGCCTGCCCGACGGCTCCGACGACTCCTCTCTCGTCGCCGCCGCACTGCGCGCGGGGGTCGCGATCACCCCCGGCCGCCCCTACTTCAGCGCGGAACCCCCGGCCGCACACGTGCGGTTGAGCTTCGCGGCGGTGGCGGGGGTGGGGGAGATCGGGGAGGGAGTACGGAGGCTGCGTACGGCCTGCGGCGAGGTGCTCTGACGAGGCTCTCCGACCCGGCGCGGGCCGCGGAAACAGGTGGACAGCGCCCGCTCCCACCTGTGAACCTCCGGCCATGAGCGACGACGTAACCGCCCTCCCCGAGGGCTACGAGATCTCCGTCGACCCCGACCGGGTCGATGTCGAGCGTGTTCACCGCTGGCTGTCCACCGACGCCTACTGGGCGCTGGACCGGCCTCGGGAGAAGTTCGAGGAAGTGATCGCGCACTCGCTCAACTTCGGGGTGTACGACGTGACTTCGGGGGTGCAGGTGGCGTATGCGCGGGTGGTGACCGATCAGGGGCTCTTCGCGTGGCTGTGCGATGTGTACGTGGACCCGTCGGTACGGGGAACGGGCATCGGCACGGCGATGGTGCGCGAGGCTCGGGACCACCTCGGGGCGCTCGGGGTGCGCCGCATCCTGCTCGCCACCCACGACGCGCACGGCGTCTACGAGAAGATCGGTTTCCGGCCGCTCGACAAGCCCGATCGGTGGATGGCGCTCCACTTCGCGTGAAGCCTCCGTGGAGCCGGCGTAAAGCCTCTGTGACGATCGGGCGGGTGCGGGCGGGGCTGGTCGTCTACCCCCGGTAACTCCTGAGTAACGCCTCTTGACCTGCCCACTTTCCCGGCTCACCATCGCCGCATGCAACTTCGGGTCACGTTCGTCGCCGCCGCGCGCAGTTCCCCGCTGCTCGCGGAACGCTTCGACGACGACCGGCCGCTGGACCAGGCCGGCTGGGACGAGGTGCAGCGCGCGGCCCAGGACCTGGTACCGCTGGCGGCGGCCGAGCTCCGCTACTGCTCACCGACGCCCCGCAGCCGGGCCACGGGGGACGCGCTCGGTTACGGGCCGCTCGTCCAGCTGGCCCTGCGCGACTGCGACATGGGCCGCTGGCGCGGACTCACCCTGGGGGAGGCGATGGCCCGGGAGCCCGAGTCCGTGGACACCTGGCTCGCCGATCCGCGCGCCACACCCCACGGCGGTGAGTCGCTGCTGGACTTCGTCTCGCGCGTCGGCGGCTGGCTCGACACCCGGCCCGCCGACGACGGAGGAAGGATCGTCGCCGTGGCCGAGCCCTCGGTCATCCGGGCGGCCCTCGTCTACGCCCTGAAGGCACCCCCCTCGACCTACTGGAACCTCGACGTCCGCCCGTTGTCCACGACCGTGGTCACGGGCCGCGAGGGCCGCTGGAATCTGCGTTTCGAGAGCGGGTTCCCTCAGTCGGCTCGCGGCTGACCGCATTCGCGACGGGTGTAGTCGGATGTGAGAACGAGATCCTTGGCGGGGCCCGTCACGCGCCACACCGCCCGCCAGCGGTCCGTGCCGAGGGCCGTGAACTCGCCGCGGTAGAGGTCGGCCGCGCAGGGGTGGTCGGTGGTCCAGCGGCCCGAGGTCAGGTCCAGATCGTGGAAGGGGCGGCCGTCCGCGAAACGCACGTCCACCGTGCCCGGCGCGAGGCCCGGGAGGAAGTGGAGCGTGCGCTCGGCTGGTCGGGCGACACCCTGCCAGACGAAGGTGCCGGACTCGTGGTGCAGCAGGCCGCGCAGGCCTCCTTCGTCCAGCGGGCTGAACGTCGTCATGCCGGTGAAAGTCCCCTCGTCGGTGCCCGCGAGATCGCGCACCGTTCGCTCCAGACGCCAGCTCCCCGCCAGATACCGCAGGGCATCCGCTACTGGCCGGAAGTCGCCCATGCCGCCCTCCACTTCAGGCACACGAGTTGCCGCCTGCCCCATTGACGCACTCCAGTCACATACCTATGTTGCCGTTCGAAGTGCTGATCGATGTCCGATATCCCGAACTGCACCGACAGAGCCGCGGAGTATCCATGTCACGCACACGCACCCGCTGGAGACTAGGTCTCACGGCCGCCGCCCTTCTGGTGGTCTCGGCGGTCGTTCCCGCCCCGGCCAACGCCGAGGACGTCACCGACTACGCCATCACCGTGGACCCGGCCGCCAAGGGCGCCAGGATCGACGACACGATGTACGGAGTCTTCTTCGAGGACATCAACCGCGCCGCCGACGGCGGCCTGTACGCCGAACTCGTACAGAACCGATCCTTCGAGTACTCCACCGCCGACAACCGCTCGTACACGCCCCTCACCTCCTGGGCCGTCAGCGGTACGGCGACAGCCCTCGCCGACGACGGGCGCCTGAACGCCCGCAACCGCACCTACCTCTCCCTGGGCGCCGGTTCCTCCGTCACCAACTCCGGTTACAACACCGGGATCAGGGTCGAGAGCGGTAAGAAGTACGAGTTCTCCGTCTGGGCCCGCGCCGACCGGGCCACCGCGCTGACCGTGTCCCTCGATGACACCGAAGGCGCTCTCGCCGAGGTCCGCCAGGTCGCGGTGAAGGGCGGCTGGGCCAAGTACCGGGCGCGGTTCACCGCCACCCGTTCGAGCACCGCAGGGCGGCTGACGGTCGCGACGGACAACCCCGTCGCCCTGGACATGGTCTCGCTGCTGCCCCGGGACACCTACAAGGGCCATGGGCTGCGCCAGGACCTGGCCCAGAAGATCGCCGCGCTCGATCCCGGCTTCGTGCGCTTCCCGGGCGGCTGCCTGGTCAACACCGGCTCCATGCAGGACTACAGCGAGGCCTCGAACTGGCAGCGGCAGCGCTCCTATCAGTGGAAGGACACGATCGGACCGGTCGAGCAGCGGGCGACCAACTCCAACTTCTGGGGCTACAACCAGAGTTACGGCCTCGGCTACTACGAGTACTTCCAGTTCTCGGAGGACATCGGCGCGATGCCGCTGCCCGTCGTCCCGGCACTGGTCACCGGCTGCGGGCAGAACAGGGCCGTGGTCGACGAGGCGCTGCTCAAGCGGCACGTCCAGGACACCCTTGACCTCATCGAGTTCGCCAACGGGCCGGTGACCAGCGAGTGGGGCCGCAAGCGGGCCCAGCTGGGTCACCCCAAGCCGTTCCACCTCACGCACATCGAGGTGGGTAACGAGGAGAACCTGCCGAACGAGTTCTTCGCCCGCTTCACGGAGTTCCGGACCGCCATCGAGGCCAAGTACCCGGACATCACCGTCATCTCCAACTCCGGCCCGGACGACAGCGGTTCGACCTTCGACACGGCCTGGAAGCTCAACCGGGACGCCAACGTCGACATGGTCGACGAGCACTACTACAACAGCACCAACTGGTTCCTCCAGAACAACGACCGCTACGACTCGTACGACAGGAATGGCCCCAAGGTCTTCCTCGGCGAGTACGCGTCCGGCGGCAACACCTTCAAGAACGCCCTCTCCGAGGCCGCGTTCATGACGGGCCTGGAGCGCAACGCGGATGTCGTCAAGCTCGCCTCGTACGCCCCGCTGCTCTCCAACGAGGACTACGTGCAGTGGCGCCCCGACATGATCTGGTTCAACAACCACGCGTCCTGGGGCTCGCCCTCGTACGAGGTGCAGAAGCTGTTCATGAACAACGTCGGCGACCGCGTGGTGCCCACCACCGCCACCGGCACGCCCTCGGTGAGCGGCCCGATCGCGGGCGCCGTCGGCCTGTCCACGTGGGCGACCACGGCGGCGTACGACGACGTCAAGGTCACCGGCGCGGACGGCGCGGCGCTGCTGAGCGACGACTTCTCGGGTGACGCAGCCCAGTGGACCCATACGGGCGGCGGGAGTTGGGCGGTCCAGGACGGGCAGTACGTGCAGACGGACGTCGCCGCCGAGAACACGATGGTCTCGGCCGGAGACCCCGCGTGGCACGACTACGACCTCCATGTGAAGGCCACCAAGAAGTCCGGGAAAGAGGGCTTCCTCGTCGCCTTCGGTGTCAAGGACACGGGCAACTACTACTGGTGGAACCTGGGCGGCTGGAACAACACCCAGTCCGCCGTCGAACAGGCCTCGGACGGCGGCAAGTCGACGCTCGTGGCCAAGGCCGGCTCGATCGAGACGGGACGCGCCTACGACATCGACGTCAAGGTACGGGGCCGTCAGGTCACCCTCTACCTGGACGGCCAGGAGTGGGGCGGCTTCACCGACGACAAGCCCGCCGAGCCGTTCCGTCAGATCGTCACGAAGGACGCGAAGACCGGCGACCTGATCGTCAAGGTCGTCAACGCCCAGGCGGCGCAGGCGCGTACGACGATCGACCTCGGCAGCGCGAAGGTCAGGTCCAGAGCCGCCGTGACGACGCTGGCCGCCGCGCCGGACGCGGTGAACACCGAGACGGCCGCACCGGTCTCGCCGGTGAGGTCGACGTTCACGGGGGTCGCGAGGAAGTTCACGTACACGTTCCCGGCGAACTCCGTGACCTTCCTGCGGATCAAGAAGGGGTGACGGTGACCGGATGACCGACGGGAACGGCTGACCGTACGGGCGGCTCAGGTGCCGGAGGGCGCCCGGGCCGCCCGTACCCGGTCGGGCCGACCAGTCGTTCCTCGCTTCCTCAGGACCGGGCGAGCACGCAGAACTCGTGGCCCTCCGGATCGGTGAGGCACGTCCACGGGACGTCTCCCTGGCCTACGTCGAGGTCGGTGGCGCCGAGGGCCCGCAGCCTGGCCACCTCCGCCGCCTTGTCGTCACCGGGGTCCGGCACCAGGTCGATGTGGACGCGGTCCCGCACGGGCTTCAGGCCGGGCCTGCGGAGAAACTCGAGGTACGGGCCGACCCCCCTGGCGTCGCGCAGCACCGCCGAATCGTCGGTCACCTCGTGCAGGGTCCAGCCGATCGCCTCGTCCCAGAACCGGGCCATGGCCCGAGGATCCACGCAGTCGACCACCACGGCGGCGATCGGCCCGGTGTCCCGGTAGACGTCCCGGGGCTCCAGCACGCAGAACTCGTTGCCCTCCGGGTCGGCGAGGACCGTCCACGGCACGTCGCCCTGGCCCACGTCGGCGGGTGTCGCCCCGAGAGCCCTGAGCCGCGCGACCAGCTCCGCCTGATGCGCGGCGGAGGTGGTCGCGAGATCGATGTGCACCCGGTTCTTCGTCGCCGTCTTCGGCTCCGGGACGACGATGACGTCCACGCACACACCGACCGGGTCCCGCCAGTCGAAGTCGGCGGGTTTGGCGGCGGTCGCCCCGGGTTCGGGGCTGGAGACACTCCAGCCGAGGGCCTCCGCCCAGAAACGGCCGATCGAGGAGTCGTCAAGGGCCTTGATGTTCACCAGGACGGGTCGCAGTGTCATGTCGACGATCTTAGGGAGCCGCCCTACGGTGACCTCCGCGACGATCTCGGTGCCGTCCGCGCGGCTCCGCATACTGATCCACCATATTGCATAAACGTGCATCGAAACGTATAGTCATGCCATCAAGGAGGAGGGTTCCATGGCGGTACGTGTGGCGGTGGCCGGAGCGAGTGGGTACGCGGGCGGGGAACTGCTGCGTCTGCTCCTCGTCCACCCCGAGGTCGAGATCGGCGCCCTGACCGGCAACTCCAACGCCGGGCAGCGGCTCGGCGCACTGCAGCCGCACCTGCTGCCACTGGCCGGCCGTGTGCTCCAGGAGACCACCCCCGACGTGCTCGCCGGGCACGATGTCGTCTTCCTCGCGCTGCCGCACGGGCAGTCCGCCGCCGTCGCCGAGCAGCTCGGCCCTGACGCCCTCGTCGTCGACATGGGTGCCGATTTTCGGCTGCACGACGCGGCCGACTGGGAGAAATTCTACCGCTCCGCGCACGCCGGGACCTGGCCCTACGGCCTCCCCGAACTGCCGGGCGCCCGCGCCGCGTTGGAGGGGTCCAAGCGCGTCGCGGTGCCCGGTTGCTATCCGACCGCGGTCTCGCTCGCCCTCTTCCCGGCGTACGCCGCCGGGCTCGCCGAGGCCGAGGCCGTGATCGTCGCCGCCTCCGGGACCTCCGGCGCCGGCAAGGCGGCCAGGACGCACCTGCTCGGCAGCGAGGTCATGGGGTCCATGTCTCCGTACGGCGTCGGCGGCGGTCACCGGCACACGCCCGAGATCGTCCAGAACCTCAGCGGCGCCGCCGGCTCGCCCGTCGCCGTCTCCTTCACGCCCACCCTCGCCCCCATGTCCCGCGGCATCCTCGCCACCTGCACCGCCGCCGCCAAGCCCGGCGTCACCGCCGAGTCCGTGCGCGCCGCCTACGAGAAGGCGTTCGCCGACGAACCGTTCGTGCACCTCCTCCCCGAGGGGCAGTGGCCCGCCACGGCGTCCGTCTACGGTTCGAACGCCGTTCAGGTGCAGGTCGCGTACGACGAGTCCGTACGCCGCATCATCGCGATCAGCGCCATCGACAACCTGACCAAGGGCACCGCGGGCGGTGCCGTCCAGAGCATGAACATCGCCCTCGGGCTCGACGAGACCACCGGGCTTTCCACGATCGGAGTCGCACCGTGAGTGTCACGGCAGCACAGGGGTTCACGGCGGCGGGTATCGCCGCCGGGATCAAGGAGAACGGCAACCCGGACCTTGCCCTCGTGGTCAACAACGGGCCCCGCCTCGCCGCCGCCGGCGTCTTCACCTCCAACCGCGTCAAGGCCGCACCGGTGCTGTGGTCCGAGCAGGTGCTCAAGAGCGGGATCGTCTCCGCCGTCGTCCTCAACTCCGGTGGCGCCAACGCCTGTACTGGTCCGAAGGGCTTCCAGGACACCCACGCCACCGCCGAGAAGGTCGCCGACACCCTCGGTCTGAACGCCGGAGAGGTCGCGGTCGCCTCCACCGGACTCATCGGGCTGCTCCTGCCGATGGACAAGCTGCTGGCGGGAGTCGAGGCCGTCGCCGGTCAACTCTCCGAGCACGGCGGCGAGAAGGCCGCCATCGCCATCAAGACCACCGACACCGTCCACAAGACGGCCGTCGTCAGCAGCAAGGACGGCTGGACCGTCGGCGGTATGGCCAAGGGCGCCGGCATGCTCGCCCCCGGCCTCGCCACCATGCTCGTCGTCCTCACCACGGACGCGGACGTCGACAGCGAGCACCTGGACAGCGCGCTGCGCGCCGCCACCCGCACCACCTTCGACCGCGTCGACTCCGACGGCTGCATGTCCACCAACGACACCGTGCTGCTCCTCGCCTCCGGCGCCTCCGAAGTCACCCCCGAACAGTCCGAGTTCGCCGAGGCCGTACGGGCCGTCTGCGACGACCTGGGGCAGCAGCTGATCCGGGACGCCGAGGGCGCCAGCAAGGACATCAAGGTCGAGGTCGTGAACGCGGCAAGCGAGGACGACGCCGTCGAGGTGGGCCGCTCCATCGCCCGCAACAACCTCCTCAAGTGCGCCATCCACGGCGAGGACCCCAACTGGGGCCGCGTCCTGTCCGCCATCGGCACGACCGCCGCCGCCTTCGAGCCCGACCAGCTCAACGTCGCCATCAACGGCGTCTGGGTCTGCAAGAACGGCGGCGTCGGCGAGGACCGCGACAAGGTCGACATGCGCTACCGGGAGGTCCACATCGTCGCCGACCTCGCCGCCGGCACCGAGACCGCCACCATCTGGACCAACGACCTCACCGCGGACTACGTCCACGAGAACAGCGCGTACTCGTCATGAGCACTACCCGCAAGCACACCGCCCTGCCCAAGGCCAGGATCCTCATCGAGGCGCTGCCCTGGCTGACCCGCCACAACGGCAAGGTCGTCGTCATCAAGTTCGGCGGAAACGCCATGGTGAACGAGGAGCTGAAGAACGCCTTCGCCCAGGACGTCGTCTTCCTGCGCCAGGCCGGCCTCAAGCCCGTCGTCGTGCACGGCGGCGGCCCGCAGATCAGCGCCGCCCTCGACCGGCACGGCATCGTCAGTGAGTTCAAGGCGGGCCTGAGGGTCACCACCGAGGACGCCATGGACGTCGTACGCATGGTGCTGGCCGGACAGGTCCAGCGGGAGCTGGTCGGGCTGCTCAACCAACACGGGCCGCTCGCCGTCGGGATGACCGGCGAGGACGCGCACACCATCACCGCCACCAAGCACCAGCCCGAGATCGACGGGGAGTTGGTCGACATCGGGCGGGTGGGCGAGATCACCGCGATCGACACGGGCGCGATCGAGGCACTGCTCGCCGACGGCCGTATCCCGGTCGTCTCCTCGATCGCCCGTAGCCAGGACGACGGACATGTCTACAACGTCAATGCTGATACGGCGGCTGCGGCACTCGCTGCTGCTCTTGGCGCCGAAACCCTCATGGTCCTCACGGACGTCGAGGGCCTCTACGAGGACTGGCCCGACTCCGACGAGGTGATCAGCCGCCTCACCGCTTCCCAACTGGAGAAGCTGCTGCCGGAGTTGAGCTCCGGCATGGTGCCGAAGATGGAGGGCTGCCTGCACGCCGTACGCAACGGCGTCACCACCGCCCGCGTCATCGACGGCCGGGTCCAGCACTCGATCCTGCTGGAGATCTTCACCGACGAGGGCATCGGCACGATGGTCGTGCCCGATGCGGAGGAAGAGGGGGACGACGCATGAACGCCGGCCAGGAGCTGGACGCCAGTCAGGAACCGAGCGCCGACAGCTCCAACCAGGAACTGACCACGCGCTGGCAGGGCGCGCTCATGAACAACTACGGCACCCCCCGGCTGCCCCTCGTCCGCGGCGCCGGCAGCACGGTGTGGGACGCCGACGGCAAGGCGTACACCGACTTCGTGGGCGGCATCGCCGTGAACGCGCTCGGCCACGCCCACCCGGCGATCGTCGAGGCGGTCTCCACCCAGATCGCCTCCCTCGGCCATGTCTCCAACCTCTTCGTCGCCGAACCGCCCGTCGCGCTCGCCGAACAGCTGCTCCAGCGCTTCGGCCGGGACGGCAAGGTGTTCTTCTGCAACTCGGGCGCCGAGGCCAACGAGGGCGCGTTCAAGATCGGCCGGCTGACCGGACGCAGCCACATGGTGTCCACCGAGGGCGGCTTCCACGGCCGGACCATGGGCGCCCTCGCGCTCACCGGTCAGCCCGGGAAGCGGGAGCCCTTCGTGCCGCTGCCCGGTGACGTCACGTACGTCCCGTACGGCGACGCGCAGGCACTGGCCGCCGCCGTCACCGACGAGACCGCCCTCGTCATCATCGAGCCGGTCCAGGGCGAGAACGGCGTCGTGGTCCCGCCCGCCGGCTATCTGAAGGCCGCCCGCGCGATCACCGCCGCCACCGGCGCCCTGCTCGTCCTCGACGAGGTGCAGACCGGCATAGGCCGTACCGGGCACTGGTTCGAGTACCAGGCCCACGACGGCGTCCTGCCCGACGTCGTCACCCTCGCGAAGGGCCTCGGCGGCGGACTGCCCCTCGGCGCGACCGTCGCCTTCGGCCGCGCCGCCGACCTGCTCCGGCCCGGCCAGCACGGTACGACGTTCGGCGGCAACCCGGTCGCCTGCGCCGCCGGACTCGCCGTACTCGGCACCATCGAGAACGAGGGGTTGCTGGAGAACGTCAAGCGGCAGAGCGAGAGGTTGCGGGACGGAATCGAGGGTGCGGGCCACCCGTTGATCGATTATGTCCGGGGCGCGGGACTTCTCCTGGGTATCGTGCTCAACGAGCCCCTCGCGCCCCAGGTGCAGCAGGCGGCTCAGGACGCCGGGTTCCTGGTGAACGCGCCCGCTCCCGATGTCGTACGGCTGATGCCGCCGCTGAACATCGGTGACGCCGAAGTGGACGCGTTCCTCCAGGCACTTCCCGGAGTTCTCGACGCGGTTGACGGGACGGACTAACCGGGGAATGAGACGACGACGATGACGCAGGCGCAGGAACACGAGCACGCGGGGCCTGCCGTACCGCAGACCCGCACCGCACGCCACCGCCGGATCGTGGACATCCTCAACCGGCAACCGGTGCGGTCGCAGAGTCAGTTGGCGAAGCTGCTGGCCGATGACGGGCTGACCGTCACGCAGGCGACGCTCTCCAGGGACCTGGACGAACTGAACGCGGTGAAGATCCGTAACACCGACGGCGATCTCATCTACGCGGTGCCGAGCGAGGGCGGTTTCCGTACACCGCGCGCTCCGCTGGGGGAGTCGGCGAAGGAGGAGCGGATGCGGCGGCTGTCCGCGGAGTTGCTGATCTCCGCGGAGGCTTCGGCGAATCTCGTGGTCCTGCGGACCCCTCCGGGGGCCGCGCAGTTCCTGGCGTCGGCGATCGACCAGGCCGAACTGCACGATATTCTGGGGACTATCGCGGGGGACGACACGTTGATGCTGATCAGTCGGGATCCTGTGGGGGGACAGGCGTTGGCTGATCACTTGTTGGGGTTGGCTCAGAAGAACCATTGACGGTTGTGTGTCGGGTGCGGGTCCGGTGGGGGCTGGTCGCGCAGTTCCCCGCGCCCCTAAAGGCAAAAGGTCCCCCCTCAGCCCAGTCGTCTCGCCAAGCCCCCGGTGCACCGCACCTCGTCGCCCGCCGTGATGAGTAGTGCCTCCACGTCCGGGAGGGACTCCAGCCACCGCAGTGCCTGCCTCGACCCCATCGCGAAGGCCGCTGTGGCCCAGGCGTCCGCCCAGGTCAGTTTCGGGGCCACGACCGTCACCGCGACCAGGTCCGTCACCGCGGACCTGCCGGTGCGGGGGTCGACGATGTGGGTGCCGCGCTCCGCCGTGCCGGAGGTGGCCACGGCCAGTTCGTCGGTGCCGGCCGCCGAGACCACCGCCGCCAGGCCGCCGGGGCGGAGCGGGTCGGACACACCCACCCGCCAAGGGCGCCCAGGGCCCGGCGTACCGCACAGCTGGACGTCTCCGCCACCGTTGACGCTGACCCCGCTCACGCCCGCCGCCGTCAGTGTTCTGGCCGCGCGCTCCGCCGCCCAGCCCTTGACGATGCCGGTCGGGTCGATCTGACCCTGGTAGGTGTGGCTGAACCACCCCTCGCTGACCCGCTCCGCCTCGGCGCACAGGTCGAGCACCTCGGCGACCTCCGGGTCGCAGTCGGCGACGGAGATCTCACCGCGGGCCAGCCGGGAGATCTGGCTGTTCTCTCGATAGGTGCTGAACACCTCGTTGACCTGGTGCAGTCCTGCGATCGCCGCTGCCAGCGCCGACCCGACCGCACGGGGGTCCCCGCCGCGGACGTCAAAGGAAAAGACGGTCCCCATGACCTCCTCCGCATGACGCACCGCGACGGGAGCTTCGGCGGGATCAACCACCGGCCTGGTCCAGGGCGGACTGGAGGGACTTCTTGTAGCCGGCGCTGGTGTAGCTGGCACCGGAAACCGCGTCGATGTCGCCATCGCCCGCCGTCACCGCCTCCTGGTTGAGCTTGGGAATCGCGTCGCCGGAGATCTGGTCGCTCCGGCCGCCCTTGGGCGCCTGCACCGCCGACGCGGAGGTGATCCGGCCGTTGGTCAGGGTGACCCGCACCTGCACCGGGCCGTACTCCGTCTGAACCACGGCGCCGGTGTACGTGCCGCCCCCGTCGGAGGTCGCCCCGCCACCGGTGGCGCCCGAGCCGGCGGGTGTGCTCGTGGCCGGGGCAGGCGCACTCGCGCCGGTGGCCGCACCCTTGTCCGACTCCGCGGCCGGAACCTTGTCCAGGGCCGACTGGAGCGACTTCTTGTAGCCCGCGCTGGTGTAACTGGCGCCCGAGATCGCGTCGATGTCCGCGGTGCCGGCGGTGACCGCCTCCTGGTTGAGCTTGGGTACGGCGTCGCCGGAGATCACGGTGCTCTGGCCGCCGGTCGGGGCCTTGACGGCCTCCGCCTTGGTGATCTTGCCGCCGCTCACCGTGATCCGTACCTGGACCTGGCCGTACTGGGTGTCGACCGCGTCACCGGTGACCGTGGCGGCCTGGGCCGCTCCGCCGCCCCCGGTGGCGCCCGTACCCGCACTGGCCTTGTCCAGGGCCGACTGGAGCGACTTCCCGTAGCCCGCGCTGGTGTAGCTGGCGCCGGAGATCGCGTCGATACTGCCGCCGGTACCGGCGGCGACGGCTTCCTGGTTGAGTTTCGGGATCGCGTTGCCGGAGATCTGGTCGCTCTGGCCGCCCTTGGGCTGCTGCAGCGCCTCCGCCTTGGTGATCTTGCCGCCGCTCACCGTGACGCGGACCTGAACCGGGCCGTACTGGGTCTGGACGGTGTCGCCGGTGAAGGTGCCGTCCTTGGCGGCGGCGCCGCCCTGGGCCGACTCCTGGGCCGCCGACGTCTGCTGCGGCAGCGCGCCCGCCGCCTGCGCGGACCCGGGGTCCGACGACGGCTTCAGCGTCAGCAGCAGGACGATTCCGGAGACTGTGGCGGCGCTCGCCAGCATGACGCGCCGAAAGGGGTGGTTCTTCTTCATCGCTCCTGGCTCCCGTCGCTCACATCTCGAACGACTCGTGGTGGATACGGCGCGCCGGAACACCCGCGCCGCGCAATGCCTCGTACACACCCTGGGCGAAGCCGGGCGGCCCGCACAGGAAGACGTCGTGGTCGTCGATGTCCGGCAGCTTCCGGCGCAGCGACTCCGGCGAGATGTCCGGGCGCTCTCCGTCGGGGCTGTTCACCGCGTACATGAGACGGGCGCCGCGCTCGTTGGCGATCGTCGCCAGCTCGTCCCACAGGGCCAGGTCCTGGGTGCTGTTGGCCCGGTAGAGCAGGGTCAGGTCACCCGCCGCGCCGGGCAGCGTCTCGAACAGGGCCCGCATCGGGGTGATGCCGACACCGCCGGCCACCAGCAGCACCTTGCCCTGGCTGCGCTTGGAGGCGGTCAGGGCGCCGTACGGGCCCTCCGCCCACACCCGGGTGCCGGGCTCCAGCCCACGCAGGGCCGAGCTGTGGTCGCCGATCGCCTTCACGGTGATCCGCAGCATGTTGGGCCGGGGGGCCGCCGACAGGGAGTACGGGTGTGAGCTGAACCGCATACCGGGGGCCAGGAAGCGCCAGCGGAAGAACTGGCCCGCCTCCGCGCCCATCCGGTGCAGTTTCCGGCCGCTCATCAGCACGGACACGATGCCCGGGGTCTCCTCGATGACCGCCTCGACCCGCAGCCGGTGGCGCATGTTCAGCCGGATCGGCGTGACGATGCGGTACCAGAGGACCAGCGCGGTCACCGAGCCGTACAGCGCGTACCAGGCGGTCTTCGCGGCCGGCTCCACGACGAACTCGTTGCCCGTGGACAGCTGGTGCCAGAAGGTCAGGAACGTGGCCGCGTAGGTCAGCAGGTGCACGTGGTACCAGAGGTCGTACGGGATCATCCGCCGGACCGGGCCGATGGAGCTGAGCCCGATGACCACCAGCAGGCCCGTGCCGATCGCCGCCTTGCCCATGTCGGGCAGCTGGTTCACCGAGTCCACCGTCTGCTGGACGATGTCGCCGAACGTCTTCCCGGCCTGGAGGGCGTACCCGTACATGATGAGGACGACGTGAGCCACGACCAGGGAGAGCGTGTACCGGCCGCTCATCGCGTGCCAGCGGGCCACCCGGTCCGACCCGACCCGGCGCTCCAGCGCGGGCACCCGGGCCATCTGCAGCACCACCAGTGCCATCAGGTAGCCGGCGAGCAGACCGGTGATCCGGCCCGCCGCGATGATCTGGGCGGTGGTGTCGGCGAGGGAGGCCGTGTTGTTCCACCACAGCCAGATCACTCCGGCCGCGCCCGCTCCTACGACGAGCAGCAGCGGCACGGCGGGCGAGCGGCGGGGTCGGATGCGGCGCATCGTCTGGCGCCGCGCGGCACGTCCGCCTGCGATCGTGGTGGTCACGGTTCCTCCGTGGGACGGGGTCTAGTCGAGAGGCTTGGCCCCCTTGGCCCTCAGATACGTGCCACGACCGCCGAGTGTTCAGTGACCCGACAGGTCCACAGTTAAAGACCAGTTAAATAGGGGTGACGGCCGGTAACACCCACGGGGCGACAGCCGGTGGTGCTCAGTAGCGGACGATGGCCGTCGGCCCGCGCGACGTACCGATCGCGATGTGCGGCCGACGGTCCGGATCGGCCCACGCCAGGATCGCCCGCATCGCGTCCGCCGGCACCGACACACAGCCGGCCGTCGCCGCCCGCCCGTTGACGTGCAGGAAGATGCCCGCGCCGCGTTTGCGCACCGGCGTGGCGTAGTTGAAGCCGATGACGTACGCGTGCGCGTACTGCTGCGGGTACGCGATCAGGTGCTCGGACTCGGTGGCCCGGCAGTCGGCGGGGCGGGGCTCGGTCCAGCGGTTGTAGGAGCGCGAGTCGTTGTCCTCGCACCACCAGGAGTTCCGCAGCACGGGCCGGTACGTGACCTTGGTACCGGACGGCGCCTCCTTGATGCCGAAGGCGTACGGCAGGTCGTACAGCCCGGCGGGAGTGGTGTTCGTGCCCTGTCTGCGGTGGTCACCCTGGACGAGCCCGTTCGCACCGAAGCGGGCGGGCGCGGAGCCGGCCTTCGTCCATGTCCCGTCGCGCAGGTCCCACCAGGTGAGCGTGCCCGAGTTCGCCTTCGCGCGCGGCGCCTGAGCCGTGATCAGCTGGGAGCCGCCGCCGGTGTCGGCCAGCAGGGCGGGCAGCGGCGGCGCGGCCGTGGGAGGGGCACCGGGGGCGAGCACGAGAAGGGACGCGGACGCGAGGACGACGGCGGCTCCGGGACGCATGGCTCAGACGGTACTGGGCGGCAGCGGCAACGGCAGCCCCGGTAGGCCGTCCAGGCTCGTCGCGATGTGGTCCTTCTTCTCGAAGTAGGCGCTGAGCGTGGCGTCGTCCTCGCGCGCGAAGCGCTTGCCGTGCAGGTCACGGTCGCTGTCGTACGACATGAGGGGCACCGCGTAGCCGCAGCTGTCCCGGACGAGCTCGGCGCGTACGACGATGATCGCGCGCAGGCCGTGCGCGGTGGCGTCGATGTCCGGGAAGCGGGCGAGGAGTTCGGGGAAGCGCGGGTCGTCGCGGAAGACGGGTTCACCGCGGCCGTGCACCCGGACGATGTTCGGCGGGCCGTCGAAGGCGCACCACATGAGGGTGATCCGGCCGTTCTCGCGCAGATGTGCGACGGTCTCGGCGTTGCTGCCCGCGAAGTCGAGATACGCCACGGTCAGCTCGTCGAGGATCACGAAGGAGCCCTTGAGGCCCTTGGGGGAGAGGTTGACCGTGCCGTCGCCGGACAGCGGGGCGGTCGCGGTGAAGAAGAGGGGCTGCGCCTCGATGAATGTTCGCAGGCGGCCGTCGATGCGCTCGTAGGTCTTTCCCATGACCGGTCATTGTCCGGGAAAGTCGTTCGACTGTCTAACGGTTTTGGTGACGTCTCCTGATCACGTGGTCAGGAGGTACAGGACCGCGGCCGCCCCGGCCGGCGTTTGCTTCGGGGCGGCCACAGTGCCTGTCACGTCACTTACTTGTTCAACGTGCAGGCAGCCAGCGAGCCCAGGCCCGTCGGCTTCGCCGCGGTGCGGCCGATGGAGATGGCGATACGGTCGATGGTCGACTCGCGCTTGCCCTGGAGCGGACCGAGGATCGCGTTCTGGACGAAGTTCGCGCCACCCTGGCCCTGGGTGTTCACGAGCCGCGTGTTGGCCTCGGCGATCTGCGTGTTGAGCAGGGCGAGGTTACGGGTCACCTCGGCCTGTGCCGACGCCGGGATCGCGGGGAGCTTCGAGGCCACGTCCGGGCAGCTGATGGTGCCGGCGCCGCCGTTGTTGCCCGCGTTACCCGCGTTACCGGCGTTACCGGCGTTGCCCGCGTTGGCGTTGTTGCCCGCGTTCCCGGTGTTCCCCGTGTTGCCGGCGTTGCCGCCCGCCTGGTTGCCGCCCGCCGCCACGGCACCGTTGAGGGTGCAGGGCGCCAGGGCGTCGAGGCCGACCGGCTTGGCGGCGGTGCGGCCGATGGCGGTGGCGATGCGGTTGATGGTCGCCACGCGCTTGTCCTTGAGCGGGCCGGTGATCGCGTTCGCGATGAAGTTGGGGCCGCCCTGACCCTGGGTGTCGACGATGCGCTTGTTGGCCTCGGCGATCTGCGTGTTCAGCAGGGCGAGGTTGCGGTCGACCTCGGCCTTCGCCGACGCGGGGATCGCGGGCAGTCTGTTCGCGACGGCCGGGCAGTTCACCGTCGGGACCGCGGCCTTGGTGGTCGCCTGGGCCGTCGTGTTGTTGTTGGACGTTTCCCCGGCAAGGGCGGAGCCGGCCACGATCGCGCCGGACAGAGCCACTGCGGCGGCGCCGCCGATGATGCCCACACGACGCTTGTTGTACTTCGGAAGAGCCCTGGACATGCGGATGCCTCACTCGGGTCAGGGGGTGGCTGTGCGGTTCAACTCGCTTTACAGACGCGGCGCCTGCGTCTGGCGTGAAGTACGGGTAAGCGGTTTCGCGTGTTCAAAGGCTCGGCAAACATCCGTAAGAAAATTTCCCGAGATTGACGAACCATGCAGAGTCCTGCATACTCATGCATGTCAGCGAATGCACTGTGAGGAGAAAACCCGTGACCGAGCGCGTCGTACTCGCCTACTCAGGCGGTCTGGACACCTCCGTCGCCATCGGCTGGATCGCCGAGGAGACGGGCGCCGAGGTCATCGCGGTCGCGGTCGATGTCGGCCAGGGCGGCGAGGACCTGGACGTCATCCGCAAGCGCGCCCTCGCGTGCGGCGCGGTCGAGGCCGAAGTGGCCGACGCCAAGGACGAGTTCGCCGAGGAGTACTGCCTCCCGGCGATCAAGGCCAACGCCCTCTACATGGACCGCTATCCGCTGGTCTCCGCCCTCTCCCGGCCGACGATCGTGAAGCACCTCGTCGCCGCCGCCCAGAAGCACGGCGCCACCACGGTCGCCCACGGCTGCACGGGCAAGGGCAACGACCAGGTGCGGTTCGAGGCCGGCATCGTGGCCCTCGCCCCCGACCTCAAGTGCATCGCCCCGGTCCGCGACTACGCGATGACCCGCGACAAGGCGATCGCCTTCTGCGAGGAGAAGCAGCTCCCGATCGCCACCACCAAGAAGTCCCCGTACTCCATCGACCAGAACGTCTTCGGGCGCGCGGTCGAGACGGGCTTCCTGGAGGACATCTGGAACGCCCCGATCGAGGACATCTACGAGTACACCTCGAACCCGGCCACCCCGCGTGAGGCCGACGAGGTGATCGTCTCCTTCAAGGCAGGCGTCCCGGTCGCCATCGACGGCAAGCCCGTCTCCGTCCTCCAGGCGATCCAGCAGCTGAACGAGCGGGCCGGCGCCCAGGGCATCGGCCGGATCGACATGGTCGAGGACCGTCTCGTCGGCATCAAGTCCCGCGAGGTGTACGAGGCCCCGGGCGCGATCGCGCTGATCACGGCCCACCAGGAGCTGGAGAACGTCACGGTCGAGCGCGAACTCGCCCGCTACAAGCGCCAGGTCGAGCAGCGCTGGGGCGAGCTGGTCTACGACGGCCAGTGGTTCTCCCCGCTCAAGCGCGCCCTGGACGGCTTCATCAACGAGGCCAACCAGCACGTCAACGGCGATGTCCGGATGACCCTGCACGGTGGTCGCGCGGTCGTCACGGGCCGGCGCTCCGACACCGGGCTGTACGACTTCAACCTGGCGACGTACGACACGGGCGACACCTTCGACCAGGCCGCCGCCAAGGGCTTCATCGACATCTACAGCCTGTCGTCGAAGATCGCGGCCAAGCGCGACCAGGCGTAACCGATACCGTTGCTGCCGCCTCCCCTCCCGTACGCGGGAGGGGAGGCGGTGGCACATCAACCCCCTGCTTTCCGAGGAGCAACGCAAGTGAGCAGCAACAGCGGTGACGTACGGCTCTGGGGCGGCCGGTTCGCCGACGGTCCCGCCGAGGCCCTGGCCAAGCTGTCCGCGTCCGTCCACTTCGACTGGCGGCTCGCGCCCTACGACATCGCCGGATCGCGTGCCCACGCGCGCGTGCTGCACAAGGCGGGTCTGCTCACCCAGGACGAGCTGACGCGCATGCTGGCCGGCCTGGACCGGCTCGAAGCGAACCTCGCCGACGGCACCCTCGTCCCCACAGAGGCCGACGAGGACATCCACACGGCCCTGGAACGCGGCCTGTTGGAGATCCTCGGTCCCGACCTCGGCGGCAAGCTCCGCGCCGGCCGCTCGCGCAACGACCAGGTCGCGACCCTCTTCCGTATGTACCTGAGGGACCACGCCCGTACGATCGGCGGCCTGATCGCCGACCTCCAGGACGCGCTGATCGGCCTCGCGGAGGCCCACCCGGACGTGGCGATGCCCGGCCGTACCCACCTCCAGCACGCCCAGCCGGTCCTGTTCGCCCACCATGTCCTGGCCCACGTCCAGCCCCTGTCCAGGGACGCGGAGCGCCTGCGCCAGTGGGACGAGCGCACGGCGGTCTCCCCGTACGGCTCGGGCGCGCTGGCCGGTTCGTCGCTCGGCCTGGACCCGGAGTCGGTCGCCGAGGACCTCGGCTTCGAGCACGGCAGCGTGGGCAACTCCATCGACGGCACGGCCTCGCGCGACTTCGTCGCCGAGTTCGCGTTCGTCACGGCGATGATCGGGATCAACCTCTCCCGGATCGCCGAGGAGATCATCATCTGGAACACGAAGGAGTTCTCCTTCGTCACGCTGCACGACGCCTTCTCCACGGGCTCGTCGATCATGCCGCAGAAGAAGAACCCGGACATCGCGGAGCTGGCGCGCGGCAAGAGCGGCCGCCTGATCGGCAACCTGACGGGCCTCCTGGCCACCCTCAAGGCGCTGCCCCTCGCCTACAACCGCGACCTCCAGGAGGACAAGGAGCCGGTGTTCGACTCCTGCGACCAGCTGGAGGTCCTGCTCCCCGCCTTCACCGGCATGATGGCCACGCTCACGATCCACCGCGAGCGCATGGAGGAACTGGCCCCGGCCGGCTTCTCCCTGGCCACCGACATCGCCGAGTGGCTGGTCAAGCAGGGGGTGCCCTTCCGGGTCGCCCACGAGGTCGCCGGCGAGTGCGTGAAGGCCGCCGAGGCGGACGGGGTCGAGCTGGACGGCCTCACCGACGACCAGTTCGCGAAGATCAGCGCCCACCTCACCCCCGAGGTCCGCACGGTCCTGAACGTCAAGGGCGCCCTGGCCTCCCGCAACGGCAGGGGCGGCACGGCCCCGAGCGCGGTGGCGATCCAGCTGGCAGAGGTGAAGGCGGACGTGGCGGCCCAACACGAATGGGCAACGGCCAAGACGAAGTAGCAATCGGCTCCGCGCCCCTGAAGAGCCGCAGGCCTCTTCAGGGGCGCGGGGAACTGCGCGAGCAACCACGATCGACCCGCACCCGCCGAAAAACAGATCCCCCGAGCTCCGAGGCGAAGGGGGTCGCAGGGGCACAGCCCCTGGGGATGGGACGGGTAGGGGCGGCGGGGGCGAAACCCCCGGCGCCCCGCCCGCAGCACCCCCCCAAAGGTCATCGCGGGTTACGTTGGTCGGAAGCCGTACCGGACCCGACCGAACGGAACCCGCGATGCCCTTCACCCGACTGGCCACAGCGACAACCCCCACCTGCCACCTCGGACTGGGCCTCGCCGCAGTCGCCCGCCCCGGCTACATCAACCTCAACCGGGACGAAGACCTCGGCCTCGCGGAGCACCGCAGCGTCGATTCGCTCCGCGCCCGCACCCACGAACTCCTCGACGCCGCCTACGCCCAAGGCGTGCGCTACTTCGACGTCGCCCGCTCCTACGGCCGCTCCGAGGAGTTCCTCGCCGAGTGGCTGGCCGCACACCCCGACATCGACGACGTCGTGATCGGCAGCAAGTGGGGCTACACCTACACCGCCGACTGGACCACCGACGCCGAGCGGCACGAGGTCAAGGACCACAGCCTCACGACGTACGAGCGCCAGCGCGCCGAATCCGCACAGCTGCTCGGCGCCCGTCTGGACCTCTACCAGATCCACTCGCTGACCCCCGAGAGCCCGGCCCTGTCGGACAAGGAACTCCACGCCCGTCTCGCCGAGGCCGCGGCGGAGGGCCTGACCGTCGGCTTCTCCACCAGCGGCCCCGCCCAGGCCGAAACCGTCCGCGCCGCCCTCGCCGTCTCGGTCGACGGCGAGCCCCTCTTCCGTACCGTCCAGTCGACGTACAACGTCCTGGAGACCTCCGCCGGGTCCGCACTGGCCGAGGCCCACGAGGCCGGTCTGACGGTGATCGTCAAGGAGGGCATGGCCAACGGCCGCCTCGCCACCGGGCAGGCGCCCGACGCCGTGCGGGCGGTCGCCGAGGAGACGGGGCTCGGCGCGGACGCCGTCGCCCTCGCGATGGTCCTGCGGCAGCCGTGGGCGGGGGTCGTGCTGTCCGGCGCGGCCACGGCGGGCCAGCTCGCCTCGAATCTGCACGCGGCGGTCGTCGACCTCGACGAGGACCAGCTGTCGCGCCTGGCCGCACTGGCCGAGGAACCGTCCGCCTACTGGGAGCGGCGCGGGCAGCTGCCCTGGCACTGAGGCCCTCATTGAGATTGATCGAGCGAGTAGCTCTGACACGCACACGCCTTCAATGAGACAATGATGTCTCACATGGGTTATTGTTGTCTCATGGCCGTCGACCGTGAACACGTGCTGCGCAGCGCAGCCGCACTCCTCACCCGGAAATCCACGTCCACCATGGACGAGGTCGCCAAGGCGGCCGGAATCAGCCGGGCCACGCTGCACCGCCTCTTCGCCGGGCGGGACGCACTCGTACGGGCTCTGGAAGAGCTCGGCATCGAGGAGTGCGAGTCGGCTCTGACGGCCGCTCGGCTTGGTGACGGCGCCGCCCAGGAGGCCGTGCGCCGCCTGGTGCGGGAGCTCGAACCCGCCGCCGGACTGCTCGCGTTCCTCTACACCGAGAACCAGCTGTTCGAGGGCGAGGAGCAGAACGCGGGCTGGGCCCGGATCGACACCGCCATCGCCGCCCTGTTCCGGCGCGGCCAGCAGGGCGGCGAGTTCCGCATCGACCTCACACCGGCGTGGCTCACCGAGGCGCTCTACGGGCTCATGGCCTCCGGCGCCTGGGCCGTGAGCGAGGGCCGGGTCGCCCCCAAGGACTTCCACCACATGATCGTCGAACTGTTGCTCGGCGGCGCACTAAGGAGAGAGGAATCATGACCAGCACCCTGCGGCCGGCCTACGCGACGGAGGAAGAGAGGCGTCCGGGCCGCTGGCTCGCGCTCTCCGTCCTCGTGCTGGCCGTGCTGCTGGTGGCCGTCGACGCGACCGTCCTCGGTCTCGCGACCCCCTACATCAGCGAGGACCTGAAGCCGTCCGGCACGCAGTTGCTGTGGATAGGCGACGTCTACTCGTTCGTCATCGCGGGCCTGCTCGTCTCCATGGGCAGCCTCGGCGACCGCATCGGCCGTAAGCGGCTGCTGCTCGTCGGCGCGACCGCGTTCGGCGCGGTGTCCGTCCTGAACGCCTACGCGACGACACCGGAGTTGCTGATCCTGGCGCGGGCGCTGCTCGGTGTCGCGGGTGCGACCCTGATGCCGGCCACGCTCGCCCTGATCCGCAACCTCTTCCACGACCCGCGCGAACGCAGCCTCGCCATCGGCATCTGGGGTGCCACCGCCTCCGCGGGTACCGCGGTCGGCCCGGTCGTCGGCGGTTTCCTGCTCGAACACTTCTGGTGGGGCTCGGTCTTCCTGATCAACCTGCCGGTGATGGCGGTCCTCGTCCTCGTCGGCATCAGGTTGCTCCCCGAGTCGCGCAATCCGTCGCCGGGCCCGTGGGACCTGCGCAGCGTCGCCCTGTCGCTCGTCGGCATGGTCGGCATCGTGTACGGCATCAAGGAGGCGGCGTCACACGGGTTCTCGTGGCCGGCGCTGGGCGCGGCAGTCCTGGGCGGCGCGGCTCTGTACGGCTTCGTGCGCCGGCAACTCACCCTGCCCGTCCCACTCCTGGACATGCGGCTGTTCCGCGACCGGGGATTCAGCGGGGCCGTACTCGCCGACCTGCTGACCATCCTGGGACTGTCCGGGCTGGTGTTCTTCCTCTCGCAGTACCTGCAACTCGTGCAGGGGCGGGGGCCGTTGGAGGCGGGCCTCGCCGAACTGCCCGCGGCGATCGGCGCGGTGGTGGCTGGTCTGCTCGCCGGTTCGGCGGCCCGGCGCTACTCGGTACGGGCCGTGGTCTCGGTCGGCCTCGCGGCCATAGGTCTCGCCCTGGCGGCGCTCACCCTGGTGGACCAGTCGACCGGCTATCCGCTGCTCGGGGCCGCGCTGCTGGTCGTGGGTGTGGGCGCGGGCCTCTCGTTCACGGTGACCTCGGACGTCATCCTGGCGAGCGTCCCCAAGGAACAGGCGGGCGCGGCAGCCGCGGTGTCGGAAACGGCGTACGAACTGGGCGCCGCCCTGGGCATCGCTCTGCTCGGCTCGATCGTGACCGGCGCCTACCGGAACTTCGACGCCCCCACGGGCACTCCGGCCGAGGCCCACGAATCACTGGGCGGCGCGGTCGAAGCAGCGGCAGGCCTGCCGAAGCACACCGCCGAGGCGTTGCTGAACGCGGCCCGCGAGGCCTTCACCGACGGAATCGCCCTGGCGGCGGGCGTGGGCGCGGTGGTCCTACTGGCAGCAGCGGGCGCGGCCTGGGTCCTGCTGAAGGGACAACGACTGGCGGGCCGGGGCGACCCCTCCTGACGGGGGCTGATCGCGCCGGGTGAGCAGGGCGCCCTTTTCAGGGGCGCGGGGAACTGCGCGACAAGCCACGACGAACCCGCACCCGACGACGAACCCCCAACACCCCTACGCGGCCTTCGCCTTCGTCGCGTACATATCCACGTACTCCTGCCCGGACAACCGCATGACCTCGGTCATCACCGAGTCGGTCACAGCCCGCAGCACATACCGGTCCCGGTCCATCCCCTCGTACCGGGAGAACTCCATCGCCTCGCCGAACCGCACCGTCACCCGCCCGGGCCGGGGCATCCCCGCCCCGCCCGGCTGCAGCTTGTCCGTGCCGATCATCGCGAACGGCACCACCGGCGCGCCCGTCATCAGGGTCAGCCGGGCGATGCCGGTGCGACCGCGGTAGAGACGGCCGTCGGGGGAGCGCGTGCCCTCCGGGTAGATCCCGAACACGCGGCCCTCCTCCAGCACCCGGCGACCGGTCATCAGCGCCGCGACACCGCCGTGGGCCCCGTCCCGGTCCACCGGGATCATGCCGACACCGGTGAAGAACCAGGCCATGAGACGGCCCTTGAGGCCCTTGCCGGTGACGTACTCGTCCTTGCCGATGAACATGGCCTGCCGATGGCAGACCAGCGGAAGAATCATCGAGTCGATGAACGTGAGGTGGTTGCCGGCCAGGATCACCGGACCGTCCCCCGGGATGTTTTCCACACCCTCCACCCGTGTGCGGAACATCAGGCGCATGATCGGTCCGAGCACTGCCTTGATGAGCGCGAAGCGGGACAACAGGCCCTCCGGTGTCAAGGGATTCGGTATAAGTCTGTGCAGGTGAGGACGATACTCGCGCCTCGGGGGGTAGTGCACATCGGGTTCACCGACTACTTACGCACTGTTGACCCGCGTTTACCTGCGGTGGCACGGTGTTGCGGTCATGTGACGGACCGCCACGAATGTGACGGAGATCGCGCGAGTCGTACGAAACACACTGCCCGCGTACCCGTCTCGCCCGAGGGGATGCCGGCATCCGGCGTCACCCGCGTGTTCCGTCCGAGGTCTCCCTGCCGTCATGTACACGCACCTACGATCGGTCCGCTTGGACAGATGACGGTGCGGCAGGAGAGGCGCTCATGGGCACGCTGGAGTCGAACGGACATGCGCAGGGGGAGTCCGCGGGGACGGGGCGGCGGGCGCTGCTCGGGGCCGCGATGCTGGGTGCGGGCGGCGCGGTCGTCGGGTTGCCCGGCTCGGCGCGAGCCGACGCCCAGAGTGCCGGGCGGGACACGCACCGGGACGTGAAGCACGGAGGCAGTGGCTTGAAGAGCCTGCCCGTACCGACGATCATCGGCCACCGGGGTGCCAGCGGCTACCGCCCGGAGCACACCTTCGGCTCGTACCAACTCGCCCTCGACCTGGGCGCGGACATCGTCGAGGCCGGTGACCTGGTCCCCACCAGGGACGGTCACCTCGTCTGCCGCCACGAGCCCGAGATCGGCGGGACGACCAACGTTGCCGATCACCCCGAGTTCGCCGGCCGCAGGACCACCAAGGTTCTGGACGGGGTCTCCGTCACCGGCTGGTTCACCGAGGACTTCACGCTCGCCGAGCTGAAGACGCTGCGCGCGATCGAGCGCATCCCGGCCAACCGTCCGCACAACACTCTCTACGACGGCCGCTGGGAGATCCCCACCTTCGAAGAGGTCCTCCGCTGGCAGGACGAGCAGACCCGCAAGCGCGGCAAGCAGGTCTGGATCTACCCCGAGACCAAGCACCCCACCTACTTCCGGGCACTCGGCCTGGGCCTGGAGGAGCGGGTCGCGAAGCTCCTGAAGAAGCACGGCAAGGACAGGAAGAACTCGCCGGTCATCCTCCAGTCCTTCGAACCGACCAGCATCCAGCGCCTGAACCGGCTGGTGGACAACCCGCTCGTCGTCCTCCTCTCGGCCGCGAACACCCGCCCCTGGGACTTCGTGACGACCGGCGACCCCCGCACGGTCGCCGACCTGATCACACCGGCCGGCCTCAAGGGGATCGCCGCGTACGCGCAGGGCATCGGCCCGACCCTCGACCTGGTCATCCCGAAGGACGCGGCGGGTGCGCTCACCTCCCCGACCACCCTGGTCGCGGACGCGCACAAGGCGGGCCTGGTCCTGCACCCGTACACCATGCGCAACGAGAACCCCTTCCTCCCGGCGAACTTCCGCAAGGGCACGGACGCGGACGCCTACGGAGACGTTTTCGGCGCGTACCGGACGTACTTCGCGACGGGCATCGACGGCGTCTTCACCGACAACGCGGACACGGGCGTGCTGGCGCGCGCGGACTTCCTGAACGACTGAGGCGCCGAGGGGTCTGCGGGCGTCAACGGCTGACCACGCCACCCCGGTTGGAGTGACAACGGGCCGCTCCGGCAACCTCCCGCCGGGGCGGTCGCGTCGTGCCGCATATGACCCACGACATGGTTTCCGCCCTGCGCCCCCTGCTCGCCGCCGAGGCCTCCGCGGAGGCATATGCCTACGGTGCCGAGCCGAGCGACCTCGAACAGGCGGTCTGGCTGCGCCTCCTGGAACGCCTCGACTCCGACGGTCCGCCGACCGACCCGCACAACTGGCTCCGCCGGGCCGTCCGCTCCGAGGCCCGCCGCAGTCGCCGTACCGCCCGTGTCGAGCGGCCGTACGGCGATCAGCCCGCCGCCGACGCCGCACCGGGCCCCGAGCAGCTCGCCCTCACCGCGGCCCGGCACCGTGCGCTGCGGGACGCGGTGCGTCGGCTGCCCGGCCGCTGCCCGAGCCTGCTGGAGGCGCTGCTGTCGCCGAAGGACCTCACCTACCGGGAAATCGCGGGGGAGTTGGGTATCTCACAGGGAAGTCTTGGTCCGGAACGTTCCAGATGCCTGGGATGTCTCCGTCGTTTGCTGACGCCGGAGGTTGCGGCCGGGGAAGGGCGGGGATAGGAGTGGGGACATACGACTGAGCAGGTGAGCGGGAGGCGTGCACACATGGGCATGAGCGTGACCATCTCCGTGGCGACTGAACGGGACGCCGAGCAGATCTTCCGGCTGCAGTACCTGTGTTTCCAGAGCGAGGCCGCTCTGTACGGCAACTACCGGATCGACCCGCTCCTCCAGACCCTGGACTCCGTCCGGGACGAAGTCGGCGCGGACTGCGTCTATGTGGCGCGGCTGGGCGAGGAGGTGGTCGGCTCGGTGCGCGGCACGCCGAACCCCGACGGCACGGCGTCCATCGGCAAGCTCTGCGTCCACCCGCGTCTCCAGGGCCACGGCATCGGCGCCCGGCTGCTGCGCGCCGCCGAGTCGGCGCTCGCCGAGGAGCGCGGCGCCAAGAGGTTCCGCCTCAGCGCCGGCCACCGCAGCGACAAGGGCCTGCGCCTGTACCGCCGGGTCGGCTACGAGACGGTGGGCACGGACAAGGGCGACGACGGCGTACCGATGATCGTCCTGGAAAAGCCCGCGGGTGCCTACGCGGCAACCGCCTGAGAAGTCTCGGAGGAGCGCCCCCGAAGGGGCGCGGGGAACTGCGCGACAAGCCACGACGAACCCGCGGTCGCGCAGTAAACCTCAGCCGACCTCGGTCGAACGCGCCTTGCGCAACCAGTACATCGCCGAGACGGGCAGCAGCACAGGGATGAACAGATACCCCATCCCATAGTCGGACCACACGGTCGAGTCGGGAAACGCGGACGGCTCGACCAAGGTCCACGTACCCACGACCAGCACCCCGACAAGCTCCGCGGCGCAACAGGCCAGCGCAGCGCGTCGCGCCGTCTCCCCGCCCCGCACCAGCGAGTACGTGATGAACCCGTACACCAGGCCGGCGACAGCCGAGAGCGAGTAGGCGAGCGGCGCGTGCCCGAACTCGGTCGAGATCTGCACGGCGGAGCGCGACACCGCACCGACGACCATCACGCCGTACAACCAGACCAGAAGCATCCCCGGCCCGCCGATGAGCCGCTTCCGCGCGGGCTTCTCCTGCGTCATGGCCATCTCATCCTCCCCAGATGTCATAGAGGCGCACCTCCAGCACGGCCAGCACCACACCGCCGGCGGCTACCGTCACCGAGCCCCACCGGGTGCGCTCCGCCAGCGACATGAACCCCGTCACCGGCACACACGCCAGGGCGCCCAGCAGATACGCCACGAAGATCGTCGTGCCCTGCTCCGGCTTCTGGCCCCGGGCGAGCTGGACGATGCCGACCACCAACTGGACCACGGTGAGCAGCGTCACCACGCCCATGCCGATGAAGTGCCAGTCCTTGGTGGGCTGATCGCGATAGGCGGCCCAGCCGCACCAGGCGGCGAGCGCGAGAGCGGCGACGGCGGTCGCGACCGTCAGGGCGTCAAGCATGCCGCGACCCTATTACGGCCCAAAACACCAGGTGCGGTCGGCCCCGCGCCCCACACCCGACCGGCGAGACGGATGGCTGACTCGCGCCCTTGCCTGTCCATGATGTGGACGGACGTGAGACATGCGTTCTTGGCCGTGTCCATACGTCTGCTTTACTGATCGCATGACCACTTCGAGCAGCCGCATCCTTGCGACCGAGGCGACCCTGACGCCCGGTGCTCGTTGTATGTGTCGAATGTGCGCCTTCTAGAGGGCCCCACGCCGCCCCCCGACCCATGGGGGCCCGCCCCGAAGTGCTCCGCCGTGGCATGTCCGTGCGCCGCAGCCGTATGACTCCTCCGACTCATACACAGGCCGTCGTCCGTATGGGACCGACCCGGGTCGCGCACCTCCCCCCTCCCGTGTCCGGGCACACCCACGCCCGCGCACTCGACAGTGATGGAAACCCCTGTGATCACCACGTCCGGCCTCACGAAGGTCTACCGCTCACGCGGTCGTGAAGTCACCGCCCTCGACGGCGTCGACCTGCACGTCCGCGAAGGAGAGGTGTTCGGCGTCATCGGCCAGTCCGGCGCCGGCAAGTCCTCGCTCATCCGCTGCGTCAACCTCCTGGAACGCCCCACCGCCGGCACCGTCACCGTCGCCGGGCAGGACCTCACCGCCCTGGCCGGGCGCGGACCCAGGGCGGGCCGGGAGCTGCGCCGGGCGCGCAGTCGTATCGGCATGGTCTTCCAGCACTTCAACCTGCTCTCCTCCCGGACCGTCCAGGACAACGTCGAGCTGCCGCTCGAAATCCTCGGTACGTCGGGCCGGGAACGGTCCCGCAAGGCGCTGGAACTGCTCGACCTCGTCGGTCTCTCCGACAAGGCCAGGGCCTACCCTGCCCAGCTCTCCGGAGGTCAGAAGCAGCGCGTCGGTATCGCCCGCGCCCTCGCCGGCGACCCCAAGGTGCTGCTCTCCGACGAGGCGACCAGCGCCCTCGACCCGGAGACCACGCGCTCGGTCCTCCAGCTGCTGCGCGACCTGAACCGGCAGTTGGGGCTCACCGTGCTGCTCATCACACACGAGATGGACGTCGTGAAGTCCATCTGCGACTCGGCCGCGCTCATGGAGAACGGGCGGATCGCCGAGTCGGGCACCGTCAGCGAGCTGCTCGCCACCCCCGGCTCCGAACTGGCCGCCGCCCTCTTCCCGGTCGGCGGCGAGGCGTCCGGGGACGACCGCACGGTCATCGACGTCACCTTCCAGGGCGACGCGGCGGCCAGGCCCGTCATCTCGCAGCTCTCGCGCACCTACAACATCGACATCTCGATCCTCGGCGCCGCGATGGACACCGTCGCGGGCAGGCAGGTCGGCCGCATGCGCATCGAACTCCCGGGCCGCTACGAGGAGAACGTCGTGCCGGTCGGCTTCCTGCGCGAGCAGGGTCTGCAGATCGATGTCGTCGAGCGGGCGGCGGACCAGGAGTCCGTACTGGTGAAGGACGGTGCCAAGTGACCTGGGCTGAGTTCTCGGCGAGGCAGCCCCTGCTGGAGCAGGCTTGTTGGGACACCCTCTACATGGTCGGCTGGTCCACGCTGATCGCCGTCGTCGGCGGGCTCCCGCTGGGCGTCCTGCTGGTCCTGACCGACCGCGGCGGGCTGCTGCAGAACGTCATCGCCAACAAGGTCATCGGGCAGGTCGTGAACGTCGCCCGCTCGATGCCGTTCATCATCCTGATGGTCGCGCTGATGAGCTTCACCCGGGCGATCACCGGCACGACGATCGGCCGTGAGGCCGCCATCGTGCCGCTCGCCATCGGCGCGATCCCGTTCTTCGCACGTCTTGTCGAGACCGCGGTCCGCGAGGTGGACCCCGGGCTCGTCGAGGCCGTGCAGGCCATGGGCGGCAACACCTGGACCGTCGTCCGCCGGGTTCTCGTACCCGAGTCCCTGCCCTCGCTGATCTCGTCGGCCACCACGACCGTCGTCGCCCTCATCGGCTACTCCGCGATGGCCGGCACGGTCGGCGCGGGCGGCCTCGGCGACATCGCCATCCGCTACGGCTTCCAGCGGTTCGAGAACGGCCTGATGTGGATCACCGTGGCGATCCTCGCGGTCGTCATCTCGGTCATCCAGTTCGCCGGCGACCTCGCGGCCCGCAGGCTGCACCGACGCGGCGGCGGTTCCGGGGCGGCGCCCGCACTCCGGCTGTTCAGAGCGAAGCCCAGTTCGGCCGGGACCGAGGAACCAGCCACGGCGGACGTAGGCAAGGCCGCCTGACGGCTGCCCGGCGGTTGTCCGACGGCTCCCCGGAACCCGTGGAGCCCCCTTCACCCATCCCACCCCACCCGCGGATGTCCCCGAACCACCCATCTCGGGGACAGACACACCCACATGGAAGGCACTTTTCGTGCGTAACGCCATAAAGCTCACCGTCACCGCCCTCGCTGCCGGAGCCCTCACCCTGGGTCTCACGGCCTGCGGCTCCGACAAGGACTCCGCCTCCGACACCAGCGGCCCGCTGGTCGTCGGCGCCAGCACGATCCCGCACGCCGAGATCCTCACCTACATCAAGGACAACCTGGCCAAGAAGGCGGGCCTCGACCTGGAGGTCAAGGAGTTCACCGACTACGTCACGCTGAACCCGGCGACCGAGGACGGGTCCGTGGACGCCAACTACTTCCAGAACCAGCCATATCTCGACGAGTTCAACAAGAAGAACGGCACCGACATCGTGCCGGTCGTCACCGTCCACCTGGAGCCGCTCGGCCTCTACTCGAAGAAGCTGAAGTCGGCCGACGAACTGAAGAGCGGCGCCACCATCGCCGTCCCGAACGACACGGTCAACGAGGCGCGGGCCCTGAAGCTCCTCGACGCCAACAGGATCATCACCCTCAAGGACGGCGTCGGCAACGAGGCGACCCCCAAGGACATCGCGGAGAACCCCAAGAACCTCCAGTTCAAGGAGTTGGAAGCGGCCCTGACCCCGCGCTCCCTCGACGATGTGGACGCCGCGGTGATCAACGGCAACTACGCCCTCGAAGCGGACCTCTCGCCCGCCGACGACGCCCTCGTCTCGGAGTCCCCCAAGGGCAACCCGTACGGCAACTTCCTCGCCGTGAAGAAGGCCGACAAGGACGACCCCCGGGTCGCGAAGCTGGCCAAGCTGCTCACCTCCGCCGAGGTCAGGAAGTTCATCGAGGACAAGTACGACGGCGCCGTGATCCCGTCGTTCTGATCCGGCCGCCCTCGGTCACCTGCCACCTCGGTACGTACCGACACGTACGGGGTCCGCTCCCTCACCGGGCGTGGACCCCGTGATGCGGTTCCGGCGCCGCATGCTGCATGCTGGGCAGTTCAGCAGGCCCCGCAGGTTCGGGGGTTCCGAAGGTTACGGAGTGGCGCATGACGAGCACCTTCCCCAACATCTCCATCAGCACGGAGCGGTTGGTGCTGCGCCCTCTCGACGAGGACGACATCCCCGCACTGGCCGAGATGATGAACGACGAACAGGTCGCCGCCTGGACCGACGTCCCCCAGCCCTTCACCGAGGACGCGGCCCGCACCTGGATCAACGAGTACGCGCCCGCCGAACGCACCGAGGGCCGTGGCCTCGACCTCGCCGTCACCGAGTTCCTCACCCAGCGCCTGGTCGGCGTCGTCCAGCTGTCCAAGACGAACTGGCACATCCGGTCCACCGAACTCTCGTACGTCATCGCCCCCTGGGCGCGCGGCGAGGGCTACGCCTCCGAGGCCGCGCTCGCCACCTCCCAATGGGTGCTCGGCGACCAGAAGTTCGAGCGCGTCGAGCTGCGCACGGCCGCCGACAACACCGCCTCCCAGCAGGTCGCCCAGAAGATCGGCTGTATCAGCGAGGGCGTCCTGAGGGGCGCCTGTATAGCCCACGTCCGGACCGAGGACGGCACCTGGACCGACGTACGCACCGACTTCATCGTATGGAGCCTCCTCCCCGAGGACCTCGAAGGAGCGGGCGAGGAACTGGCCGACTCCAGCGGTTTCACGTCGTACTCCGACTGGAACTGAACCCGGGGGGACACCGCCGGCCACTCCGGGACACCGGATACCCTCACTGAGCCCCCTGCGGCCGACCCCCAGGGGATCGCCCCACCGGGTTCCCCCGGCCACCCGACGACGCGCGCGAACCCTCTGGAGACTGACGACGATGGCCGACCGGGTCACGGTGATCGGCTGGGACGGCTCGCCCCTGACCGCCACGGCGCGCTCCGCCCTCGGAGCCGCCACGCTGGTGGCCGGCGCCGCGCACCATCTCGCGCTCCCCGAAGTGCCCCCGGCCGCCGAACGCGTCCGCCTCGGCAGTGTCTCCCTCGCCGCCCGCCGCATCGCCGGCCACCGCGGCACCGCCGTCGTCCTCGCAGACGGAGACCCCGGTTTCTTCGGCGTCGTACGCACCCTGCGCGACCCCGAGTTCGGCCTGGAGGTCGAGGTCGTCCCTGCGGTGTCCCCGGTGGCCACCGCGTTCGCCCGCGCGGGCATGCCCTGGGACGACGCCCAGGTGGTCGTCGCCCACCGCCGGACCCTGCGCCGCGCGGTCAACGTCTGCCGCGCCCACGCCAAGGTCGCCGTCCTCACCTCACCCGGAGCCGGCCCCGCCGAACTCGGCCTGCTCCTCGCCGGAGTGCACCGCACCTTCGTCATCTGCGAGGAACTGGGCACCGAGCGCGAACAGATCACGATCCTCACCTCCGACAAGGCCGCCGACCGCATCTGGCGCAACCCGAACGTCGTCATCGTCATCGGCCCGGCCGTCGCGAGCGGGGACAGCGGCTGGCTCGCCGGCCGCGACCCGGCGGCGGGCCCGCGCGGCTGGGCCCTGCCCACCGAGGCGTACGGCCACAGCTCCAGCGCGGGCGGTCCGCCCGTCCCCGGTGACGGTGAGACGGAGCTGCTGCGGGCCGCCCAACTCGCCCGGCTGGGACCGCGCGTGGGCGACCTCGTCTGGGACATCGGCTGCGGCAGCGGAGCCTTCGCCACCGACGCGGCCCGCAGCGGCGCAGCCGTCATCGCCGTCGACCGGAACGTGGACGCCTGCGCCCGCACCGACTTCGCCGCCCGTCGCTTCGGCGTCCAGCTCCAGATCGTGCGCGGCGAGGCCCCGCACATCCTGGAGGACCTCCCCGAGCCCGACGTCGTCCGCGTGGGCGGCGGGGGAGCGGCGGTGGTCTCCGCGGTCGCCGACCGGCGTCCGCAGCGCATCGTGACGCACGCGGCGACCCGCGACGCCGCCGAACTCATCGGCCGCGACCTGACCGAACACGGTTACCAGGTCGAGTGTGCCCTCCTCCAGTCCGTCGAACTCGACACCCGGGCCTGGACGGAGACGGAACGGAGCGTCGCGTTCCTGCTCAGCGGAGTGCTGCCCGACCGTGCGGCCTGACGCCGGTTGCCGTCCCGTGATCCTGTTGTCGTACTGCGCGCGGTAGGCTGGCCGACCGTTGTACCGCACTCGGTGGCCCGGCACTTCGTAGCCCAATGTCCGGAAAGCGCGCCCGTTTTGGGGTGAGTGTGGTACGGCGGAACCGGTGGGGCGCGCAACGTGGCGCAGTCCACAGCGGACTGTGGCGGATCAAGCTGCCGCTACGGCGGAACGGCCGCAAGAATGCCAGTTGATGGCGACAATGCCAGTTAGTGGCTTTGTCGTCTTTCTGGGACGGGTCGTTCGTGCCGCTGGGCACGCATGCTCGTTCTTCACTACGGGGCGATCGGTGAGCCGTAACGGGTGAACCGGTCGTAGAAGCACTAACCGATGGGCGAGGGGTTCGCATGACCGACACCGGCCAGGTCCCGGCCGAGGGACTGCCGGAGAACGCAGGCATGGTGGAACAGCCGGGCGTTGCCGCGCACGGTGCGTACACCTACCTCTCCGAGACCACCGCCGAGGACGAAGACCTGCTGCTGCTCCCGGGCGCCCAGAGCGCGTGGGGCAACGAGGTCGCTCCACCCACCCCGGCGCCCGTCGTCGAGGCCGTCCACGAACCCGGCCCGCACGAGACCGGTGGCCGCGACAGCGGCTCGGTCGACCTGAGCGCCGTCCGTCTGGCGACCCAGGCCTCCGCCGTCCAGGCGCCGGTCGCGCCCCGCCGCCCGCTGCACCTCGGCCCGCCGACCCCCGACGCCTCCGCGAGCCCGGTCCGCTCCCTCGCCGACCGGGGCCCGGCGGGCATGCCCGCACCGGCACGCCAGTTCGGTACGCCCGCTCAGGCCCCCGTCCCCGAATACCTCGACGCGGCGCCGCTGCTCGCCGAAACCGCCCCGCAGGGCGCCGCTCCCTGGGGCGACCGGGCCCAGACGCACACAGCGGTGCAGGCCGCCGCGGCCCCGCCGCCGGTGAGCGAGACGGCGCACCCTGCGGAAACGGTTGTTCCGGTTCAGTCCGAGACCCTGATCCCGGAACAGGCCCCCGAGGCGGCCGAGATCCCGGACCCGGCGGAGCCCGACCCGACGCTCCAGGAGACGGCTCCGGAAGCGTCGTACGAGGGACCGGAGGGCGCCTACGAGGCGCCCGAGGCCGCCGTCGCCCCCGCGGCCCACTCGCCGGAGAACGTGTACGCCTTCGAGGCTCCCCCCATCCCGGACCCCGCCCTGGCGGTACCCGCCCCCGGGGGGCCCGAGGCCGACGTCGCCTTCCCGGCGCCTTCCGTGGCCCCCGAGATCGCGCAGGAACCGCTGGATCCGCAAGAGGCCGAGGGTGCCGCGCCGCAGCCCGAGGACGCCCTGATCGCCGTACCGGAGGCGGAACCCGTCCCGGCCGCTCCGGCCGTCGTACCGGACGCGTGGGTCCCGCAGGACGCCCCGATGGCACCGGAGGCTCACTTCGCCCCCGAGCCCGGCCCCGAGTTCCACCCGGAGACGCCCCCGCAGGTCGTCCCGTATCTCGCCCCCGAGAGCGAGCCGCAGGCAGGGGACGAGGACTCCGACGCTCACGTCGAGGCACCGAGCATCCCCGTGGGCGAGTTCCAGTCTCCGCCCGCCGCCACGGCACCCCCGGTTGACCACCTCGTGGACCCGGCGTCCCAACCGGCGGACGCGGCCGCCGTGCAGCTGACCGAGTCCGCTCCGCTCGCGGACCCCGGATCCGAGGCCGCGCCGGAGGAGGAGCCCGCTCCCGTCCTGGAGACCGCCGGGCACACCCAGGTCGAGGTGCCTCTCTCGCTGGTCGCGGAATCACCGGCAGTACCCGCACCCGAACCCGCGCCCGATCCCGTACTCGCACCGGTCGCCCCGAGCGACCAGGCACCCGCTCCGGCCGAGCCCGCGCCCCCCGCCGAGGAACCCGCAGAGGCTGCGGCCGAGGAGCCCCTCGCGCCCGCCGAGCCGCAGGCGACCGAGCCGGTCGACCAGCCCCACCCGCCGACCGAGCCGCTCCTCGTCGATGCCCTGCAGGCCGACCCGGTAGGCCGGTTCGTCCCCGTCGACGGCGCCGTGCCCACCGCCCCGCACCTGGCCCCGACGCCCCCGCACGCCCTCGTCCTGGTCCCGGAGGACCGGTACGTGGCTGAGACCGAGCCCGTGACCGAGTCCGAACCAGGGACTCAGCAGCCGGAGTCGGCGCGGCCCACCGAGTCCGAGATCCCGGAACCAGCGGCTTCGGAATCAGTGACGGAGGCCGATGCCCCGGCCGCCGACCCGCTGCCGGTGATCCTGATCGAGGAACCCGAAGCCGTCCCCGACCTCGATGCCGCCGAGGTGGCACAGCGGGCGGAGGACCTGGACACCAGGGTTGCCGACCAGGAGGAGAGCCGGCAGGAGAGCGGGGCCGCGGTGGAGGACGTACGGGAGTCTCCGGGCCCGGCCGCTCCCGGCTACGACGACGCCGAGCGCGAGGCCGTGCTCAGGGTGATGCGCGAGCGCCGGGACATCCGCAACGGCTTCCGCAGCGACCCGATCCCGCACGACGTACTGCTGCGCGTGCTGGAGGCGGCCCACACGGCGCCGTCCGTCGGCCACTCGCAGCCCTGGGACTTCGTCGTCATCCGCTCGGCGGAGACCCGCGGCACGATGCACGAACTGGCCGCGCGGCAGCGGGAGGCCTACGCCAAGTCGCTGCCCAAGGGCCGGGCGAAGCAGTTCAAGGAACTGAAGATCGAGGCCATCCTCGACACCCCGGTGAACATCGTCGTGACCGCCGACCCGACCCGCGGCGGCCGTCACACCCTCGGCCGGCACACCCAGCCGCAGATGGCCCCCTACTCCTCCGCCCTCGCGGTCGAGAACCTGTGGCTCGCCGCCCGCGCCGAAGGCCTCGGCGTCGGCTGGGTCAGCTTCTTCGACGAGCGCGAGATGGTCCGGGCCCTGGGCCTGCCCGAGCACCTGGAGGTCGTGGCCTACCTCTGCGTCGGCTACGTCGACGAGTTCCCGGAGGAGCCCGAGCTGATGCAGGCGGGCTGGTCCAAGCGCCGCCCCCTGTCGTGGGTCGTGCACGAGGAGACGTACGGCCGCCGGGCACTGCCCGGAGAGGAGCCGCACGACCTGCTCGCCGAGACGGTCGCCAACATCCGCCCGCTGGACGCCAAGGCGCTCGGCGAGGCGTGGGAACGCCAGAAGCGCATGACGAAACCGGCGGGCGCGCTCGGCATGCTGGAGATCATCTCCGCGCAGCTGTCGGGGCTGTCCCGCATGTGCCCGCCCCCGATCCCGGAACCCGCGGCCGTCGCGATCTTCGCCGGTGACCACGGAGTGCACGCCCAGGGCGTCACCCCCTGGCCGCAGGAGGTGACCGCCCAGATGGTCGCCAACTTCCTCGGTGGCGGCGCGGTCTGCAACGCCTTCGCGAACCAGGTGGGCGCCGAGGTCTGCGTCATCGACGTGGGCGTGGCCTCGGACCTGCCCGCCACCCCCGGCCTGCTGCCCCGCAAGATCCGAGCGGGCACGTCCGACATGACGACCGGCCCCGCGATGACCCGCGAGGAGGCCAGGGCGGCCATCGAGGTCGGCATCGAGACGGCCCGCGACCTGGTGGCAGCCGGCAACAAGGCCCTGCTCACGGGTGAGATGGGCATCGCGAACACCACCGCGTCCGCGGCCCTGATCTCCGTCTTCACGGACACGGACCCCGCCGAGGTCACCGGCCGGGGCACCGGCATCAACGACGAGACCCTCGCCCGCAAAACCGAGGTCGTCCGCCGCGCCATCGACTTCCACCAGCCGGACCCTGCCGACCCGATCGGTGTCCTCTCGGCGATCGGCGGCTTCGAACACGCGGCCATGGTCGGCCTGCTCCTCGGCGGTGCCTCACTCCGTACGCCGGTGATCCTGGACGGCGTCAGCGCCGGTGCCGCCGCTCTGGTGGCCCGCGCGATCGCCCCCGAGGTCCTGGCCGCGTGCATCGCGGGCCACCGCAGCGCGGAGCCGGGCCACGTGGCGGCCCTGAACAAGCTGGGCCTGCGCCCCCTGGTCGACCTGGACCTCCGCCTGGGCGAGGGCACGGGCGCGCTGCTGGCCCTCCCCCTGGTCCAGAGCACGGCGAGGGCGATGCACGAGGTGGCGACGTTCGACTCGGCGGGGGTCACGGAGAAGTAGCCCGGCCTGGCTGTGGGCAGTCGTTCCGCAGGGCGGAACGGGTGGGCACAGCCAACAGCGGACCCGCACGTACAAGGGGGTCCGGGGGCGAAGCCCCCGCTTTTCGGGAAGGGGCGGGGCTGGGGAAGAGAAACCCGCCCCGAGCCCTCACCTCACCCGCACCGTAAAATGCGCACGTCAGGGCCCGCCCCCAAACCCCAGGCCCCTGATCAGAACGACCCGCAAGAGGGAGCCGCACCCCCATGGCCGAACACCCCGCCTACCCCGTAGGCCTCCGCCTCACCGGCCGCCGAGTCGTGGTCCTGGGCGCCGGTCAGGTGGCCCAGCGCCGCCTCCCCGCCCTCATCGCGGCGGGCGCGGACATCCTCCTCGTCTCGCCGGAGGCGACCCCCTCCGTGGAGGCGATGGCGGACGCGGGCGAACTCACCTGGGAGCGCCGCCCGTACGCGGACGGCGACCTGGCGGACGCCTGGTACGCCCTGATCGCGACCGACGACGCACAGGCCAACGCCCACGCCTCCGCCGAAGCCGAACGCCACCGCGTCTGGTGCGTCCGCTCCGACGACGCCGACGCCGCGACGGCCTGGACCCCGGCCACCGGCCACAGCGAGGGCGTCACGGTCGCCGTCCTCACCACGGACGCCAAGGGCCGCGACCCCCGCCACACCGCCGCGATCCGCGACGCGGTCGTCGAGGGCCTGCGCGACGGCACCCTCGTCGCGCCCCACCACCGCACCCGCGCCCCCGGCGTCTCGCTGGTCGGCGGCGGCCCGGGCGACCCGGACCTGATCACGGTCAGGGGCCGCCGTCTGCTCGCCGAGGCGGACGTGGTCATCGCGGACCGGCTCGGCCCGCGCGATCTCCTCGCCGAACTGCCCCCGCACGTCGAGGTGATCGACGCCGCGAAGATCCCGTACGGCCGCTACATGGCCCAGGAGGCCATCAACAACGCGCTGATCGAACACGCGAAGCTGGGCAAGCGGGTCGTACGGCTCAAGGGCGGCGACCCGTACGTCTACGGCCGGGGCATGGAGGAGGTCCAGGCGCTGGCCGAGGCGGGCATCGCCTGCACGGTCGTCCCCGGTATCTCCAGCTCGATCTCCGTCCCGGGCGCGGCCGGTATCCCGGTCACGCACCGCGGGGTCGCCCATGAGTTCACCGTGGTCAGCGGCCATGTCGCCCCCGACGACGAACGCTCCCTCGTGGACTGGCAGTCCCTCGCGAAACTGACCGGCACGCTCGTCGTCCTCATGGGCGTCGACAAGATCGGCCGGATCGCGGAGACCCTGGTCGCGCACGGCAAGTCCCCGGACACCCCGGTCGCACTGGTCCAGGAGGGCACGACAGCGGCCCAGCGCCGCGTCGACGCGACCCTCTCGACGGTCGGCGAGACGGTCCGTACTCAGGACGTGAAGCCCCCCGCGGTGATCGTGATCGGCGCGGTCGTGAACGTAGGCCCGAGGACAGGTCCGGAGACAGGTCCGGAGGCAGGTCTGACGACATTGCTGTAACCCCCGGTAACCCAATCCGTTCCCAGCCGTTGGCACCGCACCCAGGACAAGGCAGTATCACCCCTGTGGCCGATCTCATCACCGTCGAGGACCCCGCCGACCCGCGCCTGCGCGACTACACGGGCCTGACCGACGTCGAACTGCGCCGCAAACGCGAGCCCGCGGAGGGTCTCTTCATCGCCGAGGGCGAAAAGGTCATCAGACGGGCCAAGGACGCCGGCTACGAGATGCGCTCGATGCTCCTGTCCGCGAAGTGGGTCGACGTCATGCGCGACGTCATCGACGAACTCCCGGCCCCGGTGTACGCGGTCAGCCCGGAGCTCGCCGAACGCGTCACCGGTTACCACGTGCACCGCGGCGCCCTCGCCTCCATGCAGCGCAAACCGCTGCCGACGGCCGACGAACTCCTGCAGACCGCACGCCGGGTGGTGGTCATGGAGTCGGTCAACGACCACACCAACATCGGCGCGATCTTCCGCAGCGCCGCCGCTCTCGGCATGGACGCGGTCCTGCTCTCCCCGGACTGCGCGGACCCCCTCTACCGACGCAGCGTCAAGGTCTCGATGGGTGCGGTGTTCTCCGTCCCGTACGCCCGTCTGGACACCTGGCCGAAGGGCCTCGACTCGGTCCGCGAGGCCGGCTTCACGCTCCTGGCCCTCACCCCCGACGAGAAGGCCAAGACCCTCGACGAGACGGCCCCGCACAAGATGCGACGCGTCGCCCTGATGCTCGGTGCGGAGGGCGACGGTCTCTCCACCCAGGCCCTGGTGGCCGCCGACGAATGGGTCCGTATCCCCATGGCCCACGGCGTCGACTCCCTCAACGTGGGCGCGGCGGCAGCGGTCGCCTTCTACGCGGTGGCCACGGGCCGCCCCACTCCCGGACCGAGCTGACCCGAACGCGAACGGACAGGGCCCGCAGCCCTGGTCCGCGATCCCCGACAGACGTCAGTCGGAGTTCGCGTCGGAGCTGGACCGAGGCAGCACGGACACCGCAGACCCGCCGCCACCACCGGGCTTGTCGTCCGGCCGCACGTTTTCCGGCTGTTCCTGCCGCTGCTGTTCCCGCCCGCCTCCGCTGCGACCACTGTCGTCGCCGAGCCCACGGCTGGGTCCCTGGCACCCCTGGGCGGCCGCGATCCCCAGGGCCACCAGCAGCGTCACCACGACGAACACGAACAGCCGCTGCCGCAGCAGCCGCGGATTGGCGGGCCGCCGCCCGGTCCCCGTACCGCGCGGCGCGGGACGGCCGGTGCCACTGCGCGGTCCGGGACGGCTCCCGGATCCGGCCGTGTTCCGCGCACCGGGAACGGGCCGTGCCCCGGAACGCGACGAGGGCGAACCACCGCGCGGGCCCCCGCCGCCCCGCGACGGAACGGCCCCACGCGACCCGGAAGTACCCGACGCCGGCCCCTGCCCCTGCGGACGCCGCTGGGACTGGGACGGGGACTGGGACTGCGAGTGGGCCTGTGTCTGGGAGTGATACGGGGGCCGCTGGTCCGGATAGCTCTCGGTGAGCCGCCCCGTAGGCCGGTCCGCCTCGGCGGCACGAGGCCCGGGCGGCCGTACGTCCGCCATGCCCTGCGCCTCGCGCGCCGCGATCTCCTTGAGCCGCAACGACAGCTGGAGTGTGCTGGGCCGCTCCTCCGGATCCTTGGCCAGGCACGCCCGTACGAGGGGTGCCAGCGCGTCCGGAACGCCCTGCAGGTGGGCCTCCTCGTGGACCACGCGGTACAGCATCACCTCGGAACTGCCGTGCCCGAAGGGCGAGTCGGCCATCGAGGCGTACGCGAGCGTGGCACCCAGCGAGAACACGTCCGTGGCCGGCGTCACGGCAGCCCCGCGCACCTGTTCGGGGGCGAGGAAGCCGGGCGAGCCGACCGCTGTACCGACATGGGTGAGTGTCGAGGCGCCGGTCGCCCAGGCGATGCCGAAGTCGATGATCCGCGGCCCCTTCGGGGACAGCAGGATGTTGGACGGTTTCAGGTCCCGGTGTACGACTCCGGCCTCGTGCACCGCGACCAGTCCCTCGGCGAGGGCGGCCCCGATGGAGGCGACGTCGGCCGCGGTGAGCGACCCCTCGTCCATCACCTTGTCGTGCAGGGAGGGTCCGGGCACGTACTGCGTGGCGAACCACGGCCGGTCCGCGTCCAGGTCGGCGGCGACGAGGCGGGCGGTGCAGCCGCCCCTGATCCGCCGGGCCGCCGACACCTCGCGCGCGAACCGGGAACGGAACTCCTGATCCTCCGCCAGGTCGGGCCGGATCACCTTCAGGGCGACCCGCTGTCCCCGCTTGTCGGAGCCCAGGTAGACGACGCCCATCCCGCCCGCGCCGAGCCGTCTGTGAAGCCTGAACGAGCCGACGACGCGCGGGTCCTCGCGCCTCAGGCGCATCATCGCCATGTTCATCCCCGCTGCCCGGTCCGTTTGACGAGCGACAGCTTACGTTTCCACGGCCGGGTGCGCGCAGAGGCCGCGCCCTCTCGTCCCGATGGATTGTCAGTGCCGGGTGGGAGACTTGAGAGGTGGTCAGGGGGCGCGCGAACAGGGCGGCTTGACGTCGCGTGTGATCCCAACCACCCGTCGCAGAAGGGGGATTGAACCCGTGAAGGGTGACCGCGTGGAGATAGTCGTGGATGCCGGGGACACCACACGTACCTACGAGGTGGTGGCGAGCAGGGCGGGCCGCAGGGTGGAGACGGCGGTCCGTCGAGGTGTCGTGGAAGTGAGCGAAGTCACGAGGAACGGATCGGTCGTCCGTACCGCCCGTTTCATGGCGAACCGTGTCCTGGCCCTGGTGGAGCAGCCGGTGCCGAGGGAGGACAGCTCGGAACAGTAGGGACACACCGGGCACCCCTTCCGGGAAGACCCTGAGACCTAGGACCCCGTCTCCACCCAGGGGAGTACTCCGCAGGTCACGGGTCATCCTCCGGGAGGCCCGGCAATCGGTACGAGGGCATGACGACCGGTACTCGTCGGCAGCCTAGATTTGAGGTCAAGCGGCGGGTGCAGCACTCGTCCCCCGAGGTCAGACACCCGCCGCTTGCCAACCAACAGAAGAACGGTCAGGAGAGGGACCATGGCCCACACGGCATCGCGGACGGCGCTCCGCACACAGGGACGCAAGGCGTACGTCGCCGCGTTCCGTCCGCGCCGACAGGGCCAACGTCACCCACTGGTGGCGACGGCGATGGTCCTCCCCCTGGCAGCCCTGCTCGTGGTCGTCTTCGGCGGCTGGGAAGCAGTGGTCACACAAGCGTCGTCCGTGGGTGTGATGCTGGGGCGCTGAGCGGCGACCCCAGGCCCGGAAGAGCGGTCCGGGCGGGGACATCCACCCATGAAACCCCGTGGGGACGGGGGTGCGGCGGACGGCAAATAATGCCCGCGCAGCTGGGGAGCTGCGCGGGCATTGCCTTGCCTCCGTCAGCCTGTCCGGGGGTCCCCTCTGGGGGAGTTTGAGGACGAGGCCGTCCAGGCCGAAGGGGGCTGGGGCGCAGCCCCAGCGGGGTCGAAGGGGCGGAGCCCCTGGGGATGGGACGGGTAGGGGCGGCGGGGGCGAAACACCCCACCGCACCCGGCAATCACCCCGTACCCTCCCGACCAGACCCGCCCAGCACATCAGGGAGCCCCGTGACAGCCACCCCCTTGCTCTCCGACCTCACCACCCGAGCCAAGGCCAAGGCCCACTCACGCCCCCACCCCCACCCCTGCCCCTGCGGAGCGGACACCCTCACCGACCGCCCCGACGGCACAGTCGTCCGCCACGCCGACACCGTCGCCAAGGCGCACGCCCCAGACACCACCCCCACCGAACTCACCGCCCGTCTCGCCCTCGCCGCCCACCTCCCGGGCATACTCCTGCCCCCGCTCAGCCAGACCCCCGTCGACCTGCACGGCAGACTCGTGACGTTCTGGCCGTACGGCGCCCCGGTCGACCCCGAGGATCCGGACGCGGCACCCTGGGAGGAGGCCGCCACCCTGCTCGCCCGCCTGCACCGCACCCCCGCCCCGCCCGGACTGCCGCCCATGCGCGGCCCGGCCAAGGCGGCCCGCGCCATCGCCCGCCTCCGGGCCACCACCCCCCAGCCGGCCACCGAGCCCGTCCTGCGCGCCTGGGCCGGCCTGCCGGCCTGGGCCAGAGCCCAGACCCCTGCCCCGGGAACCCCTGACCCTCACCCCGACGAGCCGGCCCTCACGACGCTCTGCCACGGCGACCTCCACCTGGGTCAGCTCGTACGCCACCCCGCCCCGGACGGCCCCTGGCTGCTCATCGACGTGGACGACCTCGGCGTCGGTGCCCCCGCCTGGGACCTGGCCCGCCCGGCCGCCTGGTACGCCTGCGGACTGCTCCCGCCCGAGGAGTGGACGCGGTTCCTGGCCGCCTACCGCGCCGCAGGCGGCCCGGCCGTACCCACCGACGGCGACCCCTGGCCCGCCCTGGACGTCGCCGCCCGCGCTCTCACCGTGCAGACGGCAGCCCTGGCGATCGTCAAGGCGACGGCCGCGGACCGCCCGCTGGACGACGTACAGCAGGCCGTGGTCGACGCATGTGCCCGAATGGGTTCGGTACCACCCGAGTTGACCCAGGGCCACGCGAAGTAGGGTGCAACCGACCGGAGCCGGACAGAGTCTGTTCTGGCGAGAAGCGAAACCGGATCAAGAAGCGGTACCGACGGCAGGGAGTTGAGCCGAGCATGCAGTGTCCGAAGTGCCATGCGCCGATGCACACGTACAACCGCAACGGAGTCCAGATCGAGCAGTGCAGCGGCTGCCGGGGGATCTTCCTCGACTACGGCGAGCTGGAGGCGCTGACCCGCGTGGAGTCCCAGTGGTCGGGCCCCGCCGCCCCGCCGCCTCCGGCCCCGCAGGGCTACCCCGCTGCTCCCGCACCTGCCTGGGGCGCCCCTCAGGGCGGTCATCACGGCGGTCACGGCGGCCATGGCGGTCACTACGGCGGCAAGCGCCACAAGAGCTTCGGCCACATGCTGTTCTCCAGCTGACGGATACGTCTGACCGGCACGTCTGGCTGGAACACGAAGAAGCCCCCGACCGTACGAGACGGTCGGGGGCTTCTTCGATGTGTGGACGATACTGGGATTGAACCAGTGACCTCTTCCGTGTCAGGGAAGCGCTCTCCCGCTGAGCTAATCGTCCTCGGGATCACGGTCCGAAGACCGCGAGTGCTGGATACAGCGTGCGCGATACTGGGATTGAACCAGTGACCTCTTCCGTGTCAGGGAAGCGCTCTCCCGCTGAGCTAATCGCGCGGGGACCCTTGCGGATCAAGGTCCTTGCGGACCAGTGGACGATACTGGGATTGAACCAGTGACCTCTTCCGTGTCAGGGAAGCGCTCTCCCGCTGAGCTAATCGTCCTTGGAGGTGGAGACGGGATTTGAACCCGTGTAGACGGCTTTGCAGGCCGTTGCCTCGCCTCTCGGCCACTCCACCAGGAGTGCGGGGGTTCGGGAAGATCCCCCTCTTCCTACGAGCGGACGACCAGGTTCGAACTGGCGACCTCAACCTTGGCAAGGTTGCGCTCTACCAACTGAGCTACGTCCGCGTGCCGTTTCGGTGCGCTCTCGCGTCCCGGCGACGAGTTGAACTCTAGCGGATTCCGGGGCCAGTACAAAAACGCGTTTGTGCAGCGTGCTGCGCTGTGCCTGCTCGAAGACATGGTCAGGGCACCCGCAGGACACCCGCCATAGACTCGGCGGTGTGTCCGATCTCGCTCCCCTCGCCCGCTTCGGCGGTCTCGTCGCCACCGGTCTCCTCGATGTCACGCGCGATCCCGCGGCACTCGAATCCACCGGATTCTGGGCCGTGTCGGCGACGTACGAGGGCCGTCTGACCTGCGCTCGCTTCCGGGACGTACGGGAGGAACCGGTCCGCGCGCCGAGGCCGGGGGAGTGGCGGGGACCGGCCGCCGGTGACTGGACGTCGTCCCTCGATCGCGCCGCGTACACGGCGGGGGTGCGCCGTATCCGCGAGCACATCGCGACCGGCGAGGTCTATCAGGCGAACCTCTGCCGGGTGCTGTCCGCGCCCGTCGCACCCGACGCGGACGTGGACGCGCTGACCTCGCTGCTCGCGCGCGGCAACCCGGCACCGTATGCAGGAACGATCCGCCTGCCGGCCCATGGCGTCGAGATCGCCACCGCGTCGCCCGAGCTCTTCCTCCGTCGCGCCGGACGAACCATCGAATCGGGCCCGATCAAGGGCACCGGACGCACCGAGGCGGACCTGCTGGAGAAGGACTACGCCGAGAACGTGATGATCGTGGACCTGGTCCGCAACGACCTCGGGCGCGTCTGCGCGACCGGCTCGGTGACCGTTCCCGAACTGTGCGTCGTCGAGAAGCACCCGGGGCTGGTCCACCTCGTGTCGACGGTACGGGGCGAACTGCGCCCGAACACCGGCTGGCCGGAGCTGCTGGCGGCCGCGTTCCCACCCGGCTCGGTGACCGGCGCCCCCAAGTCGAGCGCCCTGCGGATCATCGACGCCCTGGAGACGGCGCCCCGGGGCCCGTACTGCGGAGGCGTCGGCTGGGTCGACGCCGACCGGGGGACAGGCGAACTGGCGGTCGGTATCCGCACGTTCTGGATCGACCGGGCCGACGGCATGCTGCGTTTCGGCACCGGGGCGGGCATCACCTGGGGTTCGGACCCGGAGGGGGAGTGGCGGGAGACCGAGCTGAAGGCGTCCCGCCTGCTCGCGGTAGCGTCGGGGGAGTACGAGGTGAGCGGCGACGGGGAGGAACCGTCGGCCCGCCGTGTCCCCCCGGGTCACGGCCCGCCGCACCCCGGCCGAGAAGCCGTACCGAACGACGCGTCCGACACATTCCAGCGAGGTAATGACCAGTGAAGCTCTGGCTCGACGGCGGGCTGCAGGACATCGAGTCCGCCCGCGTCTCCGTGTTCGACCACGGGCTGACCGTGGGTGACGGCATCTTCGAAACGGTGAAGGCGGTCCATGGCCGGCCCTTCGCGCTCACCCGTCACCTGGACCGGCTGACCCGCTCGGCCCGCGGTCTCGGCCTGCCCGACCCTGACCTCGACGAGGTCCGCGGCGCCTGCACGGCCGTGCTCGCCGCCAACCCGATGCCGCTGGGGCGCCTGCGCATCACGTACACCGGCGGTCACGGCCCCCTCGGTTCCGACCGCGGGGAGCACGGCCCGACCCTGGTCGTCGCCCTCGGCGAGTCCGCCCGGCGTCCCGACTCGACCGCCGTGATCACGGTCCCCTGGACGCGCAACGAACGCGGCGCCGTCACCGGCCTGAAGACGACGTCGTACGCCGAGAACGTCGTCGCTCTCGCCAGGGCGCGCGAACAGGGCGCGTCCGAGGCCCTGTTCGGCAACACGGTCGGGCAACTGTGCGAGGGGACGGGGTCCAACGTCTTCGTCGTCCTGGACGGTGAGATCCACACCCCGCCGCTCGCCTCGGGCTGCCTCGCCGGCGTCACCCGCGCCCTCGCCGTCGAGTGGACGGGCGCCAGGGAGACCGATCTGCCGCTGGACGTCCTGGAGGGCGCCGACGAGATCTTCCTGACGTCCACCCTGCGGGACGTGCAGGCCGTGCGGCGCGTCGACGCCCGTCAACTCCCGGACGCGCCGGGGCCGGTGACGGCCAAGGCGATGCGGGTCTTCGACGAGCGGGCGGGGGACGACCTCGACCCCTGACCCTGGGTCGCTGATCGGGAAAAGCCGCGGAAATGGAGCTGCCGCGGGCGTCCGCAGCGGGTAGAACAACCTCTGATGACCACCACCCTGCGGCCGACCGAGCCGCTGCAGCACGAGGCAGACGGGGCGCGTTCACGCCGCTACCAGGTGTGCGTGAACAGCCGACCCGTCGGCGCGGTACACCTCGCCACCGACCCCGCGTACGGCGACCCGGTGGCGAGGATCCTCGATCTCCGCATCGACGAACCCGACCGTCGACGCGGTCGGGGCACGGTGGCGGCGCTCGCCGCGGAGGAGGTGGCGCGCGACTGGGGCTGCCGTCGCATCGAGGCGTCGCTCCCGGACGACGCGCCGACGGCCCTGCGGCTCGCGACCGCCCTCGGCTATGTGCTGCGCAACCGTCGTATGGACAAGGCGCTCGGCGCGACCCCGCCCGAACTGCCCGCCGGGAGCCGGGGCCGGCCCATGACAGAGGCCGAGTTCGTGGTGTGGGAGGCGGCGGGCAGGCTGAGTTACGCGGAGAGCTGGATCGAGCGGGGCGTGCCGGCGGCGGAGGCGCACGCCAAGGCGAAGCGCGACCATGAGCAGTTGATGCCGCAGGGCGTGGCCAGCGCGGACACGACCTTCAGCGTTCTGGAGCACGAGGGAACCCGCGTCGGCACCCTGTGGTTGGGCCGCCGCGACGGCCTGGCCTTCGTCTACAAGGTCGAGGCCGACGCGGCACACCGGGGGAGAGGCCACGGCCGCACCCTCATGCTCCTGGCGGAGACCCAGGCGATCGAGGCCGGCCGACCGGCCATCTCCCTGAACGTCTTCGCGGGCAACCGGCCGGCGGAACGGCTCTACGAGTCGCTGGGGTACGAGACGGTGACCCACCACCTGTACAAGGACCTGCTGTAGGCGGGTGTCGACCGGGGCCGATACGAAGGACGGGGGCGCCGGGAGTCAGGCGTCCTGCCCGGCGAGCAGACGGTCCACGATCTCCTCGATCCGCTCCCGCAGCCCCTCCTGGTTCTTGCCGCCGTCAAGACGCTCATCGCCGATGACATACGTCGGCGTGCCCGTCACACCGATGGCCTTGCCCTCGGCCTGGTCGGCGTCGACGATCAGGATGTGCCGGCCGTCGATCAGCGCGGTGTCGAACTCCTCGGCGTCCAGGCCGAGTTCGCCCGCCACCTCGACCAGGAAGGGTTCGCCCCCACGGTCGAGCTCCTCCACCCGGCCGAGTACGGCCTCGACGTACGGCCAGGCCTGTCCCTGCTCGGCCGCTTCCTCGGCGGCCTGCGCGGCGGCGAAGGAGTGCTTGTGCCGCTCCAGCGGGAAGTGCCGCAGCCGCAGCTCCAACCGGTCGCCGTAGCGGGCGCGCAGGGCGCGTACGTCGTCCAGGGCGGTACGGCAGTCCGTGCACTGGAGTTCGCACCAGACCTCCAGGACGGGGACGGAGGCCGGGGAAGGGGCACCGGCGGGCGCGGGGAAGGAGTCGCTCATGGGCACCAGTTTCCCAGCCGAGGCCGTGGGCGTCGTACGAGGGGACCGGGACCTGGGGAGGAGCCGACCCGGAGATGTCCCTGATGTCGGGTCGGAGCATGGCATCCGAGGGGCCGGGCGGTGCAGGATGGAAGGGACGAACCGCACCCGCGTGACCGAACGCCTGGAGGACCGGATGATTGCCGAGACCGTGTGTTCCGCCGTCTCCGTGGCCGGCCTGGGCATCGCGGTGGTCACGGCGTACCGCAAGCGTTTTCTCGCGGCCGCCCGAATCGCCGCGTATTCGCTGGTTCCCATCGGCCTGGTGATGACCGGGGTGGTCGGGTGGGCGGCCGACACCGCGTTCAGCCCCTCCGCCTGGGCGGGATTCTGCGTGCTCGGCGGCGCCTGGCTGCTCTTCACGACCACACGCGCGGTGGAGCGGCGAAGGGGCGGTACCCGAAGGGAACGGGCGGAGACGCGGTCCGCGCAGCGCGAGGCGGTCGCTCCGGCGGCCTCCGCGCCCTCGCTGGCCCAGGGACGGGGCAGTGCCTCCCGCCCGGCGCCCCAGCCCGCGGCCAAGCCGCGCGGCGCAGGTGACGACTTCAGCGACATCGAGGCGATCCTGAAGAAGCACGGCATATGAAGAAAGCGCGGCGTATGACGGGGTACGACGGCTGACGTACTGAAACGACACAAACGGCCGGGAGGTGACGGAGGTCGCTCGGAAGCGATCATGACTCGCCGCGAACATTAAGGAATTCAGCGAACTACCGTGCATTTCGGGCGCGTTGATCGCGTGGAGGGTCCCGGCTGCGTCATCATCGCGGCGAGATGCTGGACACAACACAGAGCGAGGCCGTGCCGCCGAAGGACGAGCCGCGCGGGTGCCTCTTCGCCCTTTCCCAGCCACCGCTGATGATCTTCCTTGCGGTGATCGGGTGTCTGCTGCTCATGGCTTCGTTGCACGATCTGCTGTTGCTATGAGCTGTACACGCCAGTCCCCGGCGTCATCCGCCGGGGGCTGCGTCAGCACCGGGCTCGGGCTTCCCTGCCGTCAGCTCGCCGATTCCTTGCGGCGCGCCCGGTAGGCCGCCACGTGAAGCCGGTTTCCGCAGGTGCGGCTGTCGCAGTAGCGGCGGGACCGATTGCGGGAGACATCGACGAAGGCATGCCGGCAGTCAGGGGCCTCGCAGCGCCGCAGCCGCTCCTGCTCGCCTGCGACCACGAAGAACGCGAGGGCCATCCCGCAGTCGGCGGCGAGGTGGTCGGCGATGGACGCGCCGGGGGCGAAGTAGTGCACGTGCCAGTCGTAGCCGTCGTGGTCGGTGAGCCGGGGTGTCGTCCCCGCCGCGGCGACCAGCTCATTGATGAGCGAGGCGGCCGTCCGGGCCTCCTGGGCGGCGAAAACCCCGGCGAACCGGCCGCGGATCCTGCGAACGGCGGCGAGGTCGATCTCCGACAGCATGCCGATATCGCTGATGTTGTGCTTTCGTACGAAATTTTCGAGCGCGTCGACATCGGGCAACGCGTCCGTGGTGTCGTCGTCCGGCGCGGTGTTCACCAGATCGACCACGGTGTCGAGGGCGCACCGGGTGTCGTGGGTGATCAGCACGTTGCTCTCCCTGGCCTGCCTGGGCGGTCGGGCGGGCACCCGCCCGCCGATGCTGGCCGATGGTAGTGGCTCGCGGCGGCGGAGGTGGGTGTCGGTCCCGGCAGGGCCGGGAGCCCTGTCCCCGGAGGGCGTGCGGACGCACCGCCGCCGCCCCGCGAGAAACCCGCGGGGCGGCGGCGGTGTGCCATATGCGGTTGTGGTGACCCGAGCCGTCTCCCCGAGTGGACGGCGCCGGGCGGCTCAGCGGAGTGCCCGTCCTAGCTTTCCGCCAGGATGTGGGACAGCTCCTGATCGAGGTCGAAGTGGCGGTGTTCCGTGCCGGGTGGCACAGCGGCGTCCGTTCGCTTCAGGAAGGACTCCAGGGCTCGTGCGGGTGCTTCCAGCAGGGCCTCGCCCTCGGGCGAGCTCAGAGCGATGCAGACAACGCCCTGGCCGTGACTCCTGGACGGCCAGACTCGGACGTCACCGGTACCGGTGGGTCGGTGGAGGCCCTCCGCGAGCAGGTCGCGGGCGAACACCCACTCGACGGTTTCCTCGGCTCCGGTGTGGAAGGTGGCGTGCACGGCGTAGGGATCGGCCGTGTCATACCGCAGTCCTGCGGGAACGGGCAGTGAGGACTCGCTCGACACAACGAGGCGCAGGTGCAGCTCGCAGCTGACCGTGGTGTTCATAAGCGCCAAGGCCTTTCGCTCAGTGTGCGCTCGGGGATTCGCACGTCGGCGAAATCGACATGCCACCTACGGTGCCGTTGTAAACCCCTCTGAGTGTTTTGCGTGTGTTTACGTAACTCTTCCGGCCGAGAACCGGTTCGTCGGCTACGACCATTCCGGTGACCGGTTTCCGTCGGGTAGGGTTTGGCCGCATGAATACGGGGAGTGACAAGCCCGGCCAGGCCGCCGAGGCACCGGCCGAGGCCGGGACCGGCGAGGCCGCGAGCGAGCGTGAGCTCGGATCGAGAGCGCCGGAATTCATCAAGGCACGCCGGATGCTGCACGTGAGCTGGCAGGTCGGCGTGTTCGTCGTGGGCCTCGCGGTGGTCGGTGCCGGCATCGTCATGCTGCCGTTGCCCGGGCCGGGCTGGCTGGTGATCTTCGGCGGTATGGCGATCTGGGCGACCGAGTTCGTCTGGGCCCAGCTGGTGCTGCGCTGGACGAAGCGCAAGGTCACCGAGGCGACACAGCGTGCGCTCGATCCCAGGGTGCGCCGCCGCAACATCATCCTGACCACGATCGGGCTGGTGATCGTGGCGGTTCTCGTCGGGATCTACGTTTGGAAGTTCGGGCTGGAAATGCCCTGGAAGATCAAGGATCAGTGATCCGGCGCATGGCGGGGGCACCCCCTGACATGGGGTAATGTTCTCCCTGCGTCCGGGCGATTAGCTCAGTGGGAGAGCGCTTCGTTCACACCGAAGAGGTCACTGGTTCGAACCCAGTATCGCCCACCGGATCGAGTGCGGCCCGTGTCCACGGAAATGGTGGACACGGGCCGCACTTGTCGTTGGACCGCGTCCGTGAAATCCCGTCCGCACCCTCCGGCCGTGCGACCTCGGTGGCTCCGCCCCGCTCACTCCGTGGAGCCCTCCCGCACCCTTCCCGGGATCGCCGGACAGCCCGACAAGGCCGCCGCAAGTCCTCCGGCAGCGCGGCCTCCCATTCCCGTCGGTGCCATGTCGCGGCGACGTGAGCGCTCACTTCGTCGAGTGCCAACTCCCCGTCCAGTAGGCGCATTTCGGCCCCGCCCCAAATAAACACCGGCGATCCTTCGATGTTCGACCGGTCGACCCCGGGTGCCTCACCAGCGACGTCGACCTCCGTTCCAGGGGGTCGGGTCGACTTGCGCTCCGCCCTCGCCCAGCCTGCTCACAGAAAAATCCTGTCCGAATCATTGACGCACTCCGAGCCCCTCCGTAGCTTGTGCCAGCAAGCGCTTACTTGAAACGATTCACGCAGGCGCCAACGACGTCGCGGGGAGGGCCTGACTGTGCCTGGAATTGGGAATGTTGAGAGGCGAACCATCCTGAAGGTGGCCGGAGCCTCGGCGGCCGCGCTGGGGCTGGCGGCAACGACCGGGTGCGGCGGTGACAGTGGCGCCGGGGACGGGAATGTGACACTCCGTTATGCGTGGTGGGGCGGCGAACCGCGCACCATCGCCATCAAGAAGTCGATCGCGCTCTTCGAGAAGAAGTACCCGAAGATAAAGATCAAGCCTGAATTCACCGACTATGAGGCGTACTGGGAGAAGTTCCAGACCCAGGCCTCCGGTGGAAATCCCCCGGACGTTTTCCAGAATGCTGTCGGCTTCCTGCGCAAGTACGACAAGCGCGGCGTGTTGCTGGATCTCAAGGCGCAGGCCGACGCCGGGAATCTGAGCCTGGAGAACTTCCGCAACGGCGTTCTGGCGAACGGTCAGGTCGACGGCAAGCAGATCGGCATTCCCGTCGGGGCCAACACCATGGCGCTCGTCATCGACCTCAAGGCCTTCGAGAAGGCGGGTGTCGAGGCGAAGTTCGGCTGGACCTGGGACGAGTACTTCGCCGCGCTGCAGAAGATCCAGGACAAGCTGAAGATCGCCGGTGACACCGGGTACTTCGCCATCATGTACCTCTACGACCTGTACCTGCGCCAGAACGGCAAGGCCTTCTTCACCGACACCGGTCTCGGCTTCACCGAGGACGATGTGACGCAGTGGTGGGCGGACGGCTACAAGCGGGTGAAGTCCGGTCTGGTCGCCGACCCCAAGAAGATCGAGCAGGCCAAGCCGAAGTCCGGCCTGTCGGCGGGGCTCGCCGCGTCCGAGTTCACCTGGGACAACTTCTCCATCCGTTACGAGGGCGAGGGGGAGTCCGACTACGGCCTCGCGCCGATCCCCACCACGGACGGCAAGGACACCGGCCAGTACCTCGGCTCGCTGATGCTCAGCGGTTTCTCCGGGACCAAGCATCCCAAGGAGGTCGCCCAGTTCATCAGCTTCATGGTCCACGACCCCGAGGTCGGCAAGATCATGGGCTACGACCGCGGCATCCTCTCCACCACCGAGCAGTTCGACGCGTTCAAGCCGACCGACCCCAACAACAAGGGTGTCGCGGCCTACGAGGACGAGGTCGCCAAGGCCGGCGTGCTCGGGAAGATCACCCCGCACCCGTCCGGCGCGGACGTCGTCGAGGCGGCCTTCCTGCGTATCGGCGGCGAGGTCGCCCAGGGCAAGACCAAGCCGGCCGATGCTGCCAAGGCACTGTTCAGCGAGGCCAAGGCCGCGTTCGCGGGCTGAGGGGACGTACCACCATGACGCTCGTCAAAGAAGCGCCCGCGCGCCCGGCGCAGAAGCGGTCCGCCGCTCCTGTCGCCGGGCGGCGCGGGCGGCGCCGCGAGAACCTCGCCGGTTATCTCTTCATGTCGCCGTGGATCGCGGGGTTCCTGCTGCTCACAGCGGGGCCGATGATCGCGTCGCTCTACTACGCGTTCACCAGCTACAACCTGTTCACGCCGCCCAAGTGGGTGGGGCTGGACAACTTCACGACGATGTTCCAGGACCCGCGCTGGCAGAAGTCGGTCGAGGTCACGCTCAAGTACGTCGTCGTGGCCACCCCGCTGAAGCTGCTTCTCGCGCTCGGAGTGGCGCTTCTGCTCGCGCAGAAGAGGCGCGGACAGTCCCTGTACCGGGCCGCCTTCTACATGCCGTCGCTCATCGGCGCCAGCGTCTCCGTGGGGTTCGTATGGCGGGCGCTGTTCTCCGACGACGCCGTCGTGGACCGTACGCAGAAGGTCTTCGGGCTCGATGTCGGCGGCTGGATCGGTAACCCGGACTACGTCCTGTACGCCCTGGTGGCGCTGAGCATCTGGCAGTTCGGCGCACCGATGGTCATCTTCCTGGCCGGGCTCAAGCAGGTGCCGCAGGAACTGTACGAGGCCGCCGAGATGGACGGAGCCGGCCCCTTCCGGCGGTTCTGGAACATCACGCTGCCGATGATCTCCCCGGTGCTGTTCTTCAACGTGCTGCTGGAGTCGATCCACGCGTTCCAGGTGTTCGGCTCCGCCTATGTCGTGTCCGACACCAGGTGCGGGCCCGCCGACGCCACTCTCGTCTACACCTGTTACCTCTACCAGAAGGGTTTCAAGGAGGCCCAGATGGGCTTCGCCTCCGCGATGGCCTGGACGCTGGTGATCGCGGTGGCACTCGTCACGGCGGTCCTGTTCTGGTCGCAGAAGAAGTGGGTGCACTACGAGGAGGCCGCCAAGTGACCAGCGCCACCAGCCCTGTTGTGAGCACCGCGAACGAGCGGCGGCGCATCGGGTCCCTCGCCTGGCACGTGGGCGCGCTCCTTGTGCTCGCGGTCGTCCTCTACCCGGTGATCTGGGTGCTCGGCGCCTCGTTCAAGCCGAGCAAGGACATCATCGCCAGCCTCGACCTGCTGCCCACCAAGCCGGTCTGGGCGAACTTCTCCGGGCTCGCCGACGGCATCTCCGGCATCTCCATCACCAGCTTCTTCACCAACTCGCTGATGTACGCGGGCCTGGCCGTGGTCGGGGTGGTGATCTCCAGCTCGCTGACCGCGTACGCCTTCGCCAAGATCCGCTTCGCGGGGCGGAACCTGCTGTTCACGCTGATGATCGGCACGCTGCTGCTGCCGTATCACGTACTGCTCATCCCGCAGTACGTGCTGTTCCGCAACCTCGGCTACATCGACACGCTCGTACCGCTCGTCGCGGGCAAGTTCCTCGCCACGGAGGCGTTCTTCGTCTTCCTGATGGTGCAGTTCATGCGCGGACTGCCGCGCGAGCTGGACGAGGCCGCCAAGCTCGACGGGTGCGGACACCTGAGGACCTACTGGTCCATCGTCCTGCCGTTGAGCCGGCCCGCGATCATCACCAGCGCCATCTTCACCTTCATCAACGCGTGGAACGACTTCATGGGGCCGTTGATCTACCTCAACACCCCCTCCAAGTACACGGTTTCGCTCGGCCTGATGATGTTCCGCGACCAGGAGGGCATCTCCAACTACGGCAGCATGATCGCCATGTCGCTGGTGGCGCTGGTGCCCGTCGTCGCCTTCTTCATGGCCTTCCAGCGTTACCTCATCGACGGTATGGCGACCTCCGGACTGAAGGGCTGAGGCGGCCACCATGGCCCAAGCACGCGTGAAGGAACGCTCCCCGCGCAAGGAGTCCGTGTTCGGCGAGCGCTTCGCGGTCTTCGCCGAGTGTCTGCTCACCGGCGTGTGGATCGCCGTGGCCTGCCTCGGAGTCCTCACCTACCCGGCCGCCTTCGCCGCCGGCGCCCGGCATCTGCGGCGCCGCACGACCCATGTGGGCGGCGGCTGGCGGGAGTTCGTCGCCGACTTCCGGGCCGCCGTGCGCGGCGGATGGCTCGTCGGGCTCGTCGGCTGGGCGGTGGCCACCGCGGTCTGGGTGGACGTCCTGGCCGCGCGGGCCGGTATTCCCGGGGGGCGGTTCGTCGGGGCCGTCGGCATCTTCGCGCTGATCGCACTCGCCGTGGCCCTGCTGCGCGCGGCTGCCGTCTGGACGCCGGGTGCCCCCTGGCGGGCGCTGCTCGCGGACGCCGGGCGCCGGACCGTGCGGGATCCCGCCGGTTCCTTCCTGGTCGTCTGCGGGCTGGCCGTCGTGACTCTGTCCGCGGGGTTCCTTCCGCCGCTGGCGGTTCCCGTCCTCGGTGCCGTCGCGGCGGCGTCCGTCGCCGTCGAGGAGCGGTACAGCCGCCGCTGACGGGCGGCGCGATCGCACCAGGTCGACGCCCCGGGTGTCGTACCTCTCTCCGCCATGCCCCTGGTCTCTTCATGCCCCTGACCACCCCTGCATCCGCACGGAAAGGAAAGGCTGGTCCCTCATGTCTCCCATCCCCCGCAGGTCCCTCCTCAAGGCCGCCGCAGTCGCCGGAGCCGCCGCCCAGTTCAGCTGGGCCCTGGGAACGAAGGACGCGCAGGCCGCGCCCGGAGCCGCCGAGACCGACTCCGGTCCCGTGACCCTGGACTGGCTGGAGGACGGCGGTCTCGGCGCCGCCCCCGGTTCCACGGTCGGCGTGCCCTGGCCGAAGGGCACCCACGACGCGAGCCAGACCTTCGCGCTCACGGACGCCGATGGTAAGTCCGTCCCCGTACAGTCGTGGCCGCTCGCCTACTGGCCCGACGGATCCCTCAAGTGGACCGCGCACGCGGTCAGTTCGGGCAACGGCAAGCTGACGCTCGCCGCCGGGACGCCCGATACCCCCGCCGCGAAGATCACCGTCGACAGCAGCGGCGGGACCATCACGGTCTCGACCGGAGTCATCACCGCCCGCATCGCCAAGTCCGGCTCCACCCTGGTCAAGTCGGTGACCCGCGGCTCCACCGAGATCGCGAGGAACGGGCGGCTCGTCCTCATCCGCCAGCCCGAGATCGAGGACGAGGACCAGGGCGCCACCAGGTTCGAGCGCTTCGACAGCGCCATCAGCAAGGTCGAGGTCGAACAGGACGGCCCGGTAAGGGCGGTTGTTCGCATCGACGGCAAGCACCGCAAGGGCAGCCGCAGTTGGCTCCCCTTCTCGATCCGCCTCTACTTCTACGCGGGCGCCGACTCCTTCCGCATGGTCCACACCATCACGTTCGACGGAACCCAGGAACCGGGCAAGGCCAGCGGCGACTTCATCCGCGGCATCGGGGTCCGCTTCAGCGTGCCGATGCGGGACGCCTCGTACGACCGGCACATCCGGATCGGCGGTGACGGCGCCGGACTGCTGCGCGAGGCCGTCAAGGGCATCACCGGGCTGCGGCGCGACCCCGGTGCGGCCGTCCAGGCGGCCCAGTTCGCGGGGGAGAAGCTGCCCGACCCCTCGACCTGGGACCAGCGGGTCACCACCCGCCTCCAGTACATCCCCGAGTGGGGCGACTACACCCTCTCCCAGCTCTCCGCCGACGGCTTCACCCTCCGCAAGCGCACCAAGAAGGGGCACGGCTGGATCGGCGCGGGCGGCGGCAAGCGCGCCTCCGGGTTCGGTTACGTCGGCGGGGCGAGCGGCGGACTCTCCTTCGGCCTGCGGGACTTCTGGGAGAAGCACCCCGCCCAGCTCGACATCCGCGACGCCCAGACCGACGAGGCCGAGGTCACCCTCTGGCTCTGGTCGCCCGAGGCCCAGCCCATGGACCTGCGCTTCTACCACGACGGCATGGGCCAGGACACGTTCGCCGAACAGCTCGAAGGCCTCAACATCACCTACGAGGACTACGAACCCGGCTTCGGCACCCCCTACGGCATCGCCCGTACCTCCGAACTCCTCTTCTGGGCCAACGAGTCGACCCCGACACCCGAGAAACTCGCCGAACAGGTCGAAGCCGTACGGGTGTTGCCGCAGCTCGCCGCCCCGCCCAAGCAGCTCATCAAGGCCCAGGTCTTCGGCCCGGGACTGTACTCCGAGCCCGACCGCTCCACCCCGGCCAAGGCCAGGATCGAGGACCACCTGGACTTCCTCTTCACCTACTACAAGGACCAGGTGGAGATGCGCCGTTGGTACGGCTTCTGGGACTACGGCGACATCATGCACTCGTACGACCCCGCCAGGCACCAATGGCGGTACGACGTCGGCGGCTACGCCTGGGACAACTCCGAGCTGTCGCCCGACCTCTGGCTCTGGTTCGCGTACCTGCGCTCCGGCCGCGCCGACATCTTCCGCTTCGCCGAGGCGATGACTCGCCACACCGGCGAGGTCGACGTCTACCACCTCGGTCAGTGGGCCGGCCTCGGCACCCGGCACGGTGTCCAGCACTACGCCGACAGCGCCAAGCAGCAGCGCATCGCCAACACCACCTACCGGCGCTACTACTACTTCCTCACCGGTGACGAACGCGTCGGCGACCTCATGCACGCCAACGTGGACAGCGACGAGACCTTCCTCGCCCTGGACCCGCTGCGCAAGATCCGCACCGAGCCCTACACACCCGACCGGCATGCCCTGTCGATCGGCTTCGGCACCGACTGGAGCGGCCTGGTGTCGGCCTGGCTGACCGAGTGGGAACGCAAGGGCCCCAAGTGGGAGAAGGCCAAGGCGCGCGTGCTCTCCACCATGGAGACCATCGCCGCCCAGCCCAACGGGTTCGTGCAGGGCAGCGGGTTGTACGACCTCGACACCGGGAGGTTCGCCGTCGCCGCGGCGCCCGTCGTCGGCGTCTCGCACCTCTCGGCGGTCTTCGGCCTCAACGAGCTGTGCGCCGAACTCATCGACCTGGTCGACATGCCGAAGTTCAACGAGGCGTACTTCGACTACTGCCGCTTCTTCAACGCGACGAAGGCCGAGCAGGCGGCCCGCTACGGCTCCAACTTCGGCACCCTGCTGCTGTTCCAGGGCCACTCGCGCCTCGACGCGTACGCGGCCGTCCGGACCGGGGACGAGAAACTCGCCAAGCGCGCCTGGGACAAGTTCTACAACTCCGACGGCTACAAGGAGTCGGCGCCCTGGAAGACCGAGCCGGTGAGTGGCCCGGTCACCCTCGTCCCGGGCAGCGAGGCCAACTGGGTGTACACCAACGACACCGCCCTCTACGGCCTCGCCGCCATCGAGAACCTCGCTCTGCTGGGCCACAAGATGCCCTCGTAGCGGAGCACCGGTGCCCGCCCCCGCCGCGCGATGTCGTGGTGAGGGCGGGCACGCGGGCACACTCCACCCATGGACTGGAGTCACTTCCGCTTCCGCGCCCGCTGGACCCTGGCAGCGCCCGTCGCCACCGTGTACGACGCCCTGGAGCAGGCCGAGGACTACCCCCGCTGGTGGCCGCAGGTGCGCGCGGTCGACCGCGTCGACGACACCAGCGGCATCATCCGCATCCGCTCCCTGCTGCCCTACGACCTGATCTTCACCGCGCGCGAGGTGCGCCGCGATCCGGGGGCCGGAGTCCTGGAGATCGCCATGACCGGCGACCTCGACGGCTGGGCACGCTGGACGCTCACCGCGGCCGGCTCCGGCACCCGGGCCGACTACGAACAGGAAGTGGACGTCACCAAACCGCTGATGCGCCGCCTCGCGGTGCCCGGCCGACCGCTCTTCCGCGCCAACCACGCCCTGATGATGCGCGCGGGACACCGAGGACTGGCCGCACACCTCCGCGCGACTTGACGAAGGGGCCTGAACGAAGCGGTTTGAACGAAGCCCGCCGGGACCTGTATTGTTCGGTGCGTTCCCGGGCGATTAGCTCAGTGGGAGAGCGCTTCGTTCACACCGAAGAGGTCACTGGTTCGAACCCAGTATCGCCCACCGGGAGAAAGCCGGTCCGTCACCGACGGACCGGTTTTTTCATGTGCTCGCACACCTGTCGTACGGCTAGGCCGCCGCCGGCATCTCCGGGCGAAGTGGCCACGCCGGATCGACCGCCTCCGGTGTACCGCTCTTCGCGAACCACGCCTGCAGGCCGCGCGCCTGTCCCGCGTGCCACACCGCCTGGAGCGTGTGCAGTTCGGCGGGGGAGAGGCGCTCCAGCCGGGTCGCGAAACGGCGCCCGACCGCCCGTACGACCTCCAGGGAGGCCATCGCGTCCGCCGCCGCGTCATGGGCGCCCTCCAGCGTCACCCCGTAGTGCGCGCACAGGTCCGTGAGGGTGCGGCGGCCCTTGCGGTAGCGGTCCAGGTGCTTGTCCAGGACCCGGGGATCCAGCACCAGCAGCGGTGTCGACTCGAACCAGCGGTCGAGCGACGAGGCGCGATGGCGGCGCAACTCCCGGTCCAGCATGGTCAGATCGAAGGGCGCGTTCATGATGACCAGCGGGCGGCCCGCCGCGGCCTGCTCCGCCAGCGCCCTGGCTATCTCCTCCAGCACAGGGGACGGCCAGCGGCCGTTGCGCTGCAGATGTTCGTCCGTCAGCCCGTGCACCGCCGTCGCCGAAGCGGGCACGGGCACACCCGGGTTGATCAGCCAGCGGCTGACCCGCGGCCGGATGGCCGGACCTTCCTGGACCACGACTGAAGCCGACACGATCCGGTCGGTCTCGACGTCCACACCCGTGGTCTCCGTGTCGAACGCGGCCAAGGGGCCCTCGTACCAGCACGTCATACCTATGCAACTCCTCGTTCACCCACGGCAGCTGACGCACCGTCTTCTGCCTGTTTGGTGATACCCGGGCTGTTTGCGCCGTACGCCGGAAGGAGACAACAGAGGTACAGGTTTACGCACTTCAGTGGCCTGTCATGGTAATTCGTCCATCTTGGAAGGCATTTGGTCATGGCGATAGCGCAGCCCGAACGGGGCGGGCTGCTGCCCGAGCGCACGGCACCCCATCGAGGCACCCTCGCCACCACCGCCTGTATGGAGACCCTGCAGGTGGGTTATCTGCACGCCGTCGCCGCGGCGGCCGGCTGCTCGCTGTCCCAGCCGTTCCCCGACAACGGCATCGACTGGCACGTCAGCCACGGCTCCCCAGGGCACACGGTCGACGACGAGGTCACCATCAAGGTCCAGCTGAAGTGCACGTACCAGATCGCACCGAACCCGCCGGGCCCGTACTTCTCCTTCACGCTCGACAACGCCCACCTGGCGAAACTCGCCCGCACCCCGGTCTCGGTGCACAAGATCCTGGTCGTGATGCTCGTACCGCGCTCGCAGGACGACTGGCTGCGCGCCGGTCACGACCGCCTCGACCTGCGGCACTGCTGCTACTGGATCAACCTCGCCGGCCAGCGCATCACCGGCCGGCACCGGACCACCGTGCGGATACCGACCTCACGCATCTTCGACGACCGCGCGCTCTGCGAGATCATGACGCGGGTCGGGACGGGAGGCAGACCGTGACGCACCGGCCCAACGAGGAGCCCCTGCGGCCCGTCCGCCCGCACCCTGTGGACACGCCCTGGCGCGACGAACCGCCCGCCCCCGAACACGTCGACCCCACCGTGCTCGGCGCCCTCCTGCGCCGGCACGGCTGGCAGCGACGCGGGGGAGCCGTCGGACGGTACGGCCGCTGGACCCCACCCGGGCCCGGCGGCCACGGCACGAGCCTCCTCGTGCCCGAAAGCCGGGCCTTCCCCGACAGCGACGACCTGCTCGGCGAGGCCCTCGTCGCGCTTGCCCGCAGCGGATCGCCCGCCGCGCGCGAGGTACTCGTCGCCCTCGCCGTGCCCAGCGACGAGATCCGCTGGTGGCGTGACGTGCCGACCGGCCCCGCGGGCATCGCCTCCTGGCCGGTCGAGGAACAACTGCGTTCCGCCGCCCGCCGGATGATGCTCGCCGGAGCCCTCGCCACACGCGCGCGTGCCGGCTACTACGGCGCCCGCCACCGCAGGACCGCCGACGCCCTCCTCGACCAGGTTCTCGTCGGCGCCGCCCCCGGCGGGCGCAGCCTCACCGCGTTCGTCCCCGTCGGCACGGGCCGCCCCCTCGCCGTGCGACTCCACCAGGCCCTGTACGCGGCCCGTGAGGCCATCGACTACCACCGGGCCACCGGCGGCATGGACGCCTTCGACGGAGCCGTCGAGGCGGGCGTCAGCCATGAGCTGACCGAGGCGCTCGTTGGCCTGGTGCGCGGTACGGAGGGTGCTCGGATCGCCGTCGAGTGGGCACCCGGCGCCCGGGTCCCCGAAGGCTGCTCGGCCCGCACCGAGCCCGTCGAGTTCTCGCCCGGAGATCTGCCCGCCCTGCGCGCGGCCGGCTCCCGGTACCTGCGCGAGGAACCGTCGGTGCCGGTCCGCATCACCGGCACGGTCGTACGGATGCGCAGGTCGGGTCCGCGCGGCGAAGGCGCCGTACGCCTGCGGGTACTGGCCGGCGCAGAGATCCCGCACGTCCGGATGACGCTGGACGAGGAGGCGTACCGGATCGCCGGGCACGCGCACCTGGTCGGCCTGCCGGTGCGGGTGCACGGCCGGCTGGAGAGCCGGGGCGGCTTCCGCCGGCTGACCCAGGCCTCCGGGGTCGTACCCGTGCAGGTGGACGAGGCGGAGCGGGACCGGCTGATGAAGTCGCTGCAGGAGAACCTCGATTTCTTCGAGGAGGCGTGCAGCGGGGACGACTGAGGGCGGCGGTGAGGGGGCGGAGAGGGGGGCTTCCCGATATCTGTTTCGCGGTGGGCGGGGCCGGGTCGGTACGATCCTTCCTTGCGCGCGCTCTCGGTATGGCGCCGCACCCACCTGCAGTCAGGAGAGACCGGTGTCAGACGTCCGTGTGATCATCCATCGCGATTCCGAGCGGGAAGAGCGCGTGGTGACGACGGGGACTACGGCCGCCGACCTCTTCGCCGGCGAACGTTCGATCGTCGCCGCGCGTGTGGGCGGAGAGCTCAAGGACCTCGCGTACGCGGTGGCGGACGGCGAGGAGGTCGAGCCGGTCGAGATCTCCTCCGAGGACGGCCTGAACATCCTGCGCCACTCCACCGCCCACGTGATGGCCCAGGCCGTGCAGGAGCTGTTCCCGGAGGCCAAGCTCGGTATCGGCCCGCCGGTCAAGGACGGCTTCTACTACGACTTCGACGTCGAGAAGCCGTTCACGCCCGAGGACCTCAAGGTCATCGAGAAGAAGATGCAGGAGATCCAGAAGCGCGGTCAGCGGTTCTCCCGCCGTGTGGTGACCGACGAGGCGGCTCGCGAGGAGCTGGCGTCGGAGCCGTACAAGCTGGAGCTGATCGGCATCAAGGGCTCCGCCTCGACCGACGACGGCGCGGATGTCGAGGTCGGCTCCGGCGAGCTGACCATCTACGACAACCTCGACGCCAAGACCGGCGACCTGTGTTGGAAGGACCTCTGCCGCGGTCCCCACCTGCCCACCACCCGGAACATCCCGGCGTTCAAGCTGATGCGCAACGCCGCCGCCTACTGGCGGGGCAGCGAGAAGAACCCGATGCTCCAGCGCATCTACGGCACCGCCTGGCCCTCCAAGGAGGAGCTGAAGGCGCACCTCGACTTCCTCGTCGAGGCCGAGAAGCGCGACCACCGCAAGCTGGGCAACGAGCTGGACCTCTTCTCCATCCCCGACCAGATCGGCTCCGGCCTCGCCGTCTTCCACCCCAAGGGCGGCATCATCCGCCGGGTGATGGAGGACTACTCGCGCCGCCGGCACGAGGAGGAGGGCTACGAGTTCGTCTACACCCCGCACGCGACGAAGGGGAAGCTCTTCGAGACCTCGGGCCACCTGGACTGGTACGCCGACGGCATGTACCCGCCCATGCAGCTCGACGAGGGCGTGGACTACTACCTCAAGCCCATGAACTGCCCGATGCACAACCTGATCTTCGACGCCCGTGGCCGTTCCTACCGTGAACTCCCGCTGCGCCTCTTCGAGTTCGGGACCGTGTACCGGTACGAGAAGTCGGGAGTGGTGCACGGCCTGACCCGTGCCCGGGGCTTCACGCAGGACGACGCGCACATCTACTGCACCAAGGAGCAGATGGCGGAGGAGCTCGACAAGACGCTCACCTTCGTCCTCAACCTGCTGCGCGACTACGGGCTCACCGACTTCTACCTGGAGCTGTCGACCAAGGACCCGGAGAAGTTCGTCGGCTCGGACGAGATCTGGGAGGAGTCCACGGAGACCCTGCGTCAGGTGGCCGAGAAGCAGGGGCTGCTGCTGGTCCCGGACCCGGGTGGCGCCGCCTTCTACGGACCGAAGATCTCCGTCCAGGTGAAGGACGCGATCGGCCGTACCTGGCAGATGTCGACGGTCCAGCTGGACTTCAACCTGCCGGAGCGGTTCGACCTGGAGTACACCGGGCCCGACGGCTCCAAGCAGCGCCCGGTGATGATCCACCGCGCCCTGTTCGGCTCCATCGAGCGGTTCTTCGCCGTCCTCCTTGAGCACTACGCGGGCGCGTTCCCGGCATGGCTGGCGCCGGTCCAGGCGGTCGGCATCCCGATCGGCGACGGGCACGTGGAGTACCTGCAGAAGTTCGCCGCGGAGGCGAAGAAGCAGGGGCTGCGGGTCGAGGTGGACTCGTCGTCCGACCGTATGCAGAAGAAGATCCGCAACGCCCAGAAGCAGAAGGTGCCGTTCATGGTCATCGTCGGCGACGACGACATGAACGGTGAGACGGTGTCCTTCCGCTACCGGGACGGTTCGCAGGAGAACGGCATCCCCTTCGCGGACGCCCTCGCGAAGATCGCGAAGGTCGTGGAGGACCGGGTGCAGATCTGATCGAGAGCTGTCGGGGCCCCCGGGGAAGTCACTTCCCCGGGGGCCCCTCGCCGTCCCCGGGCTCGTCCGGCGCCGGTTCCTCCTCCCGCGAGAACACCTGCAGCAGCCACGACGAGAACGACCCGGTCACCGCCCCCAGCAGTGCGAGGCCGCACGCCATCAGGCCCACGGCCACCAGTCGGCCGACCGGAGTCACAGGAGCGACATCGCCGTACCCGACGGTCGCGAGCGTGGCGCAGGTCCACCACACGGCGTCGCCGAACGTCCGGATCGTCGCGCCGGGCTCACTGTGCTCCTGCTGGTACACGGCCAGCGCGCCGGCGAACCCGAGCAGTGCCACCGACAGACCGGCGTACACGATCACGCGCGCGTGCAACGCGAGCCGGGGACTTCCCCGCCGGTGCAGTACGGCCTCGTACACCCTGACGACACGCAGCGGGCGCAGCAGGGGCAGCAGCAGGACAAGGGTGTCCAGCCAGTGTGTGCGGACGAATCGGGCGCCTTCGCCGCTGAGCCGCCAGCGCACCGCGTAGTCGAGCGCGAACACCGCCCAGGCGGCCAGCAGCACGCCCAGGCAGACGACGCCGCCGGCGCCGGACGAGTCGCCGAGGGCGAGCACGTGTACCGCGTACGCGGTGAGATAGAGCAGTGACGCCACCCCGAGCGGGATCTCGGTGCGCCGCTCCCAGCGTTCCGTGCGGCTGTCGCGGTCCATGCCGCCAGCTTGGCCCCGGCTGTCCGGCTGCGTGCCCCGGCGACACGCTCCATATGGGCGAAGCAATATGCTGCATGGCATGACGAGTGAGCCGGAGCAGCAGATCGGAGTCGGGACGCAGGACGCGTTTCAGCGCCTGTGGACGCCTCACCGGATGGCCTACATCCAGGGCGAGAACAAGCCGACCGGCCCGGGGGCCGACGACGGCTGTCCCTTCTGCTCGATCCCGGCCAAGTCGGACGAGGACGGCCTCATCCTCCGGCGTGGCGAGCAGGTCTACGCCGTGCTGAATCTGTACCCGTACACGGGCGGCCATCTGATGGTCGTGCCGTACCGGCATGTCGCCGACTACACGGACCTGACGGACTCCGAGACCGCCGAACTGGCCGAACTGACCAAGCAGGCGATGACGGCCCTGCGCAGGGCGTCCGGGGCGCACGGGTTCAACATCGGGATGAACCAGGGCACGGTGGCGGGCGCGGGCATCGCGGCCCACCTGCACCAGCACATCGTCCCGCGCTGGGGCGGCGACACCAACTTCATGCCGGTGGTGGGCCACACAAAGGTGCTGCCCCAGCTGCTCGGGGACACGAGAAAGATGCTGGCGGAGGCCTGGCCGACGCCCCCCAGCCGGCCCGGCGCTTGAGAACGAGCCCGGACCCGCACCCCCAGCCCGTCCGGCGTTTGAGGACGAGGCCCCTTCAGGGCCGAAGCGGGGGCCTGGGGGCGGCAGCCCCCAGAGAGCCGGTCACCCGAACCAACCGCACCGCCCAACCGCCGGAGGCCTACGCATCGTAGACGTCCGCCTTGCGCGGCATCGGGTCCTGTACCGCTGTGCTGAGGAACGACGACCGGTTCCCGAACTTCTCGGTGTCCACGCCGTTCTCCTCCAGGACCTTGATCGCCGCCGCGTGCACCACCCGCAGTACAGGGGTGGCCGCCCGCAGCGCGTCGTCGGCCATGAAGCGATGCCGCCACGGCTGGTCCGCCCACGAGTGCCGCAGTCCGAACGGTTCCGGCAGAGCCAGCGAACCACCCAGCCAGTTCAGCAGCGGCGGGTACCAGGTCAGGGGCGCACGCGCGGCGAGCCGCACGACCTCGTCCGTGTCGACCAGGGGCAGCTTGACCTTACGGGTCTCCCAGAACCTGACCGACTTCTGGACTTCCTTCTCCTTGGCCGCGGGCTTGCTGGTGAACAGGGAGTGCACCGGACCGAGCGCGTGCCCGGTCACCTCGATGCGCAGGGTCTCGTGCAGCACGGTCACCGTGATGAGCATCGTGATGATCAACTGGCCGTCCCAGAGCGTCCACTGGACCCCGAGGTAGTGCCGCTGACCGCTGCCGAACTGCTGCTTGTTGCAGATGTCCTGTATCGCGTGGTTCTTGATCTGGTACGCGTCCACATCCGTGCCGCTGGGCCGGGAGACCTCCTTGGCGCCCTCACCGACGGGGGTGACGATCCAGTGCTTCAGGGTCGGCTTGGTGAACCCGCCGGTGTTGAGCGGGCCGCGCTCCAGCATGCGCAGCTTGTCGTGGATCGAACGTATGACGTCCCAGCTGCGGAAGGGGTGGATCTCCTTGCCCGCGTCCCGGGGAACCAGCTCCTCGGCGAGCTGCCAGCTGCCCCACCGGGTGCCCATGCCGAGTATGCCCTTGGGACCGGCGTAGAAGACGGAGTTGGACTGCTGCTCGGCGCTGAGCCGGGCCAGTTCCTTGCGCAGGTGTTCGGCGGCGGTCTCGCCGGGGCTGCCGGGGACCGCCTCGGGGATCTTCGCACCGACGCCACCGCCGGCCAGCAGCGCGGCCCAGCGGTCGCGGAGGTCCTGGGCGGTGCGCTCGCAGATCTGCTTGGCCCACAGCCAGCCGACGACCGGCAGCACGACGCACGCGCGTGCGTACCAGGCCCAGAAGCCGGTGAACGGCATCTTGACCAGGAAGATCACGGCGAAGGCGCCCACGGCGACCAGCAGGGTAGTGGCGAGGGCGGAGGCCCGCTTGTCCGCGCGCTTGGCGACGTTCGCGCGGCCCACGAAGACCAGCAGCCACAGCAGGAGTCCGGGGAGGAAGAGCACCCCGCACAGCACCATCACCGCGGAGAGCCAGTTGTCGCGGTCGCGCCGGATGCGGTGGGCCGCGAGGGCGTGCTCGACGACCACCTGCGGCTCGGTGCCGAAGGACTGGATGAGCGGCTTGCGGCCGGCGCCCAGCATGCGGTCGATCACCGCACGGGAGAAGGCCTCACCGAGCTTGGGCCGGAAGATCTTCCCCAGGGCACCTCGGGGCGGCTTGACCGTCGACTGGTGCCACTCGTTGTCGGCTTCCAGGATCTTGGTGACCTCGTCGTCCTCCCGGTAGGCCGCCGAGGCCAGCGCGAAGGTCGCCGCCGTCTGGCCCGCGGAGCCCGACAGGGGCACCTGCGCCCCGGGACTGAAATCGAAACCGTCGTCCGCCACTGTGCCGCCCCCTCGCCGCTGTACCCGCTTCTGCGGCCTTTCCCGACTTCCGTGCTCCGCACACCTGTTGAACAGGTCATCACGTTGATCGAGTCACAACTTGATCAGGTGATCAGCGTATCCGCAGCCACCGACAATTGGGCGGCGGACGGCACAAGCCGTCCGCCGAAGTGGAGGAAAGCGTTCCGCGAACGCGACTTGTGGGACACCGGAAGCCAACTACGCGGCGCCCTCGGCTTGTTCACGGACCTTCTCGGCGATCTGCGGCGGCATCGGTTCGTGCCGCGCGTACCTGCGGTCGAAGCGGGCGGTGCCGTGCGACAGGGAGCGCAGATCGACGGCGTACCGGTCGATCTCGATCTCGGGCACCTCCGCGCGTACGAGGGTCCGCCCGCCGCCCGCCTGCTCGGTGCCGACGACCCGGCCGCGCCGCCCCGACAGGTCGCTCATCACGGACCCCACGTAGTCGTCCCCGACGAGCACCGTCACCTCGGCCACGGGTTCGAGGAGGTGGATCTTCACGTCGGCGGCCGCCTCGCGCAGCGCGAGCGCGCCGGCGGTCTGGAACGCGGCGTCGGAGGAGTCCACCGAGTGCGCTTTGCCGTCGAGCAGGGTGATCCGTACGTCGATGAGCGGATAGCCGGCGGCGACCCCCTTGACCGCCTGGGCCCGTACGCCCTTCTCCACGGACGGGATGAACTGCCTGGGCACGGCGCCCCCGACGACCTTGTCGACGAACTCGATGCCCGAGCCGCCCGGCAGTGGCTCCACCTCGATCGCGCAGATCGCGAACTGCCCGTGCCCACCGGACTGCTTGACATGCCGGCCGCGTCCCGCGGACGGCCCGCCGAACGTCTCCCGCAGGGAGACCTTGTGCGGTACGACGTCGACCTGGACCCCGTACCGGTTGCGCAGCCGTTCCAGGGCGACGTCCGCGTGGGCCTCGCCCAGGCACCACAGGACCACCTGATGGGTGTCCTGGTTGTGTTCGAGCCGCATGGTGGGGTCCTCGGCCACGAGCCGGCCAAGGCCCTGCGAGAGCTTGTCCTCGTCCGCCTTGCTGTGCGCCTGGATGGCGAGCGGCAGCAGTGGGTCGGGCATCACCCACGGTTCCATCAGCAGCGGGTCGTCCTTCGCGGAGATGGTGTCTCCGGTCTCCGCCCGGTTCAGCTTCGCCACACAGGCCAGGTCGCCCGCGATGCAGTGCGTGAGCGCGCGCTGCTGTTTGCCGAAGGGCGCGGACAGCGCGCCGACCCGCTCGTCGACATCGTGGTCCTCGTGGCCGCGGTCGGCGAGGCCGTGCCCGGAGACGTGGACCGTCTCGTCGGGCCGCAGGGTGCCGGAGAAGACGCGGACGAGCGACACCCGGCCCACGTAGGGGTCGCTGGCCGTCTTCACGACCTCCGCGACGAGCGGGCCGTCCGGATCGCAGGGCTTCAGCTCGCGCGGGCGGCCGTCCACCGTGGTGACCCCGGGTGCCGCACGCTCCAGCGGGGTCGGGAAGCCCCCGGTGACCAGCTCCAGCAGCTCCACCGTGCCCAGGCCCTGCCGGGCGCCCTCGGCGGCGGGGGCGGCGGCGAGCACGGGAAAGAAGGTCCCGCGCGCGACGGCGCGTTCCAGGTCGTCGACCAGGGTCTTGACGTCGATCTCCTCGCCGCCCAGATAGCGGTCCATGAGGGTCTCGTCCTCGCTCTCCGCGATGATCCCCTCGATGAGCCGGTTGCGGGCCCCCTCAAGGCCCGGGAGCTGGTCGGGGCCCGGTTCGGACTCCTTGCGCTCCCCGGAGGAGTAGTCGAACAGCTTCTGCGACAGCAGCCCGGTCAGCCCGGTCACGGGCGCGTGCCCGTCCGGCCCCGGTGCGCCGTGCAACGGCAGGTAGAGCGGCAGCACGGCGTCGGGGTCGTCCGCGCCGAAGGCCTCCGCGCAGGTCCGCGTCATGGCGTCGAAGTCCGCGCGCGCGGACTCCAGATGCGTGACGACGATGGCGCGCGGCATACCGACAGCCGCGCACTCCTCCCACACCATCCGCGTCGAGCCGTCCACCCCGTCCGAGGCCGAGACGACGAAAAGGGCCGCGTCCGCCGCGCGCAGACCGGCCCTCAGTTCCCCGACGAAGTCGGCGTATCCGGGAGTGTCCAGAATATTGATCTTGTATCCGCCCCATTCGACGGGTACCAGCGAGAGCTGTACCGAGCGGTGCTGCCGGTGCTCGATCTCGTCGTAGTCGGAGACGGTGCCGCCGTCCTCCACGCGGCCCGCCCGGTTGACCGCCCCCGCGGTCAGCGCGAGGGCCTCCACCAGAGTCGTCTTGCCCGATCCGGAGTGGCCGACCAGCACCACATTCCGTACGGACGCGGGGTGGTCGGCCGCCGTAGCCCTGCCGGCGGCTCCGGGGTGTGTGTTCGCCTTGTCGCCCATGGTCCTGCCTCCCGTGCACGGTGAGGTCACTGTGGGCGCGGACGGCCGAATCCGCGTTGGGCGGCGGCTCCGATGGCGCCCGCGGTGCTTTCGAGCTTCGCACTCGTGTCACGGGGCGTCCATACGACGGACGCGACCGGGCGCACGGGTCCCGCGCGCGGAGGGAGAGCGGAGGGAGATCCGGCCTGCCGACATCCCGCCGTGACCCGGATGCCGTCAGGCCGTGACACAGGGGTGCGGGTGCCCGACCGTCGCACATGCGCGCGCGTGGCTACGATGGGCCAGCCGGTGGCCAGCAGGGCCGCACGGCGACACCGACCCTCGGGAAGGCCATGCTGAACAAGTACGCGCGTGCATTCTTCACGCGTGTCCTCACACCGTTCGCAGCGTTTCTCATCCGCCGGGGCGTCAGCCCCGACACGGTCACGCTCCTCGGCACCGCCGGAGTGATCGCGGGCGCGCTGGTCTTCTACCCCAGGGGAGAGCTCTTCTGGGGCACGATCGTCATCACGCTGTTCGTGTTCTCGGACCTCGTCGACGGCAACATGGCACGCCAGCTGGGCCGTTCCAGCCGCTGGGGCGCCTTCCTGGACTCCACCCTCGACCGGGTGGCCGACGGCGCGATCTTCGGCGGCTTCGCCCTCTGGTACGCGGGCGGTGGCGACGACAACGTCCTGTGCGCGGTCTCGATCTTCTGTCTGACCAGCGGCCAGGTGGTCTCGTACACCAAGGCGCGCGGCGAGTCGATCGGTCTGCCGGTCGCCGTCAACGGCCTGGTGGAGCGCGCCGAGCGCCTGGTGGTCTCGCTGGTCGCGGCCGGTCTCGCGGGCATGCACAAGTTCGGGGTGCCCGGCATCCAGTACCTGCTGCCGGTCGCCCTGTGGATCGTCGCCGTCGGCAGCCTGGTCACGCTGATCCAGCGCGTCGTCACGGTCCGCCGGGAGGCCGCGGAGGCGGACGCGGCGGCCGCGAGCGGGAACCCCGCCCAGAGCAGCGAGACGGCGTCGTGAGCGATCTGCGGGGGCGGCTCACGGACGCCGCGTACGCGGCGGGCTGGAGCGCCGTCAAGAGGCTCCCCGAGCCCGTCGCCGACCGGCTCGGCCGGACCATCGCCGACCTCGCCTGGAAGCGGCGCGGAGAGCGCGTACGACGGCTCGAATCGAACTACGCGCGCGTGGTGCCAGACGCGAGCCCGCAGCGCCTCGCCGAACTGTCGCGCGCGGGCATGCGTTCGTACCTGCGCTACTGGATGGAGTCCTTCCGCCTCCCGACGTGGAGCCCGGAGCGGGTGAGCACCGGCTTCGACGCGAAGGACCTGCACCATCTGACCGACGGTCTGGCCTCGGGCCGGGGCGTGATCCTCGCGCTTCCGCACCTGGGCAACTGGGACCTGGCCGGTGCCTGGGTCACCACCAAGCTGGAGACACGCTTCACGACGGTCGCCGAACGACTGAAGCCGGAGTCGCTCTACGACCGTTTCGTCGCCTACCGGGAGGGCCTGGGCATGGAAGTACTGCCGCACAGCGGCGGCACCGCGTTCGGCACCCTGGCGCGGCGGCTGAGGGACGGCGGCCTGGTCTGCCTGGTGGCCGACCGGGACCTGTCCGCCTCGGGCGTCGAGGTGAAGTTCTTCGGCGACGCGGCCCGGATGCCGGCCGGTCCGGCCCTGCTGGCACAGCAGACGGGCGCACTCCTGCTCCCCGTGACCCTGTGGTACGACGACTCGCCGATCATGCGCGGTCGTGTCCATGCCCCGATCGAGGTACCCGAGACAGGTACGAAGGCCGAGAAGACGTCTGTCATGACACAGGCGCTGGCCGATGCCTTCGCCACGGGAATCGCCGATCACCCGGAGGACTGGCACATGCTGCAGCGGCTGTGGCTCGCGGATCTCGATCCCGCGAAGGATCCGGAGCAGAGCAGGGACCCGGAACAGAGCACGGGAGAGGGCACCCCGTGAAGATCGGCATCGTCTGCCCGTACTCCTGGGACGTACCGGGCGGTGTCCAGTTCCACATCCGCGACCTGGCCGAGTACTTCATCCGCCTGGGCCACGACGTGTCCGTCCTCGCCCCCGCCGACGACGACACCCCACTTCCGCCGTACGTCGTGTCGGCCGGCCGCGCCGTCCCGGTGCCGTACAACGGCTCGGTGGCCCGGCTGAACTTCGGCTTCCTGTCGGCTGCCAGGGTGCGACGGTGGCTGCACGACGGTGAGTTCGACGTGATCCACATCCATGAGCCGGCCTCGCCCTCGCTCGGTCTGCTGGCCTGCTGGGCGGCCCAGGGCCCGATCGTGGCCACCTTCCACACCTCGAACCCGCGCTCCCGGGCCATGATCGCCGCGTACTCGATCCTCCAGGCAGCGCTGGAGAAGATCAGCGCCCGGATCGCGGTGAGCGAGTACGCCAGGCGCACCCTGGTGGAACACCTGGGCGGCGACGCGGTCGTCATCCCGAACGGAGTCGACGTCGACTCCTTCGCCGGAGCCAAGCCGAAGCCCGAGTGGCAGGGCGACACGATCGGCTTCATCGGCCGCATCAACGAACCCCGCAAGGGCCTGCCGGTCCTGATGAAGGCGCTCCCGAAGATCCTTGACGCCCGTCCGTCGACCAGGCTGCTGGTCGCGGGCAAGGGCGACGAGGAGGAGGCGCTGGAGGGCCTGCCGCCGGAGCTGCGCTCGCGGGTCGAGTTCCTGGGCATGGTCAGCGACGAGGACAAGGCGCGGCTGCTGCGCAGCGTCGACGTGTACATCGCCCCCAACACCGGCGGCGAGAGCTTCGGGATCATCCTGGTCGAGGCCCTGTCGGCGGGCGCACCCGTCCTCGCCTCCGACCTCGACGCCTTCGCCCAGGTCCTGGACCAGGGATCGGCGGGCGAACTGTTCACGAACGGGGACGCGGACGCCCTGGCCGACGCGGCCGTACGGCTCCTGGGCGATCCGGGCCGCCGCGCCGAGCTGCGGGAGCGGGGCAGCGCGCATGTGCGGCGGTTCGACTGGTCGACGGTGGGGGCGGACATCCTGTCGGTGTACGAGACGGTGACCGACGGTACGACGGCGGTCGCGGCGGACGAGCGGACGTCGACGGGGCTGCGGGCGCGGCTGGGACTGGCTGCCCGCGACTGAGCGGGGTGCCGTCATCCAGCCCGTCCGGGGGCGGCAGCCCCCAGGGGACGACCAGGTGACCAACTCCGCGGAACCGGCGGAGCGCCCCTGTAGCCTTGCCGCCCGTGACCGCAACCCTCATCTGGATCCTTGTCGGGCTCGTCGCGATCGGCCTCTATCTGAGCTGGACCGCAGGGCGGCTCGACCGCCTGCACGCACGCATCGACGCCACCCGCGCCGGTCTCGACGCACAGCTGCTGCGCCGGGCTTCCGTCGCCCAGGAACTGGCTACGTCGGGCGTCCTCGATCCCGCCGCCTCGATCGTGCTCTACGAGGCGGCGCATGCCGCGAGGCAGGCCGAGGAGGAGCAGCGGGAGGTCGCCGAGAGCGAGCTGAGCCAGGCACTGCGGGCGGTCTTCGCGGAGGCGGGGCAGGTCGAGGCGGTACGCGAGGTCCCCGGCGGGGAGGCCGCGGCGGGCGAGCTGACCGAGGCGGTGATCCGGGTGCCGATGGCACGGCGGTTCCACAACGACGCGGTGCGGGCGGCGCGGGCGCTGCGCCGGCACCGCAAGGTGCGGTGGTTCCGGCTGGCGGGACACGCCCCGTTCCCCCTGGCGTTCGAAATGGACGACGAGCCGCCGACGGCATTGGCGGAGCGAGCGCCGGCATAACGGCATCTCCAGAACAGGCCCGCACCTCCAGCCCGTCCGGCGTTTGAGGACGAGGCCCCTTCAGGCCGAAGCGGGGGTCTGGGGGTGGCAGCCCCCAGAGGGGGACCCCCACTGGAGGAGGGATGGGATCGGGTAGGGGCGGCGGGGGCGAAAACGATCCACCGGCTCCCCATTGGCCCTTGTGGTGGCCTGCTTCCCTCACGTTTCCTCGGTAGCGCAGCAGCCCTCTTTCACCGAGTGAGGTCAAACCGTGTCCAGCACGCTCTCCAACTCCGCCCAGACGCCCGAAACCGGCACCGCCCGCGTGAAGCGCGGCATGGCCGAGCAGCTCAAGGGCGGTGTGATCATGGACGTGGTCAACGCCGAGCAGGCCAAGATCGCCGAGGACGCGGGCGCCGTCGCCGTCATGGCCCTGGAGCGTGTCCCGGCGGACATCCGCAAGGACGGCGGCGTGGCCCGTATGTCCGACCCGGACATGATCGAGGGCATCATCGAGGCCGTCTCCATCCCGGTCATGGCGAAGTCCCGCATCGGCCACTTCGTCGAGGCCCAGGTCCTGCAGTCCCTCGGCGTCGACTACATCGACGAGTCCGAGGTGCTGACCCCGGCCGACGAGGTCAACCACTCCGACAAGTGGGCCTTCACCACCCCCTTCGTCTGCGGTGCCACCAACCTCGGTGAGGCCCTGCGCCGTATCGCAGAGGGCGCCGCGATGATCCGCTCCAAGGGCGAGGCCGGCACCGGCAACGTCGTCGAGGCCGTCCGCCACCTGCGGCAGATCAAGAACGAGATCGCCCGTCTGCGCGGCTACGACAACAACGAGCTGTACGCCGCCGCCAAGGACCTGCGGGCCCCGTACGAGCTCGTCCAGGAGGTCGCCGAGCTCGGCAAGCTGCCGGTCGTGCTGTTCTCCGCCGGTGGTGTGGCGACCCCCGCCGACGCCGCGCTCATGCGCCAGCTCGGCGCCGAGGGCGTCTTCGTCGGCTCCGGCATCTTCAAGTCCGGCGACCCCGCCAAGCGCGCCGCCGCCATCGTGAAGGCGACCACCTTCTACGACGACCCGAAGATCATCGCGGACGCGTCCCGCAACCTCGGCGAGGCCATGGTCGGCATCAACTGCGACACGCTCCCCGAGGCCGAGCGCTACGCGAACCGGGGCTGGTAGCACCCATGTCACCCATGTACGACACCCCCGTCATCGGTGTCCTGGCGCTCCAGGGCGATGTACAGGAGCACCTCATCGCCCTGGCCGAGGCCGACGCCCTGGCCAGGCCGGTCCGGCGCCCCGAGGAACTCGCCGAGGTGGACGGCCTGATCATCCCCGGCGGCGAGTCCACCACCATCTCCAAGCTGGCCGTCCTCTTCGGCGTGATGGAGCCCCTTCGCGCGCGCGTGCGCGCGGGACTGCCCGTCTACGGCACCTGCGCCGGCATGATCATGCTCGCCGACAAGATCCTCGACCCGCGCTCGGGCCAGGAGACGGTCGGCGGTATCGACATGATCGTGCGCCGCAACGCGTACGGACGCCAGAACGAGTCCTTCGAAGCGGCGGTCGACGTGAAGGGCGTGGAGGGCGATCCTGTGGAGGGCGTCTTCATCCGTGCCCCCTGGGTCGAGTCCGTGGGCGCCGGGACCGAGGTGCTCGCCGAGCACGCCGGTCACATCGTCGCCGTACGCCAGGGCAACGCGCTCGCCACGTCGTTCCACCCGGAACTGACCGGCGACCACCGCGTGCACTCCCTGTTCGTCGACATGGTGAGGGCCCACATGGCACGCGCGGTGGGCGCGGACCGTACAGCCGAGTCCTTGTAGGATCTCTGGGGTTCGTACAGGGTTGGGTTACGCGAAGGAGACAGGCAGATGTCCGGCCACTCTAAATGGGCTACGACGAAGCACAAGAAGGCCGTGATCGACGCCAAGCGCGGCAAGCTCTTCGCGAAGATGATCAAAAACATCGAGGTCGCGGCACGTACGGGCGGCGCTGATGTGTCCGGCAACCCGACGCTGTTCGACGCCATCCAGAAGGCCAAGAAGAGCTCGGTCCCGAACAAGAACATCGACTCCGCCGTCAAGCGCGGCGCCGGTCTCGAAGCCGGTGGCGCCGACTACGAGACGATCATGTACGAGGGTTACGGCCCCAACGGTGTCGCGGTACTCATCGAGTGCCTCACCGACAACCGCAACCGCGCCGCCTCGGACGTCCGCGTCGCCATGACCCGCAACGGCGGCAACATGGCCGACCCCGGCTCCGTCTCGTACCTCTTCCACCGCAAGGGCGTCATCGTCGTCCCCAAGGGCGAGCTGACCGAGGACGACGTCCTGGGTGCGGTGCTGGAGGCCGGCGCCGAGGAGGTCAACGACCTGGGTGAGGCCTTCGAGGTCATCTCCGAGGCCACCGACCTGGTCGCCGTGCGCACCGCGCTCCAGGAAGGCGGCATCGACTACGACTCCGCCGACGCCAACTTCGTTCCGACCATGCAGGTCGAGCTGGACGAAGAGGGTGCCAGGAAGATCTTCAAGCTGATCGACGCCCTGGAGGACAGCGACGACGTGCAGAACGTCTTCGCCAACTTCGACGTCAGCGACGAGGTCATGGAGAAGGTCGACGCGTAACGCTGCCGCGAGCTGAGCGGACAAACGGCTCAACGGGCCGACGGGACACACCCCGTCGGCCCGTCGTCGTGTCGGCCGTTGTCAGTGGCACCCGATAGCCTGCACAAACGGGAGATCGAAGGGAGGGACGGGTGCGCGTATTGGGAGTTGACCCGGGACTGACCCGATGCGGGATCGGTGTCGTCGAGGGCGTCCCCGGGCGCCCGTTGACAATGGTCGGCGTCGGCGTCGTACGCACGCCCGCGGATGCCGAACTGGGCCTGCGGCTCGTCGAGATCGAGCGGGGCATCGAGCGGTGGCTCGACGAGCACCAGCCCGAATTCGTCGCCGTGGAGCGGGTGTTCAGCCAGCACAACGTCCGTACGGTGATGGGTACGGCGCAGGCCAGCGCCGTGGCGATGCTGTGTGCGGCCCGGCGTGGCATCCCCGTCGCCCTGCACACCCCCAGCGAGGTCAAGGCCGCCGTCACCGGCAGCGGACGGGCCGACAAGGCACAGGTCGGCGCGATGGTGACCCGGCTGCTCCGGCTCGACGCGCCCCCCAAGCCCGCCGACGCAGCCGACGCCCTCGCGCTCGCCATCTGCCACATCTGGCGCGCACCCGCCCAGACACGCCTGCAGCAGGCCGTCGCGCAGAACCGGCTCCAGCAGGCCGTCGCCCTTCACAAGGCGCAGGCCAAAACGGCCGCAACGACCTCAGCACCCGTATCGACAACAGCACCTGCCTCGAAAGGCCGCCCCGCATGATCGCCTTCGTCAGTGGCCCGGTGGCCGCCCTCGCCCCCGACTCCGCGGTGGTCGAGGTGGGTGGGATCGGCATCGCCGTCCAGTGCGCCCCCAACACCCTGTCCGGACTCCGCATGGGACAGCAGGCCAGACTCGCCACCTCCCTGGTGGTCCGCGAGGACTCCCTGACGCTGTACGGCTTCACGGACGACGACGAACGACAGACCTTCGAGCTGCTCCAGACCGCGAGCGGTGTCGGCCCCCGCCTCGCCCAGGCCATGCTGGCCGTTCACTCGCCGGACGCCCTGCGCCGCGCGGTGTCCACGGCGGACGAGAAAGCGCTGATCGCCGTGCCCGGCATCGGCAAGAGGGGTGCCCAGAAGCTGCTCCTGGAGCTGAAGGACCGCCTCGGCGCCCCCCTCGGCACGGGCCCCGCCATCGGATCCCCGGTGACCACCGGCTGGCGCGACCAACTGCACGCGGCCCTGATCGGCCTCGGGTACGCGACCCGGGAAGCCGACGAGGCGGTGGCCGCCGTGACACCCCAGGCCGAGGCCGCCGAAGGCACGCCTCAGGTGGGCCAGTTGCTGAAGGCGGCCCTGCAGACTCTCAACAGGGCCCGCTGACCAGCAGAGTTGGCCGGCTGCACGAAGAACCACACAACCGACCGCGACCGCGAGGCACACGCATGCTGTGCTGTTCCGGGGGACAACCCCCGGACCCCCGGCCGACACACGCTTCCGGCGCACCCAGCTAGGAGAACGCAGTGAACTGGGACGACACGACCGACGAGAGCACCGCCCCCGAGCGGCTCGTCGCCGCGTCCGCCGACGGTGAGGACCAGGCCGTCGAGGCCGCCCTGCGTCCCAAGGACCTGGACGAGTTCATCGGCCAGGAGAAGGTCCGCGAACAGCTCGACCTCGTCCTGCGCGCCGCACGCGCGCGGGGCGCCACCGCCGACCACGTCCTGCTGTCCGGTGCCCCCGGCCTCGGCAAGACCACCCTCTCGATGATCATCGCGGCCGAGATGGGCGCTCCCATCCGCATCACCAGCGGCCCCGCCATCCAGCACGCCGGCGACCTCGCGGCGATCCTCTCGTCCCTCCAGGAGGGCGAGGTCCTCTTCCTCGACGAGATCCACCGCATGTCCCGGCCCGCCGAGGAGATGCTCTACATGGCGATGGAGGACTTCCGCGTCGACGTGATCGTCGGCAAGGGCCCCGGCGCCACGGCCATCCCCCTCGAACTGCCCCCGTTCACCCTGGTCGGCGCCACCACGCGCGCGGGACTGCTGCCGCCCCCGCTGCGCGACCGCTTCGGCTTCACCGCGCACATGGAGTTCTACGAACCGGCCGAGCTGCAGCGCGTCATCCACCGCTCCGCGAACCTCCTCGACGTCGAGATCGGTACCGAGGGCGCCGCCGAGATCGCCGGCCGCTCGCGCGGCACCCCCCGTATCGCCAACCGCCTGCTGCGCCGCGTCCGGGACTACGCGCAGGTCAAGGCCGACGGCGTCATCACCCGCGCCATCGCCGAGGCGGCCCTCAAGGTCTACGAGGTCGACGCCCGCGGCCTGGACCGCCTCGACAGAGGCGTCCTCGAAGCGCTGCTGAAGCTGTTCGGCGGCGGACCGGTGGGCCTCTCCACCCTGGCCGTCGCGGTGGGGGAGGAGCGGGAGACCGTCGAGGAGGTCGCCGAGCCCTTCCTCGTACGGGAGGGACTACTGGCCCGTACCCCGCGTGGACGAGTCGCGACGCCCGCCGCATGGGCGCATCTCGGCCTGACGCCGCCCCGTTCCACAACGGGGGGAAGCGGACAACAGGACCTGTTCGGGGCGTGAGGGCGCGGCTGCTCGCGGGCTCAGGAACCGTGGTGCCATGCTGAGCGTTGTTCCTGGAGTGCGGACTCGCTTAGACTCCGCCGATGCCGCCTTTGTAACCTCGTAGGTGGCGCCGACCACACCCCCATCCACCAGGCCGCTCACCTACGCGGTAATGCGAAGGAAATCCCGTCCCGTGAATCCCGTGACCCTTCTCCCGTTCATCGTGCTCATCGGGGCCATGTTCCTGATGACCCGCTCGGCCAAGCGCAAGCAGCAGGCCGCCGCGCAGATGCGAAACGACATGCAGCCCGGCACCGGTGTCCGCACGATCGGGGGCATGTACGCGACGGTCAAGGAAGTCAACGACGAGACCGTTCTCCTTGACGCGGGCCCGGGTGTGGAGCTTCTCTTCGCGAAGAACTCGATCGGCGCCGTCCTCACGGACGACGAGTACAACCGTGTGGTGCACGGCATCGAGCACGACCTGAAGTCCGACGAGTCCCTCGTCCCGGACGACGCCTCCTCCATCACCGAGACCGACGAGCCCTCCGACGACGCTTCCGCCGCCTCCGACGACAAGCCCATCGACCTCGGCAAGAAGGACGCGGCCGACGAGCCGGCCGACGAGACCGAGGCCGCTGAGGTGAAGGCGGAAGAAGAGCCGAAGAAGACCGACGGCGAGTCCGACGCGAAGTAGCCGCGTTCCGGGGGAGGAACGCGGCGCGATCCGCTCGCGTCCGTACCCCCGGCACGTCGGTTCTCGCAGGGAGTCCCGACACCATGTCATGGCCGCCGGCCGCGCTGACCCGGCGCGAGGCGGCCCGAGAGGGAGTACGAGAAGGTGGCAGCACCTAAGAAGGGCCGGAGCGCAAGCTCCCAGAGCAAGCCAGGACGCTCGCTGGCCCTCATTCTGATCGCCATCGTGGCGCTCACCGGAGGCATGTTCGCCTCCGGGCACACGACTCCGCGTCTCGGCATCGACCTGGCCGGCGGTACGAGCATCACGCTCACGGCGAAGAACGAGCCGGGCCAGCCGAACGCGATCAACAAGACCAACATGGACACAGCGGTCGAGATCATGAACCGCCGTGTCAACGGTCTTGGCGTCTCCGAGGCCGAGGTGCAGACCCAGGGATCCGACAACATCATTGTCAACATCCCCAAGGGCACGAACTCGGAGCAGGCCCGGAAGCAGGTCGGCACCACCGCGAAGCTCTACTTCCGACCGGTTCTGGCCCTTGAGGTCCAGGGCGTCCCCGCGACGGCCAGCCCCACGCCGAGCACGACCACGTCCGGCAGCCCTTCGCCGTCGGCCTCGAAGACCGGCGACAAGGCGACCTCGTCCGGTTCGCCCAGCCCGTCGGGCAGCGCCACCTCCCAGGGCCGCCCGGTCACCGACGCCCTGAAGGCCGACGCGACCCCGTCGCCGAGCGCCACGCCGTCCGCGGCCACCAGCGCCTCGCCCTCGGCGAGCACCGCTCCCGACCCGGCGACCGCGGCACTCCAGGCGAAGTACACGGCGCTCGACTGCACCAAGAAGGCCGTCCGCGCCGTCACCGGTGTCGGCGCCAAGCCCTCCGACCCCACGGTGGCCTGCGGCAAGGACTCGCAGGGACAGTGGCAGAAGTTCATCCTCGGCCCGGCCGAGGTGTCCGGTACCGAGGTCAAGAAGGCGCAGGCCGTCTTCGACACGCAGGGTGCCGCCGGCTGGCAGGTCACCATGGACTTCACGTCCAAGGGCAGCAAGCAGTTCGGTGACGTCACCGGCCGCCTCGCCCAGAACCAGGCTCCGCAGAACGAGTTCGGCATCGTCCTGGACAACGAGGTCGTCTCCAACCCGTTCGTGAACACGGCGATCACCGGTGGCTCCGCGCAGATCTCCGGCAGCTTCGACCAGACCGAGGCGCAGGACCTGGCCAACATGCTGTCGTACGGCGCGCTCCCGCTCACCTTCCAGGAGTCGAGCGTCACGACGGTCACCGCCGCGCTGGGCGGCGAGCAGCTGCACGCCGGTCTGATCGCCGGCGGCATCGGTCTCGCCCTGGTCGTCATCTACCTGGTGGTCTACTACCGGGGTCTGTCGATCATCGCCATCGCCTCCCTCCTGGTCTCCGCCGCTCTCACCTACGTGATCATGGCGCTGCTCGGTCCGGCGATCGGCTTCGCGCTGAACCTGCCGGCCGTCTGCGGTGCGATCGTCGCGATCGGTATCACAGCGGACTCGTTCATCGTGTTCTTCGAACGCATCCGGGACGAGATCCGCGAGGGCCGTACGCTGCGACCCGCCGTCGAGCGGGCCTGGCCCCGTGCCCGGCGCACCATCCTGGTCTCCGACTTCGTGTCGTTCCTCGCCGCGGCGGTGCTCTTCATCGTCACCGTCGGCAAGGTCCAGGGTTTCGCGTTCACACTCGGTCTGACGACCGTGCTCGACGTGGTCGTCGTCTTCTTCTTCACGAAGCCGCTGATGACGATCCTCGCCCGCAAGAAGTTCTTCGCGGAGGGCCACAGCTGGTCCGGCCTCGACCCGCAGCGCCTGGGCGCCCAACCGCCGCTCCGTCGCACCCGTCGCGCGTCCGCGCCCGTCGACATGAAGGAGGCGTGAGATGTCGAAACTCGGCACCCTCGGCGCCCGGCTCCACCGCGGCGAGATCGGCTACGACTTCGTCGGCAAGCGTTTCATCTGGTACGGCATCTCGATCCTGATCACCATCACGGCCATCCTCGGCCTCTCGGTGCGCGGCCTGAACATGGGCATCGAGTTCGAGGGCGGTGCCGTCTTCACCACCGAGAAGACCAGCACGTCGGTGAGCCAGGCGGAGAAGTACGCGGAAGAGGCCTCCGGCCACGACGCGATCGTGCAGAAGCTCGGCAACGGCGGTCTGCGCATCCAGATCTCCGGCATCGACACCACCAAGTCGGACACGATCAAGAAGGACCTCGCCAAGAACCTGAACGTCGACCCCGAGAAGATCAACGCCGATCTGGTCGGCCCCAGTTGGGGTGACCAGGTCGCGAACAAGGCCTGGCAGGGCCTGGTGATCTTCATGGTCCTCGTCGTGATCTATCTGGCGATCGCCTTCGAGTGGCGCATGGCCGTGGCCGCGCTGGTGGCGCTCATCCACGACATCACCATCACGGTCGGCATCTACGCCCTCGTCGGCTTCGAGGTGACGCCGGGCACGGTGATCGGTCTGCTGACGATCCTCGGTTACTCGCTCTACGACACCGTCGTCGTCTTCGACAGTCTCAAGGAGCAGACCAAGGACATCACCAAGCAGACCCGCTGGACCTACAGCGAGATCGCCGACCGGTCGATCAACGGCACCCTGGTCCGCTCCATCAACACCACGGTGGTCGCGCTCCTCCCGGTCGCCGGTCTGCTGTTCATCGGTGGCGGTGTGCTCGGCGCGGGCATGCTCAACGACATCTCGCTGTCGCTGTTCGTCGGCCTCGCGGCCGGTGCGTACTCCTCGATCTTCATCGCCACGCCGCTCGTCGCCGACCTCAAGGAGCGCGAGCCGCAGATCAAGGCCCTGAAGAAGCGTGTCCTCGCCAAGCGGGCACAGGCCGCGCAGAGCGGTGCCCCGGCGGCCCAGGTCACCGACGAGCAGCCGTACGACGAGGACGACGACGCCGCACCCGCGGTCGTCGGCCCGCGCAACCAGCCCGCGTCCCGCAACCGGGGTCGCGGCCGGCCCTCGGGCAAGCGCCGATGACGGCCGTCCAGGAGCTGCTGCTCAGCCGTATCCGCGATGTGGCGGACTACCCGGAGCCGGGTGTGATGTTCAAGGACATCACCCCGCTCCTGGCGGACCCCGAGGCGTTCACGGCCCTCACCGACGCCCTGGCGGACATCGCGGTCCGCAGCGGTGCCACGAAGATCGTCGGCCTGGAGGCCCGCGGCTTCATCCTGGGCGCTCCGGTCGCGGTCAGGGCAGGCCTCGGCTTCATCCCCGTACGCAAGGCGGGCAAGCTCCCCGGAGCCACGCTCAGCCAGGCGTACGACCTGGAGTACGGCTCCGCCGAGATCGAGGTGCACGCCGAGGACCTGAACGCGGGCGACCGTGTCCTCGTCGTCGACGACGTCCTGGCCACGGGCGGCACGGCCGAGGCCTCGGTCCAGCTGATCCGGCGGGCCGGCGCGGAGGTCGCCGGGCTGGCGATCCTCATGGAACTCGGGTTCCTCGGCGGACGGCAGCGGCTCGAATCCGTGCTGTCGGGAGCGGTGCTGGAGGCACTGATCACCATCTGAGGCGTGCCGCGGGGCTGCCCGCGGGCACCTGGAGCGACGGAGGCGGGCACCGGAGGAATCCGGTGCCCGCCTCTCGTGTTTCTCCCGTAGAAGGCCGTCTCAGCGGCCTGAAGGCGATGCCGGAGCCCGGGATCGCTACCATGGGCACTCCGGAGCCTGACCGGGGGACCCGGATCGCGCACGAGGAGTCCTCTTGGCAGACGAGGCCCAGCCCCTGACCGCCGCCAAGCCCGAGCCAGCCTCGGAGCCCGCGGCGACGCCCGCGCGGACCGCGAACAACGACGCGCACGGGCCGGTCGAGCACGCCCAGTCCGCACCCGTCGACCGCGCGGCCGAGCCCTCGCGCCCCAAGCCGGCCACGCCCGAGCCCGCCCCGGCCCCCGCGCCCGCGGCCCGCCCGGCGTCCCCTCAGTCGCCCGCCCGCTCCGCCTCTCCCAACCGGGTACGCGCCCGGCTGGCCCGGCTCGGCGTACAGCGTTCCACCACGTACAACCCGGTTCTGGAGCCGTTGCTGAGGATCGTGCGCGGTCACGACCCGAAGATCGAGACGGCGACGCTCCGCCAGATCGAGAACGCCTACCAGGTCGCCGAGCGCTGGCACCGCGGCCAGAAGCGCAAGAGCGGCGACCCGTACATCACCCACCCGCTGGCCGTCACCACGATCCTCGCCGAGCTGGGCATGGACCCGGCGACGCTCATGGCGGGCCTGCTGCACGACACGGTCGAGGACACCGAGTACGGCCTGGACCAGCTCCGCCGCGACTTCGGCGACTCCGTCGCACTCCTCGTCGACGGCGTCACCAAGCTGGACAAGGTCAAGTTCGGCGAGGCCGCGCAGGCCGAGACCGTACGCAAGATGGTCGTCGCCATGGCCAAGGACCCGCGTGTCCTGGTCATCAAGCTCGCCGACCGGCTGCACAACATGCGCACCATGCGCTACCTCAAGCGTGAGAAACAGGAGAAGAAGGCGCGCGAGACGCTGGAGATCTACGCGCCGCTCGCCCACCGCCTGGGCATGAACACCATCAAATGGGAACTGGAGGACCTCGCCTTCGCGATCCTCTACCCCAAGATGTACGACGAGATCGTCCGGCTGGTGGCCGAGCGGGCACCGAAGCGTGACGAGTACCTGGCCATAGTGACCGACGAGGTGCAGAGCGATCTGCGCGCGGCCCGGATCAAGGCCACCGTCACCGGGCGCCCGAAGCACTACTACAGCGTCTACCAGAAGATGATCGTCCGAGGCCGTGACTTCGCGGAGATCTACGACCTCGTGGGTATTCGTGTACTTGTCGACACGGTCCGCGACTGCTACGCCGCCCTCGGCACCGTGCACGCGCGCTGGAACCCGGTCCCCGGCCGGTTCAAGGACTACATCGCGATGCCCAAGTTCAACATGTACCAGTCGCTGCACACGACGGTCATCGGGCCCAACGGCAAGCCAGTCGAACTCCAGATCCGTACGTTCGACATGCACCGCCGCGCCGAGTACGGCATCGCCGCGCACTGGAAGTACAAGCAGGAGGCCGTCGCCGGTGCCTCCAAGGTGCGGTCGGACCAGCCGAGGACCACCGGCAAGGACGACCACCTCAACGACATGGCCTGGCTGCGACAGCTCCTCGACTGGCAGAAGGAGACAGAGGACCCCGGCGAGTTCCTGGAGTCCCTGCGCTTCGACCTGTCCCGCAACGAGGTCTTCGTCTTCACGCCCAAGGGCGACGTGATAGCGCTTCCGGCGGGAGCGACTCCGGTCGACTTCTCGTACGCGGTGCACACCGAGGTCGGCCACCGGACCATAGGGGCACGGGTCAACGGCCGTCTCGTACCGCTGGAGTCCACCCTGGACAACGGCGACCTGGTGGAGGTCTTCACCTCCAAGGCGGCCGGCGCGGGGCCCTCCCGTGACTGGCTGGGCTTCGTCAAGTCGCCGCGCGCCCGCAACAAGATCCGCGCCTGGTTCTCCAAGGAGCGGCGCGACGAGGCGATCGAGCAGGGCAAGGACGCCATCGCGCGGGCGATGCGCAAGCAGAACCTGCCGATCCAGCGCATCCTCACCGGCGACTCCCTCGTCACCCTCGCCCACGAGATGCGCTACCCGGACATCTCGTCCCTGTACGCGGCGATCGGCGAGGGCCACGTGGCCGCGCAGAACGTCGTGCAGAAGCTCGTGCAGGCGCTCGGCGGCGAGGAGGCGGCCACCGAGGAGATCGACGAGTCGGTTCCGCCCGCCCGTGGCCGAAAGCGGCGCAGCAACAACGATCCCGGTGTGGTGGTCAAGGGCGTCGACGACGTCTGGGTGAAGCTCGCCCGCTGCTGTACGCCCGTACCCGGCGACCCCATCATCGGTTTCGTCACGCGCGGTAGCGGCGTATCGGTTCACCGCAGCGACTGCGTGAACGTCGAGTCACTGTCACGGGAGCCCGAGCGCATGCTCGACGTCGAGTGGGCGCCCACCCAGTCCTCGGTGTTCCTGGTGGCCATCCAGGTCGAGGCGCTGGACCGCTCCCGCCTCCTCTCGGACGTCACCCGCATCCTGTCCGACCAGCACGTCAACATCCTGTCGGCGGCCGTCCAGACGTCGAGGGACCGGGTGGCCACCTCCCGCTTCACCTTCGAGATGGGCGACCCCAAGCACCTGGGACACGTCCTGAAGGCCGTCAGGGGCGTCGAGGGCGTCTACGACGTGTACCGGGTGACCTCGGCCCGCAGGCCGTAAGCACAGGCGCCACGCGAAGGGGCTCCCGTACGTGATGTACGGGAGCCCCTCCTGTGTCGCGGTGTGCGCGGAAACCGGGAATCCGGGAAACCGGCGGGATCCGCCGCCGAACAACCGCCGACTAACCGCCGAACTCCTGCAGACCCTTGAGTGCCTGGTCCAGCAGCGCCTGACGGCCGTCCAGCTCCTTCTGGAGCTTGTCGGCCCTGGCGTTGTTGCCCTGGGCCCGAGCGGTCTCGATCTGGCCGCCGAGCTTGTCCACGGCCGCCTGGAGCTGGCCGGTCAGACCCTCGGCACGCGCGCGTGCCTCCGGGTTCGTCCGGCGCCACTCGGTCTCCTCGGACTCCTGAAGGGCCCGCTCGACCGTGTGCATCCGGCCCTCGACCTTCGGGCGCGCGTCCCGCGGCACATGGCCGATGGCCTCCCAGCGCTCGTTGATCGAACGGAAGGCGGCCCGCGCCGCCTTCAGGTCCGTGATCGGCAGAAGCTTCTCGGCCTCCTGGGCCAGCTCCTCCTTGAGCTGGAGGTTCTCGGTCTGCTCCGCGTCCCGCTCGGCGAAGACCGAGCTGCGCGCGGCGAAGAACACGTCCTGGGCGCCGCGGAAGCGGTTCCACAGGTCGTCCTCGTGCTCGCGCTGGGCGCGGCCCGCGGCCTTCCAGTCCGTCATCAGCTCGCGGTAGCGCGCCGCCGTCGGACCCCAGTCGGTCGACGCCGACAACCCCTCGGCCTCCGCGACCAGCTTCTCCTTGACCTTGCGGGCGTCCTCGCGCTGCGCGTCCAGGGACGCGAAGTGCGCCTTGCGGCGCTTGGAGAACGCCGAGCGGGCGTGCGAGAAGCGGTGCCACAGCTCGTCGTCCGACTTGCGGTCGAGCCGCGGCAGCCCCTTCCAGGTGTCCACCAGCGCGCGCAGCCGCTCACCGGCGGACCGCCACTGGTCGGACTGCGCCAGCTCCTCCGCCTCGACGACCAGCGCCTCCTTGGCGTGCCGTGCCTCGTCGGACTGCTTGGCCCGCTGCTGCTTGCGCTCCTCACGGCGGGTCTCGACGGTCTCCACGAGCTTGTCCAGGCGGACCTTCAGCGAGGCCAGATCGCCCACCGCGTGGTGGGCGTCCACCTGCTCGCGGATGTGGTCGATGGCCACCTGCGCGTCCTTCGCGGACAGGTCGGTGGTCTTGACTCGCTTCTCGAGGAGGCCGATCTCGACAACCAGGCCCTCGTACTTGCGCTCGAAGTAGGCCAACGCCTCCTCGGGGGAGCCGGCCTGCCAGGAACCGACGACCTGCTCACCGTCGGCAGTACGCACGTACACGGTCCCCGTCTCGTCGACGCGGCCCCACGGGTCGCTGCTCACAGCGCCTCCTCCACATGATGCCTGCGGAGGGCTCTGCACCCCCGGGCATCGTCCACAGTTTCGTCACGGCCAACATAGGCGACCGGCAGGGATGCTGTCCGCATCCCGCGCGACCGAAGTTTCGCAGTTGGCGGTCAGGATTTCGTTACTGTCGCCTTGTTGATCACAACGGTCGCATTCGGTGCGCCGTCGCCCTGTCCCGTGGCCTCACCGGCCGCGGCGATTTTCTTGAGCACCTTCATCCCCGACGCGGAAATCGTGCCGAACGGTGTGTAACTGGGCGGAAGCTGGCTGTCCTGGTAGACTAGGAAGAACTGGCTGCCGCCGGTGTGCGCCTGGCCCGTGTTGGCCATCGCGATCGTGCCCGCCGGGTAGATTTTGTTCTTGAGGGTTTTGTCCTTCAGGTTCTCGTCCGGAAGGGTGTAGCCGGGGCCGCCCATGCCGGTGCCCTTCGGGTCACCGCACTGCAGCACGTAGATGCCGTTCGTGGTGAGCCGGTGGCACTTGGTGTGATCCAGGTAGCCCTCGCTCGCCAGGAAGTTGAACGAGTTCACCGTGTGCGGGGCCGCGGACGTCTTCAGGGCGACGTCGATGTCGCCACAGGTCGTCGCGAGCTTCAATTCGTACTTCGCCGACTTGTCGATGGTCATCGCCGGCTCCTTCTTCCAGCTCAGCGACTTCACCTTCCCCTCGGCGGCCTTCTCGCACGGGTCCGGAGCCTTGCTCGGCGGCGAGGCGCTCGGAGTGACCTCCGCGCTCGCGTTCGACTTGCTGTCGTCGTTCTTGAAGACCCCGGTCGCGTACGACAGCACGCTGCCCACGACGATCACGCCGAGAACCGACGCGATCACCGAGTTGCGCACGTTCGCCTTGCGCCGCGCGGCCGTACGCCGCTGCTGCTGCCGCAAGAACTTCTCCCGGGCGAGCTGACGCCGCCGCTGCTCCTGGGTGACCACCGGGTTCTCTCCTCATGCGTCTCGTACGTCAACTGGGACGCGTGCGTCTTGTGTGCCGATCGCCTGCGTGTGCCCCGTACCGTATATGGGTTCGCTGAGGAAACGGCAGCGCCGGTAGGCTCTGCGGCACTGCCATCCACCCCGTACGACCACGTACGCCACAAATCGAAGGACGATCGTGCTCATTGCCGGGTTCCCGGCCGGCGCCTGGGGGACGAACTGTTATCTCGTCGCCCCCGCCGCCGGTGAGGAGTGCGTGATCATCGACCCGGGCCACCAGGCCGCCGAGGGAGTCGAGGAGACGCTCAAGAAGCATCGGCTCAAGCCCGTCGCGGTCGTCCTCACCCATGGTCACCTCGACCATGTGGCCTCGGTCGTCCCGGTGTGCGGCGCGCACGGTGTCCCGGCGTGGATCCACCCCGACGACCGCTTCATGATGAGCGACCCGGAGAAGGCGCTCGGCCGGTCCATCGGCATGCAGCTGATGGGCGAGCTGACCATCGGCGAACCGGACGACGTCAAGGAGCTCACGGACGGCGCCCGGCTGGAACTGGCGGGCCTGGAGCTGAGCGTGGCGCACGCGCCGGGCCATACCAAGGGGTCGGTGACGTTCAGGATGCCCGAGACCACGGACATCCCGTCCGTGTTCTTCTCGGGCGACCTGCTCTTCGCCGGCTCCATCGGACGCACCGACCTGCCCGGCGGCGACATGGCCGAGATGCTCGACTCGCTGGCACGCGTGTGCCTGCCGCTCGACGACTCGACCGTGGTGCTGTCCGGCCACGGCGCCCAGACGACCATCGGCCAGGAGCGCGCCACCAATCCGTATCTGCGGCAGGTGGCGGCCGGCCTTCACGATCGCGGCGAGGGTTCGAACCCCCCTCCCCGACGAGGAATGTGACGAGACACCCGTGAGCACCTTCAAGGCCCCCAAGGGCACGTACGACCTGATCCCGCCGGAGAGCGCGAAGTTCCTGGCGGTACGGGAAGCCATCGCGGCCCCGCTGCGCAACTCCGGCTACGGCTACATCGAGACGCCGGGCTTCGAGAACGTCGAACTGTTCGCCCGGGGCGTCGGCGAATCGACGGACATCGTGACGAAGGAGATGTACGCCTTCGAGACCAAGGGCGGCGACAGGCTGGCGCTGCGCCCCGAAGGCACCGCGTCCGTGCTGCGCGCGGCGCTGGAGGCCAACCTCCACAAGCTGGGCAACCTCCCGGTCAAGCTCTGGTACTCGGGCTCGTACTACCGCTACGAGCGCCCCCAGAAGGGCCGGTACCGCCACTTCTCGCAGGTCGGTGCCGAGGCGATCGGCGCGGAGGACCCGGCACTGGACGCCGAGCTGATCATCCTGGCGGACCAGGCGTACCGCACGCTGGGCCTCAGGAACTTCCGCATCCTGCTGAACAGCCTCGGCGACAAGGAGTGCCGTCCGATCTACCGGGCCGCACTGCAGGACTTCCTCCGGGGCCTCGACCTGGACGAGGAAACGCTGCGTCGGGCCGACATCAACCCGCTCCGGGTGCTGGACGACAAGCGGGACGACGTCCAGAAGCAGCTGGTGGGGGCGCCGCTCCTGCGGGACTACCTCTGTGACGCGTGCAAGGCGTACCACGAGGAGGTCCGCGAGCTGATCACCGCGGCGGGCGTCGCCTTCGAGGACGACCCGAAGCTGGTCCGCGGCCTCGACTACTACACGCGTACGACCTTCGAGTTCGTCCACGACGGACTGGGCTCGCAGTCCGCGGTGGGCGGCGGCGGGCGCTACGACGGACTGTCCGAGATGCTCGGCGGCCCCGCGCTGCCTTCGGTGGGCTGGGCGCTGGGCGTCGACCGTACGGTCCTGGCGCTTGAGGCGGAGGGTGTCGAGCTCGAACTCCCGTCCGCGACAAGCGTGTTCGCGGTGCCGCTGGGCGAGGAGGCTCGCCGGGTGCTGTTCGCGAAGGTCACGGAGCTGCGCAAGGTGGGCATCGCGGCGGACTTCTCGTACGGGGCCAAGGGGCTCAAGGGGGCGATGAAGAACGCGAACCGGAGCGGGGCGCGCTACACCGTCGTCGCCGGTGAGCGGGACCTCGCCGAGGGCGTGGTCCAGCTCAAGGACATGGAGTCCGGCGAGCAGTCGGCGATCGGGATCAACGAGATCGTCGCCGAACTGGAGTCGAGGCTGGGCTGAGGCAGCGGGGGCACGGGGTGCCGTTGGCCCCCGTCGCCCGTCCGTGGGCTGCGCTCCCGGACCCACGGATCCGGTGGTCGTCAACCTGGTGGCCACCGTTTCGTCCTCCCAGGCGATTTCGGGCCGGGGGGCCACGCGTGCCTGACCACGCCGTTGCTTCCGGACAGGCACACCGCTCCTTATGTCCACCGAACGGTGGACACGCGCCCGCGTGCGGCACAATGACCGTGCCCGCCAGCCCCCTCTCGAAGCAACGGAACGGCGTGATGACCAAGACGACAGTGCTGAAGGACGGCGCCTCCACCGACCAGTCAGAGCCGCCTGCCGAGGCCTCGCGCTCCGTGGGCGGCAGCCGGGCGTTCGCGGTGATGCTGTTGCTCACCGGCGCGGCCGGACTGCTGGCGGCCTGGGTCATCACGATCGACAAGTTCAAGCTGCTCGAAGCCAAGGTCGCGGGCACGACGTTCACGCCCGGCTGCAGCCTCAACCCCGTGGTGTCCTGCGGCAGCGTGATGGAGAGCAAGCAGGCCGCCGCCTTCGGGTTCCCGAACCCGATGCTCGGCCTCGTCGCCTACGGCATGGTCATCTGCGTCGGCATGAGCCTCCTCGGCCGGGCCCGCTTTCCGCGCTGGTACTGGCTCACCTTCAACGCGGGCACCCTCTTCGGTGTCGGGTTCTGCACCTGGCTGCAGTTCCAGTCCCTGTACCGGATCAACGCGCTGTGCCTGTGGTGCTCCCTGGCCTGGGTCGCGACGATCATCATGTTCTGGTACGTGACCTCGTTCAACGTGCGGAACGGCTTCATCCCCGCCCCGAAGTGGCTCAGGAGCTTCTTCGGTGAGTTCACCTGGGTCGTGCCGGTCCTGCACATCGGCATCATCGGGATGCTGATCCTGACCCGCTGGTGGGACTTCTGGACCAGCTGACCGCGCAAGGCCGACTGTCAGTGCCGTGACATAGGGTTTTGGACGTGGAACCCGACCTGTTCACCGCCGCGGCGGAAGCCCGCCAGGAGAAGGACCCGTCCGGAAGCCCCCTGGCCGTGCGGATGCGCCCGCGTGTCCTCGACGAGGTCGTGGGCCAGCAGCATCTGCTGAAGTCCGGGTCGCCACTGCGCAGGCTCGTCGGGGAGAGCGCGGGCGGGCCGGCCGGACCGTCGTCCGTGATCCTCTGGGGGCCGCCCGGCACCGGCAAGACCACCCTGGCGTATGTCGTGTCGAAGGCCACCCAGAAGCGCTTCGTCGAGCTGTCGGCGATCACCGCGGGCGTCAAGGAGGTCCGCGCGGTCATCGACGGGGCCCGCCGCGCCACCGGCGGCTTCGGCAAGGAGACCGTCCTCTTCCTCGACGAGATCCACCGCTTCAGCAAGGCCCAGCAGGACTCCCTGCTGCCCGCCGTCGAGAACCGCTGGGTGACCCTCATCGCGGCGACCACGGAGAACCCGTACTTCTCGGTGATCTCGCCCCTTCTCTCCCGCTCCCTCCTCCTCACCCTCGAACCGCTCACGGACGACGACCTGCGCGGCCTGCTGCGCCGCGCGCTCACCGACGAGCGCGGCCTCAAGAGCGCCGTAACCCTCCCCGAGGACACCGAGGAACACCTGCTGCGGATCGCCGGCGGAGACGCCCGCCGGGCCCTCACCGCCCTGGAGGCCGCCGCCGGGGCCGCGCTCGACAAGGGCGACGCGGAGATCACCCTCCAGACCCTGGAGGAGACCGTCGACCGGGCGGCCGTGAAGTACGACCGGGACGGCGACCAGCACTACGACGTCGCCAGCGCGCTCATCAAGTCGATCCGGGGTTCCGACGTCGACGCGGCCCTGCACTACCTCGCCCGGATGATCGAGGCCGGCGAGGACCCGCGCTTCATCGCCCGCCGTCTGATGATCTCCGCCAGCGAGGACATCGGCCTCGCCGATCCCAACGCCCTGCCCATAGCCGTCGCCGCCGCGCAGGCCGTCGCCATGATCGGCTTCCCGGAGGCCGCCCTCACCCTCAGCCACGCCACCATCGCCCTCGCCCTGGCCCCCAAGTCCAACGCCGCGACCACGGCGATCGGCGCCGCCATGGAGGACGTACGCAAGGGCCACGCGGGACCCGTGCCGATGCATCTGCGCGACGGGCACTACAAGGGCGCCGCCAAGCTCGGTCACGCTCAGGGGTACGTGTACCCGCACGACCTGCCCGAGGGGATCGCCGAGCAGCAGTACGCGCCGGAGGAGCTGAAGGACCGGACGTACTACGAACCGACCCGGCACGGCGCCGAGGCCCGCTACGCGGACGCGGTCGAGTGGACCAGGAAACACCTCGGTCGAAAGCGGTCCTGAGCACGCTGTAGAATCCTGCGCAGTGCTGCGTCCCGTGTCCGGCTTCGGTCGGCGCCTCAGGCGGGACAACCAGCCGGATCTTCTGATCCAGGAGCGTCGCGCACCTTCGTAGGTGTCGCGGGCAGCCCACCACCACCCGGGTTTCCGGGAACGGCCGGTGGGCCGTTCGTGTGCTGCACGTATGTGCCCAGCACAGGGGAACGGCTGCCTGGCAAGTCCCTCGTGGACCTGCCGGGAATCCCCGGCTGCGGATGCGACCTCCCGTAACCCTGAGGCAGCCGAAAAGGAAAAGGAAAAGAAGTGGCGAACCAGTCCCGCCCCAAGGTCAAGAAGTCGCGTGCCCTCGGCATCGCGCTGACCCCGAAGGCCGTCAAGTACTTCGAGGCCCGTCCCTACCCGCCGGGTGAGCACGGTCGTGGCCGCAAGCAGAACTCGGACTACAAGGTCCGTCTGCTGGAGAAGCAGCGTCTGCGCGCGCAGTACGACGTGTCCGAGCGCCAGCTCGTCCGCGCCTACGAGCGTGCCGCCAAGACGCAGGGCAAGACCGGTGAGGCCCTGGTCATCGAGCTGGAGCGTCGTCTCGACGCCCTGGTTCTGCGTTCGGGCATCGCCCGCACGATCTACCAGGCCCGCCAGATGGTCGTTCACGGCCACATCGAGGTCAACGGTGGCAAGGTCGACAAGCCGTCGTTCCGTGTCCGTCCCGACGACGTCGTGATGGTCCGCGAGCGCAGCCGCAGCAAGACGCTGTTCGAGGTCGCGCGCGCCGGTGGCTTCGCCCCCGACGGTGAGACCCCGCGCTACCTGCAGGTGAACCTCGGCGCCCTGGCCTTCCGCCTGGACCGCGAGCCGAACCGCAAGGAGATCCCGGTGATCTGCGACGAGCAGCTCGTCGTCGAGTACTACGCCCGCTGATCCAGCGGTCGCAGCACTTGGTACCACCGGCTTCGTGCCTCGGCCCGTCGTTTCCCCGCCCTCACCGGCGGGGGAGCGGCGGGCTTTCGCGTACGGCCGCGCCCGTGCGCGACCGCCGTCCCGGCGGGCCCTGTCCGGGTACGGAGAGCCACCTCCGGCGCGATAGGGTCGGGGGCGACTTTCGAAGTACTCGGAACACACGTGCAGTACCCCAGAGTTCAAGTCGATCTACGAGCGCAGAGAGCGGTGCGGTGTGACCGGTGGAGAGGTTGCCGGGATCCTGGTGGCCGTCTTCTGGGCGATTCTGGTCTCCTTCCTCGCCGTGGCTCTGGTGAGGCTGGCCCAGACGCTCAGGGCGACCACGAAGCTGGTCGCGGAGGTGACGGACCAGGCCGTGCCGCTGCTGGCCGACGCCTCCCAGGCCGTGCGCTCCGCACAGACGCAGATCGACCGGGTCGACGCCATCGCCACCGACGTCCAGGAGGTCACCTCCAACGCGTCGGCGCTGTCCACCACCGTCGCCTCGACCTTCGGCGGACCGCTCGTCAAGGTCGCCGCGTTCGGCTACGGCGTACGCCGGGCGATGAGCCGTACCAGGGACGACGAGACGCCCGCACCCGCGCGGGTCCGGCGCACGGTCGTCGTCGGCCGCACCGTATCGGCCCCGAAGGCCGCCAAGGCCTCGAAGCGCCGCAGGCAGAAGGGCTGAACCCCGCCATGTTCCGCCGTACGTTCTGGTTCACCGCGGGCGCCGCGGCCGGTGTGTGGGCCACCACCAAGGTCAACCGCAAGATCCGGCAGCTGACCCCCGAGCACCTCGCCGCGCAGGCCGCCAACAAGGCGATCGAGGCCGGCCACCGGGTCAAGGACTTCGCCCTCGACGTCCGGGCCGGGATGGTCCAGCGCGAGGCCGAGCTGGGCGAGGCCCTCGGGATCGCCGAACCCCCGGGCCGCGGCCTGCCCCCGCAGCGGCGGCTCGCCGCCCTCGACCGGGGCGCGGAAAACCCGAAGCACGATGAGAAGCACTACGGGATGCTGGACAACACGCACCCGTACAACCGGAATGAGGACCACTGATGGAGTCGGCTGAAATTCGTCGCCGCTGGCTGAGCTTCTTCGAGGAGCGCGGCCACACCGTCGTCCCTTCGGCGTCGCTCATCGCGGACGACCCGACTCTGCTGCTGGTCAACGCCGGCATGGTGCCCTTCAAGCCGTACTTCCTCGGCGAGACGAAGCCGCCCGCCCCGCGCGCCACCAGCGTGCAGAAGTGCGTGCGTACGCCCGACATCGAAGAGGTCGGCAAGACCACCCGGCACGGCACGTTCTTCCAGATGTGCGGCAACTTCTCCTTCGGGGACTACTTCAAGGAAGGAGCCATCAAGTACGCCTGGGACCTGCTCACCAACTCCGTCGCCGACGGTGGCTACGGCCTTGAGCCCGAGAAACTCTGGATCACCGTCTACCTCGACGACGACGAGGCCGAGCGGATCTGGCGCGAGCAGATCGGCGTCCCGGCCGAGCGCATCCAGCGCCTGGGTAAGAAGGACAACTTCTGGTCCATGGGCGTACCCGGACCGTGCGGACCCTGCTCCGAGATCAACTACGACCGCGGTCCCGAGTTCGGCGTCGAGGGCGGCCCGGCCGTCAACGACGAGCGGTACGTGGAGATCTGGAACCTGGTCTTCATGCAGTACGAGCGCGGTGCCGGCGACGGCAAGGAGGACTTCCCGATCCTCGGGGACCTGCCGTCGCAGAACATCGACACCGGTCTCGGCCTCGAACGACTCGCCATGATCCTGCAGGGCGTACAGAACATGTACGAGACCGACACCCTGCGCGTCGTCATGGACAAGGCCACCGAGCTGACCGGTGTGCGCTACGGCGAGAAGCACGACTCCGACGTCTCCATGCGCGTGGTCGCCGACCACATCCGTACGTCCGTCATGCTCATCGGCGACGGCGTCACCCCCGGCAACGAGGGGCGCGGTTACGTACTGCGCCGCATCATGCGCCGCGCCATCCGCAACATGCGCCTGATGGGCGCCTCCGGGCCGGTCGTCGCCGACCTCGTCGACGTCGTCATCAAGACGATGGGCCAGCAGTACCCGGAGCTCGTCACCGACCGCAAGCGCATCGAGACCGTGGCCCTCGCCGAGGAGGCCGCCTTCCTCAAGGCCCTCAAGGGCGGCACCAACATCCTCGACACCGCCGTCACCGAGACCAAGCAGGCCGGCGGCCAGGTCCTCTCCGGCGACAAGGCGTTCCTGCTCCACGACACCTGGGGCTTCCCGATCGACCTCACCCTCGAAATGGCCGCCGAACAGGGCCTTTCCGTGGACGAGGACGGCTTCCGGCGCCTGATGAAGGAGCAGCGGGACCGCGCCAAGGCCGACGCCAAGGCCAAGAAGACCGGCCACGCCGACCTGGGTGCCTACCGCGAGATCGCCGACGCCGCCGGTGAGACCGAGTTCTTCGGGTACGACCGCACCGAGGGCGAGTCGACGGTCGTCGGCATCCTCGTCGACGGTGTCTCCTCCCCGGCCGCCACCGAGGGCGACGAGGTCGAGATCGTCCTCGACCGCACCCCGTTCTACGCCGAGGGCGGCGGCCAGATCGGTGACACCGGCCGGATCAGGATCGACTCCGGTGCCGTCATCGAGATCCGCGACTGCCAGAAGCCGGTGCCCGGGGTGTACGTCCACAAGGGCGTCGTCCAGGTCGGCGAGGTCACCGTGGGCGCCAAGGCCCAGGCCGCCATCGACGTGCGCCGCCGCAAGGCCATCGCCCGCGCCCACTCGGCCACCCACCTCACCCACCAGGCGCTGCGCGACGCCCTCGGTCCGACGGCCGCCCAGGCCGGTTCCGAGAACCAGCCCGGCCGCTTCCGCTTCGACTTCGGTTCCCCGTCCGCCGTACCGACGGCCGTGATGACCGACGTCGAGCAGCAGATCAACGAGGTGCTCGCCCGCGACCTGGACGTGCACGCCGAGATCCTCAGCCTCGACGAGGCAAAGAAGCAGGGCGCCATCGCCGAGTTCGGCGAGAAGTACGGCGAGCGCGTGCGCGTCGTGACGATCGGCGACTTCTCCAAGGAACTGTGCGGCGGGACCCACGTCCACAACACCGCCCAGCTCGGCCTGGTGAAGCTGCTCGGCGAGTCGTCCATCGGTTCGGGTGTCCGGCGTATCGAGGCCCTGGTCGGCGTCGACGCCTACAACTTCCTGGCCCGGGAGCACACGGTCGTCGCCCAGATCCAGGAGCTGGTCAAGGGCCGTCCCGAGGAGCTTCCGGAGAAGGTCTCCGCCATGCTCGGCAAGCTGAAGGACGCCGAGAAGGAGATCGAGAAGTTCCGCGCCGAGAAGGTCCTCCAGGCCGCCGCCGGTCTCGCCCAGGGCGCCAAGGACGTCAACGGCGTCGCCCTCGTCACCGGCCAGGTCCCGGACGGCACGAGCGCCGACGACCTGCGCAAGCTGGTCCTCGACGTGCGGGGACGCATCCAGGGCGGCCGGGCTGCCGTCGTCGCCCTCTTCACCACGGCCAACGGCAAGCCGCTGACGGTCATCGCCACCAACGAGGCCGCCCGCGAGCGCGGTCTCAAGGCGGGCGACCTGGTTCGTACGGCTGCCAAGACCCTCGGTGGCGGCGGTGGCGGCAAGCCGGACGTCGCCCAGGGCGGTGGCCAGAACCCGGCCGCCGTCGGCGAGGCCGTCGACGCCGTCGAGCGCCTTGTGGCGGAAACGGCCAAGTGAGCGGCGACGGAAACACCCTGCGCCGCGGCCGTCGACTCGCGATCGACGTCGGGGACGCCCGGATCGGGGTCGCTTCGTGCGACCCCGACGGGATCCTCGCCACCCCCGTGGAGACGGTCCCGGGCCGGGACGTTCCCGCAGCTCAGCGTCGGTTGAAGCAGCTCGTCGACGAGTACGAACCCATTGAGGTCGTCGTCGGCCTCCCTCGCTCCCTCAAGGGGAGCGAGGGCCCCGCCGCCGTGAAGGTCCGGGGCTTCGCCGAGCAACTGGCCCGCCTGGTCGCACCCGTCCCCGTACGCCTGGTGGACGAGCGCATGACGACGGTGACCGCGAGTCAGGGACTGCGCGCATCTGGCGTGAAATCGAAAAAGGGCAGATCGGTCATTGACCAGGTCGCAGCCGTGATCATCCTCCAGCAGGCCCTGGAATCCGAACGAGTGTCAGGTAAAGCACCTGGCGAGGGCGTCGAAGTGGTCATCTGATCGCGATACGGTAACGTTCCGCGTTGATGCAGAGGCGTTCGAATAGCTACCACGTAGCAAGGAGGTAGGCAGTCTCTGGGTTTGAGTGCAGAGGCTGACTGCTTCGCGGCTCTAGGGGATTGGTTGCTCGCTCTCCCAGCCTTCGGCGTGGGGGCTTCTCTGCCGTAGGTGGCGATGCCCATGGGTGACCAGCTCGAGTCACCGCGTAGAGGAGGTGTGATCGGTGACTACGTTTCAGGCGAGTGAGAAGACCCACCAGGCCGTGCTTCCTCAGCGGCCTGCTCTGGAATCTGTAGCAGCAGACACCCCTGGGAGCAGGGACGAAACGGGCTACGGACGCTCCACGCGCGATGCTGGGGCAGCTGACCTGGAACATGAGCGAGGGGAGATGCGAGAGTCCGACCTCCAGACTCTCGCGCGTCACCCCGAGGCTGGTGCGTCAGCGCCAGTTGAGGGAGTAAACGCTGCCGGTAACGGCAGCCCTATGCAGAGCGTGGGTTCAGGCGCGGCCTTCGTGGCCGTCTTGGACCGGCATGGTGTCCCGTTGATGCCTTGCCATCCTGCACGCGCTCGTGAACTTCTTACGAAGGGGCGGGCGGTTGTGGCTCGGTACACGCCCTTCGTCATCAGGCTCAAGGACCGACAGTCAAAAGACTCAGCCGTTCCCGGTGTCGCAGTGCGGGTCGATCCAGGCTCCAAGGGCACCGGCATCGTGGTCACCGTCGATGTTGACGTGGAGACAGGTGGGGGCGGTACAGACGTCGTCACACGTCGAGGGCTGATAGCGATCGAGCTGCGACATCGAGGGGCAAATATTCACAAGGCGATGCTGCAGCGAGCCGGATACAGGCGTGCGAGGAGATCAAGGAATCTCCGATATCGTGCCCCTCGGTTCGATAATCGGAGTCGACGAGCGGATTGGTTGGCTCCGTCACTGCAGCATCGGGTTGACACTACTTGTTCCACCGTTCGACGACTCATCCGATACTTCTCTGTCGCGGAGTTGCACGTGGAGCGAGTCTCGTTCGATACACATGCTATGAGTCAAGGTAAAGACCGGCTTGAGGCGAGTGAGTACCAGCAAGGGACTCTTCACGGCTACGAGGTTCGCCAATATTTGCTGGAAAAATGGGGTAGGGCATGTGTGTACTGCGGAGCTGGCGGTATCCCACTACAAGTGGAGCACATCCAACCCAGGGTTCATGGTGGATCTGACCGGATCTCTAATCTGACACTTGCGTGTGCACCTTGTAATACAGAAAAGGGTACGCGTTCGGTGAAGGAATTTCTGAGCCGCCGCCCTGGTAAGCTGAAGCGGATCTTGGCGCAAGCGAAGGTTCCGCTGAGAGATGCGGCTGCCATGAATGCGACGAGATGGCGGATTGCCGATCAATTGCATTCGATGCAATTGCCCGTATTTTCCTGGTCTGGTGGGCGCACGAAATATAATCGAGTGGGCCATGGATTGGGAAAGACGCACTCCTTGGATGCTTTGGCGGTTGGTGACGTAAAAGCTGGGATGAGGATCGTTCGGTTCCCAAAGAAGGTATTGGTCGCGACTGCGACGGGTCGCGGGACGTACGCTCGTACTCGCTCGGATCGGTATGGATTCCCACGCCTGAATCTACCTCGTGCCAAACAATTCTTTGGATATGCCACTGGCGATCTCGTTCGGGCAGTAATCCCCTCCGGGAAGTATGCGGGGTCCTGGACAGGACGAGTTGCAGTGCGCGCCACAGGGCGGTTTAACGTGCGTTCCGAGCGAGGCGTCGCCCAAGGTATCCATTACCGATATATCCATTTGCTTCAACGGGCCGACGGCTACGGCTACATCACCCGAGAGGAGGAAGATATGCTTTGCTGCGCCGGTGGTGTGAGCATGCGTGTCGACCGCTCTGATGACTGAATATGGCCAGGGCCCAGGCTCCGAACCGTGGCCTCCGGAGGACCCGTTGTACGGAGACGGCGGATGGGAAGGGCAGCAGGCCCAGGCCGACCAGTCCTCCTATGGCGGCCAGCCACAGCATTACCCTCAGCGGCATCTGCAACAGCAGCCGCAGTACGGCGACTGGGGCACCGACGGCCAGCAGGCCGCCTATGGTCACGCGCAGCCGCAGTATCAGCAGTACCCACAGCAGGGTCATCACCAGCAGCAGTACCCGCAGCAGTACGGCGAGCAGGCCCCCCAGCAGTACGTCGGCCAGGGCCAGCAGCAGTACGCGGGTGGCGACTGGGACGCCGGTCAGCAGGCGCCGCAGGTGCCCTACACCGCCGATCCGACGGACCCGTACGTCCAGCAGGCCGCGGCGTACGGCGGCCAGCAGCCCGACTACTACGGCGCCCCCGACGCGTACCCGCCGCCGGAACCGCCAGCCAGGCGTCGTACCGAACCGGAACCGCAGACGGACTGGGACCCGGGTCCTGACCAGGGCGAGCACGCCTTTTTCGTGGGCGGTGACGATGGCGACGGCTCCGACGACGAGGCTGAGGGGCGTCGGGGCCGCGGCGACCGGAAGGAACGGGACGGCGGCAAGAGTGGGAAAGGCGGCAAGAGTAAGAAGGGCCGCAGCGGAACTGCCTGTCTGGTGGTCGTCCTGGTGTTCGGCGGCGGTATCGCCGGAATCGGGTATTTCGGGTATCAGTTCTATCAAAATCGTTTCAGTGCAGCGCCCGACTATGTGGGAGCTGGCACGGGTGAGAGTGTGAGCGTCACCGTCCTTAAGGGATCCGGTGGTTACGCGATTGGGCAGGCATTGAAGGATGCTGGTGTTGTCAAGAGTGTCGATGCTTTTGTGGCTGCACAATCACAGAACCCTAAGGGAAACTCTATTCAGGCGGGCGTCTATACTCTGAAGAAGGAAATGTCCGGAGAGAGCGCTGTTGCGTTGATGCTCAGCCCTGATAGCCGCAACAATCTGGTAATTGCCGAAGGCAAGCGAAATGCTGAAATCTATATCCTTATCGACAGGCGCCTTGGAATCAAATCTGGCACGACCAGGGAAGTCGCTGAAAAGGAATGGAAGAATCTTGGCTTGCCGGACTGGGCTAACAATAGTAACGACATCAAGGATCCTTTGGAGGGATTTCTTTACCCTTCGAGCTATCCGGTCTCTAAAGGTATGAAGCCTAAAGATGTCCTAAAGCAGATGGTCGATCTTGCCAAAGAGAAATATGTCCAATTGGGCCTTCAGTCAAAGGCGCAGGGTCTGGGCCTTAAGGATCCTCTTCAACTTCTCACCGTGGCGAGTCTTGTTCAGAAAGAAGGCAAATATAAAGGAGACTTTGAAAAGGTTGCCAGGGTTGTCTACAATCGTCTGGAGCCGAATAACACTGAGACCTATGGGCTGCTCGATTTTGACTCGACAGTGAACTACCTCAGGGGTGAGTCCAAACTAGCCACTGGCTCGGTCGATCGTTTGCGGGCGATTGACGACCCGTATAACACCTACAAGATCAAGGGTTTGCCCCCCGGGCCGATCAGTAATCCTGGTGAAGTGGCGATTGAGGCGGCAATCAAGCCGGCCAAGGGTAATTGGTATTACTTTGTTTCGGTCAGCGAGGATAAGACTCTCTTCGCTGAGACGAACGAAGAGCAGAACCGTAATCGCGAGAAATACCTTGAAGGGCTGAAGGGGCAATGAGGGTAGCTAGTGTCAAGTCGCGGCGCCTGGACCCTGACTTGGTTGTAGCTCAAAAGCCAACTGCCGGTGACTAATTTGACTATTCAGTCACCGGCAGTTGGCTTTATTTTGATCATTTAGGCGATAGTGGAGACCCAAGGGCCATAAGCATAGTCATACGTTTCGTCGAGCAGCCACGCTTGGATGTTAACTTCGCTGTTTTCCACGAAGTCAAAGTCCCATCTTTGAACGGTGCCTGCTCCCTTAGTGTTGCATCTTGCGTACAGGGCACGCTTCCCGGTGGATACAGGCTTGGCATAAAAAGCTACGCAAGCCTGCGCGTGGTCTGCAACCAGGTCGTAGACGCCGATAACGTCACCATCCGTGAAGAAGTAGGCTTTCCCGTTGTCGCTGTATGATCCCGACGGAAATGCCCAGATGATGGTGTCGATGGGTTTTGCCTGAGCCGCTGACGTGAAACCGAAAGTTATAGCTGCCGCCATAAGCGGTGCCATGAAGTAGCGCTTAAGTATCACTTTTCTCCCATTTGTCAATTTTGGCTAGTTGATTTCATAGTACTTATGTCGGTGTGGCCATGTCGACGGAGTTCAGGGCTTGTGTGATTCGATGCGCATAAGGTGACGATGGTGTGCTCTAATTATTTAGTATGATTTACCTAGATTGATGTGATGGTTAGGTAAAGGGAGTAGAGGGTTGACGAACAGCCGATGCCGAGCGGCCGTGCTCGGTTCCCCCATCGCCCATTCCCTCTCGCCGGTGCTGCACCGTGCCGCGTACGCGGAACTGGGGCTGACCGACTGGACGTACGACCGTTTCGAGGTCGACGAGGGCGGGCTGCCGGGATTCCTGGGAGAGCTCGGTCCGGAGTGGGCGGGGCTGTCCCTCACGATGCCGCTCAAGCGGGCGGTCATCCCGTGGCTCGACGAGGTCAGCGAGACGGCCACGTCGGTGGAGGCCGTCAACACCGTCGTGTTCGGCGCGGACGGGCGGTGTGTCGGGGACAACACCGACATCCCCGGAATCGTGGGCGCCCTGCGCGAGCACGGCATCGAGCAGGTCGACTCCGCCGCGATCCTCGGCGCCGGCGCCACCGCCTCCTCCGCGCTCGCCGCGCTGGCCCGGATCTGCACCGGCGAGGTCGTCGTGTACGTCCGCAGCGAGGCCCGGGCCACAGAGATGCGGCAGTGGGGCGAACGCCTCGGCATCGAGGTCCGTACGGCGGACTGGGCGGACGCGGCCCGGGCGCTGCACGCTCCGCTGGTGATCGCCACCACCCCGGCCGGTACGACGGACGCGCTCTCCCGTGCCGTACCGGAACGGCCGGCGACCCTCTTCGACGTGCTCTACCACCCCTGGCCGACCGATCTGGCGGCGCGCTGGTCGGCGTACGGCGGGGCGGTCGTCAGCGGGCTCGACCTGCTGGTGCACCAGGCGGTGCTTCAGGTGGAACAGATGACCGGGATTGTTCCCGCCCCGCTGGGTGCCATGCGCAGGGCCGGCGAGAAGGCACTCGCCGACCGCTGACCCGATTCCGCCGCGCGTCCGGTGGCTGGACCGCCGAGCGGGCATTCGGCCCGGACGTGGGAGGATCGGGAGGAGGCGGGCCTGGGCCGCGCACCCGGTCACGCCGTCGCCGTACGCGAGGACGCGCGTACGCAGGGCAGAACCAGGGCGCGAGTATGAGGAGCACCGTTGAGCAGGTTGCGCTGGTTGACCGCGGGGGAGTCCCACGGTCCCGCACTCGTCGCGACGCTGGAGGGCCTTCCGGCCGGCGTTCCGATCACCACGGAGCTGGTGGCGGACCATCTGGCGAGGCGTCGGCTCGGTTATGGGCGCGGTGCCCGGATGAAGTTCGAGCAGGACGCGATCACCTTCCTCGGCGGCGTGCGGCACGGTCTGTCGATGGGTTCGCCGGTCGCGGTGATGGTCGGCAACACGGAGTGGCCGAAGTGGGAGCAGGTGATGGCGGCCGATCCGGTGGATCCGGAGATCCTGGCCGGACTCGCCCGTAACGCCCCGCTGACGCGCCCCCGTCCCGGTCACGCGGATCTGGCGGGCATGCAGAAGTACGGCTTCGAGGAGGCCCGCCCGATCCTGGAACGCGCCTCCGCGCGCGAGACGGCGGCGCGGGTGGCACTGGGTGCGGTGGCCCGCTCGTTCCTGAAAGCTGCGGCCGGCATCGAGATCGTCTCGCACGTCGTCGAACTGGCGGCGGCGAAGGCTCCCTACGGCGTCTACCCCAAGCCCTCCGACGTCGAGAGGCTGGACGCCGACCCGGTGCGCTGCCTCGACGCCGACGCGTCGAAGGCGATGGTCGCGGAGATCGACCAGGCCCACAAGGACGGCGACACCCTGGGCGGTGTGGTGGAGGTGCTGGCGTACGGCGTGCCGGTGGGCCTGGGCTCGCACGTGCACTGGGACCGGCGTCTGGACGCCCGGCTGGCCGGCGCGCTGATGGGCATCCAGGCCATCAAGGGCGTCGAGGTCGGCGACGGCTTCGACCTCGCGCGTGTGCCGGGCTCGAAGGCGCACGACGAGATCGTGCCCACGGACGACGGCATCCGGCGCGCGACCGGGCGTTCCGGTGGCACCGAGGGCGGTCTGTCGACGGGGGAGCTGCTGCGCGTACGGGCGGCGATGAAGCCGATCGCGACCGTGCCGCGCGCCCTGCAGACCGTCGACGTGGTCACCGGGGAGGCGACTCAGGCGCACCACCAGCGTTCCGACGTGTGTGCGGTCCCGGCGGCCGGGATCGTCGCGGAGGCGATGGTGGCCCTCGTCCTCGCCGACGCGGTGGTGGAGAAGTTCGGCGGCGACAGCGTGCCCGAGACGCGCCGCAACGTGGAGTCCTACCTCGAACACCTGATCGTCCGGTGAGCGCTTTGCAGATTGTGCTGGTGGGGCCGATGGGCGTCGGCAAGTCCACCGTCGGGCGGCTGCTGGCCGAGCGGCTCGGCTGCTCGTACCGGGACACGGACGACGACATCGTCGCCGAGCAGGGCCGCACGATCGCCGACATCTTCGTCGACGAGGGTGAACCGGTCTTCCGGGCCGTCGAGAAGCAGGCGGTCCAGCGGGCGCTAGCCGAGCACGACGGTGTCCTCGCCCTCGGCGGCGGCTCGATCCTCGACGAGGAGACCCGCGGACTGCTGGCCGGGCACCGGGTCGTCTACCTCTCGATGGACGTCGAGGAAGCCGTCCAGCGCACCGGCCTGAACGCGGCCCGCCCCCTGCTGGCGGTCAACCCGCGTCGGCAGTGGCGGGAGCTGATGGAGGCTCGCCGCCATCTGTACACGGAGGTCGCCGACGCGGTCGTCCCCACCGATGGCCGTACGCCCGAAGAGGTCACCCAAGCCGTCCTGGACGCACTGGAGTTGAAGTCAGCATGAGCAGCGAGACGGTGACGCGGATCCAGGTCGGCGGCACGGCGGGCAGCGACCCGTACGAGGTTCTGATCGGACGCCAACTCCTGGAGGAGCTGGGCGGGCTCATCGGGCCCAAGGCGAAGCGGGTCGCGGTGATCCACCCCGAGGCACTCGCGGAGACGGGTGAGGCGCTGCGCGCCGACCTGGCCGGCCAGGGCTTCGAGACGGTCGCCATCCAGGTGCCGAACGCCGAGGAGGCCAAGACCGCGGAGGTGGCCGCCTACTGCTGGAAGGCGCTCGGCCAGTCCAACTTCACCCGCACCGACGTCATCGTCGGTGTCGGTGGCGGGGCGAGCACGGACCTGGCCGGCTTCGTGGCCGCGACCTGGCTGCGCGGGGTGCGCTGGATCGCGATCCCGACGACGGTACTGGCGATGGTGGACGCGGCGGTCGGCGGCAAGACCGGCATCAACACCGCCGAGGGCAAGAACCTCGTCGGCTCCTTCCACCCGCCCGCCGGTGTGCTGTGCGACCTGGCGGCGCTGGACTCGCTCCCGGTCAACGACTACGTGTCCGGGCTCGCGGAGGTCATCAAGGCCGGTTTCATCGCCGACCCGGTGATCCTGGAGCTGATCGAGGCCGACCCGCAGGCCGCCCGCAGTCCGGCGGGCCCGCACACCGCCGAGCTGATCGAGCGCTCGATCAAGGTGAAGGCGGAGGTCGTCTCCTCGGACCTCAAGGAATCCGGCCTGCGCGAGATCCTCAACTACGGGCACACGCTCGCGCACGCCATCGAGAAGAACGAGCGCTACCAGTGGCGCCATGGCGCGGCCGTCTCCGTCGGAATGCACTTCGCGGCCGAACTGGGCCGTCTCGCGGGCCGGTTGGACGACGCGACGGCCGACCGGCACCGCACGGTCCTGGAGTCCGTCGGACTGCCGCTGCACTACCGCTACGACCAGTGGCCCAAGCTGCTGGAGACGATGAAGCTCGACAAGAAGTCCCGAGGCAACCTGCTGCGGTTCATCGTCCTGGACGGACTGGCCAAGCCGACCGTCCTGGAAGGCCCCGACCCGGCCGTCCTCCTCGCCGCCTACGGCGAAGTGGGGGAGTAGCTCCCCACTCGGGCGCTTGGCCCGATTCGCTTGTGGCGATGGGCACTTCGGGCTGTTCCGGGCCGTTCACCAAACGGCGGCCCGGGACGGTACCGTTCGGGTGGAAGTCCCCCCAGTGCTTCCGGGCAGTGGGGGCTAGCAGGGTTCGTGCCCCGCCGACCAGCGCCAGTCGCCTGTACGAGATGGAGTGGCACCGGATGCAGGACGCAGTGGGGTCTCCGCTGCCGCCGCCCCACCAGCCGGGGCAAGGACCGGTCGCCGACTGGCCGTCGGCCGCCCCGCACGCGGGGCAGCACCACCCGGGCGCCCATCCGGGTTCCGCACCCCCGAGCCGACCGCCGGCTCCGGCTCCGGCTCCGGTCTACACCGGCCCGACCGCCTCGGGGCCGGGTCCACAGGCCCAGCATCCGCCCGTCCCCCAGCACGCTCCCGTGCCGCAGCACGTCCAGGTGCCGCCGACGCCGGACACCACCGGCCATGTGCGGCTGCCCCAGGGCGACTTCGTTCCGACGCCGGGTCCGCCGCCCGCCACCGGCCCTGTCGACCCGTCCTCAGCGCCCCTGGCCGTGCTGCTGATCGGCCCCGCGGGCGCCGGAAAGACGAGCGTCGCGAAGTACTGGGCCGACCATCGCCGGGTGCCCACCGCGCACATCAGTCTCGACGACGTACGCGAATGGGTCCGCTCGGGCTTCGCCGACCCGCAGTCGGGGTGGAACGACCATTCCGAGGCGCAGTATCGTCTCGCCCGCCGTACCTGCGGCTTCGCCGCGCGCAACTTCCTGGCCAACGGCATCTCGTGCATCCTCGACGACGCGGTCTTTCCCGACCGGCCGGTTGTCGGTCTCGGCGGCTGGAAGAGGCATGTGGGGCCAGGTCTGCTGCCGGTCGTACTGCTGCCGGGCCTGGAGATCGTCCTGGAGCGCAACGCAGAGCGCTCCGGCAACCGCCGCCTCACGGACGAGGAGGTCGCCCGCATCCACGGCCGGATGGCGGGCTGGTACGGCTCCGGCCTCCCGATCATCGACAACTCCCAGCTCGATGTCCCGGCCACGGCCCGGGTCCTGGACGACGTCCTCGCGCGGCTGCTGGCCAGCCCGCCCAAGTGGTAGTCCGGGAAGCGGGTCAGGGTACGCCTGGCGCCGGGCGTGCGCCTGTCGGGTACTGAGCGGTGCCAGGCGGGTCCGGGTGGGCTGAACGAGTGGTCGCCCCCGCCGCCCCTACCCGTCCCATCCCTGGGGGCTGCCGCCCCCAGACCCCAGCTTTCGGCCCTGAAGGGGCCTCGTCCTCAAGCGCCGGACGGGCTGGTATGTCAGCCTCTCCGGCGTTTCAGGAGCGGGGGTTCGGGGGCAGCGCCCCCGACGACGGGCGCGCCCCGCCGCCCACTCGGCCCTCTCCAACCGGCGGCAAGCCGCACGCGCTCCTACGCTCGGGGCATGTCAGAGGTCTACGCGGCGCGCAGAGCGCGGCTTCGGGAGCGGTGTCACGCGGGCGGCAGTGCGGGGGCCCTGGTCTCCCGGGCCGCCAATGTGCGGTATCTCGCGGGCGCGGCCCCGCAGGGAGCCGTGCTGCTGCTGGGAAAACGTGAGGACCTGCTCGTGTGGGCGGGGTCCGAGGACGACCGGCTCCCCGAGGGCAGCCGTCCGGACGAGGCGCTGCGCGTGCACACGCTGGCCGCTTCCGGGGGTGATCCGGCGGTCGCCGCCGCGGATCTCGCCGCCGCACAGGGCGCCGAGTCCCTCGCCGTCGAGGAACACCATCTGACCGTGGCCCGGCACCGTGCCATCGGCTCGGTCGCGCCCCGGCTGCGCCTGGCCGACCTCGGTGGCGCGGTCGAGCAGCTCCGGGTGGTCAAGGACGAGGAGGAGATCGCCTGCCTGCGGATCGGCGCCGAGATCGCCGACCAGGCGCTCGGCGAACTGCTGGAGTCCATCCTCGTCGGGCGTACGGAGCGGCATCTCGCCCTGGAACTGGAGCGGCGGCTCGTCGATCACGGCGCCGACGGGCCGGCCTTCGCGACGGCCGTCGCCACCGGGCCGAACTCCGGCCGCCGGGGGCATCGGCCGACCGATCGGCGCGTGGAGGAAGGAGACTTCCTCTCTGTTTGTCTCGGCGCCGTCTACCGCGGATACCGCTGTGAGATCGGCCGCACATTCGTCATCGGGACCTCACCGGCCGACTGGCAGATCGAGCTCTACGACCTGGTCTTCGCAGCCCAGCGCGCCGGACGGGAGGCGCTGGCACCCGGCGCCGCCTACCGTGACGTGGACCGTGCGGCACGCCAGGTACTGGACTCCGCGGGGTACGCGGACCGCCTCGCTGAGCTCACCGGACACGGTGTCGGGCTCGAAATCGACGAGGAGCCGCAGCTCGCCCCCGCAGCCATGGGTAAACTGGACGCTTGCGTGCCGGTCACCGTCGAACCGGGGGTCCACCTCCCGGGCCGGGGCGGCGTCCGGATCGATGACACGCTCGTCGTACGCCCTGAGGCGGACGGCGGACCCGAACTACTTACCATCACGACCAAGGAACTGCTCGCGCTCTAGCTTCGAGCTGTCGCGTCTGCCCCGGGGTCGTCCACGTCAGTCCAGGAGATTCCGCAACCGTGGCTTCCACGAACGACCTCAAGAACGGCCTGGTTCTCAAGCTCGACGGGGGCCAGCTCTGGTCCGTCGTCGAGTTCCAGCACGTCAAGCCCGGCAAGGGCCCGGCCTTCGTGCGAACCAAGCTCAAGAACGTGCTCTCCGGCAAGGTCGTCGACAAGACGTTCAACGCCGGTGTCAAGGTCGAGACGGCCACTGTCGACAAGCGCGACATGCAGTTCTCCTACATGGACGGCGAGTACTTCGTCTTCATGGACATGGAGACGTACGACCAGCTCATGGTGGACCGCAAGGCCGTCGCCGACGCCGCCAACTTCCTGATCGAGGGCTTCACCGCCACGGTCGCCCAGCACGAGGGCGAGGTGCTCTTCGTCGAGCTGCCGGCCGCCGTCGAGCTGGTCATCCAGGAGACCGAGCCGGGCGTCCAGGGCGACCGCTCCACGGGTGGCACCAAGCCGGCCACGCTGGAGACGGGCCACCAGATCCAGGTCCCGCTCTTCATCACCACCGGTGAGAAGATCAAGGTCGACACCCGTACGAGCGACTACCTCGGCCGGGTGAACAGCTAACCGTGGCTGCCCGCAACACGGCCCGCAAGCGTGCCTTCCAGATCCTCTTCGAGGGCGACCAGCGCGGGGCCGATGTCCAGACGGTCCTCGGGGACTGGATCCGGCTGTCCCGGGACGACACCCGCCAGCCCCCGGTCAGCGAGTACACGATGGAGCTCGTCGAGGGCTACGCGCAGCATGCGCGGCGCATCGACGAGCTGATCGCGCAGTACTCGGTCGGCTGGACGCTCGACAGGATGCCGGTCGTCGACCGCAACATCCTGCGCCTCGGTGCCTACGAGCTGATCTGGGTCGACGAGACCCCGGACGCCGTCGTCCTCGACGAGATGGTGCAGCTGGCGAAGGAGTTCTCCACGGACGAGTCGCCCTCGTTCGTCAACGGGCTCCTCGGCCGGTTCAAGGACCTGAAGTCCACTCTGCGCCGAGACGACGTCTGAGTCGGGCCTTCAGGCCTTCAGACGTCCGGTCGTACGCATGCCGGTGGGCCCCAGCGAATCGCTGCTGGGGCCCACCGGCATTCGTACGACCGAGCCGCTGTACCCAGGAGGCCTGCGAGGCCCGCAAAACGGCGCCGGGGTGGCCGGAAACCATAAGGTTCCGGCCACCCCGGCGGCACGTTTCTGCTCAACGGCTGAAAGCCGTCGGGCTCAGCCCTCCTCGTGGGAGACGGCGCGGCGCGCGTCCGCGTCCAGGACTCCCCAGCTGATCAGCTGCTCGGTCAGGACCGAGGGCGACTGGTCGTAGATGACGGCGAGCGTGCGCAGGTCGTCCTGGCGGATCGACAGCACCTTGCCGTTGTAGTCGCCGCGCTGGGACTGGATCGTCGCGGCGTAGCGCTGCAGGGGGCCCGCCTTCTCGGCCGGCACGTGGGCCAGCCGCTCAAGGTCGAGGACGAGCTTCGGCGGCGGCTCGGCGGCTCCGCCCGGCGTGGTGCCCGGCAGCAGCTCCTGCACGGGAACCCCGTAGAAATCCGCCAGCTCGGCGAGGCGCTGCACGGTCACGGCACGATCGCCGCGCTCGTACGAACCGACCACGACCGCCTTCCAGCGTCCCTGGGACTTCTCCTCGACACCGTGGAGGGAAAGGCCCTGCTGGGTGCGGATCGCCCGGAGCTTGGCCCCGAGCTGTTTGGCGTATTCGCTGGACATATAGCTCCCGGACACAGTGTCGACGTGCGGACGAGCCGCGCGGCTGGTGACTCACTGTGAGGTTACGCAGCGTTACTCTTCCCCGTCAAGCTGAACGGTCCCGCCCGCCCTCCACGTACGGATCGACGTGCGGTTACGGCAGTCGGGTGACGTGTGGCGCCAATGGGGTGATCAGGCGTCCCGCGCGGGCTGGTACCGTGGATGGCGCAATTCCGACGTCCTTTAATGATCCGTCCTGTGAGGCGGAGAAGGAGGTCCGTTTCCTATGGACTCAGAGCACGACAAGCAGCAGTACGAGGCCGACGCACGGCCCGTTCTGGAAGCCCCCGACATCGCGCGGGTACTGACCCGCATCGCCCACGAGATCGTCGAACGCGCCAAGGGCGCCGACGACGTGGTGCTCCTCGGCATTCCGACCCGGGGCGTCTTCCTCGCCCAGCGGCTCGCCGCCAAGCTGGCGGAGATCACCGACCGCAAGATCCCGGTCGGCTCGCTCGACATCACGATGTACCGCGACGACCTGCGCATGCACCCGCCGCGCGCGCTGGCCCGCACCGACATCCCCGGTGACGGCCTCGACGGCAGACTGGTCGTCCTCGTCGACGACGTGCTCTTCTCCGGCCGCACCATCCGCGCCGCCCTGGACGCCCTGAACGACCTCGGGCGTCCGCGCGCGGTGCAGCTCGCGGTCCTCGTCGACCGGGGCCACCGCGAACTGCCCATCCGCGCCGACTACGTCGGCAAGAACCTCCCCACGTCGTTGCGGGAGACGGTCAAGGTCCAGCTCGCCGAGGAGGACGGTCGGGACACCGTCCTGCTCGGTGTGAAGCAGACCGCCCAGCAGTAGCACGCATGCGCGTGCGGCCCCGTGCCGTACGTCTCCTCGCGATGCCCCTGCCTGCCCGGAACTCCTGAACTTCCCTACGGAGCCTGAAAGATGCAGCGTCATCTCATCTCGGCCGCCGACCTCACCCGCGACGACGCCGTCCTGATCCTCGACACCGCCGAGGAGATGGCCCGGGTCGCCGACCGGCCGATCAAGAAACTGCCGACCCTGCGCGGCCGTACCGTCGTCAATCTCTTCTTCGAGGACTCGACGCGGACCCGGATCTCCTTCGAGGCCGCCGAGAAGCGCCTCTCCGCCGACGTCATCAACTTCACGGCCAAGGGGTCGAGCGTCTCCAAGGGCGAGTCCCTGAAGGACACCGCCCAGACCCTGGAGGCGATGGGTGTCGACGCCGTCGTCATCCGGCACGGCGCCTCGGGAGCCCCCTACCGGCTCGCCACCTCCGGCTGGATCGACGCGGCCGTCATCAACGCCGGCGACGGGACGCATCAGCACCCGACCCAGGCACTGCTCGACGCCTTCACCATGCGGCGCCGACTGGTCGGCCGGGACGCGGGCATCGGGCAGGACCTCGCCGGCAAGCGCATCACCCTGGTCGGCGACATCCTGCACAGCCGCGTCGCCCGCTCCAACGTCGACCTGCTGCACACCCTCGGCGCCGAGGTCACCCTCGTCGCGCCGCCGACCCTGGTGCCGGTCGGCGTCGAGAGCTGGCCCTGTGAGGTCTCGTACGACCTGGACAGCACCCTGCCGAAGTCCGACGCGGTGATGCTGCTGCGCGTACAGCGAGAGCGCATGAACGCCGCGTTCTTCCCGACCGAGCGCGAGTACTCGCGGCGCTACGGCCTCGACGGCGACCGCATGGCGCGGATGCCGGAGCACGCCATCGTGATGCACCCCGGGCCGATGGTCCGCGGTATGGAGATCACCGCCGAGGTCGCCGACTCGGAGCGCTGCACGGCGATCGAGCAGGTCACCAATGGTGTCTCCATCCGGATGGCCGTGCTCTATCTGCTGCTCGGCGGCAACGAACCGGCCGTCACCCACACCCGTACCGAGGAGAAGTAAGTCACATGGGCAAGATCCTTATTCGTGGTGCGCGGGTGCTCGGTGGCGAGCCGCAGGACGTCCTGATCGAGGGCGAGACCATCACCGCTGTCGGGGCCGGGCTGTCCGCCGAGGGCGCCGAGGTCGTCGACGCCGACGGCAAGGTGCTGCTGCCGGGGCTCGTCGACCTGCACACGCATCTGCGCGAGCCCGGGCGCGAGGACTCCGAGACCGTCCTGACCGGGACCCGGGCCGCGGCGAGCGGCGGCTACACGGCCGTGTTCGCCATGGCCAACACCTTCCCGGTCGCCGACACCGCCGGTGTGGTCGAGCAGGTCTACCGGCTCGGGCAGGAGCACGGCTACTGCGACGTCCAGCCCATCGGCGCCGTCACCGTCGGCCTGGAGGGCAAGAAGCTCGCCGAACTGGGCGCCATGCACGAGTCGGCCGCCGGTGTCACCGTCTTCTCCGACGACGGCAAGTGCGTCGACGACGCCGTGATCATGCGGCGCGCCCTGGAGTACGTGAAGGCCTTCGGCGGGGTCGTCGCCCAGCACGCGCAGGAGCCGCGGCTGACCGAGGGCGCCCAGATGAACGAGGGCGTCGTGTCGGCCGAGCTGGGGCTCGGGGGCTGGCCCGCCGTGGCCGAGGAGTCGGTCATCGCGCGCGATGTGCTGCTCGCCGAGCACGTGGGCTCCCGCGTCCACATCTGCCACCTCTCGACCGCCGGGTCCGTCGAGATCGTCCGCTGGGCCAAGTCCCGGGGCATCGACGTCACCGCCGAGGTGACCCCGCACCACCTCCTCCTCACCGACGAGCTGGTCCGCACGTACAACCCGGTCTACAAGGTCAACCCGCCGCTGCGCACCGAGCGCGACGTGCTGGCCCTGCGCGAGGCGCTCGCCGACGGCACGATCGACATCGTCGCCACCGACCACGCCCCGCACCCGCACGAGGACAAGGACTGCGAGTGGGCCGCCGCCGCCATGGGCATGGTCGGCCTGGAGACCGCGTTGTCAGTGGTCCAGGAGACGATGGTGGACACCGGACTGCTGGACTGGGCGACCGTAGCCGACCGGATGTCCTTCGCCCCCGCGCGCATCGGGCGGGCAACGGGCCACGGCCGCCCCGTCTCGGCAGGTGAGCCCGCCAACCTCACGCTCGTCGACACGGCATACCGTGGGTCCGTGGACCCCGCGGGCTTCGCCTCCCGCAGCCGCAACACCCCGTACGAGGGGCGTGAGCTGCCGGGCCGTGTCACGCACACGTGGCTCCGGGGCAGGGCCACGCTCGTCGACGGGAAGCTCGCGTGACATCACTGCCGCATTTGACGTACGTCGCCGCCGAACAGAAGTCGGCGGAGGTGACCGACTGGGCCGCCCGCGTGGGCTGGCTGGTGGGGCTCGCGCTCTTCGTCGCCCTCATCTACTGGCTGATGCGCGAGGGCTGGAAGTGGCGCGGCACGCTCCAGAGCGACCTGCCCGAGCTGCCTGTCGCGCCGGATGAGCCCGGTGCCGCGAGACTGACCGTGCTGTCGATGAGCGGCCGCTACCACGGCTCCACCACCGCGGGCCAGTGGCTCGACCGCATCGTGGCGCACGGCCTCGGCACCCGTAGCCGGGTCGAGCTGACACTGACGGACGCGGGACTGGATGTCGTACGCCCCGGCGCGGCCGACTTCTACGTCCCCCTGGAGGCCCTGCGCGAGGCCCGGCTCGACAAGGGCATCGCGGGGAAGGTCCTCTCCGAGGGCGGCCTGCTGGTCGTCACCTGGGAACACGGCGGCAAGCTGCTCGACTCCGGCTTCCGCTCGGACCGCGCGGCCGAGCACAACGAGTGGGTCCGGACGCTCAACCAGATGATCAACAAGACGACGGAAACGGAAGGCGCACGATGACGACCTCCACCCGGGGAGCCACCAAGACTCCCGCCGTACTCGTCCTGGAGGACGGCCGGATCTTCCGCGGCCGTGCCTACGGGGCCGTGGGGGTGACCTTCGGAGAGGCCGTCTTCTCCACCGGCATGACCGGCTACCAGGAGACCCTCACCGACCCGTCGTACCACCGCCAGGTGGTCGTGATGACCGCCCCGCACGTCGGCAACACCGGCGTCAACGACGAGGACCCCGAGTCGCAGCGGATCTGGGTCGCGGGCTACGTCGTACGGGACCCCGCGCGCGTGCCCTCCAACTGGCGCTCCCGGCGGTCCCTCGACGAGGAGCTGCGTGAGCAGGGCGTGGTCGGCGTCTCCGGCGTCGACACGCGCGCGTTGACGCGTCATCTCCGGGAACGCGGCGCCATGCGCGTCGGCATCTTCTCCGGCGACGCGCTGCCCGACGACGCGGCGATGCTCGCCGAGGTGCGCCAGGCCCCGGAGATGACGGGCGCCGACCTCTCGGCCGAGGTCGCCACCAAGGAGACGTACGTCGTCCCCGCGATCGGTGAGAAGAAGTTCACCGTCGCCGCCGTCGACCTCGGCATCAAGGGCATGACCCCGCACCGGATGGCCGAGCGCGGCATCGAGGTGCACGTACTGCCCGCCACGGCGACCGTGGAGGACGTGTACGCGGTCAACCCCGACGGGGTGTTCTTCTCCAACGGCCCCGGCGACCCGTCGACCGCGGACCACCCGGTCGCCCTGATGCGGGCGGTACTGGAGCGCGGCACGCCGCTCTTCGGCATCTGCTTCGGCAACCAGATCCTGGGACGCGCGCTCGGCTTCGGCACGTACAAGCTGAAGTACGGCCACCGGGGCATCAACCAGCCCGTGCAGGACCGTACGACCGGCAAGGTCGAGGTCACCGCCCACAACCACGGCTTCGCCGTGGACGCGCCGCTCGACCGGGTCTCCGAGACGCCGTACGGCCGCGCCGAGGTCTCGCACGTCTGTCTGAACGACCAGGTCGTGGAAGGGCTGCAGCTGCTCGACCGGCCCGCGTTCAGCGTCCAGTACCACCCCGAGGCGGCGGCGGGCCCGCACGACGCCGCTTACCTGTTCGACCGCTTCACGTCTTTGATGAGCACAGTCCAGATGGAGGGCCAGCGTGCCTAAGCGCACCGATATCCAGTCAGTCCTGGTCATCGGCTCCGGCCCGATCGTCATCGGACAGGCCGCCGAGTTCGACTACTCCGGGACCCAGGCGTGCCGCATCCTGCGTGCCGAGGGCCTGCGGGTCATCCTCGTCAACTCCAACCCGGCGACGATCATGACCGACCCGGAGATCGCCGACGCCACCTATGTCGAGCCGATCACCCCCGAGTTCGTCGAGAAGATCATCGCCAAGGAGCGTCCCGACGCCCTCCTGCCCACCCTGGGCGGCCAGACGGCCCTGAACACCGCGATCTCCATGCACGAGCAGGGAGTGCTGGAGAAGTACGGTGTCGAGCTGATCGGCGCCAACGTCGAGGCGATCAACAAGGGTGAGGACCGCGACCTCTTCAAGGGCGTCGTCGAAGCCGTCCGCGCGAAGATCGGGCACGGCGAGTCCGCCCGTTCGGTCATCTGCCACACCATGGACGACGTGATCGCGGGCGTCGACACGCTCGGCGGCTACCCCGTCGTCGTCCGGCCCTCCTTCACCATGGGCGGCGCCGGCTCCGGCTTCGCCCACGACGAGGAGGAGCTGCGCCGTATCGCCGGCCAGGGCCTGACCCTGTCTCCCACCACCGAGGTGCTCCTGGAGGAGTCCATCCTCGGCTGGAAGGAGTACGAGCTGGAGCTGATGCGCGACAAGAACGACAACGTCGTGGTCGTCTGCTCCATCGAGAACTTCGACCCCATGGGCGTGCACACCGGCGACTCCATCACCGTCGCGCCCTCGATGACGCTGACCGACCGCGAGTACCAGCGCCTGCGCGACATCGGCATCGCGATCATCCGCGAGGTCGGGGTCGACACCGGCGGCTGCAACATCCAGTTCGCGATCAACCCGGACGACGGCCGCGTCATCGTCATCGAGATGAACCCGCGCGTGTCGCGTTCCTCGGCCCTCGCCTCCAAGGCGACCGGCTTCCCGATCGCCAAGATCGCTGCCAAGCTGGCCGTCGGCTACACCCTCGACGAGATCCCGAACGACATCACGGAGAAGACCCCGGCCTCCTTCGAGCCGACGCTCGACTACGTCGTCGTCAAGGCTCCCCGGTTCGCTTTCGAGAAGTTCCCGTCCGCCGACTCCACCCTCACCACGACCATGAAGTCGGTCGGCGAGGCCATGGCCATCGGCCGCAACTTCACCGAGGCTCTGCAGAAGGCGCTGCGGTCGCTGGAGAAGAAGGGCAGCCAGTTCACCTTCGTCGGCGAGCCCGGCGACAAGGCCGAGCTGCTGACGGAGTCCGTACGGCCGACCGACGGGCGCATCAACACCGTCATGCAGGCCATCCGCGCGGGCGCCACGCCCGAGGAGGTCTTCGACGCCACGAAGATCGACCCGTGGTTCGTCGACCAGCTGTTCCTGATCAAGGAGATCGCGGACGAGCTGACCGAGGCGGAGCGCCTGGACCCCGAACTCCTGGCCGAGGCCAAGCGGCACGGCTTCTCCGACCAGCAGATCGCCGAGATCCGGGGCCTGCGCGAGGACGTCGTGCGCGAGGTGCGGCACGCGCTGGGCGTACGCCCGGTGTACAAGACGGTCGACACCTGCGCCGCCGAGTTCGCGGCGAAGACGCCGTACTTCTACTCCTCGTACGACGAGGAGACGGAGGTCGCGGCGCGCGAGAAGCCGGCCGTCATCATCCTCGGCTCAGGACCCAACCGCATCGGCCAGGGCATCGAGTTCGACTACTCCTGTGTCCACGCCTCCTTCGCCCTGAGCGACGCGGGCTACGAGACCGTGATGGTCAACTGCAACCCCGAGACCGTCTCCACGGACTACGACACCTCCGACCGTCTGTACTTCGAGCCGCTGACGCTGGAAGACGTGCTGGAGATCGTCCACGCGGAGTCCCTGGCGGGCCCGATCGCGGGCGTCATCGTCCAGCTCGGCGGCCAGACCCCGCTGGGCCTCGCGCAGGCCCTCAAGGACAACGGCGTACCGGTCGTGGGCACCCCGCCCGAGGCCATCCACGCCGCCGAGGACCGGGGCGCCTTCGGCCGCGTCCTCGCGGAGGCCGGCCTCCCGGCCCCCAAGCACGGCACGGCGACCACCTTCACCGAGGCCAAGGCGATCGCGGACGAGATCGGCTACCCGGTCCTCGTACGCCCGTCCTACGTCCTCGGCGGGCGCGGCATGGAGATCGTGTACGACGAGACCCGGCTGTCCTCCTACATCGCCGAGTCCACCGAGATCAGCCCCTCCCGGCCGGTCCTGGTCGACCGTTTCCTCGACGACGCGATCGAGATCGACGTCGACGCTCTCTACGACGGCCAGGAGCTGTACCTCGGTGGCGTCATGGAGCACATCGAGGAGGCCGGTATCCACTCCGGCGACTCGGCGTGCGCGCTGCCCCCGATCACGCTGGGCGGCTTCGACATCAAGCGGCTGCGGACCTCGACCGAGGCCATCGCGCGCGGGGTCGGCGTCCGGGGTCTGATCAACATCCAGTTCGCGATGGCCGGCGACATCCTCTACGTCCTGGAGGCCAACCCGCGCGCGTCCCGTACGGTCCCCTTCACCTCCAAGGCGACCGCGGTGCCGTTGGCGAAGGCCGCCGCCCGGATCTCGCTCGGCGCGACCGTCGCCGAACTGCGGGCCGAGGGACTGCTGCCGGCGACCGGTGACGGCGGCGAACTGCCGCTGGACGCGCCGATCTCCGTCAAGGAGGCCGTCATGCCGTGGAACCGCTTCCGGGACACCTCCGGTCGCGGCGTCGACACCGTGCTCGGCCCGGAGATGCGCTCCACCGGCGAGGTCATGGGCATCGACTCCGTCTTCGGCACGGCGTACGCCAAGTCGCAGGCCGGGGCGTACGGCCCGCTGCCGACCAAGGGTCGCGCCTTCATCTCGGTGGCCAACCGGGACAAGCGTTCCATGATCTTCCCGGCCCGCGAACTGGTCGCCCACGGCTTCGAACTCCTCGCCACCTCCGGCACGGCCGAGGTCCTCAAGCGCAACGGGCTCAACGCGAAGATCGTCCGCAAGCAGTCCGAGGGCACCGGCCCGAACGGCGAGAAGACCATCGTCCAGCTCATCCACGACGGCGAGGTCGACCTCATCGTCAACACCCCGTACGGCACCGGAGGCCGCCTCGACGGCTACGAGATCCGTACGGCGGCCGTGGCGCGGTCCGTGCCCTGCCTGACGACGGTCCAGGCGCTCGCCGCGGCGGTCCAGGGCATCGACGCCCTCAAACACGGTGACGTGGGCGTGCGTTCGCTCCAGGAACACGCCGAACATCTGACCGCGGCCCGCGACTAGCGGCCTTGAGGGGGACACCGGAAACGGTGTCCCCCTCTTCATGAGGCCTCACCGCGAGGCCGTAGCGAGGACATCACCATGTACAAACTTTTCTTCCGTCTGGTCTTCAAACGGATGGACCCCGAAGAGGCCCACCACCTGGCCTTCCGCTGGATCCGCCTGGCCGCCCGCGTCCCCGTGCTGCGGACGTTCGTCGCCGCCGCCCTCGCGCCCCGGTACGAGGAGCTGCGCACCGAGGCCTTCGGGCTGCGGATGCACGGGCCCTTCGGGCTCGCGGCCGGCTTCGACAAGAACGCGGTCGCGATCGACGGGATGTCGATGCTCGGCTTCGACCACGTCGAGATCGGCACGGTCACGGGGGAGCCGCAGCCGGGCAACTCCAAGAAGCGGCTGTTCCGCCTTGTGCCGGACCGGGCGCTCGTCAACCGCATGGGGTTCAACAACGAGGGTTCGCTGGCCGTGGCGGCCCGTCTGGCGAGCCGGGAGGCGGTCTTCCGAACCGTCGTCGGCGTCAACATCGGCAAGACCAAGGTCGTCCCCGAGGACGAGGCCGTCGCCGACTACGTGAAATCGGCCGAGCGGCTCGCCGCGTACGCCGACTACCTCGTCGTCAACGTCAGCTCGCCCAACACGCCCGGCCTGCGCAATCTCCAGGCCACCGAGGCGCTGCGCCCGCTGCTGACCGCCGTACGCGAGGCCGCCGACCGTACGGTGACCGCGCGCCGTGTCCCGCTGCTGGTGAAGATCGCGCCCGACCTCGCCGACGAGGACGTGGACGCCGTGGCCGACCTCGCCGTCGAGCTCGGCCTGGACGGGATCATCGCCACGAACACCACCATCGCGCGCGAGGGGCTCGGTCTGACCTCCGAACCCACCCTGGTGAAGGAGACCGGCGGCCTCTCCGGCGCACCCCTGAAGGCACGCTCCCTGGAGGTGCTGAGCCGCCTCTACGCGCGCGTGGGCGACCGGATCACCCTGGTGGGCGTCGGCGGCATCGAGAACGCCGAGGACGCCTGGCAGCGCATCCTGGCCGGTGCCACGCTCGTACAGGGCTACAGCGCCTTCGTGTACGAGGGGCCTTTCTGGGGACGTGCCGTCCACAAGGGGCTCGCCGCCCGCCTCCGTACGAGCCCGTACGCCACCCTCGCCGACGCGGTCGGCGCCGACGTGAGGAAGACCGTATGACAGCCCACCCGTCGCCCGACCACCGCCCCTCAACGGGGCCCTCCGGGCCGCAGAACCTTTCTGGAGAACCCTTCGGTGCCCGTCTGCGCCGCGCCATGGACGAGCGTGGCCCGCTCTGCGTCGGCATCGATCCGCACGCCTCACTGCTCCACGACTGGGGGCTGAACGACGACGTCGCCGGCCTGGAGCGGTTCAGTCGCACGGTCGTCGAGGCGCTGGCCGGGCGGGTCGCGGTGATGAAGCCGCAGAGCGCGTTCTTCGAGCGCTTCGGGTCGCGCGGGGTCGCCGTACTGGAGAGGACGGTCCAGGAGGCGCGGGAGGCAGGCACGCTGGTCGTGATGGACGCCAAACGCGGCGACATCGGCTCCACCATGGCCGCGTACGCCGAAGCCTTCCTGGAGAAGGGCGCCCCGCTGTTCTCGGACGCGCTCACCGTCTCGCCGTATCTCGGCTACGGCTCGCTGCAGCCGGCGGTCGACCTCGCGCGGGAGAGCGGCGCGGGCCTGTTCGTGCTGGCGCTGACCTCCAACCCCGAGGGCGGTCAGGTGCAGCACGCGGTCCGCGAGGACGGCCTGAACGTCGGCGCGACCATGCTGGCGTACCTCGCCGCCGAGAACGCGGGGGAGCGGCCCATGGGCTCCTTCGGCGCGGTCGTCGGGGCCACCCTCGGCGACCTCTCGTCCTACGACCTCGACATCAACGGGCCGCTCCTGGCGCCCGGAGTCGGTGCGCAGGGGGCGACCCCGGCGGATCTCCGCGCGGTGTTCGGGCCGGCGCTGCGCAACGTGGTTCCGAACGTCAGCCGAGGTGTTCTGCGTCACGGTCCCGGAGTCGTCGCGCTGCGGGACGCGTCGGACCGCTTCGCGGACGAGATCAGGGCCGCTGTCGCCGCCACCTGAGGATTCGTACAGTTCGGCGGAGTCATCCGATGACTGACTTCAGGACGCCTTGAGACTGAATACATTCTCAAATCCAGGTCAGTTTGACCGAAATGTCCCACCTGGCAAAGGCTGACCAGGACTTTTCCGCTGTTCTCGCTGACTCTGGCGGACTTGGCCGCTAGTCTCCGACGAGAGTCAACGAGCGAGCATGTTGTTCGTAGCTCACCAGGTGAGGGGCGATTAGCTTCCTCACCGGTCCGTATCCGACAGTTCGACATCCGAGGTGACGTAGGCGTGGCTCTTCCGCCCCTTACCCCTGAACAGCGCGCTGCCGCGCTCGAAAAGGCCGCCGCGGCTCGCCGGGAGCGGGCCGAGGTCAAGAATCGACTCAAGCACTCCGGCGCCTCTCTTCACGAGGTCATCAAGCAGGGCCGGGAGAACGACGTCATCGGCAAGATGAAGGTCTCCGCCCTGCTCGAGTCGCTCCCGGGCGTGGGCAAGGTCCGCGCCAAGCAGATCATGGAGCGACTCGGCATCTCCGAGAGCCGCCGAGTGCGAGGCCTGGGGTCCAATCAGATCGCCTCCTTGGAGCGCGAGTTCGGCAGCACCGGCTCCTGAGTCCTGGCACCCCGGGATTCCTGGAATAATCGCCGTATGGCTGCAACATTCCGGGGGACGACCCCCGAGCCCCCGGACGTACGTCCGCGGCTGACCGTGCTCTCCGGCCCTTCGGGTGTCGGCAAGAGCACGGTCGTCGTACATATGCGCAAGGCACACCCCGAGGTGTGGCTGTCGGTGTCGGCGACGACCCGTAAGCCACGCCCCGGTGAGCGACACGGCGTCCACTACTTCTTCGTCACCGACGAGGAGATGGACAAGCTGATCGCCAATGGCGAGCTCCTGGAGTGGGCCGAGTTCGCCGGCAACCGCTACGGCACGCCGCGTGCGGCTGTGCTGGAGCGGCTGGAGTCCGGCGAGTCGGTCCTCCTGGAGATCGATCTCCAGGGCGCCCGGCAGGTCCGTGAGTCCATGGCGGACGCCCTGCTGGTGTTCCTGGCTCCTCCCTCCTGGGAGGAGCTGGTGCGCAGACTGACCGGGCGGGGCACCGAATCGCCCGAGGTGATCGAACGCCGCCTGGAGGCGGCCAAGATCGAACTGGCCGCCGAGCCCGAGTTCGACGAGACCCTGGTCAACACCTCCGTCGAGGACGTGGCGCGCGAGCTGCTAGCCTTGATGGAAGTTGTGTGATCGTTTTCGATCCCATCCCCCTTTCGGAAGGCAGAGCGTGTCCTCTTCCATCACTGCGCCCGAGGGCATCATCAACCCTCCGATCGACGAGCTTCTCGAAGCCACCGACTCGAAGTACAGCCTGGTGATCTACGCGGCCAAGCGTGCCCGCCAGATCAACGCGTACTACTCGCAGCTCGGCGAGGGCCTCCTTGAGTACGTCGGTCCGCTCGTGGACACCCACGTCCACGAGAAGCCGCTCTCTATCGCCCTGCGTGAGATCAACGCGGGTCTGCTGACGTCCGAGGCCGTTGAGGGCCCCGCGCAGTAGTATTTTCAACTTTTGGTTGACTTATCCACAGGCCCGACAGCCCGACTGTCGGGCCTGTGGTGTGTCATAGACCCGTACCGAGTCAGGTGCCGCGTCGCGTATCGAGTCAGGGGAGGCCCGGTGGGCAAGCCGAAGGTCGTACTGGGGGTCAGTGGCGGCATCGCCGCGTACAAGGCCTGTGAGCTGCTTCGGAGGCTGACGGAGTCGGGTCACGACGTCCGTGTCGTCCCGACCGCCTCGGCCCTGCACTTCGTCGGCGCCGCGACCTGGTCCGCGCTCTCCGGCCACCCCGTCTCCACGGAGGTCTGGGACGAAGTCCACGAGGTCCCGCACGTCCGCATCGGCCAGCAGGCGGATCTGGTCGTCGTGGCCCCGGCGACCGCCGACATGCTCGCCAAGGCGGCCCACGGCCTCGCCGACGACCTGCTCACCAACACCCTCCTCACCGCCCGGTGTCCCGTCGTCTTCGCGCCCGCCATGCACACGGAGATGTGGGAACACCCGGCCACACGGGACAACGTGGCGACGCTGCGCCGCCGCGGCGCCCTGGTCGTCGAACCGGCCGTCGGGCGCCTCACCGGCGTCGACACGGGCAAGGGGCGCCTGCCCGACCCGGCCGAGATCTTCGAGGTCTGCCGCAGGGTGCTGGCCCGGGGCGTGACGGAACCCGACCTCGTCGGGCGGCACGTCGTCGTCAGCGCCGGCGGCACCCGTGAGCCCCTCGACCCGGTCCGCTTCCTCGGTAACCGCTCCTCCGGCAAACAGGGGTACGCACTCGCCCGTACGGCTGCCGCGCGCGGCGCCCGGGTCACGCTGCTCGCCGCGAACACCGCCCTGCCGGACCCGGCGGGCGTGGACGTCGTGCCCGTGGGGACGGCCGTCCAACTGCGCGAGGCCGTCCTGAAGGCGGCCGCGGACGCCGACGCCGTGGTGATGGCCGCCGCGGTCGCGGACTTCCGCCCGGCGGCCTACGCGGCCGGAAAGATCAAGAAGAAGGACGGCGAGGACCCCGAACCCGTCACCCTGGTCCGGAATCCGGACATTCTCGCGGAGATCTCGGCAGACCGGGCCCGGACGGGTCAGATCGTCGTCGGCTTCGCCGCCGAGACGGACGACGTCCTCGCCAACGGCCGTACGAAGCTCCGACGCAAGGGATGCGACCTGCTGGTCGTCAACGAGGTGGGCGAGCGCCGCACCTTCGGGTCCGAGGAGAACGAAGCGGTGGTGCTGGGCGCCGACGGCAGCGAGACCCAGGTGCCGCACGGGCCGAAGGAGGCGTTGGCCGACATCGTGTGGGATCTGGTCGCCCGTCGTCTCGAGTGAAGGATTCCGCCGTCCCGGCAGCCACCTGACATCCCTCCCACCTCGTACTTCGGGGCGTGGCGACCCTGGCGCAGCGCGCCTGTGACTGGGCAGAATGCCCGTGCCGCAGGTCACGGCGCTTCCGAGAGTCGAGACGGAGGGGCCGATCGACGAGTGTGACCGATAAAGTGTTCTCGGACGGCACCGGGCGCAGCTCCCGAGTCGTCCGCCAATGATCAGCCAGCAGCCGCTGCAACCACAGGGAGCGTTGTGTCCCGTCGCCTTTTCACCTCGGAGTCCGTGACCGAAGGTCACCCCGACAAGATCGCTGACCAGATCAGCGACACGATTCTCGACGCGCTTCTGCGCGAAGACCCCACGTCCCGAGTCGCCGTCGAGACGCTGATCACCACCGGTCTGGTCCATGTGGCCGGTGAGGTCACCACCAAGGCCTACGCGCCCATCCCGCAACTGGTGCGCGACAAGATCCTCGAGATCGGCTACGACTCCTCGAAGAAGGGCTTCGACGGCGCCTCCTGTGGCGTGTCGGTGTCGATCGGCTCACAGTCGCCGGACATCGCCCAGGGCGTCGACACGGCGTACGAGCAGCGCGTCGAGGGCGACGAGGACGAGCTCGACAAGCAGGGCGCCGGCGACCAGGGCCTGATGTTCGGCTACGCGACGGACGAGACTCCGGAGCTGATGCCGCTCCCGATCCACCTCGCGCACCGTCTCTCGCGCCGTCTGTCCGAGGTCCGCAAGAACGGGACGATCCCGTACCTGCGTCCCGACGGCAAGACCCAGGTCACCATCGAGTACGACGGTGACAAGCCGGTTCGCCTGGACACGGTCGTCGTCTCCTCGCAGCACGCGAGCGACATCGATCTGGACTCCCTCCTCGCTCCGGACATCCGCGAGTTCGTCGTGGAGGCGGAGCTGAAGGCTCTCCTCGACGACGGCATCAAGCTGGAGACCGAGGGCTACCGCCTGCTGGTCAACCCCACCGGCCGCTTCGAGATCGGCGGCCCGATGGGCGACGCGGGCCTCACCGGCCGCAAGATCATCATCGACACGTACGGCGGCATGGCCCGTCACGGCGGCGGTGCCTTCTCGGGCAAGGACCCGTCCAAGGTCGACCGCTCCGCCGCCTACGCGATGCGCTGGGTCGCGAAGAACGTCGTCGCCGCCGGCCTGGCCTCGCGCTGCGAGGTCCAGGTCGCGTACGCGATCGGCAAGGCCGAGCCGGTGGGCCTGTTCGTGGAGACCTTCGGCACGGCCAAGGTCGACGCCGAGAAGATCGAGGCCGCGATCACGACGGTCTTCGACCTCCGCCCCGCCGCGATCATCCGCGACCTCGACCTGCTGCGCCCGATCTACGCCCAGACTGCGGCGTACGGTCACTTCGGCCGCGAGCTGCCCGACTTCACGTGGGAGCGGACGGACCGGGTGGAGGCGCTGCGCAAGGCTGCCGGCCTGTAGGACCCGCGGCCGGACCGCCCTCGGTTGTCGAGCCCGGTGTCCCACAGGGGCGCCGGGCTCTGCCGTGCCGGAAATCGGCCGGCGGGGTGGGGGGCCGCCTCGTACCGTGGTGATCTCCCGGTGCGCAGGCCGCGGTTACTTCGGTGGAGTGCGTCCCCCGGGCGTACGGTGAATCTGGGATTTCGTGCCGCTGCCGACTTGATCTCGGGAGTTCGAGCGCCGCCTGTTGTCAGTGGCGTTTGGTAAGAATGCAGGTGTGAGCAGCGAGAACGGGCAGGGGAGCGGCGGGGACCGCGGGGCCGAAGGGGCGCCGCCCGAGCAGCTTGCGTTGATTCGGGAGAGTGTGCGGCAGGCCAAGATCCCGCGGGCCAAGCCACGGACCTGGCGGGGGGCCGCGCTGGCCAAGGACCTGCCGGTCGCACGGGTGCTTGTCGACAAGGGTGTGCTGCATCTCGACCGGTACTTCGACTATGCCGTGCCCGAGGAACTCGATGCGGATGCCCAGCCCGGGGTGCGTGTCCGGGTCAGGTTCGGAGCCGGGCGGCATCGGGTGCGGGACGGGCGCCGTGAGGGCGGGGGGCTGATCGACGGGTTCCTCGTCGCGCGTCTGGCCGAATCCGACTACTCGGGGCCGTTGGCCGCACTCGCACAGGTCGTGTCGCCCGAGGTCGTGCTGAGCGAGGAACTGCTGTCGTTGGCTCGGGCTGTCGCCGACCGGTACGCGGGAAGCCTCGCCGACGTGCTGCAACTGGCCGTACCGCCTCGGAACTCTCGCGCGGAGAAGTCGGCCTCCCCGGCGGCCCTGCCGGCGGCCGGGGCGCCGGACCCCGGGTCCTGGGGGCGGTACGAGCGAGGGGGCGCGTTTCTCGAGGCGCTGGCCACCGGGGGCGCGCCGCGTGCCGTGTGGAACGCGCTGCCCGGGCCGCAGTGGAGCGAGGAGCTGGCGCGGGCCGTCGGAGCGACGCTCGCCTCCGGACGCGGGGCGCTCGTGGTCGTGCCGGACGGACGCGCCGTCGCGCGCGTCGACGCCGCTCTGACGTCTGTGCTGGGGGAGGGGCGGCACGCGGTGCTCACCGCCGACGCCGGGCCCGAGAAGCGGTACCGGGAGTGGCTCGCCGTGCGGCGGGGCTCCGTACGGGCCGTGGTCGGGACCCGGGCCGCCATGTTCGCGCCCGTCCCGGATCTGGGGCTGGTCGCGATCTGGGACGACGGCGACGACAGCCACAGTGAGCCGCATGCCCCGCAGCCACATGCCCGCGAAGTGCTGCTGCTGCGGGCCGCGCAGGACAAGTGCGCGTTTCTGCTGGGCAGTTGGAGCTGCACGGTGGAGGCCGCGCAGCTCGTCGAGAGCGGCTGGGCCCGGCCGCTGGTCGCCGGGCGGGATCAGGTGCGGGTGGCCGCCCCGCTCGTACGGACGGTGGGCGACGGGGATCTCGCGCGGGACGAGGCGGCCCGGGCTGCCCGGCTGCCGACCCTCGCCTGGCAGGCGGTGCGGGAGGGGCTGAAGCACGGACCGGTGCTGGTGCAGGTGCCCCGGCGGGGTTACGTACCGCGGCTGGCCTGCGCCCGGTGCCGGGAACCCGCTCGGTGCCGGCACTGCGTCGGGCCGCTGGAGGCGCGGGACGCCGGGGCGCCGTGGTGCGCGTGGTGCGGGCGGGAGGAGCCCGGTTGGCACTGCCCGGAGTGCGGGGGATTCCGGCTGCGTGCGCAGGTCGTCGGCGCGCGGCGGACCGCCGAGGAACTGGGCCGGGCGTTTCCGGCCGTGCCGGTGCGGACGTCCGGACGTGAGCATGTGCTGGACACGGTGCCGGGGGCACCCGCACTGGTCGTCAGCACGCCCGGCGCCGAGCCCGTCGCGGAGGGCGGGTACGCGGCTGCCCTGCTGCTGGACGGCTGGGCCATGCTCGGGCGGCCCGATCTGCGGGCCGGGGAGGACGCGTTGCGGCGGTGGATGGCGGCTGCGGCGCTGGTCCGGGGGCAGGGCGGCGGGCCGGGCGAGGGGGCGCCGGGGGGGACGGTCGTCGTGGTCGCCGAGCCCACCCTTCGGCCGGTGCAGGCGCTGGTGCGGTGGGATCCCGTAGGGCATGCCGTGCGGGAGCTCGCGGAGCGCGCAGAGCTGGGGTTTCCGCCGGTGTCCAGGATGGCGTCCGTGGCCGGAACCGCGGAGGCCGTCGCCGGATTCCTCGCTGGGGCCGAACTCCCGGGGGATGCCCAGGTGTTGGGGCCGGTGCCGTTGCCGGTCACGGCGGCGGGACGGCCCCGGCGGGCGGGGGCGCCGCCGCCGGGGGAGCACTGGGAGCGTGCGTTGGTCCGGGTGCCGCCGGGGAGTGGATCCGCGCTGGCCGCCGCGCTGAAGTCGGCCCAGGCCGCGCGGATGGCTCGGGCGGGGCGGGGCGGGGAGGAGAGCGTGTGGGTGCGGATCGATCCGCCCGACATCGGGTGAGAAGGGGGTGGGCGTCGGTCCGGACGCCTGCTGCGGCTGAGGCAGCGGGGTTCGCCCCCGTCGCCCCTTCCCGTCCCATCCTCGGGGGCTCTGCCCCCGAACCCCCGTATCGCGCTGAACGCGCTCGTCCTCAAACTCCCCCAGAGGGGGGACCCCCAGACGGGCTGGATATGCCTCTGCCCTCCCGGGTGGGGTGCGGGAGGGCAGAGGGCGGGGTGGGCGGTGGTTCGGGTCAGCCGTTGCGTGGGCCGGGGAACGCCGTGGGCCTCGGCTCGTCGCGGGGGAAGACGGTGGGCCTTGCCTCGTCGCGGAGGGTCGGGCTGCCCGCTGTCGGCTGGGTCGGCATCGAGCGGGCCGCGGGGACCGTCGGCACCGGGGGCATGACGGTGCCGACGCCGCTGACCGTGCCGACACCGACCGTGCGGCTTGCCGAGGTCTCCGTGGCGCGCTCGGCGTCGGCCGCCGCCTGGGCCGCGGCGCGGCGGGCGCCGTAGCGACGGTGGACGGCCTGCTTGGTGACCCCGAGTGCGGAGCCCACCGCGTCCCACGAGAAGCCGAGTGAGCGGTCGAAGTCCACGGCGGCCGTGACCAGGGTTTCGACGCTGTCCCGCAGTTCCTGGGCGAGGCGGACGGTCGGGGCGGGGGCACGCCCGTAGACGACGAAGCCCGTGGAGGGGCCGGAGCGGCGCGGGCGGTAGACGTTGCCCAACTGGGCGGTGAGGGTGCGCAGTGCGTCCACCTGCCGGCGGACCCGCTCGATGTCCCGCACCAGCAAGTGCAGGCTGGCCCGAGCCTGGGCGTCGTGGGTTGCGTGGTCGGCCATGAACAAGCCTCTCGAACCGGCGTTGAAAAGGATCGGGCCGCGCGATGTGCGGCTCGTCGTGGTCGACCCTTGTGGTCAACTCTTTCTTGACCAACGCGATTTTGCGTGACTGGTCACGCTGCGGGGGCGTAGGGGCATATGCGTACGCCCCCTGGAGTGCGGTCATAGACTGGTGCGCTGCCCGCAGAATCCCGTCCGAGAGGCCCACGCCCACCCATGAGGCTTGTCTTCGCTGGTACCCCTGAGGTCGCCGTTCCCGCTCTGGATGCCCTGATCGGGTCGGGACGGCATGAAGTGGTCGCCGTCGTCACGCGGCCCGACGCGCCCGCCGGGCGGGGACGCAGGCTGGTCGCCAGTCCCGTGGCCCAGCGGGCCGAGGAAGCCGGGATCGAGGTGCTGAAGCCCGCCAGGCCCAGGGACGAGGAGTTCCTCGCGAGGCTCCGGGAGATCGGGCCCGACTGCTGTCCCGTCGTCGCGTACGGGGCCCTGCTGCCCCGCGTCGCCCTCGACATCCCGGTCCACGGCTGGGTCAACCTGCACTTCTCGCTGCTGCCCGCCTGGCGTGGTGCCGCGCCCGTGCAGCACTCCGTCATGGCCGGCGACGAGATCACCGGCGCCTCCACCTTCCTCATCGAGGAGGGACTCGACTCCGGCCCCGTCTACGGCACGGTGACCGAGACGGTCCGGCCCACCGACACCAGCGGCGACCTGCTGACGCGGCTCGCCTTCGCCGGCTCCGGGCTGCTGGCGGCGACCATGGACGGTATCGAGGACGGCACCCTGAAGGCCGTACCGCAGCCCGCCGACGGCGTCACCCTCGCGCCGAAGATCCGCGTCGAGGACGCCCACGTCGACTGGTCCGTGCCCGCCCTGCGGGCCGACCGCGTCGTGCGCGGGTGCACCCCCGCCCCCGGTGCCTGGACCGTGTTCCGGGGCGAGCGGCTCAAGCTCATCCATGTCACGCCCGTGCCCGAGCGCACCGATCTCGCTCCCGGAGTGCTCTCCGTCGGCAAGAACAACGTGTACGTGGGCACCGGGTCGTACGCCGTCGAGCTGCTGTGGGTGCAGGCGCAGGGGAAGAAGCCGATGCGGGCCGCCGACTGGGCGCGAGGCGTGCGGATCGCCGACGGCGAGGTACTCGGGGCCTGAGTCCGCTCCCGGCCCGTCCCGTACCCGTGGCGGGACCGGGAGATCCGGGCCGGCCGGACACGACGTACGCTGGAAACCGCACCCCTTTTCCCATATCCGGAGCACCTTTTTCGTGAGCGAGCAGCCTCGTCGGCCCCACAAGCCCGGCAAGCCCTACCGTCGGCCCCAGAAGGACCCCGTCCGCATCCTCGCCTTCGAGGCGCTGCGAGCCGTGGACGAGCGGGACGCGTACGCCAACCTGGTGCTGCCGCCGCTGCTTCGCGCCGCCCGCGCGAAGGGGGACTTCGACGGGCGGGACGCGGCTCTCGCCACCGAGCTGGTGTACGGAACGCTGCGGCGGCAGGGGACCTACGACGCCGTCATCGGAGCGTGCGTGGACCGGCCGCTGCGCGAGGTCGATCCGCCGGTGCTCGATGTGCTGAGCCTCGGCGTGCACCAGCTCCTCGGGACACGCATCCCGACGCACGCCGCCGTGTCCGCCTCCGTCGAACTGGCCCGGGTCGTACTGGGCGACGGACGGGCCAAGTTCGTGAACGCCGTACTGCGCAAGGTCGCCCAGCACGATCTGGACGCCTGGATCGAGCGGGTCGCGCCGCCCTACGACGACGACCCCGAGGACCATCTCGCCGTCGTGCACTCACATCCACGGTGGGTCGTCTCCGCGCTGTGGGATTCGCTGGGGGGCGGGCGCGCCGGCATCGAGGAGCTGCTCGCCGCCGACAACGAGCGGCCCGAGGTCACCCTGGTCGCCCGGCCCGGGCGGGGCACCACCGAGGAGTTGCTCGGCGAGGAGGCCGCGGTTCCGGGGCGCTGGTCGCCCTTCGCCGTGCGGCTCGCCGAAGGCGGGGAACCCGGGGCCATCGAGGCAGTACGGGAGGGGCGCGCGGGCGTGCAGGACGAGGGCAGCCAGCTCGTCGCACTCGCTCTGGCCAACGCTCCGATCGACGGGCCGGACAAGGCCTGGCTCGACGGATGTGCCGGGCCCGGCGGCAAGGCGGCGCTGCTCGCCGCTCTCGCCGCGGGGCGGGGTGCGGTGCTGCTCGCCTCCGAGAAGCAGCCGCACCGGGCCGGGCTGGTCGCGAAGGCGCTGGCCGGCAATCCCGGTCCGTACCAGGTCGTCGTCGGGGACGGCACCCGGCCGCCGTGGCGGGCCGGCAGTTTCGACAGGGTGCTGATGGACGTGCCGTGCACCGGGCTCGGGGCGCTGCGCAGGCGTCCCGAGGCGCGCTGGCGGCGGCGCCCGGAGGACCTGGAGGGTTTCGCGCCGCTCCAGCGAGCGCTGCTGACGACCGCTCTGGAGTCGGTCCGGGTCGGCGGAGTCGTCGGCTACGCCACCTGCTCACCGCACCTCGCCGAGACCCGGGCCGTCGTCGACGACGTGCTCAAGCAGCGTCCGCAGACCGAACTCCTCGACGCCCGGCCGCTGTTCGAGGGCGTGACCGATCTCGGCGACGGTCCCGACGTACAGCTGTGGCCTCATCTGCACGGGACCGACGCCATGTATCTGGCCCTCATCCGCCGGACCGGGTGACCGCCGACGCCCCTGGACGTGCGAGGGTTCGAACGGCCGTGGGGAGGACGAGATCGATGCCGGTACTCAGGTCCCGGTGACCTCGGTCCGGTCGTCCGTGACCACGGCGTCCTCCCGTGCCCGCCGGTGTGGCCACCACACCTTCGGGCCGACGTCCAGGAACAGGGACGTGACCAGCACCGACCGGACCACGAACGTGTCCAGGAGCACGCCCAGGGCCACCGCGAAGCCGATCTCCGCGAACGCCACCATGGGCAGCGTGCCCAGGGCCGCGAACGTGCCGGCCAGGACCAGGCCCGCCGAGGTGATGACCGCGCCGGTCGCCGCCAGGCCCGTCACCACGCCCTTGCGGGTGCCCTGGCGGGCCGCCTCCTCGCGGATACGGGTGGTCAGGAAGATGTTGTAGTCGATGCCCAGCGCCACCAGGAACACGAAGACGAAGAGCGGGAAGTCCGTCGACTCGCCCGCGTAGTCGAACAGGTGACGGAAGGCGAGGGCGCTGATGCCCAGTGCCGCCGCGAAGGACAGCACCACCGTGCCGATCAGGAGCAGCGGGGCGATCAGGGCGCGGAGCAGGGCGCACAGGATCAGCAGGACGACCGCCAGGACCAGCGGGATGACCAGCAGGTTGTCGTGGGTCGTCGCCCTGTCCATGTCCAGCAGGGCCGCCGTACCACCGCCCACCCGGGCGTCCGCGTCCGGCACCGCGTGCACGGCGTCCCGGACCCGCTCCACGGTCTGCTTCGCGGCCTCGCTGTCGGCGGGGGCGGTCATCGTGGCCTCGAACAGCACCTTGCCCTCGAAGGAGGGTTTCGTGCCCGGCGGAAGGCCGAGCGAGGTCGGGACCACCCCTCGTGTCCCCGCGACGGCCCGGCTGACCTGCTGGGCCTGCGCCTGATCGCTGACGATGACGAGCGGATCGCCGCTGCCCGCCGGGAAGTAGCGTGCGGACACCTCCTGGCCGACGATCGAGTCGGGTTTGTCGGTGAAGGCGTCCGCGTTGCTCAGACCCTCGGCGCGCAGTTGCATCAGGCCGAACGAGCATGCGACCAGGGCGGCCGCCGTGATGCCCCAGATGGTGCGGGGGCGGGCGGCGATGCCCCGGCCCAGGCGGGCCCAGAGGCCGCGTTCGGTCGGGTCGGGCGAGCCGCTGTGCGGGATCACCGGCCAGAAGATCCACCGGCCGCAGATCACCAGCAGGGCGGGGAAGAGCGTCGTCATGGCCAGCAGCGCCACCGCCACACCGATCGCCGCCACCGGGCCCAGACCGCTGGTCGAGTTCATCTCGGCGGCCAGCAGCACCAGCATGCCGAGCACGACCGTCGCACCCGACGCGATGACGGCGGGGCCCGCGCGGTGCAGGGCGAGCGCCATCGCCTCGTGGCGATCCTCGTGGCGGCGCAACTCCTCCCGGTAACGGGCGACCAGGAGCAGGGCGTAGTCCGTCCCCGCGCCGAACACCAGCACGGTGAGAATGCCCGCGCTCTGGCCGTTCACCGTCAGGCCCGCGTGCTGGGCGAGGAAGTAGATCAGCGCCTGGGCGGTGAACAGGGCCGCGACCACGCCCAGCAGGGGGACGAGAATCAGGGTCGGGCTGCGATAGGTGAGCAGCAGCATCACGATGACGACGCCCATCGCCGAGATCAGCAGCGTGGAGTCGATGCCCTCGAAGGCCTTGGAGAAGTCCGCCGACGTGCCGCCGGGGCCCGTGATGTGCACGGCCATCCCGGCCGCGCCGGTTCCGGCGGCGGCCTTGATGGAGTCGACGGCGGGCGCGATCCGCTCCCAGCCCTTCTCGTCCATCGTGATGGGTACGAGGATCTGCGCGGCCCGCGGATCGGTGGCGCGGTCGAACACCGGGCCCCGGGTCTCCGCGCCCCGGATGCCGTGGTCCCGTAGCTTCGTCAGCCGCGCCCCGGCCTCGGTGATCCGGGCCCGGTCCGTCGGAGTGAGGCCGCTCTCGCGCGCGTAGACGACGATCGCGGGGATCTGCTCGGGCCTGAAGTCCTCGGAGAGATGGAGGACCTGGGTGGATTCGGCGGATCCCGGCAGCCAGGAGGCGGCGTCGTTGTCCTGCGCGTCGGTGAGCTTCTGGGCGAAGGGCCCGACCAGCACGAGCAGCACCAGCCACAGGGCCAGCACCAGCCACTTCGCCCGCCGTCCGCAGACGAGGTACGCGATCCCGCGGTGACTGTTCATACCCACCTCGCCTGTTCCCACCCAGGGGCGCGAGGACCTGCGCGACCCTCCGCGGACGCCCCGCGGACCACCCACCACCCAAGCCAGGACGGACCCGCACGCGCAACCCCCGGAGAGCATGGCAGTCTGGGGGCATGGCCGCGCAGATCAACCCCAGTATCCTGTCCGCCGACTTCGCCCGACTCGCCGAGGAGGCGAAGGCGGTCGAAGGGGCCGACTGGCTTCACGTCGATGTGATGGACAACCATTTCGTACCGAACCTCACGCTCGGTGTGCCGGTCGTAGAGTCCCTCGCCCGGGCGACGGACACCCCGCTGGACTGCCACCTGATGATCGAGGACCCCGATCGATGGGCGCCGCAGTACGTGGAAGCGGGGGCGGGTTCCGTCACCTTCCACGTCGAGGCCGCCGCCGCTCCGGTGCGGCTCGCCCGCGAGATCCGGGCGAAGGGCGCCCGTGCCTCCATGGCCCTCAAGCCCGCGACCCCGATCGAGCCGTACGAGGACCTGCTGCCCGAACTCGACATGTTGCTGATCATGACGGTCGAGCCGGGTTTCGGCGGTCAGGCGTTTCTCGACATCATGCTCCCCAAGATTCGCCGGACCCGCGAGTTGATCAGCAAGCACGGCCTTGAACTGTGGCTCCAGGTCGACGGGGGCGTCTCCGCCTCCACCATCGAGCGCTGCGCCGAGGCCGGCGCCGATGTCTTCGTCGCCGGATCGGCGGTCTACGGCGCCGCGGACCCGGCCGAGGCGGTACGTGCACTGCGCACCCAGGCGTCGACGGCGACCGCCGGAGCGTCCTGGGCGTGCGGCCACTGAGCCAAGGGAACGTGAACGACGTACTTCTGGGCAGATCAAGCACTCGGGATCTGACAGGATGAACGACGAATCCAGAATGTGAACAGCAGCGATGTGAAAAGCAGCGATGTGAAGAGCAGTGAGGAGATCGTCGTGTCGGGTATGTCGGCGGGCCGGTCAGCCATGCGGATGGGACCCGCTGAGCTGGTGCAGGCGGCGGCCATGGCCCGCCGTTTCTACCTTGAGGGCAAGTCCAAGATCCAGATCGCCGAGGAGTTCGGCGTGAGCCGCTTCAAGGTGGCCCGGGTTCTGGAGACCGCTCTCGAACGGGATCTGGTGCGGATCGAGATCCGTGTCCCGGCCGAACTGGACGCCGAACGCTCGGACGCGCTGCGCGCCCGGTACGGCCTCAGGCACGCGGTCGTGGTCGAGTCCCCGGCCGATGCGGAGGAGTCGCCCGATCCCGAGAACCTCGGTGAGGTGGCCGCCGATCTGCTCGGCGAACTGGTGAACGAAGGCGATGTGCTGGGCCTCGCCTGGGGCCGGTCGACCATCCACATGGCGGCGGCCCTCGACCGGCTGCCGCCCTGCACGGTGGTCCAGTTGACGGGTGTGTACGACGCCGGAACCGCCGAGCGCGGATCCGTCGAGGCGGTCCGCCGCGCGGCCCAGGTGTCAGGCGGCGACGCCCACCCCATTTACGCCCCGATGCTGCTGCCCGACGCGGCGACCGCCGCCGCGCTGCGCAGCCAGACCGGGATCGCGCGGGCCTTCGAGTACTTCGACAAGGTCACGGTCGCCTGCGTCTCCATCGGCTCCTGGGAGGCCGGTATCTCGACGGTGCACGACATGCTCAGCGACGAGGAACGCAGCCACTACGCGTCCCTGGGTGTCGCCGCCGAGATGTCCGCGCACCTCTTCGACACCGAGGGGCGCCGCGTCGGTCGTGACCTCGGCGAGCGGTGCATCACCGTCAAGACGGACCAGCTGCGCCGGGTTCCCGAGGTCGTCGCGATCGCGGGCGGGCAGCGCAAGGCCGCGGCGATCGACGCGGTGCTGCGCTCCGGGCTGGTCACCAGCCTGGTCACGGACACCTCGGCGGCGGACTACCTGATGACGGCGGGCCCGACGCCGAAGCCGGCGCTCAACAGGGCGGACCCGGACGGGATCTGACGGTCCGACGGTCCGACGAGACGACCGGTGCCCGGGTTCCCTTCGGAGCCCGGGCACCGCGCTGTCCGGTTCGAAGAGGCGCGCTCAGTCCTCCTCCCCGCCCTCCGCGTCCACGTGCGGCAGGATCCGGTCGAGCCACTCCGGCGTCCACCAGGCGTGACTGCCGAGCAGCGTCATGACCGCCGGCACCAGCAGCAGCCGTACGACCGTCGCGTCGATGAGCACGCTCACGGCGAGCCCCAGGCCCAGCATCTTCACCACCACGTTGTCGCTCACCACGAACGCGGCGAAGACGCTCACCATGATCAGGGCCGCGCAGGTGATCACCCGGGCGGTGATCTCCAGAGCGTGGGCCACGGAGGCCTTCGCGTCTCCGGTGCGCAGCCAGGCCTCGTGGACGCGGGAGAGCAGGAAGATCTCGTAGTCCATGCTGAGCCCGAAGATGATCGCGAACATCATCATCGGCACATAGCTCTCGATGGGCACCTTGCCGTGCACCCCGAGCGCGGGCCCGCCCCAGCCCCACTGGAAGACGGCCACGACGACACCGTACGAGGCCGCGATCGACAGGACGTTGAGGACGGCCGCCTTCAGCGCCACCAGCAGGCCCCGGAAGACGGCCAGGATGATCAGGAAGGCGAGGGCCACGACCACGCCGATGATCAGCGGGAGGCGGCTGGAGACGATGTCACGGAAGTCGACCTGGGCGGCGGTCGTGCCGGTGACATAGCCGTGGGCCGCCGTTCCGGAGACGGCCTCGGGCAGTGTCGTGTCGACCAGGCGGTTCGTCAGGTCGGTCGTGGTCTCGCTCTGCGGCGACTCCTTGGAGTAGACCGTGCCGATCAGGACGTCCCCGTCCTTGGTCGCGGTGAGCGCGGTGGCGGTGGCGGCGCCCGGTACGCCCGTCAGCGCCTTGGACGCCTTCGAGGCGAGGTCGGAGCGCTGGTCGGCGGGCACCTTCGTCTGGTCGATGACGACGGTCAGCGGACCGTTGGCGCCGGGCCCGAACGACTGCGCGATGATGTCGTAGGCCCGCCGGTCCGTGAACGACTTCGGATCGGCGCCGTCGCCGATGTGGCCGAGTTGGATGGACAGCACCGGGATCGCCAGCACCAGCACCGTCACGACCCCGCCGGCCAGGAACCACCAGGGGCGTCGCTCGACGCGCTGCGCGTACCGGTGCCAGGTGCCGTGTCCCTCGGCCACGTCGTCGTCGGCGGCCTCGGCGATCGGACGGCGCACCCGGTAGCGGTCGACACGGTGGCCGATGAGCCCCAGCAGCGCCGGGACCAGGGTCAGGGCGCCCGCGACCGCGGAGACCACGGTGACGGCGGCTGCCACGCCCAGCAGGCCGATGAAGGACACCCCGGAGACGGACAGCCCGGCCAGCGCGACGATCACCGTGCACCCGGAGACCAGGACGGCCCGTCCGCTGGTGGCGTTGGCCCGCCCCGCCGCCCGGACCGGATCGTCGCCGTTCATCAGGTTCTGCCGGTGCCGGGTGATCAGGAACAGCGCGTAGTCGATGCCCACGCCGAGGCCGATCATCGTGGCCAGGGTGGGGGAGACCGTGGCGAAGGTGAACGCCGCCGCGAGCAGCCCGAGGCAGGCCAGGCCCCCGATCACGCTGATCAGCGCGGTCAGCAGGGGCAGTCCGGCGGCGAGCACGCTGCCGAAGCCGACCAGCAGGACGACGATCGCCACCGCGAACCCGATCAGCTCGCTGACCCGGTCGTCGGCGTGGGGCCTGGCCAGCTCGCCCAGCGGGCCGCCGTACTCGACCGTCACTCCGGCCGAGCGCAGCGGCTGCACCGAGTCGTCGACGCCGTGGAGGTAGTCGTCCGTGAGGGTGGAGGGCTGGACGTCGAAGCGGATGGTGACGTAGCCGGTCTTCCCGTCGGAGGAGAGCGGGCCGACCGCCTGCTTGCCGGTGGACTGGGGCTGCGTACCCGGCGGTGGCAGGGGGTTCTGCACGGACAGGACGTGCGGGAGTTTCTGCAGGTCGGTGACCGTCTGGGACATCTGCGTGGACACCGAGGTCAGGGGCTTGGAGGTGTCCCGCAGCACGATCTGGCTGCCGTAGCCGCCGGCCGCCGGATCGTGCTTCTTCAGCACGTCCAGACCGTCCTGCGACTGGACCCCGGACAGGGAGAAGTTGTCCGAGTAGTCACCGCCGAAGGAACGGTTGAGCACCTGGAGCGCGGCGAGCGCGACCAGCCAGGCGACGATGACGATCACGAAGTGCCGGGCACACCACTCGCCCAGCCGCCGCAGTCTCCCGCGGTTGTCCTTGTGTCCCCCCGATGCTGCTGGCGTTGCTGTCGGCGATGACATTCGCGGCTCCCGCCGGAGACTGGCTGGTCACCTTTCATTGAACGACTCGCCGATCATCGTGTCCTGTTGGGAGGCCGCCACCCGGCCTGTCGTTGTCATGTCGCGGCGCGGTGGGATCTACTACAGCGATGATCACTCCGACGCTTCGCCGCCCCGCACGGCGGTACTGAGATGACCGTCGACCATCCGCTCGCCCGGGTGCTCGCCGGCGGCGCGCCCGCCGGTGTCCTGTCCTGGCCCGCCGCCCTGCCCGCCGAGCACGCGCTCGAAGCCGCCCGCGAGGCCGGCTGGGAGACCGCCGACCTCGACCTCGCCGACGTCACGGACAAGGCCGGGCTGATGACGGCCTGTGCCACCGTGCTGCGCTTCCCGGACTGGTTCGGCGCGAACTGGGACGCCCTGGCGGACAGCCTCGGCGACCTGGAGTGGTGGCCCGCGAGCCGGGGCCGGCTCCTCCTCGTCCGGAACTGGCAGGCGTACGCGGCGGCCCGGCCGGAGGAGTGGAACACCCTCCAGGAGATCTTCGCCGACGCCGCCGCGAGCTGGCGGGAGACGGAGACGGGACTCGCGGTGGTGATGGTGCTCGCCTGAACAAGCCTGTGGTGGGATGCCACGAGTTGCCCTACGGCCCGTCTGGACGATCCGACCAGGCGGTTTCAGGTCACGGGCATGGGACAATGAGGTACGTGCTCTTCCCCCTGGCTGTCCTGTCCGGGGGCCACCTCTGATCGACCGGGATGTGCAGCACGTGCGTTTCCTCAATGACATCCAGCCCCCGTACGACCTGACGTACGACGACGTCTTCATGGTCCCGAGCCGTTCCGCCGTGGGTTCCCGGCAGGCCGTCGACCTCAGCTCCCCGGACGGCACGGGTACGACGATCCCGCTGGTCGTCGCCAACATGACCGCCATCGCGGGCCGTCGGATGGCCGAGACGGTCGCGCGGCGCGGCGGGCTGGTCGTCATCCCGCAGGACATCCCGATCGAGGTCGTCACCGACGTCGTCTCCTGGGTGAAGAGCCGTCACCTCGTGCTCGACACGCCGATCGTGCTCGCCCCCCACCAGACCGTCGCCGACGCTCTCGCCCTGCTGCCCAAGCGGGCGCACAACGCGGGAGTGGTCGTCGACGCCGAGCAGCGTCCGGTCGGTGTGGTCACCGACGCCGACCTGTCCGGTGTGGACCGCTTCACCCAGCTCTCCGAGGTCATGTCGAAGGACCTGCTGCTCCTCGACGCCGGCATCGACCCGGGCGAGGCCTTCAACCGCCTCGACGGCGCCAACCGCCGTTACGCGCCCGCCGTCGACGCCGACGGCAGGCTTGCCGGCATCCTCACCCGCAAGGGCGCCCTGCGTGCCACCCTCTACACGCCGGCCACGGATGTGAACGGGAAGCTGCGGATCGCCGCCGCCGTCGGCATCAACGGCGATGTGGCCGGAAAGGCGCAGCAACTGCTCGACGCGGGCGTCGACACGCTCGTCATCGACACCGCGCACGGTCACCAGGAGTCGATGCTCAGCGCCGTCAAGCTGGTCCGCGACCTCCACCCGCACGTTCCGATCGTCGCCGGCAACATCGTGGCCGCCGAGGGCGTCAAGGATCTGATCGAGGCGGGCGCCGACATCATCAAGGTCGGCGTCGGACCGGGCGCCATGTGCACCACCCGCATGATGACGGGCGTGGGCCGGCCGCAGTTCTCGGCGGTCCTGGAGTGCGCGGCCGAGGCGAAGAAGTACGGCAAGCACGTGTGGGCGGACGGCGGCGTACGCCACCCCCGCGACGTCGCGATGGCGCTGGCCGCCGGTGCGTCCAACGTGATGGTCGGCTCCTGGTTCGCGGGGACGTACGAGTCCCCGGGCGACCTTCAGCAGGACGCCGCCGGGCACCTGTACAAGGAGTCGTTCGGCATGGCGTCGGCGCGTGCGGTACGCAACCGTACGTCGGAGGAGTCGGCGTACGACCGGGCCCGCAAGGCCCTGTTCGAGGAGGGCATCTCGACGTCCCGGATGTTCCTCGACCCGGCTCGTCCCGGCGTCGAGGACCTGATCGACTCGATCATCGCCGGTGTTCGGTCCTCCTGCACCTATGCCGGTGCCAACTCCCTCGAGGAGTTCGCCGAGAAGGCCATCGTGGGCGTCCAGAGCGCGGCCGGTTACGCGGAGGGCAAGCCTCTCCACGCCAGCTGGAGCTGACCCGACCGTGCTGAACGATCTCGACGAACGTATCGTGCACGCCCTGGCCGAGGACGCGCGCCGCTCCTATGCGGACATCGGGCAGCTGGTCGGGCTGTCCGCGCCGGCGGTGAAGCGGCGCGTGGACCGGTTGCGGGACAGCGGGGCGATCACCGGGTTCACCGTGCGGGTGGATCCGGCGGCGCTCGGGTGGGAGACGGAGGGGTTCGTCGAGATCTACTGCCGGCGGAACACCTCGCCGGAGACGATTCGGCGGGGGCTGGAGCGGTACCAGGAGGTGGTGGCCGCGTCCACCGTGACGGGGGAGGCGGATGCGGTGGTGCAGGTGTTCGCCTCCGACATGCGGCACTTCGAGCGGGTGCTTGAGCGGATCGCGGGGGAGCCGTTCGTCGAGCGGACGAAGTCCGTGTTGGTGCTGTCGCCGTTGCTGCGGAGGTTTTCTTCCGGGTCGCCTACGTAGGTGCCTCTTGCGGGTTCGTGGCGGGTGCGGGTTCGTCGTGGCTTGTCGCGCAGTTCCCCGCGCCCCTTACCGGCACTGCCCACAACCCCGTTTGCAGGTCACCCCCTACTCGGCTGGCTTTCTGGCCAGGGCGTTGTTCGCTATCGAGTTGTGGACGCTGAAGCTCACCGCGTCGCCCCGGTAGCGGTCGTCGGACCACTCGACCGGGCGGCCCTCCCTCGTCGTCGTCACGCGGCGGACCCGCAGGAGGGGGCTCGTGCGGCGGATGTCCAGGAGTTCGGCGTCCTGGGCGCCCGCCGCCACCGCGTCTATGACGTGTTCGCCGTATGCGAAGACCAGGCCCGTGTCCTCGAAGAGGCGCTGGGTGACCGAGGGGCAGTCCGGTTCGATGGGTTCCACGGACGGGGCGATCCAGTCGGCGTAGACCGTGCGCTCCAGGAGGACCGGTTCGCCGTCCAGGCCGCGCACGCGCAGGACGTGCAACACCTTGGTCTTCTCGCGGAGTTGGAGGCGGATCGCGTCCTCCGTCGTCGCCCGGCGGTACTCCTGGTGCACCACCTGGCCCGTCGCCTCCCGGCCCATCGCGCGGGCCCACTGGGCGAAGCTGCGCAGTTCCTCGAAGGTCTGGCTGCGGCGGCTGGCCAGGACCACCCGCCGGGCGCCCTGGCGGGAGCCGATGAGGCCCTCGGCGGTCAGGGCCGCCACCGCCTGGCGGATCGTGCCGCGGGCCACGCCGTAGTGGGCGGCGAGTTCTGTTTCCGGCGGAAGACGGCTGCCGACCGTGTACTGCTCGCGGTCGATCGCCCGGCGCAACTCGTCGGCGATCTCCTCGTGTCGCGCCGTCATGCTTCCCCTCCGGGTTTGTGGCTGTGCACAGGGTGACCAGCCTAATCGACATCCACGGCCCGTCCACGGGCGGCGAGAGTGTGCAGGAAATCGGTGGCCAGGGTTTCGCCAGTGTTCACGAGGGCGATACCACCGGAAGGCGTACTGAAGTCAACTTGTTCAGACAAGTTCTCCGCACCACCTCAACCCTCGTGCGTACCCCTGGAGAGACCGTGACCGTGACCCTGCCGAGAACAGCCGTCCGTGGCGGCGCCCTCGCCGTTGTCGCCGCGCTCGCCCTGAGCGCCTGCGGCGCCGCCCCCGACGACACGTCGACCACCGCGAACGGCAAGAGCGCGGCCACCGCGACCTCGGCCGCCGACTTCGGTGGCATGGCCAAACTGGTCACCGCCGCCAAGAAGGAGGGCACGCTGCACGCCATCGCGCTGCCCCGCGACTGGGCCAACTACGGCGCTCTGATCGACGGTTTCCAGAAGAAGTACGGCATCAAGATCGAGGTCGAGAACCCCGACGGGGCGAGTCAGGACGAGATCAACGCCGTCACCTCCCGCAAGGGGCAGGACCGGGCACCGGACGTTCTCGACCTCGGCAGCTCGTTCGCGCTGAGCGCCGCCCAGCAGGGGCTCCTCGCGCCCTACAAGGTCGCCTCCTTCGCCGACATCCCCGAGGGGCAGAAGGACCCGGAGGGGCGCTGGTTCAACGACTACGGCGGCTACATATCCATCGGGTGCGACGCCAAGCGGGTGAAGACCTGTCCCACCTCCTTCGCCGATCTGCTGAAGCCCCAGTACAAGGGCCAGGTCGCCCTCAACGGCAACCCCACCAAGTCCGGCTCGGCCTTCGCCGGTGTCTGGGCGGCCTCGCTCGCCAGCGGTGGATCCTTCGACGACATCCAGCCCGGCCTCGACTTCTTCGCCAAGCTGAAGAAGAACGGCAACTACACGCCCGTCGAGTCGACCCCGGCAACCGTCGAGAAGGGCGAGACGCCCATCAGCATCGACTGGGACTACCTCAACGCCGGTTACGCCGACGAGTTCAAGTCCAAGGGTGTCGACTGGACGGTGTCGGTGCCCAGCGACGGCGAGTTCTCCCAGTTCTACTCCCAGGCCATCAACAAGGACGCCCCGCACCCGGCCGCCGCCCGGCTGTGGCAGGAGTACCTGTACAGCGCCGAGGGACAGAACCTCTGGCTCAAGGGGTACGCCCGGCCGGCCCTGATGACCGCCATGGAGAAGGCCGGCACCCTCGACACGGCCGCCGCGGCCAAGCTGCCCAAGGTCTCCGGCACACCGTCCTTCCCGACCGAGGCCCAGCAGGCCAAGGCCAAGACCGTGCTGGCCCAGGGCTGGGGCAAGGCCGTCTCCGGATGACCGCCACCCTCACGCGGGTCGACGTGGCGCCCGCCGCTTCCCTGAAGCGGCGGCGCCGCGCCCCGGGCTGGCTCGCCGTACTGCCGCTGCTCGTCTTCGTGGCGGTCGCCTTCGGAGTGCCCGCCCTGGCCATGCTGAACGGTGCCTTCACCGCCAAGAACCAGGCCACCGGCGCCACTTCGTACACCACGGCCAATCTGACCGACTCCCTCCAGGGGGCCTATCTCACGGCCCTGCTCGGCAGCGTCAAGCTGTCCGCCGTGTCGGCGCTCATCGCGACCGTGCTCGGACTGCTGCTCGCGCAGGCCGTGGTGACCTCCCGGTTCCGGGCGCTGCGCGAGGCCGTACTCACCGCCTCCGGGGTCCTCGCCAACTTCGGCGGGGTGCCGCTGGCCTTCGCCTTCGTGGCCACCCTCGGCAACTCCGGTGTGCTGACACGGCACTTGGGGCTGACGGAGAAAGGCTGGAGTCTCTACAGCTTCTGGGGACTGGTGATCGTCTACCTCTACTTCCTGATTCCGCTGATGGTCCTCACGATCACCCCCGCGCTCGACGGACTCCGGTCCCAGTGGCGTGAGGCCGCGCGGAACAACGGGGCCACCAACGTCCAGTACTGGCAGCACGTCGGCCTGCCCGTGCTGCTGCCCTCGCTGCTCGGCGGGTTCGTGCTCCTCTTCGGCAGCGCCTTCGCCGCGTACGCCACCGCCGCCGCCATGGTGGGCAGTTCGATCCCGCTGGTCACCCTCCAGATCGCCGACGCCATCTCCGGCAACGTGCTGGTGGGCCAGGAGAACGTGGCGCTCGCCCTCAGCCTCGACATGGTCCTGATCGCGGGCCTCGTCATGGCCGTGTACCTGCCCCTGCAACGGAGGAGCGCGCGATGGCTCGCCTGAACCTGTGGCGTGGGGTGGTACTCACCGGAGCCGCGGTCTACTTCCTCGTCCCGCTCGCCGCCTCCGTGATCTTCACGGTCGACGTACCGGGCCAGGGCGTCACCTTCGACGCCTACAGCCAGATCGTCGGCGCCGACGGCTTCCTTTCCGGCCTGACGCTGTCCCTCGAACTCGCCGCCGCCACCATCGCCGTGGTCCTGCTGCTGATGGTGCCCGCGATGGTCGCTCTGCGGCTCGGCGCGCCCCGGCTGCGGCCGGTCGTCGAGGTGATCTGCTCGCTGCCTCTGGTGGTCCCGCCGATCGCGTTCGTCGCCGGGATCTCGACCGTCCTCAAATGGGGGCCGGAACACCTCTCCCGTACGCCCCTGTTCCAGACGTTCGTCGCCATCCAGAACCCCGACTTCCCCGTCGTCCTCGTCCTCGCCTACGTCGTGATGGCGCTGCCCTTCGTCCACCGGGCACTGGACGCCGGGCTGCGGGCGATCGACGTCCGTACGCTGGTCGAGGCCGCCCGCAGCTGCGGTGCGAGCCCGAGGCAGGCGCTGGTGACGGCCGTGCTGCCCAACCTGCGCGGGGCGTTGCTCCACGCCTCCTTCCTCACCCTGGCCCTGGTGCTGGGCGAGTTCACCGTGGCCCAGCTGCTCGGCTTCCAGCCGTTCGCCGTGTGGATCTACAGCGTCGGCGGCTCGCAGGCCCAGCTGTCCGTCGCCGTCTCCGTGCTCAGCCTGTTCGTCACCTGGGCCCTCCTCCTCGCGCTCGCCGGGCTCGGCGGGCATACCCGAACCGCCGCCGCCAAGGGATGAACAACATGACGCTCGACAAGGCCGCCACCGTCGAATTCCGTGGCCTGCGCAGGGAGTTCGGCCCGACCGTCGCCCTCGACGGACTGGACCTCGCCGTACGGCCGGGTGAACTGCTCGCGCTGCTCGGTCCCTCCGGCTGCGGCAAGACCACCGCGCTTCGTATGCTCGCCGGGTTCGAACACCCCGACTCCGGCGAGGTGTTGGTCGACGGGGAGGACGTCACCCAGGTCCCGGCACACCGCCGGGACGCCGGGATGGTCTTCCAGTCGTACAGCCTCTTCCCGCACCTCAGCGCCCTCGACAACGTGGCCTTCGGACTGCGGATGCGCAAGGTGCGTACGTCCGAACGGCGCGCCCGCGCGGCCGAGTTGCTCGACCTCGTGGGCCTCGCCGACAAGGGTGAGAGGTTTCCGCACCAGCTCTCCGGCGGCCAGCAGCAACGCGTCGCGCTGGCCCGCGCGCTCGCCCTGCGCCCGCGTGTACTGCTGCTCGACGAGCCGCTGTCGGCGCTGGACGCCAAGGTACGGCTGAACCTGCGCGAGGAGATCAGGCGGCTGCAACAGGAACTCGGCATCACCACCCTGTTCGTGACGCACGATCAGGAGGAGGCGCTGTCCATGGCCGACCGGGTCGCCGTGATGCACTCCGGGCGGCTCGAACAGTGCGCCGCCCCTGCCGAGTTGTACGGCCGGCCCGCCACCGCATTCGTGGCCGAGTTCGTCGGCACGATGAGCCGGATTCCGGGGCGGCTGGACGCCGGCTCGGTCGAGGTGCTCGGGCAGCGGCTCCCGGTCGACGGTGAGGCGCCGGCCGCCGCCGAGGTCGACGTACTGGTCCGGCCCGAGGCGGTGCGGGTCGGCGCCGACGCGGGGGGTGACGCGCGGGTGGTGGCCACGGCCTTCCTCGGCGCGGTCACCCGGATCACCGTAAGGCTCGTGGACGGCACGGAGGTGAAGGCCGACCTGCCCGCGCACGAGGCCGTCACGCTGGGCGCGGGAACGGCGGTACACGTGTCGTTGCCGGAGCGGCCGGTGCTGGTGGCAGAGCGCGCCAACCGCCCGTAGTGAACAAGGATTTGCGAGAGAGAGAAACGTGACCCCCCACATCCCCCGTACCTCCGACACCTCCGGCCTGCCACAACTCCAGCTCCAGGCAGCCCTGTTCGACATGGACGGCACGCTCGTCGACACCGAGCGGCTGTGGTGGGAGGCGGTGGAACAGGTCGCCGGGAGACCGCTGACCGAGGCGGACCAGCCCGATGTGCTCGGTCGGCCGGTCGAGCACACCGCCGACTGGCTGGCCGCCGCCACGGGGGTGGAGCCCGGCCGCCTCGCCGCCGAACTGCACCGCGAGTTCGCGGTGCGCGTCCGCACCGGCATCGTGCCCCGCCCCGGCGCCCTCGACCTGCTCGACGCGCTCGCCGAGGCCGGCATACCCACCGCCCTGGTCACCGCCTCCCCCAGGGCAGTCGCCGACACCGTACTCAAAGCGCTCGGCGCCTCCCGTTTCGCGGTCTCCGTCACCGCCGACGACACCGAACACACCAAGCCCGCCCCCGATCCGTACCTCGCCGCCTGCCACGCCCTGGGCGTCGACCCGGCCGCCTGCGTGGCCGTCGAGGACACCGAGACCGGCGTCACCTCGGCCGAGGCGGCCGGCTGCGCGGTGCTCGCCGTTCCCTCACTCGCGCCGATCGAGGCGGCGCCCGGCCGGACGGTGCTGACCAGCCTGGCCGGGGTCACCGTGGCGCGGCTCGACGCCATGGTCGCCCCCGAGCGACAGCTCCGGGTTATGAGCTGGAACCTGTGGCTGGGCGGTACGAAGATCGACGACCACCGTGCGAAGCAGCTCAAGGTCATCGCCGAGACGGGCGCCGACGTCGTCGGTCTTCAGGAGACCGCCGGCACCTCCGCCCGGGAACTGGCGGAGGCGCTCGGCTGGTACCACCACCAGGCGGGCCCGAACCTGGGTGTCATCAGCCGGTATCCGATCACCGCGTACCACGGTGACCCGGACGTCGGCTTCTACGGGGCGACCGGGGTACGCGTCCGGCTGGACGCGGGGCAGGAGGTCGACGTCTGGAGCGCCCACCTCGACTGCGCGCCGTACGGGCCTTACGAGGTCCACTTCAACGGGCTTCCGGCGGATGAGGTGATCGGCAAGGAGGCGGGGCGGCTGGAGCGGATGCGGGAGATCCTGCGGCGGACCGGAGCTGCGTCCGCGGACGCCGCCTCCACCCGGGTCGTGCCCGTCGTGCTCGTCGGGGACTTCAACACTCCGTCGCATCTGGACTGGCCCGGGGTGGAGTGGCCGGTGACGAAGGCGGCGCGGGAGGCGGGGCTGCGGGACTCGTACCGGGAGGTGCATCCGGACCCGGTCCGGGAGCCCGGTCACACCTGGTCGCCGATCCACGTCGAGCATGAGGACGGGAGTGGTCGGCCCGAGCCGCAGGACCGGATCGACTTCGTGCTGTACGGGGGGAGGGGGTTGAGGGTGCTGGATTCCCGGGTGGTGGTGAGCGGGGCGGTGCATGCGTGGCCCGAGGTGGCCGGCAATGTCTGGCCTTCGGACCACGCGGCGGTACTGACCACGTTCGGGCTCCGGTAGAGGTTTTTCCTCGCCCCCGCCGCCCCTACCCGTCCCGTCCCGTTCCTGGGGGCTGCGCCCCCAGACCCCCCTTTCGCGCTGAACGCGCTCGTCCTCAAACGCCGGACGGGCTGAAAGATCAAGCCCCGGCCGGCACCACCAGCCCGTCCGGCGTTTGAGGACAAGGCCCGTTCAGGGCCGACGCGGGGGTTCGGGGGCGCAGCCCCCGAGGATGGGACGGGTAGGGGCGGCGGGGGCGGAACAACGAATCGTCGCCTCGCCCCCGCTTCACGCAACAATTCGCCTGTCAGCGCGCAACAGCTGCTCCTTGTACCGCCGTGCCCACCCCCCGTACCGTCTATCTGGCCCCCAACCCCCCTTAAGCCCCTGCAAGGACCCCGCATGCGCACCGCCCTGCTCCAGAGCTCCGGCCGCCCCGGCTCCCCCGCCGGGAACCTCAAGGCGCTCGACGAGGCCGCGGGCCGGGCGGCCGGGGCGGGCGCGGCGCTGCTGGCCGCGCCGGAGATGTTCCTCACCGGGTACGCGATCGGCGACGCCATCGCCCACCTCGCCGAGCCGGCCGACGGCGACTCCGCCGACGCGGTCGCCGAGATCGCCACGCGGCACGGCCTCGCCATCGCCTACGGCTACCCCGAGCGAGCCGGCGACCAGGTCTTCAACTCCGCGCAGATCGTCTCCGCCACCGGTGACCGTCTCGCCAACTACCGCAAGACCCACCTCTTCGGCTGCTTCGAGCGCGACCACTTCACACCGGGCGAGCAGCCCGTCGTACAGGCCGAACTGGACGGTCTCCGGATCGGCCTGATGATCTGTTACGACGTCGAGTTCCCGGAGAACGTCCGCGCCCACGCCCTCGCGGGCACCGACCTCCTCCTGGTCCCGACGGCGCAGATGCACCCCTTCCCGTTCGTCGCCGAGTCCGTCGTCCCGGTGCGGGCCTTCGAGAACCAGCTGTACGTCGCCTACGTCAACCGGGTAGGCCAGGAAGGGGAGTTCGACTTCGTCGGGCTCTCCACGCTCGCCGGTCCCGACGGAGTCGCCCGCACCCGGGCCGGCCGCGGCGAGGAACTCCTCCTCGCCGACGTCGACCCCGTTCTCCTCGCCGCCTCCCGCGAGGCGAACCCGTATCTCCAGGACCGGCGTCCCGGCCTGTACGGCTCCCTCGGCTGAGCCTCCCCCGTTTTTTTCCGTACCCCCTTCACCTGCTTCACCCCGCAAGGAGTCCGTACCCCATGACGTCCACGGTGCCCACCGCCGTCCAGCACGCCGACGCGCAGCAGCCGCCGATCACCATGTTCGGGCCGGACTTCCCCTACGCCTACGACGACTTCCTCGCCCACCCGGCCGGTCTCGGGCAGATTCCCGCGACCGAGCACGGCACCGAGGTGGCCGTCATCGGCGGCGGGCTGTCGGGGATCATCGCCGCGTACGAGCTGATGAAGATGGGCCTCAGGCCTGTGGTGTACGAGGCCGATCAGATCGGCGGACGGCTGCGGACCGTCGGCTTCGACGGCTGCGACCCCTCCCTCACCGCCGAGATGGGCGCGATGCGCTTCCCGCCCTCCTCCACCGCCCTCCAGCACTACATCGACCTGGTGGACCTGGAGACCCGGCCGTTCCCCAACCCCCTCGCGGAGTGCACCCCTTCGACCGTCGTCGACCTCAAGGGCGAGTCGCACTACGCGGAGACGGTCGACGATCTGCCGCAGGTCTACCGAGATGTCGCCGAGGCCTGGAACACGTGTCTCGAAGAGGGCGCCGACTTCTCCGACATGAACCGGGCCCTGCGGGAGCGGGACGTGCCGCGCATCCGGGAGATCTGGGCCCGGCTCGTCGAGAAGCTCGACAACCAGACCTTCTACGGGTTCCTCTGCGACTCCGAGGCCTTCAAGTCGTTCCGGCACCGCGAGATCTTCGGCCAGGTCGGCTTCGGCACGGGCGGCTGGGACACCGACTTCCCCAACTCGATCCTGGAGATCCTGCGGGTCGTCTACACCGAGGCCGACGACCACCACCGGGGCATCGTGGGCGGCAGTCAGCAACTGCCGCTGCGGCTCTGGGAACGCGAGCCCGGGAAGATCGTCCACTGGCCGTACGGGACCTCCCTCGCGTCCCTGCACGTGAACGGCGTACCGCGTCCGGCCGTGACCCGCCTCCACCGCACGGCCGGCAACCGGATCACCGTCACCGACGCGGACGGCGACATCCGTACGTACCCGGCGGCCGTCTTCACCGCCCAGTCCTGGATGCTGCTCTCGAAGATCGACTGCGACGACTCGCTCTTCCCGATCGACCACTGGACCGCCATCGAACGCACCCACTACATGGAGTCCAGCAAGCTCTTCGTGCCCGTCGACCGGCCCTTCTGGCTCGACAGGGCCGTCGACGACAGGGGAGTTCCGACCGGCCGGGACGTCATGTCGATGACCCTCACCGACCGTATGACACGCGGGACCTACCTCCTCGACGACGGCCCGGACAAACCTGCCGTCATCTGCCTCTCGTACACCTGGTGCGACGACAGCCTCAAGTGGCTGCCGTTGTCGGCGAACGAGCGGATGGAGGTCATGCTGAAGTCGCTCGGCGAGATCTATCCGAAGGTCGACATCAGGAAGCACGTGATCGGCAGCCCGGTCACCGTGTCCTGGGAGAACGAGCCCTACTTCATGGGCGCGTTCAAGGCCAACCTGCCCGGCCACTACCGTTACCAGCGGCGCCTGTTCACACACTTCATGCAGGACCGGCTGCCCGTCGACAAGCGGGGCGTCTTCCTCGCCGGTGACGACATCTCCTGGACGGCCGGCTGGGCCGAGGGCGCCGTCCAGACCGCGCTCAACGCGGTCTGGGGCGTCATGCACCACTTCGGCGGGACCACCGATCCGACCAACCCGGGCCCCGGTGACGTGTACGACGAGATCGCGCCCGTCGAACTCCCCGAGGACTGAGGAGCGGGAAGGCGCGGTGCGGGTCGTTCAGATCCCGGCCGCCCGTGCCGCCTCGTACAGCTCGGCTGCCAGGTCCTTGAGTTCGGCGGCGTCCCTCGGGGCGTCGCCGAAGTCGAAGAAGAACTCGTCGAGACCGCCGATCTCGGCATGGGCGGCGAGGTCCGTCACGATCTGGTCGACGCTGCCCTGGAAGGGCCGGCGGTCGGCGCCGTCGTACGCCTTCGCCGTGTAGGCGGGGTTCACCCGCACCGCCGTCTCGATCGGCCTCGTACGGCCCTTCTCGGCGGCGAAGTCCTGCACCTGCTGCCACTGCGTGGCGAGTTGCTCGACGCCCATGGCTATCGGGTTCCAGCCGTCGCCGCGTTCGACGAGGCGGGTCAGCGACTTCTTGCTGAAGGCGGGGAGGAATATCGGTATCGGCCGGGCGGGTTTGGGACCGACGACGGCCGACGGGACCTTCGTCAGGCGGCCGTCGTACTGGACCGGGTCCGGGCCCCAGACCGCCCGGCACACGTCGAGGATCTCGTCCAGGACCCGGCCGCGCTCGGCGAACGGGGCGACCCCGGCGGCGGCGTACTCGTCGAGGGACCAGCCGGTGCCCAGCCCCGCCACCACCCGGCCGCCGCTCGCCGCGTCCAAGGTGCCCAGGGTGCGGGCCAGTTGGAAGGGGCCGTGCAGCGGGGCGACCAGCACGCTGGTGCCCAGACGGGCGCGCTCGGTGGCCGCGGCGGCCAGTGTCAGGGTCACCAGCGGTTCGGCGAGACCGCGGTACGAATCGGGCCAGGGGACGCCCTCCATGCCGTACAGGCCCTGGGTCGCGGGCTCCGGAAACAGGGCGCGTTCGAACACCCACAGGCTCTCGTAGCCGATCTGTTCGGCCGTGCGTGCCACGTCCGGCACGTCCCGTCCGATGTCGTACTGGTGTGACTGCGGAAGACCCAGACCCAGACGGACGGTCATGCGCGTTCTCCTTCGCGGCTTCGCAAGAGATTCCGGACCTCGAACGTACAACGTTCACCTACTGATGTCGGAGGCCCTGCGCGGGAGTGGCCGGATCAGTCCGGCAGCGGTGTGAGGAGCATGCGGCTCGCGAAGCCGACCGCCGCGTCGAGCCGGTCGGTGAACTCCTCGGCCAGATCGGGCAGTCGGCGCAGTGCCCACAGCGCGCGGGCCGCCGACCAGGTCGCGGCCCGGGCCCGCTCCATGCTCCACGCGCCGAGCAGATGCGTGAGCGGATCGGCGATCTGGAGCAGGTCGGGACCCGGCATCAGCTCTTCGCGCAGACGCTCCTCCAGCGAGACGAGTAGATCACCCACGCGCTCGAACTCGTCCTCCAGATCGGCCGGTTCGCAGCCGAGCGTACGACAGGCGTCCACGACGGCGAGCGCCAGATCGTGCCCGATGTGCGCATTGATGCCCGCGAGTGCGAACTGCAGGGGCCGTACGCCGGGATGGTGGCGGAACTGGAGCAACGGGCGCCAGCAGGCGGGTGCGTGGTCGCCCTCGGCCACCCGCAGATACCGCTCGGCGAACCGCACGTCCAGGGTGATCGCGGCCTGCGCGTCGGGGAACGCGCCGGCGTCCAGCCGCCGGTCGAAGGCCTCCGTGACGGCGAGGTAGACACGGTTGAAGACCGCCAGCCCGTCGCGCGGCGGCAACTGTGTCTCCAGCGCGCGCATACGGGAGAGGACGTGGTCGACAGAAGTGGTGAACTGTTCCAATTGCACCATGGGGGCAGGGTCCCAGTCCTAGGCTGGCGCGTGTGCCGCCGGGCCGGACGCTTCCCCAGAACGGGGGAACGCGCCCGCCGCGGCGGAGGAGGGGAGCTGTACGTGTCAGGCTTGCGCGCCCAGCGCCTGGCCGCGCGCCGGGCCGAACGCGGGCGCGCCGCCCGGCGTTCCGTCATGGTCGCCGCCGCCTCGGTGGTGGTCGCTGTCGGTACGGCCACCGGGCTGCTCTCCGCGCTCGACGGCGGCGGTGGCGCCGCGGACGAGGCCAGGCCCGAGGTGACCGGCTCGCCCCTGCTCGCCCCGCTGCCGGCCGTGTCGCCCACTCCGCCCACGCCGAGTGCCTCGAAGTCGCCCTCCCCGTCCGCCCGTACGACGGAGGCGAGGAAGCCCAGCCGTACGCCCTCGCCCTCCTCCTCGACGACGGGCCCCGAGCGGGTGGCGAAGCAGGCGCCCGGCCCGGGGTCCGCCCGCCTCTACCGCTACCCCGACTCCCAGGTGCTCGACTGGGTCGGTGCCCACCGCGACGATCCTCGCCGCTCCGTCATCGAGACGGAGATCGCCGACCGGCCGGCGGCGGTCTGGTTCGCCGACTTCTCGCCCTCGACGATCACCGCCCGGGTCCGCGCGGTCACGGCGGGCGCGGCGGGCGCCGGCCGGGTTCCGGTACTCGTGCCGTACGCCGTCCCGGACCGTGACTGCGGCGGCGCCTCGCAGGGCGGCGCGCCCGACCTCGACGCCTACGACGGCTGGATCGACGCGTTCGCGGGGGGCCTCGGCTCCGGCGAGGTCATCGTGATCCTGGAGCCCGACTCGATCGCCCAGGCCGACTGTCTCTCCCCGGCGCGGCGCGCCGACCGCTTCGCCTCGCTGGCCCGCGCGGGGCGTGTCCTCAAGGCCGCCGACCCCGACGTCCGCGTCTACTACGACGCCGGGCACTCCGGCTGGAACTCACCGGCCGAGCAGGCGGCCCTGCTCCGTCAGGCGGGCGCGGCCTCGGCCGCCTCCTCCGACGGGGTCTTCAGCAACGTCTCCAACTTCCACCGCACGGACGACGAGATCGCCTACGACCGACGGGTCCTCGACGCCCTCGGCGGCCCCGCCGGTCTCGGCGCCGTGATCGACACCAGCCGCAACGGCAACGGCGCGCCGGCCGACGGTGAGTGGTGCGACCCGGCCGGCCGGAAACTCGGCCGGGCGCCGACCACGAACACCGGCGAGGCCCGGATCGACGCCTATCTGTGGGTCAAGCTGCCGGGGGAGTCGGACGGCTGCATGGGCACCCCCGGCACGTTCACCGCCTCGTACGCCTACGACCTGGCGCGCTGAGCTGCGAGGAAAGGGTCCGGAGAGGTCCCGCCGAGAGCCATCTGAGCGTCCGCTTAGGATGAGAGGCGCGGATGACTGCACCCGCCATCCACCCCGTACGCCCAGGAGCCCCGCCCGTGACCACCGAAGCCGAAGCCGCGGTACCCGTACCCTCCGCCGATCCGGACAGCTCCTACGGGCGGCTGATGCCCGTGGCCGTCCACTTCGACGACCTCGACTCCCTCGGCATGCTCCACAACGCCCGCTACCCCCTGCTGGTGGAGCGCGCCTGGAACGAGCTGTGGCACGGATACGGCCTCACCTTCGACGGGGACTGGGCGGCGGCCGGCGACTTCTGCAACGTGGTCAGGGAACTGCGCATCAGCTACGAGGCCCCGGTCGGCCGGCCCGGCGCCTACGCCGTGCACCTCTGGCTGGAACGCCTCGGCACCACCGGCCTCACCTACGGCTTCCGGCTCTGCTCGGCCGACGGCGAGGTGACGTACGCCCGGGGCACCCGGGTGCTGGTCCGGCTCGACGCGGGAACCCTGCGGCCCACGCCCTGGAGCGACTGGTTCAGGGCCTGCGGTCGGGAACTGCTGCGCTCGGGGGAGTGACCTTCGGACGGTCCTTCGCACCGGCCCGCAGCACCCCCGCGAACCCGGTGAGGCCGCCCGCCAGCACCGTCACCAGCCCGAACGACACCACCAGGCTCGTCGCCTGGGCCAGCGTCCCGATCGCGCTCGGCGCGACCAGGCCCGAGGTGTATGTGATGGTGGCGACGCCCGCGATGGCCTGACTGGGGTTGGGGCCGCTGTGGCCCGCCGCCGCGAAGCACAACGGGACGACCACGGCGATACCGAGCCCCAGCAGCGCGAAGCCGGTCATCGCCACGGCGGGCCGCTCCGCGACGACGATGAGCACACCGCCGAGCACGGCGAGCGCGCCGCTCGCGCGGACCGTCCGTACCGCGCCGAAGCGGTTGACGACCGAGTCGCCGAGAAGCCGGGCGACCGCCATCGTCAGCATGAAGCCGGTGGTGGTAGCCGCCGCCAGACCGTCCGAGGTGTTCAGCTCGTCCCGCAGGTACACCGCCGACCAGTCCAGGCTCGCGCCCTCCGCGAACACCGCGCAGAACCCGATCGCGCCGATCAGCAGGGCCGATCTGGGCGGAAGCGCGAACCTCGGGGGCGGTTCCTCGTCCTCGGTGGGGCGCAGATCGAGCACCCAGCGACAGGCGGTCACACCGAGGACCGTGAGGGCCGCCGCCGCGAGCACATGGTGCAGACGCGCGTCCGAACCCAGATGCGCGGCGAGGGTTCCGCCCGCCGCTCCGACCAGGGCGCCCGCACTCCACATGCCGTGCAGTCCGGACATGATCGACCTGCCGAGCCGGTTCTCGATCTCGACGCCCAGCGCGTTCATCGCCACGTCCGCCATGCCGGCCGTGGCGCCGTAGACGAACAGGGCGAGGCAGAGTGTGGGGAGGTTCGGGGCCAGCGCCGGCAGGACCAGCGCCAGGGTCCAGGACGCGATCAGTCCGCGCAGCGCCGTACGGGCGCCGAAGCGATGGCTGACGCGGCCCGCGAGGGGCATCGCCAGGGACGCGCCGAGCGCGGGGAAGGCCAGTGCCAGCCCCAGCTGGCCCGCGCTGACGGAGGCGTGGTCCTGGATCCACGGCACGCGGGTCGCGAACGAGCCGGTGACGGCTCCGTGCACGGCGAAGACCGCGGCCACGGCGTACCGGGCGCGCTTCACCTCGTGTCGTTCGTACAGCACTGCACTCATTCTGCGGCCCTTTCCCGGGTCGGCTCCCGCTGCGTCGCGGAGCCCTGGCCGCGCACTGCCGTAAACTATCAGGAACCCTGCCTGATAGATAGCGAGATATCGGCCGTCCGCACTCCTGTTCGGCAGCGGGAACGGCCCCGCCGATCTGGAAGGATCTCGGCATGCCCGCATCACCGAGCACCGCCCGGGCCATCAACGACCGGCTCGCCCTGCGTCTGCTCCAGCAGGAAGGCCCGTTGGCGGCCTGGCAGTTGAAGCAGCTCACCGGCCTCTCCCGCCCGACGGTCGCCGACCTCGTCGAACGACTCACCGCCGCCGGGCTGATCACGGTCGTGGGGGAGTCGGGGGAGCAGCGGCGAGGCCCCAACGCGAAGGTGTACGGGATCGTCGCCGGCCTCGCCCACCTGGCCGCCCTCGACGTCCGTACCGAAGGCGTCTCCGTCGTCGTGGCCGACCTGGTGGGCGAGGTGCTCGCCGAGGCGTCCGTGCCCATCGGGGACGACACCGGTACCGGTCCCGCCGTGGAACAGGCGGTCGCTCTCGTCGAGCGGGTCGCCAAGGAGGCCGAGGCCATGGGGGTCCCCCCGCGCGAGGGTGTTCGGGCGTGGGGGAAGCTGCACACGGTCGGGATCGGCGCCCCCGGTCTGATCGACCCTGCGACCGGTGAACTCAGGGACACCGGGGGGCTGCCCGTGTGGCACCGCAGGCTGGTGGCGGCCCTCCAGGAGCGGCTTCCCGAAACCCGGGTGATCGTCGAGAACGAGACCAACCTCGCCGCCCTCGCCGAACAGCGCGACGGCGCCGCCCGCGACCGCGACACCTTCGTGCTGTTGTGGCTCGGTCACGGCACCGGCGCCGCCGTGGTCCTCGACGGCACCCTGCGCCGGGGGGCCTCCGGCGGCACCGGTGAGATCGGCTTCCTGCCGGTGCCGGGGACGGGACGGCTGCCCTCGGCGACGGACTGCGAGGGCGGCTTCCACTCGCTCGCCGGTGGGGCGGCGGTCGTCCAACTGGCGGGCGCGCAGGGCCTGGTGGCCGACGCGGACACTCGCGAACCCTGTGCGGCGACCCTGGTCCGAGGGGCCGCGGCGAGTCCCGGTGCCCCGGCCCACGCCCGCTTCCTGGACGCCCTCGCCGAGCGCGTCGCCATCGGTGCCGCGTCCGTCGTCGCAGTCCTCGACCCGGGGTGCGTGGTGCTCGGCGGTGAGGTCGGCCGGGCGGGCGGCGACGTACTCGCCGGCCGGGTCGAGGAGCGGCTCGCCCGAATGTCTCCCCTGCCGGTCCAGGTGCGGGCGAGCGTGCTGGGCGGCGGAGCGGTACTGCGCGGGGCGTTGCTGACGGCTCGGGAGGATGCTCAGGAGGAGTTGTTCGGGGGATCGGTCAGATGATGGCCCGGCGGCGGGCAAGGGCCGTCGTCACCGCCGCCGGTCCGGCACCGACGCTAAGAGGTCTGGACCATGATGGTCAATAGGTATGGACCAATCGCTGGCCTATTCCCGTCACTCCTTGTGAGTCACTCCACACAACTCACTCGCATGGAGTACCCCTCGGCGTGGCACACTGGCCTGTAACAGAAGCAGCGCACTCCGGGGTCGGTGAAAGTCCGAACCGGCGGTTATAGTCCGCGACCCGTCCGCATTTTTTCTGCGGCCGGTTGACCAGGTGGAATTCCTGGACCGACGGTTAAAGTCCGGATGGGAGGCAGTGCGCGGCGGGCGGGCATTCGTGCGCGCCGCCGTACCGCTCGGCCATGGGTCGAGCTCCGTCCGGCGTCGCCCCCGATGTCCCTGCCCGTTCACAGCTGTCGTCATCGACAGGCCCCGGAGTCCGTGCCCGAAGAGGCAGGGAGGACCCGGGAAGTGTTCACCGGAATCGTCGAAGAGCTGGGCCATGTCACGGCCGTCGAGAACCTCGGCGACGCCTCCCGCTTCAGGCTCCGTGGCCCCGTGGTCACCGAAGGCGCCCGCCACGGCGACTCCATCGCCGTCAACGGCGTGTGTCTCACGGTCGTCGAACACGAGGGTGACGAGTTCACCGCCGACGTCATGGCGGAGACCCTCGACCGCTCCAGCCTGGGCGTCCTCGCCGTCGGCTCCCGCGTCAACCTCGAACGCCCCATGGCCCTCGGCGCCCGCCTCGGCGGTCACATCGTGCAGGGCCACGTCGACGGCACGGGCACGGTCCTCGCACGTGAGCCGTCCGAGAACTGGGAGATCGTCAGGATCTCGCTCCCCGCCGGCCTCACCCGCTATGTCGTCGAGAAGGGTTCCATCACCGTCGACGGCATCAGCCTCACCGTCGTCGACGCCGGGCCCGACTACTTCACCGTCAGCCTCATCCCCACCACCCTCGACCTGACCACGCTCGGCCGCAAACAGCCCGGCGACCCGGTCAACCTCGAAGTCGACGTCATCGCCAAGTACGTCGAACGACTGCTCGGCGCGCACGGCACCCAGGGCGTACGGGAAGCACAGGAGACGTGGGGGGCCGCGAAGTGAACCGGCTGAACACCGAGGCGTTCACACTCCTCGACCAGCACATCCTCTGGTCGGACATGATCGGCAACATCTTCGGGCTGATCGCCCTCGCCCTCGGCTGGCGGCGCTCCATCTGGAGCTGGCCCGTGCAGTTCCTGTCCGGTCTCGTCCTCTTCGGCGCCTTCTTCGGCCACCTCACCGGCAGCGCCGGCAAGCAGATCGTCGTCATGGCCGTCGCCGGCTGGGGCTGGTGGCAGTGGAACCGGCACAAGGGGGAGTCCGGGGACGGCCACATCACCCCGCGGTTCGCCACCTGGCGCGAGCGCGCGGCCATGATCGGCGCCGCGGCCGTCGGCACGGTCGCCGTGGCCCTGCTCTTCAAGGCCTACCCGACCCTGTCCTGGGACCCCTGGCCGGACGCCTACATCTTCGTCGGCACCATCGTCGCCATGTACGCCCAGGCGCGCGGCATGGTCGAGTTCTGGTTCGCCTGGCTCCTCGTCGACCTCGTCGGCGTCCCCCTCAACTTCGCCAACGGCTACGCCTTCTCCGGCTTCGTCTACGTCATCTACGGCGCGCTCGTCCTGTGGGGCATGCGCGACTGGTGGCTGCGCTCCCGCAAGGAAACGCGGCCCGTCCTGGAAGGAGCGCCCGCATGACCACGACCACGGCCCCGATCCTGTACAGCACCGACAACATCGAGGACTGGTCCCTCGACCCGATCGAGCGGGCCATCGCGGACATCGCGGCCGGCCGCCCGGTCGTGGTCGTCGACGACGAGGACCGGGAGAACGAGGGCGACCTCGTCATCGCCGCCGAGAAGGCCACCCCCGAGATCATCGCCTTCATGATGAGCGAGTGCCGCGGGCTCATCTGCGCCCCCATGGAGGGTGACGAACTCGACCGGCTCCGGCTGCCGCAGATGGTCGACGACAACACCGAGTCGATGAAAACCGCGTTCACGGTCTCCGTCGACGCCTCGGCCGTTCACGGTGTGAGCACCGGTATCTCGGCCTCCGACCGCGCCACCACGCTTCAGCTCCTCGCGAGCGGCGACGCCGGCGCCGACGACTTCGTCCGCCCCGGCCACATCTTCCCGCTGCGCGCCAGGCCCGGCGGCGTCCTGGTCCGCAACGGCCACACCGAGGCCGCCGTCGACCTCGCCCGGCTCGCGGGGCTGCGGCCGGCCGGCGCCATCGTGGAGATCGCCGGCGAGGACGGCCGTATGCTGCGCCTGCCCGAGCTGATCCCCTTCGCCCGCAAGCACGGCCTGACGATCATCTCCATCGAGGACCTGGTCGCCTACCGCCAGAGCGCCGAACCCACCGTCCGCCGCGAGGCCGAGACCCGGCTCCCCACCGCCTTCGGCACGTTCACGGCGTACGGCTACCGCTCCACCGTCGACGGCGTCGAGCACGTCGCCCTCGTCCACGGCGATGTCGGCGACGGAGAGGACGTCCTGGTCCGCGTCCACTCCGAGTGCCTCACCGGGGACGTCTTCCACTCCCTGCGCTGCGACTGCGGCCCCCAGCTGGAGACCTCCCTCGAACGCATCCGGGACGAGGGCCGGGGAGTGGTCGTCTACCTGCGCGGCCACGAGGGACGCGGCATCGGACTGCTGTCCAAGCTCCGGGCGTACGAACTGCAGGAACAGGGCCGCGACACCCTCGACGCCAACCTCGAGCTCGGCCTGCCCGCCGACGCGCGGGACTACGGCGCCGGCGCGCAGATACTCCAGGACCTCGGCGTCCACAGCGTGCGCCTGATGACGAACAACCCCGACAAGACCGACGCGCTCGTACGCCACGGCCTCAAGGTCAGCGGCCGCGAGCCGATGCCCGTACAGGCGGGCGAGCACAACCTCCGTTACCTGCGCACCAAGCGGGACCGGATGGGCCACGACCTGCCCTGGCTGGACACGGCCCCCGTGTCCCCCTGCGGCAACCAGTAGAGATCACCGGAACCAGTAGAGACCACCGAGGAGAGACGAAGACGTGAGCGGCAAGGGCGCACCCGAACTGTCCGTACGCAACTGCGGTGACCTGCGCGTCGCGGTCATCGCGGCGCAGTGGCACGAGAAGGTCATGGACGGTCTGGTGGACGGCGCCCTGCGCGCCCTGCGCGACCTGGGCATCGACGAGCCGACCCTGCTGAGGGTCCCCGGCAGCTGGGAACTCCCGGTCGTCGCCAAGGTGCTGGCCGGGCGGGGCTACGACGCGATCGTCGCGCTCGGCGTCGTCATCCGGGGCGGCACACCCCACTTCGAGTACGTGTGCCAGGGCGTCACCCAGGGCCTCACCCAGGTCTCGGTCGACACCGGCGTCCCCATCGGCATGGGTGTGCTGACCTGCGACACCGAGGAACAGGCCCTCGACCGCGCGGGCATCGAGGGCTCCAACGAGGACAAGGGGCACGAGGCGGTGACGGCGGCCGTGGCGACGGCGGCCACCCTCCGCTCAGTATCCGAACCGTGGCGTTAGGCCGGGCGGCGCACCGCGTAAAGTGAACGTCACCATGTCCAATAAGACGTTCGAGGAGCTGTTCACCGAGCTCCAGCACAAGGCCGCCACGGGCGACCCCGCCACCTCCCGCACCGCGGAACTGGTCGGCAAGGGCGTCCATGCCATCGGCAAGAAGGTCGTAGAAGAGGCCGCCGAGGTATGGATGGCCGCCGAGTACGAGGGGAAGGAAGCAGCCGCCGAGGAGATCTCGCAGCTGCTCTACCACGTCCAGGTGATGATGGTCGCCCGCGGAATCTCGCTGGACGACGTGTACGCCCACCTGTAAACCTCGCCCGACCGGTGACGCACCGCCGCCACCTCCACCGTTCCACGCAACTCACGCAAAGGAAGCCGACCTCATGCTGCGCATCGCCGTCCCCAACAAGGGTTCCCTGTCAGGCCCCGCGTCGGCGATGCTGCATGAGGCCGGCTACCAGCAGCGCCGCGAGTCCAAGGAACTGCGGATCGTCGACCCGGAGAACGAGGTCGAGTTCTTCTACCTCCGCCCCCGCGACATCGCGATCTACGTCTCCTCCGGCCGCCTCGACATCGGCATCACCGGCCGCGACCTGCTCATCGACTCCGGGGCCAACGCCGAGGAGATCCTCCCGCTCGGCTTCGCCCGCTCCACCTTCCGCTTCGCCGGCAAGCCCGGCGCCGCGACCGGCATCGAGGACCTGGCGGGCATGACCGTGGCCACCTCGTACGAGGGGATCGTCGCCAAGCACCTCGCCGACCACGGCGTCGACGCCTCCGTCGTGCACCTCGACGGCGCTGTCGAGACGGCGATCGAACTCGGCGTCGCCGGGGTCATCGCCGACGTCGTCGAGACCGGTACCTCCCTGCGCAACGCGGGCCTGGAGGTGTTCGGCGAGCCCATCATGAAGTCCGAGGCGATCGTCGTCCGCCGGGTCGGCGCCGAGGCCGACGAAACCGCTGAGTCGAAAGTTCAGCAGTTCCTGCGCCGCCTCCAGGGCGTCCTGGTGGCCCGGACGTACGTGATGATGGACTACGACTGCCGCGTCGAGCAGCTGGAGAAGGCCGTCGCCCTGACGCCCGGTCTGGAGTCGCCGACCGTCTCGCCCCTGCACAACGAGGGCTGGGTCGCCGTCCGTGCGATGGTCCCCTCCAAGGAGGCCCAGCGGATCATGGACGATCTGTACGACATCGGAGCGCGCGCCATCCTGACCACGGCCATCCACGCCTGCCGTCTCTGACACACGGAAGACGACCGACACCGTGAGCGACAGGGACCGTACACCGATGCAGGATCCGCCCGCCGCACCCGTTCCGCCCGCCCGGCCCGCGCTGCCCGTCACATTCCGGCCGGGCCGCACCCGGGCCGTGCTGGTCACCGCGAGCCTCGCGATCTTCGTCGTCATCACGACGATCGCGCTGCTCCTGGAGAACCTCAGTCCCGGGGAGCGCCTCAGCTTCGTCTTCACCGCCGCGCTGCTGTCCTGCGTACTCCTGCTCCTGTCCCGGCCCAAGGTGGTCGCCGACGAGGCCGGAGTCACCGTCGTCAACATCGCGAGCAAGAGGCGGCTGGACTGGGCGGAGATCCTCCGGGTGAACCTCCGCCCGGGCGACCCCTGGGTGTTCCTCGACCTCAGTGACGGTACGAGCCTGCCCGCGCTCGGCATCCAGCCCGGCATCGCCAAACAGCGGGCCATCGAGGACGCGCGCACCCTGCGGGCGCTCGCCGAGGAGCGGTCCGCGGGCGACCCCGAGCAAGATCAGGGCTGACTCAGGGCCATCCACCCTGCCGCACAGGCCCTTGTCTTGATTAATCTGTTGGCGGAGGCGTATTCACGCGCCTCCGCCACTGATGTTCCCCCCGGTCTTCAGAGGCCCCCTGCTACCCGAGGAGTGACTCCTTCCAGCGATGGACGGATCGTCCTGTAGTACCTGCGCCGCCCCCTCCCGACATATCGAGGCGGCGGCATCATGACCACCCCCTTGCTGCTCCTCGGAGCCGCATTCCTGCTGATCCTGGCCAACGGCTTCTTCGTGGCGGCCGAGTTCGGCCTTGTCACGGTCGAGCGGCCGGACGCCGAGAAGGCCGCCGCCGAGGGCGACCGACGGGCCCGTACGGTCGTCGAGTCCCTCAAGGAGCTGTCCTTCCAGCTCTCCGGCACCCAGCTGGGCATCACCATCACCTCCCTCGTCGTCGGCATGCTCGCCGAGCCGGCGCTCGCGGAGCTGCTGCACGACCCGGTCACCGCGATCGGCATCCCCGAGGGCGCCGCGTCCGGTGTCGCCGTGGTCGTCGGCATGCTGCTGGCGGCGGCCGTGCAGATGGTGATCGGCGAACTCGTGCCCAAGAACTGGGCGGTTTCCAGGCCGCTGCAGGTGGCCCGCTTCGTGGCCGGCCCGCAGCACGTCTTCTCCCGCCTCTTCCGCCCGGTGATCGCCGGGCTCAACGCGGTGGCCAACCGCCTGGTCCGCGCCCTGGGCGTCGAACCCACCGCGGAACTGGCCTCGGCCCGCACGCCCGGTGAACTGGTCTCCCTGGCCCGGCACTCGGCCCAGGCCGGCACGCTGGAACAGGACACGGCGGACCTCTTCGTACGGACGCTGTCGCTCGGCGAACTGACCGCGCAGCACGTGATGACCCCCCGCGTGCGGGTCAGCTCGCTGCAGTCGTCGGCCACCGCCGAGGACGTCGTCAACCTGACCCGGGCCACCGGCCTGTCCCGCTTCCCGGTCTACCGGGAGCGGATCGACGAGATCGTCGGCATGGCCCACCTCAAGGACGCCCTCGCGGTGCCCGCGGCCGACCGGCTGCGCACACCGGTGGGCCGGATCGCCAAGTCGCCGCTGCTGGTCCCCGAGACGCTCCCCGTGCAGCCGCTGCTCGAACTGCTGCGCAGCCAGCAGCCCATCGCCGTCGTCGTCGACGAGTACGGCGGCACGGCGGGTGTCGTCACCCTGGAGGACATCGTCGAGGAACTCGTCGGCGAGGTCCACGACGAGCACGACGACGTGCTCAACGAACCGACCGAACTCGCCGCCGCCCCGCCCGAGGACGGCCACCCCGCCTGGGACGCCGACGGCAGCTGCCGTGTCGACATCCTCCAGCGCATAGGCCTCGACGTGCCTGAGGGCCCGTACGAGACGGTCGCCGGCCTCGTCGCCGACCTGCTGGGCCGGATCCCGGTCCCCGGCGACAGGGCGGAACTGCCGGGCTGGCGCCTGTCGGTCCGCCAGGTCGGCCACTACCGGGCCGAGCGGGTACGTCTGATCAGCACCCCGGACAGTACGAACACTCCGGACAGTACGAACACCCCGGCCGGCACGAAGACGGCCGACCTCGCGGTGGAGGCGGCCCGATGAGCGTTCTCCAACTCCTTTTCGCCCTTCTCCTCGTGCTCGCCAACGGCTTCTTCGTGGGCGCCGAGTTCGCCCTGGTCTCCGTCCGCCGGAGCCAGATCGAACCGCTGGGCACGGCACGGTCCCGCCAGGTGCTGTACGGCCTGGAACGGCTGCCCCAGATGATGGCCGCGGCCCAGTTCGGCATCACTGTCTGCTCCCTGACCCTGGGCGCGGTCGCCGAGCCGACCGTCGCCCACCTGCTGGAACCGGTCTTCGAGGCGGTCCACCTGCCCGAGGGCATGATCCACCCGCTGGGTTATGTCATCGCGCTCGCGCTCGTGGTCTTCCTCCACCTGGTCATCGGGGAGATGCTCCCGAAGAACCTGGCGATGGCGGCACCCGAGAAGACCGCGCTGTGGCTGAGCCCGGGCCTGGTCGCCTTCGCCCGGGTGTGCGGGCCGGTCACGGTGGGCCTGGGCGCCTGTGCCCGACTCGTCCTGAAGCTCTTCCGCGTCGAGCCCAAGGACGAGGTCGAGGCGGTCTTCACCAGCGAACAGCTCAACCGGCTGGTGGAGGACGCCGGCCAGGCCGGGCTGCTCGACCCCGGTGAGCAGGAACGCCTGGAGGACGCGCTGGAACTGGGCTCCCGCCCGGTCACCGACGTCCTCCTCGACCGCGAGTCCCTGGTGACGGTGGGCCCGTCGGTCACCCCGGGCCAGGTCGTCGCCCTCACCGCCCGCACCGGCTACTCCCGCTTCCCGGTGGTGGCGGACAACGGCGCCTTCATGGGCTACCTGCACGTGAAGGACGTACTGGACCTGGAGGACTCGGAACGGGCGGTGCCGCAGCACGTGTGGCGTGCCATGACGACGCTGCGCTCCGAACTCCCGCTGGACGACGCGCTGACGGTGATGCGCCGGGCGGCGACGCATCTGGCCCAGGTCGCGGACGGGTCGGGGCGGGTGATCGGGCTGGTCGCGATGGAGGACGTACTGGAGCTGTTGGTGGGCGAGGTGCGCGATCCGGACCACCGCCAGCCACCACCGGTACCGAAGGTCCGGGAACCGAGGACGGCGCCCCAGGAGGAGGCACTGGCCGGCTGACGTCGGGTGGGGGGGGGTCCAGTCTGCGGGCATGCGTGCCGCCTGGGGCGGCACGGGTGGGCGCAGGCGGCACCCTGTCAGCGCCGGGCCGCGCGACACACCCCTGCCCCAGCACCCGCATCGGTGCTTGTGGTCACAGTGCCGACGGATCCTGCGGCCCCCGCCCCGACAGGACCTCCCCGTACGCCTGCATGAGGTCCGGCAGTCGCAGCGTCGACAGGTCGTCCCGGGTCAGCGTCCCCGGGTACACCGACAGCCGCAGATCCCGGTACGCACAGCTCTTCTCGTACAGGGTCCGCAGAAACCGCCCGTTGCCCAGCTCGTCGATCCACCCCTGGTCGACCACGTGTCCGGCGATCGAGCGCAGCTCGTCCAGCGCCTCCTCGTCCCACACGTCGCCGTTCTCGGCGGCCAGTACCTCGCCGATGGAGGTGAGTTCGAGCGGACGGTACGAGGGGAAGTCGACGCGGGTCGTGAAGCGGGACGAAAGCCCGGGGTTGGCGGCGAGGAGCCGGTCCATGCCCTCCGGATAGCCGGCCAGGATCACCACCAGGTGGTCCCGGTTGTCCTCTGCCCGCTTCAGCAGCACCTGCAGGGCCTCGTCGCCGTACGCGTCGCCCTTGCCGTAACCGGAGTTGGAGAGCGAGTACGCCTCGTCGACGAAGAGGACACCCCCGATCGCGGAGTCGATCAGCTCGTTGGCCTTCACCGCGGTCTGGCCGAGATACTCGCCGACCAGGTCGGCCCGCTGGGCCTCCACCAGATGGTCGCCCCCGAGCAGTCCCAGCGCGTAGAACACCCGGCCGAGGATGCGTGCCACCGTTGTCTTGCCGGTGCCTGAGGGGCCCGAGAAGACGAAGTGCCGCTTCGGCGGCTGTACCGGCAGTCCCTGTCCCGCCCGGAGCCGTGCCATGTTCAACTGGGCGGAGAGCGCCTTCACCTGCCGCTTCACCGGTTCCAGGCCCACCATGCACTCCAGCTGGGCCAGCGCCTCATCGAGGAGGGCGGCGTCCGTCGGGCCGGTCGGCAGCGGCTGTACCGGGAGGGTGGCCTTCTCGCGCACCGGGTCGGTCGCGGACGGCAACGGGCCGCCGGGCGGCGGGAGTTCAGGCTCCGAGAGCTTCAGGTCGCGCCCCTCGCCGCCGAACAGGGGATCGATACCGTCCGGGCCCTCCAGCAGTTCCTGACCGATCCCGGTGAGCGTGATCCCCGCGAGGTCGACCGCCTCGTCGTACCCGTCGCCCTCGGAGATCGCGGCGAGCCGCGCCGAGGTGTCCATGAAGGCGGCGTCCACGCGGTGCACCGCCCGGTACAGGGGCAGGGCAGCCGCCGAGCGGCCCGTACCCTCGTGGGCCCGCGCCAGCCAGTACCGCAGCTCCTTGCGCTGCGGCTGCTCGCTGCGGCAGCGCATCAGCGCCGCCGACAGCAGTGGCTCCGCCTGCCCGTACATCTCCAGGCGCACCCGGGCCATGCCGCCGAACAGGCCGGCCTCGATGCCCAGCATCGCGTCGTTGATCAACGGGTCGGTGTGCCGGACCAGTTGCTCCCAGTCCTTGACCAGGTAGGCGCGGCAGGCGTGCAGGAAACGGACCTGCGGGTCGGTGTCCACCGGTGGCAGACCGGCCAATGCCCGGTCCAGCTCCGGTACATGGCGGCCGTCCAGCCAGTGCGAGGCGTGCGCGAGGAGCAGATCGCGTGGGCTTTCCAGTACCGGCTGCACCCACCAGCCCAGCCAGTACCAGGAGTTGAGGGTCCGGCGGTGGCGTGCGCGCTGCTCCCCGAAGCGCTCCCGGTGCCGGAACATCCGTAGCAGCGCGGTCGTCGTGTCGACGCGCAGCGCGTGCAGTCCGAGCCAGCCGTCGGCCATCCCGGGATCCATCCGCACCGCGGTGCGGAACTCCTCCTCCGCCTGCGGATAGGCGCCCATCGTGTAGGCGTCCACACCTCGCAGCCAGGCGAGGTCGGCCGGGGCCTCGGGGCCCTGCGTGCCGAAGTCCATCACGTCCCCCACAAACCGTGCCCCCGATTGCCTCTCCGACAGGCCGGTGCCCGTCGGCAGCTTGGTCGAACCGCTGTGCCGCGGACGGGAGTTGCAACGGTGCGCAGAGCAACCGTCCGAGTCGCACCGAGGGCATCGTACCTGCGCGGCAGGTGCCCGCAGCAGGGTGCCGCACAGGCCGTTTGACGAGGTGGGAGCAGATGGGGCGCACACGGCGCGGTCACCGAGGGTGAACAGATCGAGCCTCGGGGCGGCCGAAAAACGGCCCGCGGGCAGAACGAAGCCCCCGATCACGGGGGAACAACCGGGGGCTTCGAGACTGCGGGCGGCTCCAAAGGGCCGCACATTGAGAACGTAAGTCCTGTACGGCCCACCGGTCAAGCCGAGTTGAGGCACTCGGACAAGTTCCCAAGCAAGGGTCTTCACAACTTCAGCACACAGCGGACGACCCGTCACCGTGAGTGAGATCCTGGTCTGATCCAACGGCACCGGCAGGCCCCGGGAGCACCTCGTACCCCTCGCCGCACTGCCGTACGAACAGGTCGGCGAACGGACGGGAGGGGTCCGCGGCGAAGTGCCGCCGTTCCGCGTCGACCCACTCGACCCAGAACTCGCTCTGTTCCGCCCCGTCCCGCGACCTGCCGCGTGCCCAGGCGTCCTCGTCCGTCAGCTCCATCCACAACAGCCGCGCCAGGAACGGCCGTACCGCCCGACGGCCGGCCCCGACCCCCTCCAGCAGCACGACGGGCGCGGCCGGCAGGGTCCGGGGCGCCCCGAAGTGCCGGGACGTCCAGTCGTAGGGGGCGTAGGAGGCGTCCTCGCCGCGCCGCAGTGGCTCGATCACCTGGCCGACCAGCCGACTCGTCCACTCGAACAGCTCGTCGTGGGTGGCGATGTCGTCGAGGTGCAGCACGGGTGCCCCACCGAGGGCGGCGGCCAGTCGTCCGGTGAACGTGGTCTTCCCGGAGCCCGCGTGGCCGTCGACGGCGATCAGCCGGACCGGGCCGCAGGAGGGAGGCAGTCGGCGCAGGGTGCGGGCGAGGTCGTGGATGACGGTTCCCGGGGGCGATGGGATTCGGACATATTGCCGGGGATCATTCTAGGGACCGGTCGGGGTCCGCCGCCGCCCACGATCCGGATCGCGTCAATGGTGGAGACCAATATTGCTGAGCGCGGCACGGCCCGAAGTGCTGGCAGGACCAGGTCATCGGCGGTCATAGTGGGCGCACATCCGCGCACTGTCCCGCCCGCCTAGGACACCTGGGGGTCACCCGCCCATGAGCAGAGCCGAAGAGCCGTCCCGCAGAACCGTCCTCGCCGCGGCGGTGGCCGCCGCTGTCGCGGGCACCGCCGGTCCGGCCGCCGCCGACACCCCTGGCGTGACCGGCCACGGGGCCGAGGCCGACGCCGACCGCGTCGTCGACAACCGTGCCTGGACCTCGTACACGGACTGGTGCGCCGGCGGCACGGCCAAGGGTGCCCGGGCCGTGGACGGCGCGCGGCCCGGGGTCGTGATCGGCGCTCCGGTCGGCACGGTCGACTACACCGATCCGCACACCGGTACGACGGCGGCCTGGGAGTACGCGACCTGGACGTCCCTCGTGCACCGGCTCACCGTGCCCGCCACCGAGGTCATCGCGTCCTGGAACGCGCGTACCCCGGCCGGGACCTGGATCCAGGTCGAACTGGCCGGGACGTACTCCGACGGCACCGCCACCCCCTGGTACGTGATGGGCCGCTGGGCCTCCGGCGACCAGGACATCAAGCGGACCTCCGTCGACGACCAGACCGACGACAGGAGCACGGTCTGGACCGACACCTTCGCCATCGACGACCCGGCCACGGGCCTGCGGCTGGCCTCGTACCGACTGCGGCTCACCCTGTACCGCAAGCCCGGCACCACCGTCACACCCACGGTCTGGCGGCTGGGCGCGATGGGCTCCGACGTCCCGGACCGCTTCACGGTCCCCGCGTCGGCGCCCGGCCCGGCCAGGGAGCTGATCGTCCCGCGCTACTCGCAGGAGATCCACAGCGGCCAGTACCCCGAGTACGACAACGGCGGCGAGGCCTGGTGCAGCCCCACCTCCTCGCAGATGATCATCGAGTACTGGGGCCGGAAGCCCACGGCGGCCCAACTGGCCTGGGTCGACCCGGCCTACGCCGACCCGCAGGTGTGCCACGCGGCCCGCTTCACCTACGACTTCCAGTACGGTGGCTGCGGCAACTGGCCCTTCAACGCGGCCTACGCGGCGACCTACAAGGACCTCCAGGGCGTGGTCACCCGGCTCGGCTCGCTCACCGACCTGCAGACGCTGATCGCGGCCGGTATCCCGGCCATAACGTCCCAGTCGTTCCTCAAGACCGAGCTGACGGGGGCGGGTTACGGCACGTCCGGCCATCTGATGACCGTCATCGGCTTCACCGCCGACGGCGACGTGATCGCCAACGACCCGTTCTCGGCGACCGACCAGGCCGTGCGCCGGGTCTACGCCCGACGGGAGTTCGAGAACATCTGGCTGCGGACGAAGCGGTACAACGCCAGTGGCAAGGTCGTGTCCGGCACCGGCGGAGTCTGTTACCTGTACTTCCCGGCGCGGCCGACCGCCGCCCAGCTCGCCGCGCTCGCGGCGGTGGGCGTGCGCTGAACCGAGCCGAGGAGAGGGTGTGACGGCGTGCGGCGGCCCCCGGGAGACCGGGGGCTGTCCGTTTTCCGACTGGATGTGACCAACGTCTCCGGCGTGAAAGCCCCGATGAATGGCAAGGTGGAGGCAACGGTGGGGGGAGTCCATCGCACACCGACCTCAGCGAGATGCCATGACCGCGAGCACTGCCGCAGCCCCCGCCCGAGCCCGTACCGGCGGCCCCCGAGAAGACGGCCCGAAGATCTTCGAGCACGTCATGGGCTGGACGTTCGTGATCGTGCTCGCCATGCTCGTCGCCCAGCTCGGCCTGATCTGACCGGTGCGATCCGCAGCGAACGAGGCGTTCGCTCCGTCGATCAGAGTCGAACGTGCAGGTGGCTCGGGTCTGCCATACTTCGGATGTCCCGCCCGCAGTTGGAGACCAGGGCCCCAAATTGAACAGTAGTCGTCAGTCCGCCGCCGAGCGTCCGAGGGTCCGCGGCACCGACCGCTCCCAAGCGCGTCGCGCCGAACTCATCGCCATCGGACGGAAGCTGTTCGCCGACCGGTCGTACGACGCGCTGTCGATGGACGACATCGCACGTCAGGCGCAGGTCGCCAAGGGACTGATCTACTACTACTTCCAGTCCAAGCGCGGCTACTACCTCGCCATTGTCGAGGACTCGGTCGCCGACCTGGTCACCTTCGCGTCCAGCGGCCTCGATCACGCCCCCGTGGACCGCGTGCACCGCACCATGGACGCCTACCTGCGCTTCGCTGAGCACAACCAGGCCGCCTATCGCACGATCGTCAGCGGCGGTGTCGGCTTCGACGCCGAGGTGCAGGCCATCCGGGACGGGGTGCGCGCGGCGATCGTCGCGACCATCGCCGAGGGCGCGTACGGCCGACAGGACATCGCCCCGCTGGCCCGCATGGGCCTGTTCGGCTGGGTGTGCGGCGTGGAGGGCGCCACCCTCGACTGGATCGACCGGCCGGAACTCTCCCGCGACATCATGCGCGAACTCCTCGTGAAGATGCTGGGCGGCGCCATGCGGGCCATCGAGGAACTCGACCCGACGTACGTGACACCGGAGCCGGCCCGCCGGGACAACTGACGGCGGTCGGGGCGAAGGCTCGTGGCCCCCGCCCCAACCGCCTTCCGGGTGCGCCTACTTGATCGCCCTGATCAGCTCACCGTTCGAGGTGTCGCCGCTCAGCTCCCAGAAGAACGTGCCGCCCAGCCCCTGCTGGTTCTTGTACGCCATCTTCGTCCCGATGGTCGCCGGGGTGTCGTAACTCCACCAGTCGCTCCCGCACTTGGCGTACGCGGTCCCGCCGACGGTGCCGGTGGCGGGGCACTTGGACTTCAGCACCTTGTAGTCCTCGAAGCCCGCCTCGTACGTACCCGCCGCCGGACCGGTCGCCGTGCCGCCGGGCGCCGACTGCGTGACGCCGGTCCAGCCGCGCCCGTAGAAGCCGATACCCAGCAGCAGCTTGGAGGCCGGTACACCGAGGCTCCTGAGCTTCGCGATGGTCGCCGAGGTGTAGTAGCCGGCCTGGGGGATCCCTGAGTACGAGTTCAGCGCCGAGTGCGGTGCCGTCGGCCCGGTCGCCGCCCAGGCGCCGAAGTAGTCGTACGTCATCGGGTTGTACCAGTCGACGTACCTGGCCGCGCCCCCGTAGTCCGCCGCGTCGATCTTGCCGCCGGAGGTGGCGTCGGCGGTGATCGCCGCCGTGACCAGGTCGCCGGAGCCGAACTTCGCCCGCAGCGCCGCCATCACGTTCCTGAAGGCCGCCCTGCCGCTGGTGTCACAGGTGTTGCCGCAGGCGTTGGGGTACTCCCAGTCGATGTCGATACCGTCGAACACATCGGCCCACCGGGAGTTCTCGACCAGGTCGTAGCAGGACTTGGCGAACGCGGCCGGGTTCTGCGCGGCCTCGCCGAAACCGCTCGACCAGGTCCAACCCCCGAACGACCAGAGGACCTTGAGCTTCGGGTGCTTCCTCTTCAGCTCGCGCAGCTGGTTGAAGTTGCCCCGCAGCGGCTGGCTCGCGGTGTCGGCGACCCCGTCCACCGACTCGGCGGCCGTGTACGCGCGGCCGGTCGCCGCGTCGGCGTCGCCCATCGCGCACTTGCCGCCCACGACGTTGCCGAAGGCGTAGTTGACGTGGGTCAGCCGGGCGGCCGACCCGGAGGTCTCGATGTTCTTGACGTAGTACTTGCGGTCGTACGTGCCCCAGTCGGTGAAGTAACCGACGACCTTGGAGCCGGCGGCCTTCGGGACGGGTTTCACGACGGCCTTCGAGGCTGTCTGAGCGGCGGTCGCGGTGCCCGCGCCGGCCAGCAGCCCGGCGCCGAGAACGGCACAACAGGCGGCGGACACAAGCGCCTTGAAGCGGACACGGGGGAGATGCGGTCGGTGCATGGAGCTGTCACCTCGGAAGGGAGGGGAGCACGGGGGAGGTGGTGCCGGGAACTGCGGGCACAGTAAGTGGACTAGACCAGTACGGTCAATGGTTCGGACCAATTTCGGGGCGAGGCGGATGCGCCGGGATGTGATCGAATAAACGCTCGTTAACCGGTGACGTCGTGCCGCCGATCGGGCATACTCGCAGCTCCACAGCCGTTCGCCGACCGCTTCCGCGACCCGGAAGGGCCAGCATCGGCCGTGACCAGTGAGACCGGCGGACGCCACCCGACTCAGGCGCGCGTGTGCCGTCGCGCCCGACAGGGAGGAGAGCGTCGACATGCCCGACCACGCCCCGCAGCCGGTGGACCGTCAACTGCCCACGGACGAGGCCCGGGACCTGATCTCGCTCGTCCGTGACATCACCGGGCGCGAGATCGTCCCGAGGGCCGCCGAGGAGGAGGAAGCCGGTCGCTTCCCGCGCGAAGTCTTCACCCTGCTCTCGGAGTCGGGGCTGCTCGGCCTCCCGTACGCGTCCGAACACGGCGGCGGCGACCAGCCCTACGAGGTCTACCTCCAGGTCGTCGAAGAGCTCGCCGCGGCCCGCCTCACCGTCGGGCTCGGCGTCAGCGTGCACACGCTGTCCTGCCACGCCCTCGCGAACTACGGCACCAAGGCACAACAGGCCGAGCACCTGCCCGCGATGCTCGGCGGCGGCCTCCTCGGCGCGTACTGCCTCTCCGAACCCGCGTCCGGCTCCGATGCCGCCTCCCTGAGCACGAAGGCGGTCAGGGAGGGCGAGGACTGGGTTCTCACCGGTACCAAGGCCTGGATCACGCACGGCGGCGTCGCCGACTTCTACACGGTCATGGCGCGCACCGGCGAGGACGGCCCGCGTGGAATCACCGCGTTCCTGGCCCCCGCCGACGCGTCGGGGCTGAGCGCCGCGGCGCCGGAACGGAAGATGGGCCTCAAGGGCTCGCCCACCGCGCAGATCAACTTCGACGGGGTCCGGCTCGACGGAAACCGGCGTGTCGGCGAGGAGGGACAGGGCTTCGCGATCGCCCTGGCCGCGCTCGACTCCGGGCGCCTCGGCATCGCGGCCTGCGCGATCGGCCTGGCCCAGGCGGCACTCGACGAGGCGGTGGCGTACGCGACCGGGCGTCGGCAGTTCGGGCGGCCGATCTCCGACTTCCAGGGGCTGCGCTTCATGCTCGCCGACATGGCCACCCAGATCGAGGCGGGCCGGGCGCTGTATCTCGCGGCGGCGCGGCTGCGCGACGCCGGCCGGCCGTTCGCCAAGCAGGCGGCGATGGCCAAACTCCTGTGCACCGACGCCGCGATGAAGGTCACGACGGACGCCGTCCAGGTGCTCGGCGGCTACGGCTACACCGCGGACTTCCCGGTCGAGCGCTACATGCGCGAGGCCAAGGTGCTGCAGATCGTCGAGGGCACCAACCAGATCCAGCGGATGGTCATCGCCCGTCATGTGGCGGGCCCTGAGACACGCTGAACGGGTCGATCACGATCCCGAGCCCGACCGGCGGCGCCGCGAGCCGGACCCACTCCGGGTCGTAGCGTCCCGGCAGAGTGCGGCCAAGGTCCGCCCAAGTGCGCACCAGAGCACCGTAGATGGGCGGGTCGGACGGGGCCGGTGGGTTCGCTCGGCCCTGGTTCGGCCGACTCTGGTGCGGCGAGCTCTGCGGAACCGATTCTGCCGGGCCGGAGTCGTACACCTGGCGCAAACGTCCCGGCGCCGCGTACCTGGGGGTCGTCATGCCAGGGCAACGCGGTGACGGTCCTTCAGGTCACCGCGCCCCGGATTCGGCTCTGCGTTCGCGACGGCACACGCCCGTAGTCGACCCGCGCCACGGCGGCGTGCGAGCCATGGTGCGGGGGCGGTCGGGAGAGTTCGCGCGGATTCGAGCGGATGCGCTCAGGCGGCGTGGCGCCGCAGCTCGGGGGCTCGCATCGGGCGCGAGCCCGGGCCGCCGACGTGCGAGAAGGGCTGGGTCCGCCAGTCGAGCCCCTGAGGGAGCGTCAACAGCAGGGCGGTGTGCTGCTCCTGGGCCTCAGTGGACTCGTCCGTGGACCGGGCGTCGGCCGCCGCGCGGCCCGTACCGGCGCAGACCGTGAGCCCGAACGGGTTCCACGGTGACGCGCACAGTGCGTGCTCCGGCAGGATCTCCTCGTCGGCGAGCAGCGCGATGGGCTGTACGCAGTCCGGGCAGATCACCCGGAACATCTCGAAGGTGTCGTAGTCGTCGAGTTCCTCGCCGTCGAGTGCGTCGGGTTCGACGTACTCCGGCTCGGAGTCGACGACCAACTGGGGCCTCTTGGGCGCGGTGCGACCAGGGCGCTTAAGACTCTGCATGGGTTACTCCCCCTCGGGCTGGGCCGACCAGGCAACTGCGGCCTCGGCCACAGCAAGCACTTCCCGCCCGGTCTCGGCGGTAATCACGAGACCATCACGGAGCATGTTCGAGGGCTGTGGCGTTCGTCACATGCCGTTCGCAGGTGCCCGTGGCGATGCTTTTGTCCCTCATCCGGCTCACCGGGCACCGGCGTCACATCACGAACAGGGCATGACCAGCACCGCTCAGGTATCGGAGGAGATCAACCGCACTGTAGGTTCTGCGCCATGGAGGAGCTGGACCGACAGATCGTGCAGCTGCTCGTCGAGGACGGGCGGATGAGTTACACCGACCTGGGCAAGGCCACGGGCCTGTCCACGTCTGCCGTGCACCAGCGAGTGCGTCGGCTGGAACAGCGAGGCGTCATCCGTGGCTATGCCGCGGTCGTCGACCCGGAGGCGGTGGGGCTGCCCCTGACGGCCTTCATCTCGGTGAAGCCCTTCGATCCCAGCGCCCCGGACGACATCGCGGAACGCCTCCGGGACGTCCCGGAGCTCGAGGCCTGCCACAGCGTGGCGGGCGAGGAGAACTACATCCTGAAGGTCCGTGTCGCCACTCCCCACGAGCTGGAGGAGCTACTGGCGAGGGTGCGCACCCTCGCGGGCGTCTCGACCCGTACGACGGTGGTCCTGTCCACGCCGTACGAGGCCCGCCCGCCGAAGATCTGATCAGCGGCACCGCGGACACCTCCGGGCGCCCGGCGGACACGCCCCAGGTGCGGGTCCGCCGGGCGCTCACGAGAAACTGTTCCTCATGAGTGAACGCCCGGTACCGCCCGACACCGTCCTCCTGCGAGGCGGCGAAGTCCACAGCCCCGCAGACCCCTTCGCGACCGCGATGCTCGTCGAGCGCGGTCATATCGCCTGGGTCGGCTCGGAAGGCGCCGCGGACGCGGTCGCGGGCGCGGCGGACGAGGTGATCGACCTCGACGGCGCCCTCGTCACCCCGGCGTTCACCGACGCACACGTGCACACCACCGCCACCGGACTCGCGCTCACCGGCCTCGACCTGTCCGGTGCCCCCTCGCTGGACGCGGCCCTCACCCTCGTACGCGCGTTCGCCGCCGCCCGTCCCGCCGACCGGGTGCTCCTCGGTCACGGCTGGGACGCCGCCCGCTGGCCCGGCGGCCGGCCGCCGACCCGCGCCGAACTCGACGAGGCCACCGGCGGCCGCCCGCTCTACCTCAGTCGTATCGACGTCCACTCGGCGGTCGTGACGACCGCACTGCTCGACCTGGTACGGGGCGACACCGGCCGCTCCGACGTCCCGCTGACCGGCGACGCCCACCACACCGTCCGGGCCGCGGCCCTGGGCGCGGTCACCCCGGCCCAGCGCGCCGAGGCTCAGCGGGCCGCCCTCGCCCGTGCCGCCTCGCTCGGCATCGGCTCCGTGCACGAGTGCGCGGGGCCGGAGATCTCCTCGGAGGACGACTTCACCGGGCTGCTGCGTCTCGCCGCCGACGAGCCGGGCCCCCGTGTGGTCGGCTACTGGGCCCAGCAGGGGGAGGAGGGCGTCGAGAGGGCGCGTGCGCTGGGCGCGGTCGGCGCCGCCGGTGATCTGTTCGTCGACGGCGCCCTCGGCTCGCACACCGCCTGTCTGCACGAGCCGTACAGCGACGAGGCGGGCCGCACGGGCACCTCCTACCTGGACACCGCGGCCGTCGCCGCCCATGTCGTCGCCTGCAGCGAGGCAGGCATCCAGGCGGGCTTCCACGCCATCGGGGACGCCGCCGTGACCTCCGTGGTCGAGGGCGTGCGCGCCGCCGCCGAGAAGGTCGGTCTGGCCCGGGTCCGCGCCGCCCGGCACCGCGTCGAGCACGCCGAGATGCTCACCCCCGAGACCATCGCCGCCTTCGCCGAGCTTGGCCTCACCGCGTCCGTGCAGCCCGCCTTCGACGCCCTGTGGGGCGGTGAGGAGGGCATGTACGCCCAGCGCCTGGGCGCGGACCGTGCTCGGGCCCTGAACCCCTTCGCGGCCCTCCTGAAGGCCGGCGTCCCGCTCGCCCTGGGCTCGGACAGCCCCGTCACCCCGCTCGACCCCTGGGGCACGGTCCGCGCCGCCGCCTTCCACCGCACACCGGAGCACCGCATCTCGGTCCGCGCGGCCTTCACGGCCCATACCCGCGGAGGCTGGCGTGCCGTCGGGCGCGACGACGCCGGCGTCCTGGTGCCGGGCGCGCCCGCGGACTACGCCGTCTGGCGCGCCGACGCCCTCGTGGTCCAGGCCCCCGACGACCGCGTCGCCCGCTGGTCCACCGACCCCCGCTCCGGCACCCCGGGCCTGCCCGATCTCACCCCGGGCACCGATCTCCCCCTCTGCCTGCGCACAGTGGTGGGCGGACGGACGGTGTTCGTACGCCCGGGCGAGTGATCTACCGGGGTGGCGCGGTACGGACGGGTGGCCGACACGCCGTCGCGCGACCTGCGTATCCACGGCCCTGACCAGGCAGTTGTCGAAAGAACCGCAGTTCAAGCAACTGTTGACAGCCGACGGCTGATGGCCGGTAGGTTCTGCCGGGTCCACCACCGGACGCCCGACCGGGGAACCTCCGCGCAGTCGCCGCGGCGCCGCTGGGTCAGGGATGGTGTGCCGCACCGGCGCACCATCACTGCCAGCCAGGCCCAGCGCCCGCGCCACGGCGACGGAACGTTCCACCCGGTCGGCAAGGTGTGACCCGGGTGGGGCCCGGACGTCCAGTAGACAACGGCTTTCGGTCGACCCGCAGCCAGCGGGTCCCAGGTCGGCCCGAAGGGCGCCGGGCCCCGATCCGCAGTGCGCACAGGTGACGAAGCGGACTCGCTTACCCGGCTCTTGCCGAATCGACACCCCCGTAGGCAGTGCTGACACATCGGCGCAGGCCGTGCCGACTATGGTGGACCTCTGCGTACGGACTCGAAGGGGCAGCAGTGAACGACGGCGACGGGACTCTCGCGGCAGAGGCCCAGGAGCGGCGGTTCGGCCCGCTCGGCACGGCTTTGGTGATCATTCCGACCTACAACGAGGCGGAGAACATCAAGAAGATCGTCGGCCGGGTGCGCGAGGCTGTCCCTGACGCACACGTTCTCGTGGCGGACGACAACAGCCCCGACGGCACCGGCAAGCTCGCCGACGAACTGGCCGCCGGGGACGACCAGGTCCAGGTGCTGCACCGCAAGGGCAAGGAAGGCCTCGGCGCCGCCTACCTCGCGGGCTTCCAGTGGGGCATGGACAACGACTACGGCGTCCTGATCGAGATGGACGCCGACGGCTCCCACCAGCCAGAGGAGCTGCCCCGCCTGCTGACCGCCCTGAAGGGCGCCGACCTGGTCCTCGGCTCCCGCTGGGTGCCCGGCGGCCGGGTGGTCAACTGGCCCAGGTCGCGCGAGTTCATCTCCCGGGGCGGCAGCCTCTACTCCCGGGTCCTGCTCGACGTACCCATCCGGGACGTCACGGGCGGCTACCGCGCCTTCCGCCGCGAGACCCTCGAAGGCCTCGGCCTCGACGAGGTCGCCTCGCAGGGCTACTGCTTCCAGGTCGACCTGGCCCGGCGCGCGATCAGGGCCGGCTACCACGTGGTCGAGGTGCCCATCACCTTCGTCGAGCGCGAGTACGGCGACTCCAAGATGAGCCGCGACATCCTGGTCGAGGCCCTGTGGAGGGTCACGACCTGGGGTGTGGGGGAGCGAGTGAACCGGGTCCGGGGCAGGACCTGGAAGCCGTAGCAGTCCTTCGCGGGTGTGCCCGTACGACGTCACAGGCGCTGTTGATCATCCGCTTATCCTGTGCTGAGCCCGGCCCGGGCACACTGGACGTATGACGACTGGCGCACCGACCCCCACGTACCCTGCGCAGCCGCGGCGTTCCCGGCTGCGCACGTTCCTGCCGCTGGGCATCGCCGCCTGGCTGGTGCTGGAGATCTGGCTGCTGACCGTGGTCGCCGGCGCGGCGAGCGGCTTCACGGTCTTCCTTCTCCTGGTCGCCGGTTTCCTGTTCGGGTCCGTGGTGATCAAGCGGGCGGGCCGCCGGGCCTTCCGAAACCTCACCGAGACGCTGCGACAGCAGCAGAACGGCACGCCGCCGGCGAGCACGACCCGCCCCGGCGGCAGCGAGGGCAACGGCCTGCTGATGCTCGGCGGTCTGCTGCTGATGCTGCCCGGCCTGATCTCGGACGCGGTGGGTCTGCTGCTGCTGATCCCCCCGCTCCAGAAGGCGATCAGCCGCTATGCGGAACGCACCTTCGAGCGCAAGCTGAGGGAGGCGACCCCGGGCACCCTGGGAGGCGCCTTCCAGCAGGCGAGGATGCACCGCCCGGACGGCAAGGTGGTGCAGGGCGAGGTCATCCACGGTGAGGTGGTCCGGGAAGACGGGACGGGTGGCACCCCGGAGGACCGGCGCCCGCCGCTGACCGGCTGACGTCCGCCTCCGCACGCGACGGGCCCGCGCCAGGAGGCGCGGGCCCGTCGCGTCGCAGTGACCGCTCCCGGTCCCGGTGGCCGCGGTAGAAAGCTTCTGAAAAACGCAAAACCGCAGGCACCGCACGCCAGACTCACGTACGGCACCCGCGGTGTCACGTGTGCGTTGTATGCCACCCAGTCCCGGAGGGACTACGCGGACTTGCGGCTGTCCCGCGGATGTACCGCGATGTTCATCGCTCCGGAGCGAAGTACAGCCAGTCGCTCCTCAAGGACCTCTTCGAGTTCCTCGCGGGTGCGTCGCTCCATCAGCATGTCCCAATGCGTACGCGCGGGCTTGGCCTTCTTCTCCTCAGGGCCGTCACCGTCGACGAGAAGTGCCTGGGCCCCGCAGACCTTGCACTCCCACTCCGGCGGAATTTCGGCCTCCACCGAGAAGGGCATCTCAAAGCGATGGCCCTTCTCGCATGCGTACTCCACGGCCTGGCGCGGAGCCAGGTCGATGCCGCGGTCCGTCTCATAGCTGGTCACTACGAGGCGTGTGCCGCGAAGAGCTCGCTCACTCATGAATCGTGCCTCCCGGGCTTGTCGCCCACAGGACAGGTGTCGCTGTCGTCGTCATCCGGTCAACGTCCGGTCGGCGGTAAAGATTCCCGTCCCGTGTCCCGTTTCGGGTCATGCGTCGCCGTCGTAGCCGCCCCTTGTTGTACCCACCAGCGCCCGGTTTGTCACATCTGCAAGCAGATATCACCCAGCGTTTCGTCATCTTTGACGCGCAGTAACGGTACGCCTGGCAGGCCAACGGCGTACACTACCGCTCTTTGGCCGCCGATGCTAAATCCTTTCGGGAACGGGATTGCCCGCGTCGCGGATCGCGCGGCCCACCGGAACCCGGGCCAGCAGCACGAACCCGATGACGAAGAAGGCCACGAGCGAGATGATCGCGTCCCGGTAACTGCCGGTCAGCTGGTAGGTGATCCCGAACAGAAGCGGGCCCAGCCAGCTCATTCCGCGGTCGCTCATCTCGTACGCCGAGAAGTATTCGGCCTCCTTGCCGGGCGGCACCAGATGGGAGAACAGCGACCGGGACAACGCCTGACTGCCGCCGAGGACCAGGCCGATCCCGGCGGCCAGCACGAAGAACCACGCGGGGGCACCGGCCGGCAGGAAGTACCCCGCCGCCAGCGTCACCGTCCACGCCACCAGCGAGCCGAGAATCGTCCGCTTGGCCCCGTACACGCGGGCCAGTCGGCCCATCCCCAGCGCTCCCGCAACCGCGAGCACCTGGACCAGCAGCACCGCCCCGATGAGGGTGGACTGGCCCAGCCCGAGCTCCTCCGAGCCGTAGACCGAGGCCTGGGAGATCACGGTCTGGATGCCGTCGTTGTAGACCAGGTATGCGAGCAGGAAGGCGAGGGTGAGCGGATGGCGGCGCATGTCGCGGACCGTCGCCGCCAGCTGCCGCAGCCCCGGGGAGGTGGCCTCCTTGCCGGCGGTTTCCGCCGGGGCGGCCCGGCGGTCGCGGAGCCTGCGCAGCGGCACGAGGGTGAAGGCGCCCCACCACAGGCCCGCCGAGGCCAGGCAGACGCGGACGGCCATGCCCTCCGATAGGCCGAAGGAGTCGTGGGCCGTGTACAGCACCAGGTTGACGACGAGGACCAGTGAACCCGCCGCGTAGCCGAACGCCCAGCCGCGCGAGGAGACCGCGTCGCGTTCCTCGACCGGGGCGATCTGCGGGAGGAAGGAGTTGTAGAGCATCATCGAGACGGACAGGGCCGCGTTGGCGATGATCAGCAGCAGCCCGCCGAGGAGATAGCGGTCACCGCCGAGGAAGAACATCCCCGTCGTCGCCGTGGCACCCACGTAGGCGGCGGCGCCCAGGAGCGGCTTCTTGCGTCCGGTGCGGTCGGCGGCAGCGCCCACCACGGGCATGACGAGCACGGCCACGATGATCGACAGGGACACCGAGTAGGCGAAGACCGAACCGGCGCGGACAGGTATGCCCAGCGGGTGCACGAACCCGTCCGCGTCGGCCGCCTTCTCGGCGACCGACGTCAGATACGGGCCCAGGAACACGGTGAGGACGCTCGTCGAGTAGACGGAGCACGCCCAGTCGTAGAAGTACCAGCCGTGCCGCTCACGGCGTCCGGCAGCCTCGTCGGACGCCTCGTCCCGCACGGTCTCGATGCCCACCCGTGCCCTCGCTTTCCCCGTGAACGTCGTGCGCTCGGGGAGTCAGAACCAGGTGCCCCGGTCCTCCAGAACCTTGCGCAACGTGTCGATGTGATCGGTCATGATGCCATCGACTCCCAGGTCCAGGAGCCGGTGCATGCGATCGGGATCGTTGACCGTCCACACGTGGACGTGCAGCCCGCGCGCGTGGGCGGTGCGCACGAAGCTGCGGTCGACCACCGGAATGCCCGACTGGGCCTCCGGAACCTGCGCGGCGACGGCCGACCGCCGCACCGCCACCGGCAGACCCCACGAGCGCAGCCGCAGGTTGAGTACCCCCCGGGTGCCGTACGACGTTGCCAGGCGCGGACCGGCGAGCCGCTGGGCGCGCGCCACACGCGCCTCGGAGAAGGAGCCGACGCAGACGCGGTCCCAGCAGCCGGTGCGCTCGATCAGGTCCAGGAGCGGGCGCAGCGCGGGCTCGGCCTTGACGTCGACGTTCCAGCGTGCGTCGGGGAAGGCTTCGAGCAGGTCTTCGAAGAGGGGCACCGGCTCGCTGCCCGCGACGCGGGCGCGGCGTACGTCGGACCACGGGAGGTCCGCGATCCGGCCGCCGCCGTCCGTCACCCGGTCCAGCGTCGAGTCGTGGAAGGCGACGAGCCTGCCGTCCGCCGTGCGGTGCACGTCGGTCTCCAGATAGCGGTAGCCCGCCTCCACCGCCCGCCGGAACTGGAACATGGTGTTCTCCAGGCCGTCCGCCGCCCCGCCCCGGTGGGCGAAGGGGATCGGGCCGGGGTGGTCGAGATAGGGATGGCGTATCCGCGTCGTCACGGTCGCAGTATCGCCTCCTCCGGTTGACCGGTGGCAACGACCGGACTGCCGGCCGGTGCCACCGGAACGGCGAACAAGCGCAGGAACAGCTGGGCCAGCGGTCCGATCGCCAGCGCGTACAGCACCGTGCCGACACCCACCGTGCCGCCCAGGGCGAAGCCCGTCGCCACGACCGCCACCTCGATCGCCGTGCGGACGAGCCGGATCGAGCGGCCGGTGATCCGGTGCAGACCGGTCATCAGGCCGTCGCGCGGGCCCGGGCCGAAGCTTGCCGCGATGTACAGGCCGGTGGCCACACCGTTCAGGACGATGCCCGCCACCAGGAGGGGGACGCGGGCGGCGAGGGCGTGCGCGTCGGGGACCAGGGCCAGCGTGCCGTCCATGGCGAGGCCGACGACGAAGACGTTCGAGACCGTGCCGAGGCCCGGACGCTGGCGCAGCGGGATCCAGAGGAGCAGCACGGCCGCGCCCACGAAGATCGACACGACGCCGATGGTCAGCCCGGTCAGTTCGGCCAGCCCCTGGTGCAGTACGCCCCAGGGCTCCAGACCGAGGCCCGACTCGACGAGCAGGGCCGAGCTGGCGCCGTACAGCGCGAGACCGGTGTAGAGCTGGACCAACCGTCGACCGACACGATCCGGCGCTGACAACGAACTCACGAGCTGCCCCCTGTGGTGGTAGTGGCCTGGCACATGACACCCTGTGGCTTGCTGTGGGATCGCATCCATGGCCAATTCGGGGAAGGTGGACTGATCTGCATGGTGCAGTGGACTTCCGCGGTGGGTACCGCGCAGCTCGCCCGGCTGCTCACCTCCCAGCAGGACCGCCCCGCGGGCCCCGGTACCCGACGTCCGCCCGCCTACCGTTCACTCGCCGACGGCATCCGTCTGCTGGTGCTGGAGGGCCGGGTGCCGGTCGCCGCCCGTCTGCCCGCCGAACGCGAACTGGCTCTCTCCCTCTCCGTCAGCCGTACCACGGTCGCCGCCGCCTACGAGGCACTGCGCGCCGAGGGCTTCCTGGAGTCGCGGCGCGGCGCGGGCAGCTGGACCGCCGTACCTGCCGGTAACCCACTTCCCGCGCGCGGGCTCGAACCCCTGCCCCCCGAGGCCCTGGGCTCGGTGATCGACCTCGGTACGGCGGCCCTGCCCGCGCCCGAGCCCTGGCTCACCCGCGCCGTCCAGGGCGCCCTGGAGGAACTGCCGCCGTACGCGCACACGCACGGCGACTACCCGGCCGGACTGCCCGCGCTGCGCGCGATGATCGCCGAGCGGTACACCGCGCGCGGGATCCCGACCATGCCCCAACAGATCATGGTGACGACCGGCGCGATGGGCGCCATCGACGCCATCTGCCATCTGTTCTCCGGCCGGGGCGAGCGCATCGCCGTCGAGTCGCCCTCGTACGCCAACATCCTGCAGCTCATGCGGGAGGCGGGCGCCCGGCTGGTGCCGGTCGCGATGGCCGAGGGGCTGGCCGGCTGGGACCTGGACCGCTGGCGCCAGGTGCTGCGCGAGGCCGCGCCCCGGATCGCGTACGTCGTGGCCGACTTCCACAACCCCACCGGCGCGCTCGCCGACGAGGACCAGCGGCGACAGCTCGTCGACGCGGCCCGGTCGGCGGGGACGGTGCTCGTCGCCGACGAGACGATGACCGAGCTGTGGCTGGACCCGGACGTCGAGATGCCACGGCCGGTCTGCGGTTTCGATCCCGCCGGGTCCACGGTCATCACCGTGGGTTCCGCCAGCAAGGCGTTCTGGGCCGGGATGCGCATCGGCTGGGTGCGGGCGGCTCCGGACGTGATCCGCAGCCTCGTCGCCGCGCGCGCCTATGCGGACATGGGCACGCCCGTACTCGAACAGCTGGCCATCAACTGGTTGCTGAGCACGGGTGGTTGGGAGCAGGCTGTCGAGATGCGGCGCGAACAGGCCCGGGACAACCGGGACGCGCTGGTCGCGGCGGTACGACGGGAGCTGCCGGACTGGGAGTTCACGGTGCCCAGGGGCGGGCTCACGTTGTGGGTCCGTACGGGTGGCCTGTCGGGGTCCCGGCTCGCGGAGGCGGGGGAGCGGGTGGGGGTACGGGTGCCTTCGGGGCCCCGGTTCGGGGTCGACGGGGCCTTCGAGGGGTATGTGCGGTTGCCGTTCACCGTGGGAGGAGCGGTGGCCGACGAGGCGGCCGCCCGGCTGGCTGCCGCGGCGCGGATCGTGGCGAGTGGCGGTTCGGGGGGCGCGGAGTCCCCCCGGACCTTCGTGGCGTGAGCGGCCTCAGGCCACCGGCTCCTGCTGCTGTTCCTGCTCGTGTTCCTGCTCCTGCTCCTGCTTGACGAGGAGTGCCGGAGCCGTTCTCGGGGGGAGCAGTTCCAGGACCGCCTGGCGCTGCGCGTCGCTCGTCGCGTCGTCGTGGGGGTCCGGGGTGGCCGGGACCTGGAGACGGTGGACCGGACCCGTGCCCAGCCGGGCGTAGCCGCGGCCGGGGGCCATGACCGGAACCGGTGTCGTCTGCGGGCGCGCGCCCAGGACCGCTTCCAGTTGGGTGGAGGACGCGGCGCCGAGTACGACACGCGCGCGCGTGTGCTGCCGTACGGCGTCGCTCAGGGTGTCCGCGCTGTCGAACTGCTCCGCCACCACGACGGTGACGTTCGCCGCCCGGCCGTGCCGCAGGGGGACCTGGAGCAGGGACTGGGGGTCGGGGCGGCCGTCGGCGGCGGCCAGATGGGCGAGGGCTCCGGGGCGGTCGAGGAGGAGCCACAGCGGGCGGCGGGTGTCGTCGGGGAGCGGCTCACCGGCCTGGCGGGCGAGGTTGGCCGTGATCAGCCGGCGCTCCGTTTCCCGGGAGGCCCATTCGAGGCTCGCCACGGCCGAGGTCGGAGCGCACTCGACGGCCAGCACGCCGTCCCGGCCGGTCAGGCACGCGTACTCGCCGGTGCCACTGCCGTCGACGATCAGGACGTCGCCGTACTGGAGGGCCTGCAGGGCGATCGAACGCAGGAGTGTGGTGGTGCCGCTGCCCGGTTCGCCCATCACCAGGAGGTGCGGTTCGGTGGAGCGGGGACCGGTGCGCCAGACGACCGGCGGGACGTCACGCCGTTCCTCGCCGTGACTGAGGGGGAGCGTGCGCTGGACCTGGGTGGGGTCCGTGAAGCCGAGCACCGTCTCGCCGGGGGACGTGACGAAGCGCTGCGCGGCGATGTCGGTGGGCAGCGGCGGCAGCACGGTGACCGTGAGCTCGTTGCCCTCCTCGTCCCACGCGAAGTGGTACTCGCGGCCACGGCCCGACTTGGCGTGCAGCAACTGCTCGATCCGCGCGCGGGAGTCGGCCTCGCCGTCGGTGAAGTACGCCGGGTAGCGGACCACCAGATGAGAGACGCGGCCGGTGCCGTCGAACTCGTACGCCGGGAAGGTCTTCTCCCAGTCGCCGCCGTGGGTGTACAGGGGAGCGGGGTCGTCGGGGGTCGTGAAGTAGGGGACCAGCGCGTCGTACAACGACTGGAGTCGCTGGGTCTGGGACTCGTCGGGGCCCTCGGGCTCCGCCGGGGCGCGGTCGCGGCCGTGCCAGGCCGCCGCCGCCATCACCGACGTGACGGCGAGCAGTGGGCCGTACGGCACGAGGGCCACGACCAGAACCACCGAGGCCACCAGGAACAGCAGTGGCCCACGCTTGTCCTTGGGCGTGTCCGCCCACTTGCGCCGCCCGGCCGCAGCCAGTCGGCGAAGACCCCGGCTGATCGTGATCAGCGGGTGAAGGACGTCCGTGGCACTGTCGGCCGCGGTCCGGGCCAGATCCCGGCTCCGGGCGATCTGTGCGCTGCCGTTGCTCAGGATGCGGGGGAGGGGGCGCCGGGCCACTGCTGTCTCCTGGAGGTGCGTGCGGTCGGGACGGGCGTCAGAACTTGATTCCGCCGAGCAGGCTCGCCAGGCTCTCGCCGCCTGCCTTGATGCTCGGTGCGATGGCGGTGCTCGCGAGGTAGAAGCCGAACAGCGCGGCGACGAAGGCGTGGGACCCCTTGAGGCCGTCCTTCTTGAAGAAGAGGAAGACGATGATGCCGAGCAGAACGACGCCTGACATGGAGAGGATCATGTGGATCTCCTGGTGTGGTGGGGACAGTCACCATGAGTTCTTCCAGGATCACAGCATGTATCCATACGATAAAAGGTGCAGTTGGGTGAATTTCGGCGTATTTCACTCCACTGGTGTACCTGTTCGGTGTCATTTGGACGGGCTGATCTTTGCTGCTCGGGAGTCGGGTCTTGCGCCTGTTAAGCCAGTACTCTGGCGATTCACCCGTACGGTTGTAACGAGAGGCGGTCCGGCCGATGAGTGAAGCCCCCGACCCCGAGGTCGTGGAGCTGGCGACCAAGATCTTCGATCTGGCGCGGCAGGGGCGGACCGAGGCACTCGTGGCGTACGTCGACGCGGGCGTTCCGGCCGATCTCACCAACGACCGTGGCGACTCCCTGGTGATGCTCGCCGCCTACCACGGCCACGCCGAGGCGGTCCGGGCGCTCCTCGCGCGCGGTGCCGACGGGGACCGGGTGAACGACCGGGGTCAGACGCCGCTCGCCGGCGCTGTTTTCAAGGGTGCGCAGGACGTGATCGAGGCGCTCCTGGAGAGTGGCGCCGACCCGGCCGCGGGCATGCCCTCGGCTCTCGACACCGCCCGGATGTTCGGCAAGACGGAACTGCTGGAGGTGTTCGGCGCGCGCTGAGCCGTACGCACTGACCAGCCAGGACAAGGAAAACGGGGGAGGCGGAACGGGGCCGCCGGAAATACGGTCGCGGCAGCTTGAACAGCCGGGTCATCATGACGTCGTGATTCATGGACGTGATGGCCGGGCAGATGTTGCCGCACCGCGCGGGCCGTGATGCGGTCCGCATGGGCCCACCTACGAGAGGCAGAGGAAGATGGTCTACAGCAAGCAGGAAACGGCGGGCGCCCCGACGTGTTGTCACGTGGCCAGGTAAAGCAGGATCCCGGTTGCGTCGACGCTTGATGTGAGGCTGTTTCCCATGTTCGATCCGGTCATAGCGCCCAGCGGTACGCTGCTCGGCCTGCTCCAGAGGGGCCGCGGCGACGGCACGCTGCACGCACTCACCGCACCGCGGGCCGAGGCGCTCGCGGCACTGAACCAATGCGTGCTCCGCGACCCCCGCCACGACTGGCAGGTGGAGAACCGCTCCCTTTACTACGCCCGCCTCTATGTCGACCTCCATGGTGAGCTCGACGAGATCGAGGGCCATCTCTTCGACGCCGAGGACGTCCTCGACACCGACGAGTCACGCACCGGGCTCGCCCTCGCGGTCCTCGGACACCTCGCCTCCTACGGCAGGCGGGACGCGCTCGAACTGCTGCGCAGGTACGCCGCCACCGGCACGAGCTGGGCCTGGGCGCTGGACGAGCTGGCACTCAGGGACGACGACGCGGGGCTGCGCGCCCTCGCCGCCCCCGTGCTGGCCCGCTTCGGTACCGACCCGGAGGGCGAGGCGGAACTCGCCGCCGTCGTGCGGGATGCCTTCGAGCCCCGGCCCTGGCGGCTGTGGGCCGACGATCCGCGCGACTCGGTCTCCACGCGCGTGCGTGCCGCCCAGGAGACCGGCTGTTTCGACCGCTGGCAACGCCAGATGCGACCGTCCGGGCCCCGCCCGGGCTGGAGCGTGCAGGCCGTCTTCGAGTGGGCCCAGCAGGGCATCGACCGAGGTGCCGTCCTGCACGTGCCCGCCGCGCGCTGTCTGACGGCTGTGGCAGGTCCGGAGGACCGGCCACAGATCGTGGAGGCGGCCCGCAGCGGTGGCGACGGCGCCCGCTGCACGGCCCTTCGTTATCTCGCGGACAGCAATGATCCCGATGCCCTCGATCTGGTCGAGGGCGCGGTGGCCGACGGCACGACGGCTGTCGTGGAGGCCGCCGTCGACGCCTTCGAACGTATGCGCAGTATCGCCGCCGTCGACCGCGCGCGCGGGTGGGTCCACCGACCCGACCCGCTGGGCGCCGCCGCCGGACGGATGCTCGCCTGCCTGGGAGCCACCCGGGACAGCGACCTCGTCCTCGGCGCACTGCGTGAGGCCGTACGGGGCGAAGGACCCGACGCGCCGACCCTGTGGACCCTGGTGGACGGCACGGGACGGCTCGGCATCGTCTGCGCCGCCCCCGTACTGCGTCACATCTACCGCGAGACCGCCTCCTCCCATCTACGCGGACGGGCCGCCCGGGCCCTCGCCGCCACCGACCCCTCGTTCGCCGCCGGATTCGCCGTCGAATGCCTCTGGGACTGCGAGGAGACCACCCGCGAGGTCGCCGCCCGGCACGCCGAGACCGGTGACGCCAGGGTCGTCGACCAACTGCGCAGACTCGCCGCGGACCCCGCCGAGGAGGCCGAGGTCCAGACCGCGGTGAGAAGCCGTATCGGGCCCGATTCCACCCGCCACATGAACGGGGGATGACCCGGGGATCAGGAGCGTGTGGACGCGCGCCGACCCAGGAGGGGGCGGTGCGCAACGCTCATGGGACGTTCCCCGTCCGGAAAGATCGACGTTGACGCGAGCACGTCCGGTACGGCGACAACCTCCCTATGCGTGTCGTCATCGTGACCGAATCCTTTCCCCCCGATGTGAACGGCGTGGCCCACTGCGCGCTCCAGACCGCCCGGCACCTCGTCGACAGCGGTCACGTTCCCCTCGTCGTCGCCCCGGCCACCGCCGCCGGGGCCGGGTCCGACGCCTCGGCGCCGTGCCCCGTCGTCCGAGTCCCCTCCCTCCCGCTCCCGGGCTATCCCCAGGTCCGCGTCGCCCTCCCCAGCCGACGCGTCGCCGCCGCGATCACCGAGCACCGCGCGGACATCGTCCACCTGGCCAGCCCCTTCGTCCTCGGCGTACGCGGCATGGCCGCCGCCGCCCGGCTCGGTATCCCCGCCGTGGCCGTCTACCAGACCGACCTGGCCGGATACGCCCGCACGTACGTCCACGCGGGCGAGGCGGCCGCCTGGCGGCGCATCCGCTCCGTCCACGCCTCCGCCGACCTCACCCTCGCGCCCTCCAGCGCCGCTCTGCACGACCTGGAGTCGCACGGCGTGCCCCGGGTGAAGCTGTGGCAGCGCGGAGTGGACACCGTGCGCTTCCGCCCCGAACTCCGGGACGAGGCCATCCGCCGCGAACTCGCCCCCAATGGTGAGCTGATCGTCGGCTACGTCGGCCGGCTCGCCCCCGAGAAGCAGGTCGAACTCCTCGCCGGGGTCTGCGGGCTGGACGGCGTGCGGGTCGTCGTCGTGGGCGACGGACCCAGCGAGCCGGCCCTGCGCGAGCAACTGCCCGGCGCGGTCTTCCTCGGCCGCCGGACCGGCGACGAACTCGCCCGGATCTTCGCCTCGCTGGACGTCTTCGCGCACACCGGCCCGTTCGAGACCTTCTGCCAGACGGTGCAGGAGGCCATGGCGAGCGGTGTGCCCGTCGTCGCGCCCGCCGCCGGAGGACCGCTGGACCTGGTCGCCCACGGGCGCACCGGCCTGCTGGTCCCACCGCGCGACGCGGCCGCCGTCCGGGACGCGGTGTGGTCCCTGGCCCGTGACCCGGGCCTGCGGGCCGCCTACGGCGCCGTCGCCCGGGCGACGGTCGAGGGCCGTACCTGGGCGGCCGTCGGCGACCAACTCGTCGGGCACTACGCCGACATCCTCAGCGCGCGGACGGCGGTGGCCGCATGAACGGCGAGACACCACGCGGCGCGAGCGGACCACTGCGTATCGTCCGGCTGGCGAACTTCGTCGCCCCGTCCTCGGGCGGGCTGCGCACCGCGCTGCGCGAACTGGGCGCCGGTTACCGGGCCGCGGGCCACGAACCCGTCCTGATCGTGCCCGGTGAGCGCGCGGGCGACCGCGACACCGAACAGGGGCGCGTGATCACCCTGCCCGGCCCGCTGCTGCCCGGCACCGGCGGCTACCGCGTCCTCACCGACAAGCGACGCGTCGCCGCCCTCCTGGAGGAACTCGCGCCGGACCGCCTGGAGGTGTCCGACCGCACGACGCTCAGATGGACCGGCAAGTGGGCGCGCCGGGCCCGCGTCCCCGCGGTGATGGTCTCCCACGAGACCGCCGACGGCGTCCTGCGCACCTGGGGCCTGCCGGAGAACCTCTCCCGGCGCGCCGCCGACACCCTCAACGTCCGCACGGTGCACACCTACGCGCGCGTGGTGTGCACCACGGAGTTCGCCGAGCGGGAGTTCGTACGGATCGGGGCTCGCAATGTCGTACGGGCTCCCCTGGGCGTCGACCTCGTGCGGCGGCATCCGTCACTGCGTGACCCGGCGGTGCGGGCCGCGCACGCGCGCGACGACGAACTGCTCCTGGTGATGTGCTCCCGACTGTCCGTCGAGAAGCGGCCCGGTACGGCCCTGGACGCCCTGCGGGCGCTGCTGCGGCGCGGGCTGAGGGCGAGGCTGGTGGTGGCCGGGGACGGGCCGCTGAGGGCCCGCCTGGAGCAGCGGGCGCGGGAGCGCGGACTGCCGGTCACCTTCCTCGGGCACGTGGCCGACCGGGCACTGCTGGGCGCACTCCAGGCGTCCGCCGACGTGTGCCTGGCGCCCGGACCCGCCGAGACGTTCGGACTCGCCGCGCTGGAGGCGATGGCCTGTGGTACTCCCGTGGTCGTCAGCGCGTCCTCCGCGCTGCCCGAGGTGATCGGGTCCGCCGGGGCGGTCGCGGCCGACGACGGAGAGGCCTTCGCGGACGCCGTACGGCTGCTGCTGGGGCGGCCCGAGCGCGAGCGCCGGGAGACCGCACGCGCGCGTGCGGAGTGTTTCGGCTGGCCGGCAGCCGTCGAGGCGTTCCTCGCTGCGCACGACGCGGTGGTGCGGTCCGTCGGCGACGCGGCCGTACGGCCGGTCGTCGTCCCGGAGAGTGTCGGATGAGACCGCTGCGGTTCGTGGCGCTCGGCGACTCGCTGACCGAAGGTTGAGAACTGTTCGGCAAGGAGTGCGCACGAGGCCGAGTTAGCTCGATCGTGTGATGGTCGGGTTCCGAGCTTGCGGTGCCCTGGGCTGATCGGGCTAACGTGAGTGTGCGATCTGGGACACCGGGTACGGCGTCAGTGTGCGGGGCCCCTGCTCCACCAGTGGATGGTTCAGGGCCTCCCCGTCGCCTCTGGCCGTGCCCACCTGGCCAGGTCGCACAGGGAACTGGCCTCCCGGGATCGGACCACGCACAGGATGCGTGTCGCCACCCGGGGTCGAGTACGCCGGGGACCAGTTCGCCCAAGACCGTTCGGGGCGCGCGGCTGAACGGACTTACTTCCGCTCAGTCCACAGGAACGGTGAACGACATCCTGCGCTGTACGTTCGACATCCACGCGCTTTCCGAGCGCTACGGGGCGGTTCATGTGCACGCGGCCGAGGGCGAGTGGCTCAGCGGGCGCGAGATGTGGAGCGCGGACCGGCTGCACCCCGGCGAGCAGGGGCACCGGCAGCTCGCGGTCCGCTTCCACGCGCTGCTCACGGAGGCGGGCGTCACGGGCGGTGCGGGTCCCTCGGCCGCGCCGGGACAACCCGCGCCCACCCGGTCGGCGAACCTGCGCTGGCTGGCCACCGCGGGGACGGGCTGGGTGGCACGGCGGTGCACCGACCTGCTGCCGCAACTCCTCCGGCTCGCCGCCCAGGAGGTCCGCCACCGTGCGCGCGGTACCAGCGCCCGCCTCGACCTGGGTGCCTCCCACGCCGTGGCGGCGGCCCTGGCGGCCCTGTCGGTGGCGGAGCACCGGGCGGAACCGGAGGTGGCGTAGGGGCGGCTCAGCGTCGGCGTACGGGCACGAACCTGACCGGCGTGCCCGGCGCCGCCTGAGCGGCGGCCGGCAGGTCGGCGGTGCGTACGACGGCGATCACCGGATAGCCGCCGGTGGTCGGATGGTCGGCGAGAAACACCACCGGTCTGCCGTCCGGGGGTACCTGGACCGCGCCGAGGACCATGCCCTCACTGGGGAGTTCACCGGAAACGGCCCGCTCCAGGGCGGGCCCTTCCGTGCGCAGCCCGATGCGGTTGCTCGCGGAGGACACCCGGTAGGTGGAGGTGGCGAAGGCCCGTAGTGCCCCCGGCGTGAACCAGTCGTCGCGTGGCCCGACGGTCACCCTGAACACGAGTTCGGCCGGGGGCGCGGGCTGCGGAACGACGTCCACGCGCGCGTGCCCGCCGATCACCGGCCCCAGGGGCAGCACCGCGCCGTCCGTCAGGGGCGGCGGACCCAGACCGGACAACAGGTCGGTCGAGCGGCTGCCGAGCACCCGCTCGACGGCGACTCCGCCGGAGACGGCCACGTAGGCCCGTACCCCGGACAGAGCTGTCCCGATGTCCAGCAGCGCGCCGGCGGGCACCCGCACCGGGGCGCCCCAGGCCGCGGGGCGGCCGTCCACCGTGACCGGACAGGGGGCGCCGCCCACCGCCACGGTGACCGCACAACGGGGGCGCAGGGTGCAGCCGTTGAGGGTGGTCTCCAGGACGGCCGCCTTGGACGGGTTGCCGACCAGCCGGTTGACGAGCGCGGCCGTGGGCGGGTCCAGGGCCCCGGAGCGGGGCACCCCGAGATGGGCGTGACCGGGACGCCCGAGGTCCTGAACGGTGGTCAGCGCCCCGGCGCGTACGACGAAGAGCGCACGATCCGTCATCGGCGGCCCACCGGGATGAAACGGACGCTGGTACCCGGCGACAGCAGTGCGGCCGGCACGCGCGTGTGGTCCCACAGGACCGCGTCCGTCGTACCGATCAGCTGCCAGCCACCCGGTGACGCACGCGGGTACACGCCCGTGTACGGGCCCGCCAGTCCGACGGCGCCGGCCGGGACGGACGTGCGGGGGGTGGCCCGGCGCGGAACGTCGTAGCGCGCCGGGAGACCGGTGAGGTAGCCGAAGCCGGGCGCGAAGCCGCAGAAGGCGACGCGGAACTCGGTGCCCGCGTGAATGCGCGCCACCGCTTCCTCGGACACGCCCCAGAGGGCGGCGACGTCGGCGAGGTCCGGGCCGTCGTAGCGGACCGGGAGTTCGATGACCCTCTCGGTGCGGGGGAGCGTCGGGGGTACCTCGGAGGCGGTCAGCTCGGAGGCCAGCCGGGCGGGGTCGGTGAGGCCGTCGAGGAGGACCGTCCGGGCGGCGGGGACGATCTCCCGTACGGACAGCGTGCCCTCCGCGCGCCGGCGCAGCAGTTCCGCGTGCAGGGCCTGGGCCCGGTCGCCGGACGAGACCTCGATCAGCAGCGCGTCGTCGCCGACCGGCAACGCCCTCATGCCGCTCGTGCCGCTCATGCGAAGGCCTCCACGCGGACACCCGAGGCCTCAAGGCGCTCGCGGACCCGGCGGGCCAGGTCCACCGCGCCGGGCGTGTCGCCGTGGACGCACAGGGAGCGGGCGCGGATCGCGAGGGGTGTCCCGGAGCGCGAGGCGACCACGCCGGTCCGGGCGAGGGTCACGGAGCGTGCCACGACGGCCTCGGGATCGGTCACCAGGGCCCCGTCCTGACCGCGCGGGACCAGGGTGGCCTCCTCGGTGTACGCGCGGTCGGCGAACGCCTCGGGGACGGCGGGCAGGCCCGCCGCCTCGGCCAGCGACAGCAGGCGCGAGCCCGGCAGCCCGAGCACCGGCAGGCCCTGGCCGGCGAGGAGCACGCCGGCGATCACCGCCCTGGCCTGTTCCTCGTCGTGCACGGCCCGGTTGTAGAGGGCGCCGTGCGGCTTGACGTACGCCACACGCGCGCCCGCCGCGCGCGCGAAGACCTCCAGGGCGCCGATCTGGTACGCCACTTCGGCCGCCAGTTCGTCGGGCGGCACGTCCATCGCGCGCCGCCCGAAACCCGCGAGGTCACGGTAGGAGACCTGGGCGCCGATCCGTACGCCGCGCTCGGCCGCCAGTTCGCACACCCGCCGCATGGTCGGTGGGTCCCCGGCGTGGAAGCCGCAGGCCACGTTGGCGCTGGTGACGACGGACAGCAGCTGTTCGTCGTCGGTCAGCCGCCAGCGGCCGAAGCCCTCGCCGAGGTCGGCGTTGAGGTCGATCATCTTCCGGACTCCTGTCACGCTCCGGTCAGGCGACGCGGTACTGCGCGTCGCGGGTGTCGGTGAGAAACATCTGGCCCGGCGCGTGCGTGATGGCGAAGGGCGGTCCGGACGCCATCACCGCGGCCTGTGGGGTCACCCCGCAGCCCCAGAACACCGGGATGTCGTCCGGCGCGAGGTCCACCGGATCGCCGAAGTCCGGACGGCCGAGGTCGTCGATGCCGAGCCCGGACGGATCGCCGCAGTGTACGGGGCTGCCGTGCACCGCCGGGAGCAGGCTGCTCTCCCGGATCGCGGCCGCCAGGTGCTGCGGCGGCACCGGGCGCATGGACACCACCATGGGGCCGTGCAGCCGCCCGGCGGGACGGCACTGACGGTCGGTCACGTACATCGGGACGTTGCGGCCCTGCTCGATGTGCCGGATCGGGACGCCCGCCCCGGCGAGCGCCCACTCGAAGGTGAAACTGCACCCGATGAGGAACGTCACGAGGTCGTCGCGCCAGTGGGCGAGCACGTCCGTGGGCTCCTCCACCAGTTCGCCGTCCCGCCAGACCCGGTAGCGCGGCAGGTCGGTGCGCAGGTCCGCGCCCTCGGCGAGGACGGTGGTCCAGGAGCCGGCGTCGGTGACGTCCAGGACCGGGCAGGGCTTCTGGTTGCGCTGGCAGAACAGCAGCATGTCGTACGCCCAGTCGGCGGGCACCGAGATCAGGTTGACCTGGGTGTGGCCGGCCGCGACGCCCGCCGTGGGGCCCGTGAGGCCCGCGCGGAACCTGGCTCGGGCGGATCGCGGGCTCCACGCGTGCGCGTGCTCGTCGACGAAGGACAGGGGGCGGTCTTCCGTACGGTTCACTGGAGTTCCTTTCCGAGGGTCTCCGGCAGCCCGAGCAGGGCCAGGGCGGCGATGCCGTATCCGATGGCGCCGAAGACCAGCGCGCCGCCCACGCCCCAACTGTCGGCCAGGAAGCCGACGGTGGTCGGGAAGACGGCGCCGACGGCCCGGCCGGTGTTGTAGGTGAAGCCCTGCCCCGTGCCCCGTACAGCGGTCGGGTACAGCTCGCTCAGATAGGAGCCGAAGCCGCTGAAGATCGCGGACATACAGAATCCGAGCGGGAAACCGAGCACCAGGAGGAGGGTGTTGGAGCCGTTGGGGATGTTCGCGTAGGCGAGGATGCACAGCGCCGAGAGGACCGCGAACAGCCAGATGTTGCGCCTGCGGCCGATCCGGTCGGTGAGGTACCCGCCGGTCAGATAGCCGATGAAGGCGCCGGAGATCAGGAACGTGAGATACGTGCCGGTGCCGACGACCGACAGTCCCCGTTCCGTCTTCAGATAGGTGGGGACCCAGGTCGCGAGGGTGTAGTAGCCGCCCTGGACACCGGTCGACAGCAGGGCCGCGAAGATCGTGACGCGCAGCAGGCCGGGGGACTCGGGGGTGCCGGGCCGGAAGATCTCCGTGAACGAGCCCTTCTTGGGGTTTCCCTCGCGCTCGGCGACCGCCCGCGGAGCGTCGTGCACCGAGCGTCGTACCCAGATGACCAGCAGCGCGGGCAGAGCGCCGGTCCAGAACATCACGCGCCAGGCCAGGTCGTCGTCGAGGAACGAGAAGACCACGGTGTAGACGATCACTGCCAGGCCCCAGCCCACGGCCCAGGAACTCTGGATCGCGCCGAGCGTACGGCCGCGGTGCTTCGGGCTCGCGTACTCGGCCACCAGGATCGCGCCGACGGCCCATTCGCCGCCGAACCCGAGGCCCTGGAGGGCGCGGAACACCAGCAGCGTCTCGTAGTTGGGCGCGAAACCGCAGGCGACGGTGAAGACCGCGTAGGTGATCACCGTGATCATCAGCGCCCTGACCCGGCCGATCCGGTCCGCGAGCACACCCGCGCCGGCGCCGCCTATGGCGGAGACGACCAGGGTGACGGTGGTGAACAGCCCGGTCTGACCGCTGTCCAGGCCGAAGTACGCGGACAGCGCCACCATGCTCAGAGGCAGCGTGAAGTAGTCGTACGAGTCCAGGGCGTAGCCGCCGAACGCGCCGCCGAAGGCGCGGCGCCCGCGCGGACCCAGTGCCCGCAGCCAGGCGAACGCGCCGTCGTCGACGGCCGTTTCGGGCGCTCCGGGGTGGACGTCGCCGGGCAGGGCCTGCGGTGGAGGGGTCGTGCTCATGTGCACCTCGCAGATGAGGGACGGAGGGTGCTTCCGGAATGAGCGGTCGAACGGAATGAGCGGTCGAAGCAGTCGGCGCCGTGCGATCCGATGGCGCCTGTACGGCAAGGTAGAGGATCGTTGAACGATCCTTCAATACCTGTGTTGTTTCGTTCTCGTATCTACGATTGAATTCCGGGCATGGCAGAGCAGTTGACGGGACTGGCCGACGACCGCGCGCTCCTCGGGCGCACCAGCACCGCCGAGCGGGTGTCGGACATCCTCAGGAGCCGCATCGCCGACGGCTACTTCCCGCCCGGGACCCGGCTCTCCGAGGACAGCATCGGCGGGGCCCTCGGGGTCTCCCGCAACACGCTGCGCGAGGCGTTCCGCCTGCTCACGCATGAACGCCTGCTGATCCACGAGCTGAACAGGGGCGTCTTCGTGCGCGTCCTCGCGGTCGAGGACGTCGAGGACATCTACCGCACCCGCGCCCTCGTCGAGTGCGCCGTGGTCCGCGGTCTCGGAGAGCCGCCGTACGCCCTGGAGAACCTCGCCGCCGCCGTCGAGGAGGGGCAGCGGGCCGTACGCGACAGTGACTGGAAAAGGCTGGGTACGGCCAACATCCACTTCCACGGCGAACTCGTCGCGCTGGCCGACAGCGCCCGCACCGACGAACTGATGCGCAGCGTCTTCGCCGAACTGCGCCTCGCCTTCCACGTCGTGGACGACCCGCGGCGCCTCCACGAGCCCTATCTCGCCCGCAACCAGCAGATACTGCGGGCGCTCGAACGAGGGAACAGGGCCGAGGCCGAGGAACTGCTCGCGGTGTATCTCGCCGACTCGCTGGAGCGGGTGGTGGACGCCTACCGGCGCCGGGTGGGCGAGGAGGCCTGAGGGGCGCTGGGAACCGCGCGACCGGCCCCCGCCGGCCCGCCGACGACCGGCGGCCGGTGGCCCCTGTCCGCCCGCCGGAGGCGATCCGCGTCGTTTGGGGAGTTGTCAGACCGAGGACCTAGTCTGGGCACCGTGACTTCGCCTGCATCGACGGACAGCGTTCCGCCCCAGCTCAGCGCGGGGCCGCGCCCCGCTCCGGGCCCGGCCGCCGACGAGGGACTGGCGCGGCGCCTGCGCGCGCTCGCCTGTACGGCCCCGCTGCACGACCTGGACGCGCGCAAGGCCAATCTCGCGGGCGAGTACTCGGTGTACGGCATGGCGGAGGTGGCCCTCGCGGCCATCGACCTGGTCACCCTGAACATGGACTTCGACACGGGCGCCGACCACGACCAGATCGTCGCCCGCCTCATCCCGCGCATCGCCGCCCAGGCCCCGCGGCGGCCCGTCGGCGAACACGAGCGCGTCGCCCGCTGGGTGCTGGAGAACCTCATCAACGTCGGCAGCGTCGACCGCGGCTTCCGGGCCGTGTACGGCACGTTCGCGCCGGACGGCACATATGTACGCCGTGACTACGACTTCAAGCTGATCGAAGAGGTCCCGGGGTACGGCGGCAGCGTCTACCTCCGTACGACGGACGAGGCCGTCAACGTGCTCGTCGGCGCCCTCGACACCGATGTCACCAGCGCCCAGATCGCCGCCGAGGTCAAGCTGGAGGTGCTCATCAGCAGGGGCCGGCTGGCCGACGCCCAGCTCGCCGCGGAGCAGGCCCGCTACCGCACCGTGCAGTACTCGGAGATCCTGCGCAGGGCCCTGGACGCGACCCGGCGCAACGTGCGCGCGGTGGACTGGCTCCAGACCGTCCCCGACATGATCGCCGAAGCGCTCGACCACGTCGCCGACCGGTACCGCCACGAGAACGCGATCCTGACCAACATCCGCAAGGCCCGTGACGAGTCCGAGGACCCGGAGCAGAAGCGGCGCGCCGCCGAACTCGTCGACATCGTGAAGGACTGCATCCGGCGGCACACTCTCCTCCAGTCCCGCCTCCTCGAAGCGGGACCCCTGTTCCGCGCGGAACAGGACCGGCAGGCCTTCGCGACCCCGATGACGTCCTCGGGGATAGACCTGTACGGCCATCTGGTCGCCCCTGTGCTGCCGTTGCCCCTGGAGGCGGCGGTGCGGGTCACCAACGCGTTCTTCGCGCGCGGGACGGGGCTTCGTACGCCGGTGTCGGTCCGGGTCGGCGACCTCGTGGACATCCTGCTGACCCCGCCACTGGAGCGGGAGCACCTCGGGGCCGAGATGCCGGAGCCGGATCTGATCGCCACACCGGACGACAGCCGCTTCAGCGAGGAACAGCTGGCGGCGGCGATGGAGTTGCTGGACCTGCCCGCGGACGCGCCTCGGAGGCTGTCGGGGCTGCTCGCCGAGGCGCGACTCCGGGACGCGGAACTCCCTTATCTGGTGGCGCTGTTGGCCGTACACGCGGCCAGCCCACCGGTCGGGACGGCTTATCGGCAGGGCGAGGAGAGGTTGTTGTTCGCTGTCGATGACGGGACGGAGCTGGACGATCCGGAGTTCGGGGGTGCGGATCTGATTGTGGGGATGGCGTTGCTGGACACCGTGGGGATGGCCGCAGGCAGGTCGGAGGCGGCGTGACGGGGCTGATGTTGTCGCCTGGCTGCGGGCCCGTTGTGGCTGGTCGCGCAGTTCCCCGCGCCCCTGTAGGGGCGCTTGTCCGCCCGTCCGATCATCAGAACCCCGAGGAGCCTCAGCTGTGAACGAGCAGGTCGAGTGGAGTGAGGCGGAGGCTGTTGCCACGCCGGCTGCCGCTGCTGTGATCACTCCTGGCGATGCCGCCGATGCCGCGCGGCTGGTCGCCTTCGGGCTGCAGCCCAAGCTGCAGCCCGCCCGGGACCAGGAGTACGCCGAGCTGTTGCGGCGGTACCGCGAGGACTCGGCCTTCGCCCGGCTCGCCGACGCCGTGGCCGCCGGGCTGGGGCTGGTGGTGCTGGAGGTGTCCCCGCGCGCGGGGATGGCGGTGACCGCCGCCGAGGACTCCGTGTTCGCCGTTCGGATGGGGGACTACGCCCGTCGTACCTCCGCCGACGGATCGGACCGTTTTCTGCACGGGCTCGCCCACCTCGCCGTGGCCGCCATGGCGTTTCCGCGGCCCGAGGACCTCGCCGACGACGGCTACATCGGGCGCGTCACCGTCAACGGCGTCGAGGCCTTCGTACGGCAGGCCTGTCGGCGGCTGGAGGAGCGGGCCGAGGCACAGGGCGAGATCACCGACCCGGTCAGTGACGCCCCGGGACTCGAAGCCGCCTGGCGGATCTGGATGAGGCGCAGCGCGACGGGGGTCACCAAGGACGCGCGGAGACCGGCCGGTTCGACCACCGGCATCGTCGGCAAGGCCGTCGGCTTCCTCACCGACTCCGGCTTCCTCCAACGCACCGGCGACGACAACGGCGGTACGTACCGGACAACGGCTCGTTACCAGCTGCAGGTCCGCGACATGGCGGGCAACGCGGCCATGGCCGAGCTGCTGGAGCTGGGCGTCGTGCCGGTCACCGACGGGACACCGACGCTGCTGCCCGCCGAGGACACCGACGACCTTGAGCTGGTGGCCGACGCCGGACTGCCCTTCCACCACTCCTGACCACCGTTCCGACCGCCTTCACCCCCAGCCCGACTACTCCCTTACGACTACGAGAGTCCGCCATGTACGAGCTGTCCCGGGTCCGCCTCTACTCCATCGGTCCTGCCGGTGCGCGCTACGCCGACACCGTGCTTGACCTGCGGGGAGTCGGTGCGCCGGTGCCCGACCCCGCGCCAACCCAGGCGGAGTTCTTCCAGGACGAGCCCGTGGGACCCCCGCGTCGGCCCGCGCCGGCCGGCGTGCTCTTCCTGGAGAACGGCGGCGGCAAGTCCGTACTCCTCAAGCTGATCTTCTCCGTGATGCTCCCCGGGCACCGCAACACGCTCGGTGGAGCCAGCTCCGGTGTGCTGCGGAAGTTCCTGCTCGCCGACGACTGCGGACATGTGGTCCTGGAGTGGCAGCACACGCTCACCGGTGAGCTGGTGGTGGTCGGCAAGGCGAGCGAGTGGCGGGGGCGGCAGGTCTCCAACGACCCGCGGAAGTTCGCCGAGGCCTGGTACTCCTTCCGGCCCGGTCCGGGGCTGAGCCTCGACAACCTGCCCGTCGCCGAGTCCACCGCCGTACGGCCGCCGGTGGAGGGCGCCTCCGGTGCCCAGGGGCGGCGCCGCACGATGAAGGGCTTCCGGGACGCGATCACCGACGCGGGCAAGGCGTATCCGCATCTCGAAGTGCACTGGGAGGAGATCCACGACCGCTGGGTCGAGCATCTGGGGGAACTGGGTCTCGACCCCGAACTCTTCCGCTACCAGCGGGAGATGAACGCCGACGAGGGTGAGGCTGCCGGCCTCTTCGCGGTCAAGAAGGACTCCGACTTCACCGACCTGCTGCTGCGCGCGGTCACCGACACCCGGGACACGGACGGGCTCGCCGACCTGGTCGGAGGCTTCGGCAACAAGCTGGGGCGACGGTCCGAACTGATCGCCGAACGGGACTTCACCGCCGGGTCCGTGGACCTGCTCGGCCGCATCGTCGAAGCAGCGGAAACACGTTCCCGCGCGCGGGACGTCCACACCGGTGCGGAGCGCCGGACGCGCACCCTGGCCCGGCGGCTGTCCGCGCGGGGCGTCCAGGAGCGTGTCAGGGCCGGTGACCTCGCCCAGCGGGTCACCGCGGCGGCGTACACCGTCACCCACTCCGAGGGTGGGCGGGAGCGCAGCGCGCTGGTCGCCGCCGAACTCGCCTTCCGGCATGCGTCCCTGGCCCTCGCCGCGGCGGAGAAGACGGCAGCCGCACAGAAACGCGAACTCGCCGACGCGCGCACCATGCACTCCGCCTGGCAGGCCGCCGAGCTCGTCCTGCGGCACCGCGCCGCCGCCGACCGCTCCGCGCGCGTGGCCGTCGCGATCCGCGAGGCCGAACGGGACGCGGCCCCGGCGCTCGCCGCCCGCGCCAAGGCCGCCGTGGACCTCGTACGGGCGCTGCACTCGGCCGCGGAGGGCGCGGAGGCGCTGGCCAACGAGGAGGAGGAGCGGTCCGCAGCCCTTCAGGAGATCAGCGAGGTCGCCCACCGGGACTCGACCGGCGCGGCCACCGAGGCACAGCGCGCCCGCAGCGAGGTCGGGCATCTGCGGCAGCGGCTCAGCGAGGTGGAGCAGGAGACCGCCGAGGCGGTGCGCGCGGGCTGGCTCGACGACAGCGCTCCCGACGCGGACCCGGCCCGGGCAGCGCTCGCCGCCAGCGACGCCGAGAAGGCGGCCGTAGAGGCCTGGGACACCTCCCGTGAAGCGTCCGGGCGGGCATCCGAGCACGCGCGGGAGACGGCGTCCGCCGAGTCCCGCGCGGAGCTGACGGCGGCCCGCGCGGCGGACGCCGCCACGGCGGCCGAGCGTGCGTACGAGGCCGAGCTGCGCACCGCCGAGGCCCTGGCGGCGGAGGAACGGCTCGCCGACCTGCTGAGCCTGCCGTCCGTCGGCGGCACGCGTCAGCGGGGACGGGCCGCGGTGCCGCGTCAGCACGGCGCGAGTGAGGGCGAGGGCGAGAGCCAGGGCGGCGCCGACACCGGCGCGGACGGGTCCGACGGTGCGGCCGGGGCAGCGGTGAAGGGTTCCCCCCGTGCCGCCGGCGAAGGCCACCTGACCCCCGAGGAGCTGGACCGCTTCGCCGACGAACTCCATGAACTCCTCGACGGCGGTGTCACCTCCGCCGAGCGGCAGCTCTTCGAGCTGCGGACCGCCGCCGCCGACGACGCCCGGATCCTCGGCGCGCTCGGTGACGGCGGGCTGCTGCCGGCCGGCCCCGATGTGCTGGCGACCGTCGAGTTCCTCGGCGAGCACGGCATTCCCGCACTGCCCGGCTGGCGCTATCTCGCCCAGGCCGTCGACCCCGTCGACCACGCGCGCGTGCTGGCCGCCCGCCCCGAACTCGTCGACGGCGTCATCATCACCGACCCCGGCACGCACGCGCGTGCCCGCGAGGCCCTCGCCGACGCGGCCCTGCTGCCCCGGTCGGCCGTGGCGGTCGGTACGGCAGCCGCCCTGCTCGCCCCGACCCCGGCCCCCGGACCGGGCGACGGCGACGTGTTCCTCGTACCGCCGAACCCGGCCATGCACGACGAGCACGCCGCCGACGAGGAACGGCAGGCGCTGCGGGCCCGGGCGGGTGAGCGGGAGGAGGAGATCCGCACGCTCGCCGCGCGGCTCGGCAAGGACCGTGAACTGGGCGCGCGGCTCGCCTCCTGGCGCACCGGCTGTCCGGCCGGGCGGCTCGGCGAGCTGGCCCGAGCCGCGCACGACGCGCGTGCCTTCGCCGAGGAGGCCGAGGCCGAGCTGGCCGAGGCGCGGACCGTGCGGGCCGAGGCCGACGAGGTGGCGAGTGAGGCGTCCCGGGTCCGGGAGGAGCGGCAGGAGGCCGCCCAGCGGGCCCGGCGCGCCGCCGACGCGCTCGCCGGCCTGGCGTACCGCTTGCGTGAACGCGCCGGCTGGCAGGTCAAGGTGCGTGAACTGGCCGACGAGGCTGTCGAGTCGGAGGCCCGCGCCCAGGTCTGCCTGGAGCGTGCCCGGTCCGCCGACGAGGACCGGCGCGCCGTTCAGCGCGCCGCCGACGACGCGCGCCGCACGGCTCGCGCCCTGCGCGCCGAGCGCGCGGAGATCGCCGGCGCCCCCGATGATCTGCCGGAAGCCGACGAGGACGCCGCGAAGTCGTCCCTGCCCGCCCTCCGCGAGGCCTATCGGGCCGCCTCGCAGCTGTACGAGAAGGTCGGGGTCGGGGCCGACCTGCGGGCGGAGCAGGCACGCTCCGAGAGCGACGAGAGCGCCGCGCGCGCGGACCTGGACCGGCTGAGCAACAAGGTGCGAACGCGCGCCGAGCAGTTGCTGCAGGCGCCCGAGGGATCCGACGGACCGTCCCGGCAGGCCGCCTCCGCGCGGGCCGAGGAACTCGTCCAGCTCCTGGAGACCCGGGTGTCCACGGCCAGTGAGCAGCTCGGGCGGCTGCGCGGCGAGGCCGAGCGGCACGCGCCCGAGGACGGCGAGGCGCACACCGAGCTGGCCGAGGAACTCGTCCCGCGCGACGCCGAACACGCTCAGGCACTGCTGCGCACCGCCACCGCCGAACTCGCGTCCCGTACCGAGGCGTTGGCCCGGGCCAGGCAGGCGCACGCCGAACTTCTCGGCTCCCACCGGGCAGCCGAGGACGCGGCCTCCGGGTTCGACGAGATCGCCGCGATGCTCCGCGACCTGCTGCGCGAGCACGCCTCGGACGATGAACAGGAAGCCCCGGCGCCCTACCCCGGCAGCCCGGAGGAAGCACGGCAGTCTGCCGCCGAGGCCCGCCGCTCCCTGCGCGGCTGCGCCGCCGACCTGTCCGCGGCCGAGGCCGCCGTGCGCGAGGCGAGCGACATTCTCGTACGGCATGCCAACTCCACACGGTACGAGGCGGTGCGCACCCCCGCCCGACAGCAGATCCGTGAGCTGCCCGCGTCCGCGCTGCCCGAGCACGCGCAGAAGTGGGCCGACGCCTTCGCACCCCGACTCCGGGTCCTGACCGACGAGTTGGCGCAGCTGGAGCGCAACCGGGACTCGATCGTGGACCGGTTGCGCGGCCTGGTGGAGTCGTCGCTGGCCACCCTGCGGTCCGCGCAGCGGCTGTCCCGGCTGCCCGAGGGGCTCGGCGAGTGGTCCGGGCAGGAGTTCCTGCGCATCCGGTTCGAGGAGCCCGACCAGGCGACACTCACGGAGCGGCTCGGCGAGGTCGTCGACGAGGCGACCCGGGCGGCCGTGAAGAAGAACTCCGACCTGCGCCGGGACGGAATGTCCCTGCTCCTGAGGGGAGTCGGTGCCGCCCTCCAGCCCAAGGGCATCGCTGTCGAGATCCTCAAGCCCGACGCCGTACTGCGCGCCGAACGTGTGCCTGTCGGGCAGATGGGCGACGTGTTCTCGGGCGGTCAGCTGCTCACCGCGGCCATCGCCCTGTACTGCACCATGGCGGCGCTCCGCAGTAACGACCGGGGCCGCGACAAGCACCGGCACGCCGGGACGCTGTTCCTCGACAACCCCATCGGGCGAGCCAACGCGACCTACCTGCTGGAGCTCCAGCGAGCCGTGTCCGACGCACTCGGCGTCCAACTCCTCTACACCACCGGCCTGTTCGACACGACCGCGCTCGCCGAGTTCCCCCTCGTCATCCGCCTCCGCAACGACGCCGACCTCCGCGCCGGTCTGAAGTACATCAGCGTCGAGGAACACCTCCGGCCGGGACTGCCTCAACAGGCCCCGGCCGGAGAGGGGGACGCCGTGCACAGCGAAATCACGGCGACGAGAATGTTCAAACGCCCGACACAGTCGACTCCCTCAGGGGCAACTCCGTAGGGGCGCGGGGAACTGCGCGACCAGCCACAACGGCGCGGCAGTTCCCCACGGCCCGCACCACCCCTACGCGTCACCCTTCAAAAGGTCGGCGCACTTCTCCCCGATCATCATCGTCGTGATGCACGGGTTCACCGTCACCAGATCAGGCATCACCGACCCGTCAGCAACCCGCAACCCGGTGACCCCCTTGACGCGCAGCCGCGCGTCCAGCGGAGCCGACGCGTCGTCGTCTGCGCCCATCTTCACCGTGCAGGCCGGGTGGTAGACGGTGTTGTGGGTCTTGTGGATGTAGTCCAGCAGCTCGTCGTCCGTCCGGACATCCGGCCCGGGGGCCAGCTCCGCCCCCGCCCAGCCGCTCAGCGCCGGCTGGGCGGCGATCCGGCGAGCCAGCTTCAGCCCGTACGTCATCACCCGCGCGTCGTGTTCGTGCGTGAAGTACCGCGGATCGACCATCGGCTTGTCCCGGTAGTCGCGGGTACGCAGCCGCACCGTGCCGCGCGACTTCGCCCGGGTCACGTTGGGGGTGAGGCAGAACGCGTTCTCCGAGGTCGGATAGCCCCAACGCGCCGTGTTCATGTCGAACGGCACCGAGCCGTAGTGGAACATCAGGTCGGGCCGGTCCAGGCCCGGTTCGGTGTCGTAGAAGATGCCCGCCTCCCACCACTGGTTGGACGTCGTGGGCATCGGCTGCTTCGCGTCCCACATGATGACGCCCTCGGGGTGGTCCTGCAGGTTCTCACCGACGCCCGCGGAGTCCACGACCACCTCGACGCCGACTTCGCGCAGCTGTTCGGCCGGTCCGATACCGGACAGCATGAGCAGCTTCGGGGTGTCGATCGCCCCGCAGGACACGATGACCTCGCGGCGCGCCCGTACGGTCCTGGTGTGGATGAGATCGGGGTCGAGGTACTCGGCGCCCACGCATCGGCGCCCCTCCAGCACGAGCTGCTTCGCCCGCACCCCTGTCCGTACCTCCAGATTCGGCCGCCTGCCCATGACAGGGTGGAGATAGGCGACGGAGGACGACTGGCGGATGTTGTTCTCGTCGGAGTTGATCTGAAACCAGTTGGCCCCGCGGAGCACGGTGTTCCCGCTGTTGAAGGGCGTGGTGGGGATGCCCGCCTGTGCGCAGGCCTCCAGCAGGGCGGCGCCGCACGGGTCCTCGCTCTTCACCGTACGGAGCTTCACCGGGCCGGTGCGGCCGTGGTGGTCGCCGGGGGCGTCGTTGGTCTCCAGGCGCCGGTAGAGCGGGAAGAGGTCGCTCGCGCTCCAGCCCGTACAGCCTGCCGCCGCCCAGTCGTCGAGATCCTCGGCCGGGGCCCAGAAGGCGATGCAGGAGTTGTGGGAGGAACAGCCGCCGAGTACCTTCGCGCGGGCGTGCCGCATGAAGCTGTTGCCGCTGGCCTGCGGTTCGACCGGGTAGTCCCAGTCGTAGCCGGACTCCAGCAGGCCCATCCAGCGTTCGAGTCTGAGGACGTCGTCGTCGCCGACGTCGCTGGGGCCCGCTTCCAGTACGCACACGGTGACGGACGGGTCCTCGGAGAGCCGCGCGGCCACCACGTTGCCGGCGGTGCCACCGCCCACCACCACGTAGTCGAACTCGTCGGTGGTCATGAGTGACTGGTCCATGGGGGATTGCTCCATCAGTGCTCGACCTCCTTCAGTCGGCCGCCGGGGCGGCGAGGGGAGCCGCCGGCGCGGCCGGGGTTCCCTCGAGACGGTGTCCGGCGAGCACACCCGTGCGGTGCCGCTGGACGAACCAGTAGTAGGCGAAACCGCCACCCGCGATGACCGAGACGAACAGCACGGCGCCCCACTGGAGGTACCAGTGGAAGGGGGCGGTGGCGTTGTAGACCGAGGCCCGGGGCCAGATCAGGTTCGTCGTCATGGCGCCGCCCCAGATCACCGCTCCGATGTTGACCGGCAGGCCCCAGCGGCCCAGCGAGAACTTGCCGTCGCCGGCCGGCTGCCACCTGCCGCGGAGCCGTGCCACCAGCATGGGTACGGTCACGCCCAGATAGGCGAGGTAGATCATGATGATGCCGATGCTGGTGACGACGGTGAAGATCTGCGGCTGGCGGATGTTGACCACCAGGATCGCCAGCGCCAGCACACCGACGATCACGGCGGGCAGCACCGGTGTCTGGAAACGCGGGCTGACCTTCGCGAGCAGGGAGGACGCCGGGAGGTTGTTGTCGCGGGCCATCGCGAACGCCAGCCGGATCGCCGCCGTGTGGACGGCCAGCGCGCAGACGGTGACCGCGATCAGCACGCACCACAGCATCGCCTTGCCGGCCGTCGGCCCGAGCACGTCGAGCACGACGTACTGCAGACCGTCCGTGGACAGCTCCTTGCCCTTCAGGCTGGAGACGCTCATCAGCGCGAGAAGGAGGATCAGGCCGCCGAGGACGAAGGAGGCGACGATCGCCCGGATGATGGCGCGGGGCGCGTTCCGGGACGGGTCCCGGGACTCCTCACCGAGAGAGGCGGCGGTGTCGAAGCCGTACATGACGTACGCGGACGCCAGCGAGGCCACCAGGAACGCGCCGAGATAGCCGGCGCCGTGGCCCGCGCCCGTGCCGTTCGTCTGGGTGACGACCTGCGGGCCTCGGGTGATGTGCACGGCGAACAGGACGATCAGCACCACGGTGGCGACGAGCTCGATGAAGACACCCGCCGTGTTGATCGTGGCCATCAGCTTGACGCCGAAGGCGTTCACCACGGTCGTGAACAGGATCAGCACGCCGGCCAGGATCACCGCGTTGGTCGCCACGTCGTACTTGCCGGTGCCGTCACCGACGATCTGGAACACGCTGGAGATCTGCGGCAACGTGAGCTGGTAGGCGAGCGCCACCGCGGCGATCGACACGATCGAGGCGATCAGCATCATCCAGCCGGCGAGCCAGCCCAGATGCGGATTGCCGATCTTCTTCGACCAGTTGTAGACCGAGCCCGCCACGGGATAGCGGGCGGCCAGCTCCGCGAAGCAGAGCGCGACCATGAACTGGCCGACGAACACCATCGGCCACGACCACCAGTAGGCGGGACCGCCGCTGCCGTAGCCGAAGTAGAACAGCTGGAAGGTGCCGGTCAGGATCGAGATGTAACTGATCCCGGCCGCGAAGGTGTGGAAGTTGCCGAGGGTGCGCTTGAGTTCGGGCTTGTATCCGAACTCGGCGAGTTCGGCGTCGTCCGTGTGCCCTGGGCCTGTTGGTTGTTCGGTGGGTGCCATGAGCGGACTCCTGGGGGACCGGGGAAGGGGAGGGAGCGGCTCGTTGCGGGTGCCGGGATGAAGGGGTGGGATCGGTGGTGGTGGAGGGTGGGGGCGCACATTCAGGACACGCACCAGGGGAACGGTGCGATCAGAGGCGCTGTGATCAAGGGCGGTGCGAACAGGGCGCGAAAAGGGCGCGCAGGTGGCGCTACGAGAACCAGCCCTGCGGAGACGGATCGGTGTTGCGATAGATGTGCTTCGCCTCGCGGTACTCGGCGAGTCCCGAGGGGCCGAGTTCACGGCCGAAGCCGGACTGCTTGTAGCCACCCCACTCCGCCTGGGGGACGTACGGGTGGTAGTCGTTGATCCACACCGTGCCGATCCGCAACCGGGCCGCGACCCGCTGGGCCTTGGCCTCGTCGGTGGTGAAGACGCCTCCGGCGAGCCCGTACACGGTGTCGTTGGCGAGCCGGACCGCCTCGGCCTCGTCCGTGAACCGTTCCACGGTGAGCACCGGCCCGAACGACTCCTCCTGTACGACGGCCATCCGGGCGTCGCACTCGTCGAGCACCGTCGGCGGGTAGTAGAAGCCGTCGTCGAGCCCCTCGGGACGCGCCCCGCCGCAGCGCAGGACCGCGCCCTCGGCCAGGCCCTGGGCGACATACGCCTCGACCTTCGCGCGATGGGCCTCGGAGATCAGCGGGCCGGTCTGGGCCTCTTCGTCGAACGGGCCGCCGAGACGGATCAGCTGGGCCCGCCGGACGACCTCGTCGACGAAACGGTCGTGCAGCGAGTCCTCCACCAGCAGCCGGGCCCCGGCCGAGCAGACCTGTCCGGAGTGCAGGAACACCGCGGTGAGCGCCATGTCGACGGCGGTGTCGAAGTCGGCGTCCGCGAAGACGATGTTGGGGTTCTTGCCGCCGAGTTCGAGCGCGACCTTCTTCACGGTGCCGGCCGCGGCGGCCATCAGCCTGCGGCCCGTCTGGAGTCCGCCCGTGAAGGAGAGAAGGTCGACGCCCGGATGGTCGCCGAGCGGTGCGCCCGCCTCCGGGCCGGCGCCGAGGACGAGGTTGGCCACGCCCGGGGGCAGTCCGGCCTCCTCCAGGAGCCGCATCAGACGGATCGCGGTGTGCGGGGTCAGCTCGCTCGGCTTGAGGACGAAGGTGTTCCCGGCCGCGAGCGCCGGAGCGACCTTCCACGCGGTCTGGAGGAGCGGATAGTTCCACGGGGTGATCAGGGCACAGACACCCACCGGCTCGTACACGACCCGGCTGTCCACGCCCGGCGAGCCGGTGTCGATGACCCGCCCGGTCTCGCTTGCCGCGAGCCGGCCGAAGTAGCGGAAGCAGTTGACGATGTCGTCGATGTCGTAGGCGCTCTCCACCAGGCGTTTTCCGGTGTCGAGGGATTCCGCGCGGGCCAGTTCGTCCTTGTCGCGGACCATGAGGTCGGCGACGCGCAGCAGCAGGTCACCGCGCTCGCTCGCCGGTGTACCGGGCCAGGGGCCCTCGTCGAAGGCGCGGCGTGCGGCGGTGATGGCCTCCACCGTGTCCTTGCCGCCCGCCTCGTCGACGACACCGACCAGAGAGCCGTCGGCGGGACAGCGGATCTCCCTGGTGCGCTCGTCGAGCGCTGACCTCCACGTACCGCCGATGAAGAGTTCGGGCATGTTCTCGTTCCTCCTGGTCAGCGCCGCATCGAAGGCGCCCTTGCGGGAGGGCGCCTTACCGGCCGACGCCGATTCATGCCAAATGTGATCTTCGACACGTCTGGCCGGGAGGTCGGCGGGCCATGGCCGAAAGGAGCGGTTCCCCTGGTGACCCCTTCGTCCGGCACCAGCACACCACCGTTCGGGCGCGCTCGCGATGTCGTCGGCGGCGGCACACGCCGGCGGGAATCGAAAGTCAGCTCGATCCCGCGCCAGGGGAGTCCTCGACTCCGACGACGTCGGAACCGAGGGGGAGTGCTGCCGAGCACGGTGCTGATCGCGGCGGGAGGCAGCGGTGAGGGCGGGCCGAACCGTCGCGCGGCGGCGCCTCGTGACGCCTTCGGCGATCAGCTATTGGCTGTGGCGCTCACACCGGCGGAACGTGACGCTCGTACGGCCGCCCGCGCTAGTTCGTGCGGGCTCGCTCCGCCGGGCGTGGGGGATGCCTCCATGGCGACGAGCACGCCACACAGGCCCGGGCCGGCGCGGCCCGGACGCGTCCCTGTCGCCCTGCCCACCCGGGGCCCACTCGCCCGGGCGCCTGCTAGGAGTGCGACAGCTGCCCGGACCCGCCGCTCTGCCTGCGTATGCGCTCCTGGGTCCTGGCGGTCACCCGTGCTTGCCGCCGCGCCTTGCGGCGCTCGCGTCGCAGCGCCCGCGCCGTGCTGCTCGGGATCGACACCACGCCGTTGCGCTGGTTCCAGACCTGGCGGGTCACCCATACGTCGAGCACCGCCCAGGTGGCCACGACGGTGCTGGCCACGCTGCTGATCACCATCGGGAAGGCCAGCCAGGAGCCGGCGAGCGTGGACAGGAAGGCCACCATCGCCTGGATCAGCGTGACCGAGATGACGAGCACCGCCCGAACGGCCGCCGTACGCACCGGATCCGGCAGACGGCGCCGACGCGCGGGCTCCTCCACCCACAGTGGCCGGTAAGCCTGCCGGGTCTCCGTCCGTGCGGACGAAGGGAGTTCCCCGGTCTCCCCGGAGGCGGTGGACGGTTCGCCACCGCCGCCCGTTTTCCGACTCGCGCTGATGCTCCTGCCGCCTTCGTGCACCACCAAAGGCGCCGCCACGTCGCTCCCGAGCGCTTCGCGTCGTTCCGCCGTGTCCATCACGTGTCACTCCCCACCGCCCAGCACCCCGCCCGTCCCGGTGTCGGTGACACCGGCTCCCCAGTGGTTGCCCGGCTAACGCTGTTTTACGCGGTCTGGACGCGGGACGCGGAACTGCAGACGGTTCCACCACCCATTGCCCATGTACAAAGACGATCAGCGTGTCTCGAAGATTCCCGTCAAACGTAAAAATCCAGCCAAACGGCCAAGTTGGCCCAGGGATGCCGTTGTGTGGTCGGTGCCGGATTCGAGTGGGCAATCTCCCGCAATGACAGGACAACTCGCCATGTCTCGCCGGGAGCACGGCAGTTCAGTACCCAGACAGGTCTTCGAGTTATCTGTGGGTCAGTAGTAGGCTCACGCCGATTATTGACGCACATGTGTACCCCCGCGTCGACGGGGGCGAGCTGGGGGAGGCCATGCGCTTTCGCGGGAAGTCCATCCGCCGGAAGATCGTGGCGCTGCTTCTCGTGCCGCTGGTGTCCCTGACCGCGATCTGGGGCTTCGCCACAGTGCTCACGGGTCGTGAGGCGGCCGAGCTGTTCAACGTCTCGTCGATCGTGGAGAAGGTCAGCTACCCCACGGAGGACGCCGTACGCGTGCTTCAGCAGGAGCGCCGCCAGACCCTCGTCTATCTCGCCGACCCCCGTGCCTCGGACGCGCTGGCCGCCCTGCGGCGCAGCCGCACCGCCACCGACGGGGTCATCGACAAGATCCGCGCCAACGCCGACAAGGCCGACGTGCGCAACTCGATCAGCGACAGCGACGGCGAGCGACTCACCGCCGTCCTTGAGGCGTTCGACGGTATCGGCCCGCTGCGCCGCAGCGTCGAGGAGGGCACCGTCACCCGGTCCCAGGCTCTAGACCTCTACAACCGCCTGGTCGACCCCTGTTACGTCCTGCTCGCCAACCTGCACATCATCGACAACCTGGAGATGGACAAGCAGGCCCGGGCGCTCGTCAACACCGCTCGCGCCCGCGAACTGCTCTCCCGCGAGGACGCCCTGCTCGGCTCGGCCCTGGTCGTCGGCAGACTCTCCCGCGACGAGTCCCGCGACATCTCCGACCTCGTGGCTCAGCGCACCGTCATGTACGACGTCAGCCTGCCGCTGCTCCCGCTGGCCGACCGCGCACGCTACGACCGGTTCTGGAAGAACGCTTCCACCGCGCCGCTGCGCGTGGCCGAACAGGCCGCCATCGGCACCGAGTCCGGCCACCCGAGAGGCGTCACGGCGAAGAGCTGGGACACCACCGCGGGCGACGTCCTCGACGAACTGCGCAAGCTCAACGACGAGTCGGGCGACCGCTATCAGGACCGGGTCCGCCCGGTCGTGACCGGTGTCATCGTCAAGGCCGTCGTCGCCGGCGTCCTCGGACTGGTCGCCCTGCTGTTCTCGCTCTTCCTGTCCGTACGCATCGGCCGCGCCCTCATCCGCGACCTGCGCCGACTGCGCCTTGAGGCCCACGAGGCGTCCGGCGTACGACTGCCGAGCGTGATGCGCCGTCTGTCGGCCGGCGAGCAGGTCGACGTGGAGACCGAGGTCCCGCGCCTCGAGTACGACAAGAACGAGATCGGCGAGGTCGGTCAGGCCCTCAACACCCTGCAGCGCGCGGCCGTCGAGGCGGCTGTCAAACAGGCCGAACTCCGCTCCGGAGTCTCGGAGGTCTTCGTCAACCTCGCGCGGCGAAGCCAGGTCCTGCTGCACAAGCAGCTCACCCTGCTCGACACCATGGAACGCCGGACCGAGGACACAGACGAACTCGCCGACCTGTTCCGCCTCGACCACCTGACCACCCGTATGCGCCGGCACGCCGAAGGCCTGGTGATCCTCTCCGGGGCCGCCCCCTCCCGGCAGTGGCGCAAACCCGTCCAGCTGATGGACGTCGTCCGCGCGGCCGTCGCCGAGGTCGAGGACTACGAGCGCATCGAGGTCCGCAGGCTGCCGCGCATGGCCGTCACCGGACCTGCCGTCGCCGACCTGACGCACCTCGTGGCCGAACTCCTGGAGAACGCCACGGTGTTCTCGCCCCCGCACACCGCCATCCAGGTTCTGGGTGAACGTGTCGCCAACGGCTTCACCCTGGAGATCCACGACCGGGGTCTGGGCATGGCCGCGGAAGCACTTCTCGACGCCAACCTGCGGCTCGCCGAGACACCCGAGTTCGAACTGTCCGACACGGACCGGCTCGGCCTGTTCGTCGTCAGCCGGCTCGCCCAGCGGCAGAACGTCCGGGTCTCCCTCCAGCCGTCCCCGTACGGTGGTACGACGGCCGTTGTCTTCGTCCCCGACGCGCTGCTCACGGACGACGTCCCGGACACCAACGGCATCGGCTTCCGCCTCGACCGCGCGCAGCCCTCCAAAGAGGCCGAGTTCGAGGGGAGCCGCAGGGCCGCGCTCTCCCCGGCGCCCGTGCGCCTCCCCGGCCTGCCCCCCTCGCTCATCGACGGGCCGGTCGAACTCGAGGCGCCGGTCGACCTGGACTCCCTCGACGACTTTCCCGGTTCCTTCGACGACGCGGACAGCGAACAGGGCGTACTTCCCCGTACACGACGCTCGGTCACCGGGGTCCCGGGCGACCTGAGCGACTCCTTGGAGCTGCCGCGCCGCCGGACTCCCAAACTGGTCAGTTCCCACGGCCGTCCGGTCACCGAGCAGTCGTCCCGCCGCAACCCGTCGTCGGACGAGCAGCCGGTGGAGAGCACGGGCTCGACGGACTCCGACAAGCTGGCCCCGCTCCCGGCACGCCGCCGGGGCGAGGCGGCGATCCGCCGGGAAACCGACCCGCGTGAGGGCTTCGGCGACCGAGCGGAGTCCCCTGGGCGCCCCTGGGACGGCAGAGGGAAGCCGGTGGAACCCCTTGCCTCGCGCTTCGGCGACCGACCCGTCGGCGACCGTCCCGACCTGCCCGCCCGTGGCACCGCCGGGCGAGCGGAGACGGCCCGCGACAGGCTCGGCGACCCGTTGCCGCAGGCCCCGGCACTTCCGCAGCGCGACCGGCGCGGTGGCTCTCCTGCGGCGCCCGACCCCACCGAGTCCGGTCCGGCGGGCCTGCCCCGCCGGGTCCGGCAGGCCAACCTGGCTCCCCAGCTGAGGGAAGGCCCGGAGCGCCGCACCGAACGGATGAACCCACGTACCCAGGACGGGGCGGACCTCCTCGATCGTGACGCCGACGAGGTCCGCAGCCGAATGGCCTCGCTGCAGCGCGGTTGGCAGCGTGGTCGTGAGGAGAACGCCGTGGGCGACGGCGCCACGGACGGCACAGCACAAGGAACGAGTAAGGGGGACGGTCGATGACCGCACCGAAGGCGACCGGCCAGACCGCGAGCGACAAGGCGTCGGGGGAGCTCAACTGGCTTCTCGACGACCTCGTCGACCGGGTCGCCAGCATCCGCAGAGCGCTGGTGCTCTCCGGCGACGGATTGCCCACCGGGGTCTCCAAGGACCTCAGCCGGGAGGACAGTGAGCACCTTGCCGCCGTCGCCTCCGGATTCCACAGCCTCGCCAAGGGTGTGGGGCGTCACTTCGACGCCGGCAACGTCCGCCAGACGGTCGTCGAACTCGACGACGCGTTCCTGTTCGTGACGGCGGCCGGGGACGGCAGTTGTCTGGCCGTGCTGTCGGACGCGGACTCGGACGTGGGCCAGGTCGCCTACGAGATGACTCTCCTGGTGAAGCGTGTCGGTGTGCATCTCGCGGCTGCTCCGCGCACCGATCTGCCCGCAGGCGGGTAGTGGGATGACATGAGCGGAGACGGTCAACCCAGAAGCCACTGGTTCGACGACGAGGCGGGACCGGTCGTCCGTCCGTACGCCATGACGCGGGGCCGCACCAGCCATGCGGCCCAGCACCGCCTCGACCTGATCGCGGTGGTCATCGCGGAGGCGCACGCCGACGACCCGGAAGCGGATCACACGCTGTCCCCGGAACACGTGGACATCGTCGAACTCTGTCGTGACGCTCCCCAGTCGGTTGCCGAACTCGCCGCCGAACTCAATCTCCCCATCGGCGTGGTGCGGGTGCTCATCGGGGACCTCGTCGACGAGGAAATGGTTCATGTGACGCGTCCCGTGCCCCCCGCCGAACTGGTGGACGAGAACATTCTGCGCGATGTGATCAACGGCCTCCGAGCGCTCTGAGCAGCGCGGAAGCGGGGTAGAGACGTGACACTCCCCTCGAACGGTTCGCGGTGCGGCGCGGCAGCGGCGGTGCGGGACAATGGTCCGGCGGAGAGGGGCGGTTCGCCGTCTCCGGTGCAGCGAGCCGATGACGTCATCGAAACCCCCCGGCGGCGGGGGCCACGGACCACCGCCGACCGATCCCGAACAAGCAGGAGAAGAGACCGATGATCTTCGGGCGTTCTGAACGCGGCAAGCCCCCGGTCGAGCCCGTCACGCTCAAGATCCTCGTGGCCGGTGGATTCGGCGCGGGCAAGACGACCCTGGTCGGCGCGGTCAGCGAGATCAAACCGCTGCGCACCGAGGAACTGCTCACCGAGGCGGGCCGCCCGGTCGACGACATCCGAGGGGTGGAGGGCAAGCACACCACCACCGTGGCCATGGACTTCGGCCGCATCACGCTCCGCGAGGACCTCGTGCTGTACCTCTTCGGTACGCCCGGACAGGACCGCTTCTGGTTCCTCTGGGACGAGCTCGCCACCGGAGCGCTGGGCGCGGTCGTCCTCGCCGACACCCGCCGGCTGGAGGACAGCTTCGCCGCGGTCGACTACTTCGAGCGGCGCTCCATACCCTTCCTGGTCGGCGTCAACTGCTTCGACGGAGCTGCCCGTTACCCGTCGCAGTCCGTCCGTGCGGCGCTCGACCTCGACCCCAACGTGCCGCTCGTGCTGTGTGACGCGCGCGACCGGGAGTCGGTCAAGGAGGTCCTCATCGGAGTCGTCCAGCACGCGATGGCGTACGCGGCCGACCGCCGCGCGGCCGTCACCACCTGACGGCTCCGCACCGTCCCGCACGCGCACGGCCCGTACCCCCGCCGACCGGGGTACGGGCCGCGGTCCAGTGGCACGCGCGCGTGGACCTGCGTGGCGAGCGGTGGCGCTAGCCCCGGCCGTCGTCCTCCCAGCCGAAGCTCTTCTCCACCGCCTTGCGCCAGTTGTTGTACTCGCGGTCGCGGACCGTCGCCTCCATGGCGGGCGTCCACTCGACGTCCTTCTGCCAGTGCGACTTCAGCTCGTCGAGGTCGTTCCACACCCCGGTCGCCAGCCCCGCCGCGTACGCCGCTCCCAGGCAGGTCGTCTCGGAGACCTTCGGGCGGATGACCGGCACCCCGAGGACGTCCGCCTGGTGCTGCATCAGCAGGTTGTTCTTGGTCATACCGCCGTCCACCTTCAGGGTCGTGATGCTCACCCCGGAGTCCTGGAACATGGCGTCCACGACCTCCCGCGTCTGCCAGCTCGTCGCCTCCAGCACCGCACGCGCCAGATGCCCCTTGGTGACGTACCGCGTGAGGCCCGTGACCACCCCGCGCGCGTCCGAGCGCCAGTAGGGCGCGAACAGGCCGGAGAACGCGGGCACGATGTAGGCGCCGCCGTTGTCGTCGACGCTCGCCGCGAGCGTCTCGATCTCGTCGGCGGTACGGATGATGCCGAGCTGGTCGCGGAACCACTGCACCAGCGCCCCGGTGATCGCGATGGACCCTTCGAGGCAGTAGACGGGAGCCTCGCCGCCGATCTTGTAGCCCATCGTGGTCAGCAGACCGTTCTTCGAGGCGACGGGTCGGTTGCCGGTGTTGAGCAGCAGGAAACTGCCGGTGCCGTACGTGTTCTTGGCCGTCCCCACGTCGTAGCAGGCCTGGCCGAACACCGCGGCCTGCTGGTCGCCGAGAGCGGAGGCCACGGGGACGCCCGCGAGCTGGCCCACCGCCGTGCCGTACACCTCGGACGAGGACCTGATCTCGGGGAGGATCTTCTCGGGGACGTTCATCGCCGACAGGATGGACGGGTCCCATTGGAGGGTCTCCAGGTCCATCAGCATGGTCCGGCCGGCGTTGGTGACGTCCGTGACGTGCCGTCCGCCCTCCGTGCCGCCCGTCAGGTTCCAGATCAGCCAGGAGTCGATGGTGCCGAAGGCGATCTCGCCGCGCTCGGCGCGGGCGCGCAGGCCCGGCACGTTGTCCAGCAGCCAGGCCGCCTTGGGGCCGGAGAAGTAGCTGGCCAGGGGCAGTCCCGTCTGCTCGCGGAAACGGTCCTGGCCGTCGGCGCCGCCGAGTTCGTGGCAGAGCGCGGCCGTCCGCGTGTCCTGCCAGACGATCGCGTTGTGGACCGGTTTGCCCGTGGCACGGTCCCAAAGGACCGTCGTCTCGCGCTGGTTGGTGATGCCGAGCGCGCTGAGCTGGTCGGCGCGCAGCCCGGCTTTGGCGAGCGCGCCCGCGACGACCGCCTGCACCTTCGACCAGATCTCGGTGGCGTCGTGTTCCACCCACCCGGGCTTGGGAAAGATCTGGCGGTGCTCACGTTGGTCGACAGCGACGATCGCGCCGTCCTGGTTGAAGACGATGCAGCGACTGGACGTGGTGCCCTGGTCGATCGCGGCGACGAACTTGTCCGTCATGACGTCCCCTTCGTGGGAAACTCCGGAAGTCTGCAGCCCCGGAGAGGTGTGCGTGCGCGTCAGAAGGCTGCCTTGAAGACGAACCCGGCCAGCACACCGCCGATCAGCGGCCCCGCCACCGGGATCCACGCGTAACTCCAGTCCGAGGTGCCCTTGTTGGGGATCGGGAGCAGCGCGTGGGCGATGCGCGGGCCCAGGTCACGGGCCGGGTTGATGGCGTACCCGGTGGGACCGCCGAGCGACAGCCCGATTCCGACCACCAGGAAGGAGACGATCAGGATCGACGTGCCGGACTCGCCGAGCCCCTTGGTCAGACCGAACGCGAGGATCGGCAGAACCAGGCCCATGGTCGCGATGATCTCGGTCACGAGGTTCGCGACGGGATTGCGGATCGCGGGCGTGGTGGAGAAGATCCCGAGCGTCGGCTGGGCCGTTTCCTCGTCGGCGTTGGCCTGGAACTGGGCGAGGTAGACCAGCCAGCACAGGACCGCGCCGAGGAGGGCGCCGACCAGCTGCCCGGCGATGTAGACGGGCACCTGGTCCCAGTCCCCGGTGTCGACGGCGATCCCCATCGTCACCGCGGGGTTGAGATGCCCGCCGGACAGCGGTGCGGCGGTGTACGCCCCCGCCAGCACGCCGAAGCCCCAGCCGAACGTGATGACGACCCAGCCGGCGTCCTTCGCCTTGGAGTGGTTCAGTACGACAGCGGCGACCACGCCGGTGCCGAAGAGGATGAGAGTCGCCGTACCGATGATCTCGCCGACGAAGATGTCCCCATTGCTCATGGTGGCTCCTGGGCCCTCGCCCGGGGCGATCCGGCCCCGGCCGACCTTGCAGAGTGCGTTCCCATGGCTGCTTCAGCCGAGACGAGCGTGCTGCCGTGGCCGCATCGCACCCGGAGACAGGGCCCATGATCCGGACGGGTCCCGCACGGCGCATTGTCTGCGTACGCCGAGAATGTGCGGCGAGGCCGACTGACACCGGAAGTGTTCTCCGGCGTCCTGTGGGCGTCAAGGTGGGCGGCGACAACGAACGTGCCTCACCGCACCGCGATCACCGACGAACCGTGCCCGAACAGGCCCTGGTTGGCAGTGATACCCACGCGTGCCCCGGCGATCTGCCGGTCACCGGCGTCTCCTCGCAGTTGCCAGGTCAGCTCGCACACCTGGGCGATGGCCTGCGCGGGTACGGCCTCCCCGAAGGAGGCGAGGCCGCCGCTGGCGTTGACGGGTATCCGCCCGCCCGGAGCCGTCGCGCCCTCCCGCAGCAGCTTCGCCGCCTCGCCCTCACCGCACAGCCCCAGATCCTCGTACCACTGCAATTCCAGGGCCGTGGACAGGTCGTAGACCTCTGCCAGGGAAAGGTCCTCGGGACCGATGCCCGCTTCCGCGTAGGCCGCCTGCGCGATCGAGGACCGGAAAGTCCCGTCCGCCGGCTCCACCGTCACCGCCGAGTCCGTGGCGATGTCCGGCAGATCCAGCACGGTGGTGGGGTATCGGGGCGTCACCGTGGACACCGCCCGGATCCGCACCGGCTCCGCCACCCCGTGCCGACGCGCGAACTCCATGCCGGTCAGCACCAGCGCGGCCCCGCCGTCGGAGGTGGCGCAGATGTCGAGCAACCGAAGTGGATCGGCGACCACCGCGGACGCGGCGACCTCGTCGGCGGTGACCCGCTTGCGGTAGCGCGCGTTCGGGTTGAGCGCGCCCAGAGCGGCGTTCTTGACCTTGACCTGCGCGAAGTCCTCCAGGGTGTCGCCGTGCAGCGCCATCCGCCGCCGCGCGTACAGCCCGAAGTACGTCGGGTTCGTCGCCCCCAGGACCCGGAACCGCAGCCAGTCCGGGTCGTCGGCCCGGTTCCCGCCCGCAGGCCGGAAGAACCCCTTCGGAGCGGAGTCCGCGCCCACGACGAGCACCACCTCCGCGAGCCCGGCGAGGATCTGCGCACGCGCGACGGCGACCGCCTGCGCCCCGGACGCGCACGCCGCGTACACGCTGGTCACCCGGGCGCCCTGCCAGCCCAGCGCCTTGGCGAACGTCGCCCCCGCCACGAAGCCGGGATAGCCGCCGCGCACGGTGTCCGCACCGACGACCGAGTCGACGTCCCGCCAGTCGACGCCCGCGTCCACGAGTGCCGCGCGCGCGGCGGCCGAGCCGTACTCTGTGAAGCCGCGTCCCCACTTGCCCCAGGGGTGCATACCCACGCCGAGCACTGCCACCTCTCCGGTCATTTCATCGCCCCCGTCGGCCGCCAGTGCCAGGTCGTCCAGGTCGTCTCCGCGTCCTCGTGGAGAACCCCCGGAACGACCTCCACCTCCATACCCACCGTCAGATCGGCGACGGTGACCCCGGGAACCGCCTGTCCCAGCACCACCATCCGCTCGGACTCCAGCTCCACTGCGATCAACGCGTACGGTTCCCACGGAAGTTCCGGGTCGGTCACATACGGTGACGGAGGCCGGTACCGGCTGTCGGTGTACGACCAGACGCGACCACGCCGGGACAGGGGCACCTCCGCCAACTCGCCGCCCGGGCAACCCGGATTGCGGCAGTGCACGTCCTCACGCGGGAAGAAGACGGAAGCGCAGGCCGAGCAGCGGGTGCCGAGCAGCCGGAACCCCTCCGCATCCTCCGTGAACCACCCGGCGACCACAGGTGTACGGCTGTGTGCCACATCCCCTCCAGAGCCGAATCTGACGGAACGTCAGAAGTGTGGCACGACCACATCGGATTGGGCAGCCGTCGAACAGAACCGCACAGGCCCTGTGTGCGTCGTCGTAGCGGAGGGGACGGCCGGGGCCCACGGGGGTGGTTCCGGCCGTCCCCTCCGCTACGACGACTTCCAGGGGTGCCCCCGGAAGGCCCCCGTCCACATGATCGGATACAGTCCGCGGCGTGTCCGTAAATGAACTTTCAACCGACAACTCCGCGCCGAACTCCCACTGTTCGAGCTGTGGAGCGCCCTACGGAGAGGGCGTCTCCGGCTGGCCCCGAACCTGCCCCTCCTGCGGCACCGTGGCCTACCGCAACCCGCTGCCCGTCGCGGTGGCACTCCAGCCCGTGTACGACACCAAAGGCGCCGCCCTCGTCGTCATCACCCGAACCATCGCCCCCGCGCGCGGAGGCACGGCCCTGCCCGGCGGGTACGTCGACCACCGTGAGGACTGGCGGCAGGCCCTGGTCCGTGAGCTTCGGGAGGAGACGGGCATCGAGGCCGCGAGCCGCGACGTCCGCCTCGCCGACGCCCTGAGCTCGCCCGACGGGCACCTGCTGCTCTTCGGAGTCCTGCCCGAACGCCCAGCCGACCACCTGCCGCAGTCCGCCGCCACGGACGAGACGGACGGCTGGCACCTTCTGCGCCGGCCGGAGGAGCTCGCCTTCCCGCTGCACACGGTGGCCGCACGCGCCTGGTTCGAGGGCCGCTACTGAGCCGCTCAGCGCCCCTGGAGCCCTCGTACACGCACGGGGTGGGGCGGCTGCTCGCTCACGCCGTCCTCCCCCTCCCGCTGGACGAGCACCCGCCCTCCCTCCCAGCGCGTGACGTACCGCTCGATCTCCGGCTCCTCCCACCCCTCACCCGCGTCCGGTACCACCAGCCCGCCTCCGGTACGTCCCCGGGCGGGCGCCCACGCCTCCAACTCCAGACGGCCGTCGTCGCCCCGCACGGGCACGACGGCGCCCGCGCGCGCGAGAACCGGGATGCGCGACAAGGGGGCGTCGACCAGCACCTGACAGGGCCCCTCGTACGCCTGTTCCGTCGCCGTGTCGTACCAGCGCCCGGGCGGCAGCCGCACCGCACGCCGGACGGCACCCGGGTCGAGGACCGGCGCCACCAGAAGACAGTCACCCAGCAGGAAGGCGTCCTCGCAGTCCCGCAGAGCACGGTCCTCGGGCGCCCCCCACCACAACGGCCGAACACCTGGCGCCCCCGTGCGGCGCGCCAGGTGCGCCAACGTCATGAAATACGGCAGCAGTCGCCGACGTTCGCCGAGTGCCACGCGCGCGTGGGCGAGGACGTCCGCACCGAACTCCCAGGGCGCCCCGCGTCCCGCCCGCAGCCTCGTGCGAGTGCGGAACAGCGGCAGATAGGCACCCAGTTGCAGCCACCGCAGATACAGCTCCGGCGACGGGCTCCCGTCGAAACCGCCCACATCGGATCCCGAGTGGGGCACCCCGCACAGCCCGAGGCCCATGACCAGCGACAGCGACGAGCGCAGCCCCGGCCAGCCCGCCGCCACGCCCGCGGACCACGCTCCGCCGTAGCGCTGCATACCCGCCCACCCGGAGCGGGAGAGTATGAAGGGCCGCTCCTCGGGGGCGAGTTCGCGGAGCCCCTCGTAGGCGGCCTGGGCCATGCACAGGGCGTACACGTTGTGCGCCTCACGATGGTCGCCGCCATGTCCCTCCAGCGCGTGGCGGGCCGAGCGGGGCAGGGTCGATTCTCCGAACGCGGTGAACGACGTCGGCTCGTTCATGTCGTGCCAGAAACCGGCGAACCCCTGCCCGAGCCGCTCCTCGTACATTCGCCCCCACCAGGCACGCACACGCGCGTGCGTGAAATCGGGATAGACCGACTCCCCGGGCCACGCGACTCCCCGCACCAGCTGTCCCGACGCGTCCTGTACGAACACGTCCTCCGCGCTCCCGCTGTCGTACACCGCGTTGCCCGGCTCGGCCCTGACCGCCGGGTCGACCATCGACACCAGGCGTGTGCCGTCGCGCCGCAGATCCTCGGCCAGGGCAGGCAGCTTGGGAAACTGCTCCTGGTCGACCGTGAACACCTGGTGCTCGTCGAAGTGGCCGATGCCGAGATGGACGGCGTCGAGCGGAAGATCGTGCTCCTGGCAGCCCGTGACGATCCGCCGCACCTCCTGCTCACCGCCGACGCCCCGGTACGCGTGATGATGGCCCAGAGCCCACGCGGGGGGCAGCGCGGGCGCCCCCGTGAGGGTGGCCCAGGTGTGCAGCACGCGCGCGGGGGTGCCCACCATCATCCAGCAGCGCAGCGGCCCGCCGTCCAACCGCAGTTCGCACGTTCCGGTCCGGTCGTGCCCCGAACCCGCCCCTTCCTCACCCTCCCGCAGTGTCACCGTGCCGTCCCAGGAGGTGTCATGGAACACCAGATGGGTCGAGGCGTCGGCCACCACCAACTGCACCGGCATGGTGATGTACAGCGGATCCTCGTCAGGACGGAAGGCGCGACCGGGATCCGTGTTCCACAGGCGGTACGTCCCCTCGCGCAACCGGGGTCCCGAGGCGCGCCCGCCGAGCCCGAAGAACCGTGCGTCCGCGGCCACTTCGGAGCGCTGCGTCCAGCGGCTCCCACCGCCGCCCACGGGATCCCACCACCGAGGCGGAAGCTCTCGTCGCAGGCTCACCCCTCCGGGGGTCAGCACTTCCACCCCGCCGTGCCGGGAGACCACGACCGTCACCCGCTCGGCCACGACCCGCCAGCCACCCTCCGTGTCCGGCTCCAGCGAGGCCCGGGGATCGGGATCGGGGCAGCGATCGGCGAGTGCGTACGACGGCTCGGGACCGGCACCGTCCCAGCCCCAGAAGACCGCCCCGTTGACGGCGACCATGATCCGCAGCTCGGACCTCGCGAACCGGACCACACCGCCACCCGGACCCGGCTCCACCTCCCGTACGGGCCCGGGCACCCGCGCGCGCTCGGCGCCCCGCGGCGGCAACCCGGCGGCGTCGACACGCCTTCTGCGCCAGGCGGCCCGAACGGTGCGCAGCCCCTGGGCAGCCCCCGCCGAACCGACCGCCTTCACCGAACGCACCAGGTCACGACCTTCCATACTGCTCAGCCTGCCACTGACTTCCCCCGATGGACGCACTGTTCAGCAGCCGTTCACCCTGGTAGGGACCACATCTTCATCTTCACGACACGGCCCCCGCGCGGCGCACCCTGGTGCCGGAGTCGATCAGATGGCATGGTCCGTGTCAGTCGTGTCAGGAGCACAGTCCGGGAGCCGCCCCATGTCCACCACGAACCCCGCGCCCCTGTGGCAGCCGGACCGAGAACGCATCGCCCGGGCCCGGATCACCGAGTTCCAGGCGTGGGCGGCCGAGCACCACGGAGCCCCCGCCGACGGCGGTTACCCAGCACTGCACCGTTGGTCCGTGGACCGGCTCGACACGTTCTGGCAAGCCGTCACCGAGTGGTTCGACGTGCGCTTTTCGACGCCCTACGCGCGCGTGCTCGGCGATCGCACTATGCCCGGCGCGCAGTGGTTCCCCGGGGCGACACTCAACTACGCCGAGCACGCCCTGCGCGCGGCCGACACCCGCGCGGACGAACCGGCCCTCCTGTACGTCGACGAGACCCACGAACCCCGCCCGGTGACCTGGTCCGAACTGCGTCGCCAGGTCGGCTCCCTCGCCGCCGAGCTCCGTGTGCTCGGCGTGCGCCCGGGAGACCGCGTGAGCGGCTACCTCCCGAACGTTCCCCAAGCCGTGGTCGCCCTGCTCGCCACGGCCGCCGTGGGCGGCGTATGGACGTCCTGTGCCCCCGACTTCGGCGCCCGCAGCGTTCTCGACCGCTTCCAGCAGGTCGAACCGGTCGTGTTGTTCACCGTCGACGGCTACCGCTACGGCGGCAAGGAGCACGACCGCCGTGACACGGTCGCCGAACTCCGCCGCGAACTGCCCACCCTGCGCGCCGTCGTCCACATCCCGCTGCTGGGCACCGAGCCTCCCGAGGGCGCCCTGGAATGGTCCGCCCTCACCTCCGCGGATGTTGCCCCCGTCTACGACCAGGTCGCCTTCGACCACCCCTTGTGGGTGCTCTACTCCTCGGGTACGACCGGCCTCCCCAAGGCGATCGTCCAGTCCCAGGGAGGCATCCTCGTCGAACACCTCAAACAACTCGGCCTGCACTGCGACCTAGGGCCCGAGGACCGCTTCTTCTGGTACACGTCCACCGGCTGGATGATGTGGAACTTCCTCGTCTCCGGCCTCCTGACGGGCTCCACGATCGTCCTCTACGACGGCAGCCCCGGCTATCCCGACACAGGCGCGCAGTGGCGCATCGCGGAACGGACGGGGGCGACCCTCTTCGGTACCTCGGCCGCGTACGTCATGGCCTGCCGCAAGGCCGGCGTGCACCCGGCCCGGGACTTTGACCTCTCCAAGGTGCAGTGCGTCGCCACTACCGGCTCGCCGCTGCCCCCCGACGGATTCCGCTGGCTGCACGACGAGTTCGTGAAGGACGGGGCGGCCCTGTGGATCGCCTCCGTCAGCGGCGGCACGGACGTGTGCTCCTGCTTCGCAGGAGCGGTGCCGACGCTCCCGGTGCACATCGGTGAGCTCCAGGCGCCCGGACTGGGTACCGACCTCCAGGCCTGGGACCCGAACGGCAACCCCCTCGTGGACGAGGTCGGCGAACTGGTGGTCACCAACCCGATGCCGTCCATGCCCATCCACTTCTGGAACGACCCCGACGGCAGCCGCTACCACGACAGCTACTTCGACACCTATCCCGGAGTGTGGCGCCACGGCGACTGGATCACCATCACCTCGCGCGGCTCCGTGGTCATCCACGGCCGTTCCGACTCCACACTGAACCGTCAGGGCGTCCGCATGGGGTCGGCCGACATCTACGAAGTCGTCGAACGGCTCCCCGAGATCAAGGAATCCCTCGTCATCGGCGTGGAACAACCCGACGGCGGCTACTGGATGCCCCTCTTCGTCCACCTGACACCCGGAGCCGTCCTCGACGAGGCGCTGCTGGCCCGCATCAAACAAACCATCCGCGAACACCTCTCGCCGCGCCACGTCCCCGACGAGGTCATCGAGGTCCCGGGCGTTCCGCACACCCTCACCGGCAAACGCATCGAGGTCCCGGTGAAGCGCCTTCTCCAGGGAAGCCCCCTGGAGAAGGCGGTCAACCCCGGCTCCATCGACAACCTCGACCTGCTGCACTTCTACGAAGAGCTGGCCCGCAAACGCGGCTGACCAGCTCACGGAACCAGCGGTCAACCGCCGTAGGTGGCCTCGGACTCGACCAGTACAGAGGCGAAGTCCGAGGCCAGCCGCGCCGCGTCGGCCGGCTGGAGGTCAGCCACCGAGATCCGCACCGCCGGCCCGGACACGAGCCGGAACCGCGCGCCCGCGGCCACCCACCAGCCGTACGACCGCAGTCCGTTCACCACGGCGGACTCGTCCGGCACGGGTACCCATACGTTCATCCCGCTCGCTCCCCGGGCCGGGATCCGGTGCCGTTCGAGCTCCCGCAGAAGGGTGTTCCGGCGCAGCGAGTATGTTGCCCGTGCCCGCGCGGCCAACGCGCGTGTGCCGTCGTCCGTCATCAGCCCGTACACGGTCTCCTGGAGCAGATGGCTGACCCAGCCGGAGGTCAGCAGCATCCGTCCGTCGTGCCGGGCCAGGGTGATCGGGTCACAGGCGGCCGCGGCCCACCGCAGGTCGGTCCCGAGGAACTTGCTCACCGTGCGGACATGCACCCAACGGGCCAGTCCACCCGAGGTCAGGGTGTACAAGGGCGCGTCCGCGACGGCGGACGCGTGATCGTTCTCCACCACGAGGACCTCCGGCTCCTCGCGGAGCACCGCGACCAGCGCGTCCCGGCGCGCCGCCGAGAAGCACCCACCGCGGGGATTCTGTGCGCGCGGACTGCACACGACGGCCCGCACACCCGCCCGCAGCGCCTCTCTCAGCGCTTCCGGAAGCAGCCCCTCGTCGTCCACGGCGACCGGGACGTTGCGCAACCCCAGCGCGGTCACCAGATCCAGCAGATGGTGGTAGCCGGGGTCCTCCATGGCCACGGCATCGCCGGGGCGCAGCTCCACCGAGAGCAGCCGTCCGATCAGATCCAGCGCACCGTGGGCGAAGGCCACCTGCTCGGTGGGTACCCCGTCCGGCCCGAGCCACTCCCGGACAGCCTGTTCCAAGCGCGCCAGCCGGGGCGTCGCGCGGTGCGACCGGGCACCGGGGGAGAGGCGTGAAGGCGGTACCAGCCGGGGGAGCAGGTCAGGATCGGGATGCCCGCCTGCCAGGTCGCGCAGTCCGTCCGGCACTCTCGGAGGCCGCCGCGACGCGACAGCGGGAGCGGCAGCCACGACGGTCCCGCCACGACCCCGGGTGACCACGATCCCGCGCCGCCGCAGCTCCTTGTAGGCCGTCGCGACCGTCCCCGGACTCACTCCCAGACCGTCGGCGAGCCGACGCACCGGAGGCAGCGCGGTGCCGGGCCCCAACAGCCCCTCGGACACACCTCTTTCGACGGACGAGGCAATTCCCTTGGCCGTCGTACCACTGATCCCATATTGTGTTGCCACACTGTTGATTATGTATCAGTACATAAATTGAGGCAAGAGAGGACGTGCGTCCAATGCGCCGTGCGGCAGCCTGGACCGATCGCGTGCCAGGAGGGTCCGACGGCCGAAAGATGCTCCTGATCACCCTCGTCGACCGCATCGGCAGCGGACTGTGGGCATCCGTCTCCGTCCTGTACTTCACTTACGTCTCCGGCCTCTCCGTCGCGGAGGTCGGCGTCCTTGTCGCCGCGGCGGGAGCCATCGGCATCGCCGGAGCGCCCATGGGCGGCCGCCTCGCCGACCGCTTCCCGCTCACCCGCGTCCTGGTCGCCGTCCAGCTGATGCGTGCTCTCGCCTCGTTCGCCCTGCTCACGACCGATCACTACGTGGTGCTCCTCGCGTGTACGGCCGTCGGCGGCTTCGGAGACCGAGCGTCGAGCGTCATCACGAAGCTCTACGCCACCCGCGTCGCCGGACCGGACCGCGTCCGATACCAGGCGGTCAACCGAACCGCCGCCAACGCGGGTTGGGCCCTGGGTGGACTCGCCGCCGCCGCGGCCCTGGCCCTCGGCTCCACCGCGGCGTACCGATGGCTTCTCATCGGCGACGCCCTCTCGTTCGTCGTCATCGCGATCCTCACCGTCCGCTGTGCGGAACCCCCCTCGCCCTCCCGCACGGTCATCACGTCGTCCGACCCGACACCCACGGACAGACCGTCGAATCCCTGGCGCGATCGCACCTACCTCGCCTACGTCGCGACCGAGACCGTCCTCTTCCTCGACGACGCGGTCTTCAAAGTCGGCCTGCCCCTCTGGATCGCCCACACCGGCAGCGCACCTGCCGGCCTGGCTCCGCTGCTGATGGTTCTCAACAACGTGATGGTGGTGGCCCTCCAGGTCCCTCTGGCCCGCCTCGGCGCCACCACCAAGGCCGCTCGCGCGCTACTGCTCCCGCTCTCCGCCGTCTTCGCCCTGAGCGGCATCACCATGGCCCTCTCGGCAACCGGAACGGCCACCTCCGCGTCACTCTTCCTCGCCGTCTCGGCAGCCGCCTTCACCCTGGCAGAGATGCTCCACGCCACCGTCTCCTGGGAACTCTCCGTCGCGCTTGCCTCGGACGCCGCCCAGGGCGCGTACCTCGGTGTCCACGGCCTCGCGCAAGCAGTCCAGCGCAGCATCGGACCACTGGCCGTAACGGCGGCGATCACCGCCGGCCCCCTCGGTTGGACCACCTTTGGCGTCGGCATCGCTGTGACCTGCATGATCCAGCACCGAGTCGTTCGCGACCGCCTGACTCAAAAGGCTTTGTCAGTGCCTCCGATTACTGTGAGTGAGCATTGATCGACAGCGCACAGGGGGAACCATGGCGAACACCGGGCAATCGACCACGCGGCGCGCTCTGCGCCGCGAAATCGCGGGCACCATCGGCCTGCTCACCGACGAGCACGACTTCCGGGCGATGCGGCGCTACCGCACCTTCACCTTCGACAACCACGCGGCCTACCTCCGGGAGGTGGAAGCTCTTCTGAGGAGCCTCGCCGCCCAGGGCAACCACACCACGGTCGCGCTCTTCGACCCGGAGGAGTACGCCGAATTCTGCTCCACCACCGGCCTCGACCCGGACGCTCCGACCAGCCGCACCCGCTTCACAGCGGAACTCGCGACCACGGGCCCGACCGTTCCGTACGACGGCCGGCCCCTGGCCGAACTGCTCCCGGACCTGGTCGACGAGGCCGTCCGCCAGGCGACCTGGGAGTACGCCGCGACACTCCTGGCGCGTATCGGCGCCTGCACGTCCTGCGGTGAGGACATCGGACGTGCGGCCTTCGCCCGGGCTTCGAGCCTCCTCGTCCGCATCATCGACACCGCTCCACAAGGAAACAGGCATCTCGTCTGCAGTGTCACGACGCCAGTCGAAACACTGATCGCCGTCCTGCACGCCGACGACGACAGCGAGGGCGCCACAGAACTCGACGAGGCCGAAGCCCTCGAATTCACGACGGTCCTGGCGCTCGGACTGGCCACGCAGAGCCCCGGCGGCCTCGTCATGCGCACCACAGCCCCCGGCGACAGCGATCGCATCTACGGCTGGCGCCTGCGCGCCGACGGCGTCGAGCCGCTCACCGCCGGAGAGGTCTTCGACGCCTACTGCACCGACGCCGAATCGGGCGATCTCATCTCCCCGGAATCGGACGTCGACTACTGCACACCCCCCGACCTCGCAGAAGGGAAGCCCACGACAGGACACGCTCACTGAAACGAGAACAGGCGAGGGACGCCCGAAGTGGGGCGCCCCTCGCCGGACGAACGGTCTGCACCGAGCGCGCCTGACGGAAGAGGCGGGCAGACCGGCCCTCTACTCGCCCGACAGCACCGCTTGAGCGGCGTCGCGAGCTTCGTCGGCGCTGTCCACAGCACGGGCCGCCGCGGCGGCCCGCTCACACTGAGCCAGCGTGTACTTGGCCAACGACGCCCGCACATACGGAATCGAAGCCGCCCCCATGGAAAGAGAGGTGACGCCCAGACCGATCAGCACGCACGCGAGCACCGGATCCGCCGCTGCCTCACCACAGACTCCACAGCTCTTGCCCTCGGCCCTGGCCGCCTCGGCGGACAGCGCGACGAGGTCGAGCAGGGCGGGCTGCCACGGATCCTGCAAGCGAGAAACCGCACCCACCTGACGGTCCGCGGCGAAGGTGTACTGCGCGAGGTCGTTGGTTCCCAGAGAAAGGAACTCGACCTCCTGCAGGATGGAGCGCGCCCGCAGAGCGGCGGACGGGATCTCCACCATGGCGCCGAACTTCGCCCGCAGCCCGGCCGCACGGCACGCGTCCGCGAACGCCTTGGCGTCGGCACGATCCGCGACCATGGGAGCCATGACCTCAAGGTGGACAGGCAGTCCCTCCGCGGCCTTGGCAAGCGCCGTCAGCTGCGTCCGCAGCACATCGGGGTGATCGAGCAAGGTCCGAAGACCGCGCACACCGAGAGCCGGATTGGGCTCGTCGGCCGGTGTCAGAAAGTCCAGCGGCTTGTCCGCGCCCGCGTCGAGCACGCGTACGACGACGCGCCCCTCGGGAAATGCCTCAAGAACCTGCCGGTACGCCTCGATCTGCTTCGCCTCGGACGGCGCGTTCTTGCTGTCGTCGAGAAAAAGGAACTCGGTACGGAAGAGTCCGACACCCTCGGCCCCGGCCTCGATGGCGGCCGGCACGTCCGCAGGCCCCCCGACGTTCGCCAGCAGCGGCACCATGTGGCCGTCGGACGTGGAGCCCGGCCCGGTCGAGGCCGCAAGCGCCGCCTTGCGCTGGGCCGCCGCCGCCCGCAACCGCGCTTTCCGATCCTCACCGGGTTCCACGAAGATCTCACCCGTGCTGCCGTCCACCGCGATCACGGTGCCCTCGGCGAGCTCACCCGCGCCGGGCAACGCCACCACCGCGGGAACGCCCAAGGCCCTGGCCAGGATCGCGCTGTGGCTGGTCGGCCCGCCTTCCTCGGTGACGAAGCCGAGTACCAAAGTCGGGTCCAGCAGTGCGGTGTCGGCGGGAGCGAGGTCACGGGCTATAAGGACGTACGGCTCGTCGCTGTCGGGGACACCGGGCATGGGAACCCCGAGCAGCCGGGCGACGATACGATTCCGCACGTCGTCGAGGTCGGCCACGCGACCGGCCAGGTACTCGCCGGCACCCGCCAGTAGAGCGCGGTATGCGGCGAACGCGTCGTACACACCTCGCTCGGCCGTACTGCCGACCGCGATGCGCCGGTCCACATCCGCCATGAGCTCGGGATCCTGGGCCATCATGGCCTGCGCCTCGAGCACCGCCTGGGCTTCGCCGCCCGCCAGGTTGCCGCGCGCGTTGAGGTCCGCCGCGACGGCGTCCACGGCCTGGCGCGCGCGTCCCTGTTCGCGTTCCGCATCCTCCGCCGGAATCTGCTTGGCAGGCGGTTCGAGTACCGCCGTCCCCATGTGTCGAACCTCGCCGATCGCCACCCCGTGGCTCACGCCGACGCCTCGCAGCGTTGTCTCCATCTCACCGTCTCCGATAGTGCGGCGGGTCCCGCCACCGCGGTGGTCTTCCTGTTCGCCGTCGTGGAACGTCGCTGACGTCACTGCCAACCGAAGAGGGTGTCTCCCGCCTTCACGGCGCCGCCTTCCACGAGCCCGGAGAGGGAATCGGCCGTGGCTTCGAGAGCCACGATCGGGCACACCGGGGACTTGCCCGCAGCTTCCACGGCGGCCGGGTTCCAGCGCACCACGCTCTGACCACGTGTCACGGTGTCGCCCTTGTTGACGAGCAACTCGAAGCCCTCGCCATTGAGCTGCACGGTGTCGATACCGAGGTGAGTGAGTACACCGTGTCCCTCGTCGTCAACGACCACGAATGCATGCGGGTGGAGCGAGACGATGACTCCGGCGACGGGGGCGACGGCCTCCGAAGGCTCACGCACGGGGTCGATCGCGGTGCCGGGGCCGACCATGGCTCCGGAGAAGACCGGATCCGGCACGGCGGCCAGTCCGATGGCACGCCCTGCTAGAGGGGACGTCACGCTGGTCAAGGGAAGCCTCCCGGGGGTGAAGATTCATCACGGGCCGTCGCTGCCTGTCCCGGACGGCACACTGTTGAGCAGCGTATGTCATATGAAGTGCCGGTTCCGTGTGAGAGACGTCGGTTGGCGTCCCGGGCCGCCCGAGAATCGATTTGCGCCTGCTCCAAACGCCCGTGTACTGTTGCACTCCTGCTTGAGGCCGAGTGACGAGATCAAATGTCCTCGCCCGGCAGCATCCAACTTGTCAGATCCCCTCCAGGATCTCGTTCTGCATGCCTGCTGAACGGTGGTCAGGGAGACGGAAAAACGCTGATAGAGTTTGGAACACCGAAGGGAAACTGCCCGGAGGAAAGCCTGAGAGAGTCTCTTGGGTGAGTACGAAGGAAGCGTCCGTTCCTTGAGAACTCAACAGCGTGCCAAAAATCAACGCCAAGTTTGTTGATACCCCGTTCCCGGCCGTTCGGTCGGGGCGAGGTTCCTTTGAAGTAACACAACACAGCGAGGACGCTGTGAACGGTCGGGCTTATTCCGCTTGACTGTTCCGCTCTCGTGGTGTCGTCCCGATTACGGGAAAACATTCACGGAGAGTTT